>DASXQR010000142.1:0-4736 GCA_036507075.1 Acidobacteriota bacterium | reverse complement strand
CCTGGGCTACGCGTCACAGTGCCTCACTCGCCGTAATTACCAGCGCCGGCACGTCGATCTGGCTCGCGGCCGTATCACTCCAGCCGAACGCGGTACGATCGGATGGCGGCTGAGGCCATTTACGTGTCCATCGTGAACGTCGGCCCCCAGGCCTTACCGAGCCAGTCCCTGGCTTGTATCGCCGCCCACAATTCTCCGGGGGCAATAGGTCCTGCTGGCCCGGGCAACGGTCGACGAGATTGAAGCGACGAATTGCGAGACACGGCCTGGTGTGCTTCCGGGTTCTTTGTCCAGCTCCGCCCGCCGCGAGTGGGTTCCGAGATCTAACACCGCTTCCGCGCCGGCCGGAGAAGCCGAGCTGAAGCCGGTGATATCGCGGACGTTCCCCAGGTTTCAGCCAGGATCCGGGATCTCCCGCCAATGCTGGCCCTTGTTCGGCTCGGGGAGTCAAAGCCCGCGGCCGTGCTCCACCCGGGGAGGGCATCAAAGATTGTCCGGGGCGCCTTCGATTGTGCCCGAGGTGGGCCAGGAGCTATGCCGACTCCGGTTGTAAACATGGGGCTCGGTAAGTTCTCTACACACTTCCACGCAGCGAGGGTTCCAAAGCAAGAAACATCCACACCCGCGAGGTTCCTGAACTCTAATCTCCTATGATTCCGGATCATCAGCTGCACCATCTTTAGCGTAACCTCCGATTATTTGCTGGACCAAACTCCGGTCTGCCCTGTTGAATCACAAATAGGTTAGGGTCACGGAAATCCACTCTCACTCGTATCCACCGCGTATCAGGGTTACCAAACACTTCCAAGCGGACGAAGTTATCAACAGTTGTCGTTGTTGCGCTCGGTGTAAAAGAAAATGAACCGTCACGAACCGCCCTTTGCATTGGTTTGTCCATACGGAAATAATGACTATCTCCGTGAACCAACAATATAGGTTTGCCGCCCCAGTCAGCATCTGCCGCCACTGCTTGGAATTTGTTTAAGTAGTTCGCGAATGTTTTGCGTCCGGCATCAGCATTAGTAAGAACGCGCAACCCCGCTGCCTTGAAAGCACTAATGCCAGGATTGGCCTGACTCAAGATAACAAGGCCTTGCGCTCCCATTGCCTTCGCTTGTGCAAAACTTTCATCGAGCCATTTTAGATTGGCCGCTTCACGCTCCCTTTTTTCTGATGAACACATGCTCACATCACCGAATCCCGGAGTAGCTCCCGTAGCGGGTAACGTTCCTTCTGTGGTACCGTCCGCATGAATCATACGACAGTTATCGTCACTGCCGACAATGTGCATCGTCACAAACATAAGCTGTCCATACACCCATCGCTGATTTTCAATGTAGACGGCTTCATTTAAAGAAGTCGTAGGATCATCCTGTTGGCGCTCTAATGAGAGCGTTCTCTGGCCTAGACTGCTGCCGACTGGGAAAAACAGTGAACGAAGTTGTGCCAACGCGTCGAGTGGATCGCGTTTTGGAGTGATAGTGCTACAGTCCGTCCACTCGTTATCACCTGGCGTATAGATCCAGGGATGGACAGAAGTTTGAAATTGAATTAGGATATCGAGGAATTTTGCATCGCTACATTCCTGCCCGCCTTTAAAATCACCCACGTGTACGACAAAGGCTAACTTTTCTTGATTCATTTCTTGAATTGTCTCGCCAAATCGTGTGACACCTTCGGGCGAGTATCCTGTGTCTCCTATCACGGCAAACTCAAATTGCGGTGCTTCGCCCGCATCCCGGCTCCATCCCTGCTGAGCGAAGGCCGATGATAGACCTAGGCCGATGGCTAACGTTAACAGCAGAAAGGGCGTTACGGACCGCGCGTGGTGATAACATGTCGTTTTCATGTGATTAGCCGTCCTTTCGCGCTCGCTGATGGATTGTTGCTCTTGAATACACCGCCTCCGGACGTTCCTGCATAGACGATGTCGGGCTTCCCGGGTGAATGACCAAGCTAGTGACCGAGCCGCTCCCGTCCGAACAGTACGCTCGCACCGCCCCCGATAACGACGAAGACCGTGGGCACTGCCAGATCCGTCGACGTGCAGGCAAGCTGCTCATCGCCTTTGCCCTTGGGATGGCCCGGCGCCAAGCCCCGGCCTCTCGTCCACGAACGTTAGGGGCGACGTCGCGTCCCGGCAACAGGCAAGTCCGGGCACAAGCGCTCAAATGCGCTCATCGGCCGACGGTTTCTTCAACCCGGCCGACCTGGGCTAAAATCCGCTTTCCTCCCCTTAAATAAGGTGTCTCATGGCCCCGGTTGACCCATCGGCATCGCAAGAGCCCCGAGAGCCTCCGTCGACCGAACGCCTGGATTCCTGGAAGGAGATTGCGGCCTATCTGAAACGCGACGAGAGTACCGTCCGGCGCTGGGAGGAGGAGGGGCTGCCGGTCCACCGGCAGCCACACAAGAAGAGGGCCAGCGTCTTCGCTTACAAGTCGGAGATTGATCGCTGGTTGAACAACGGACACGCCGCAGTGGCGACGACGGCCGCTCCGGCGGCCCCGACCGAGCGGCGCACTCCCATCTGGTGGGCGGCTGCGGCAGTCGTTCTCGTCCTGACCGCGCTCGGATTGAACGTACTCGGAGCCCGTGTGCGGCTGCTGGCCCCCTCCGTCCCGGGTCCAATCACTTCCATCGCGGTGCTGCCGCTCAAGAACCTATCCGGCGATCCCAGCCAGGACTACTTTACGGATGGGATGACGGAAGCGCTGATTACCCGACTCGGTCAGATGAGCGCGTTGCACGTCATCTCGCACCAGTCCGTGCTGGGCTACCGCGACGCGACGAAATCGCTCCCGCAGATCGCACACGAATTGGACGTGGACGCACTCGTGGAAGGCACCGTGCTCCACTCCGGCAATCGCGTCCGAATCACGGCCAACTTTGTCCAGGCGGTGCCGGAGCGCCATCTCTGGGCCGAGAGCTACGAGTTCGATCGGCAGGACGTGCTTGCGGTGCAGGGAGAGGTGGCGCGGGACGTCGCCAACCGGATTCAGATCAAGGTAACGCCGCAGGAGCACGGGCGCCTCACCGTCTCGCGACAGGTCGACCCGGAAGCGTACGAAGCCTACTTGCTCGGCCGCGCCTATTTCTACAAGGCACGGACACCGACAGATGCGGCGAAGGCAAGGGAGTACTTCGAGACGGCAATCCACAAGGACGCTGGGTACGCGCCCGCCTACGCAAGCCTCGCCGAGCTGTACATCTGGACAGGCGGCGCGGGCACTCTGACGAACGAGAGATCGGGCTATCACGAAGCCCATCTCAAGGCCCGCGAGTGGGCCGAAAAGGCACTCAAGCTCGATGACATGCTCGCCGATGCCCACAATGCCCTCGGCACGGTGAAAGAGGGGGAGTGGGACTATGCGGGGGCAGAGCAGGAATATCGGCGCGCCATTGAACTGAACACCAACTACGCGGTGGCGCACATTTCATATGCCATGCATCTCTATGGCATGCAGCGGTTCGAAGAAGCGGCGGCGGAAGCGAGACGCGCGCAGCAACTCGATCCTGCGGCGCCGTTCATCAACACATGGGCGGGCGCAGCCTACTTACTCGCGGGACGCCACGAAGAGGGAATGGCATCGCTGCAGAAGGCACTCGACCTTGATCCGAGTTACTACGATGCGAGGATCGTGCTCGCCAGAACGTACGTGTCCAACGGCAAGTACCAGCAAGCCATCGCCGAACTCGAGAAGGCACTGGCACTCAACGCTCGAGACCCGGGGGTAGTGGGCGCGCTGGCGTACGCGCATGCGCGCTCAGGTAATCGCGAAAAGGCGCTTGCGCTCGTGGAGCAACTGAAGCGCAACGATGGTCCGCAACCTGGAAGCGCACCGACGTTCGCGCTCGTTTGGGCCTATGCGGGCCTCGATGACAAAGAGCAGGCCTTTGCCTGGCTGGAAAGGGCCCGCGAGGAGCGCAGACAGCGATTGACTTGGCTGAATGTGGACCCGTTGTTGGAGCCGCTACGCTCCGACCCGCGGTTCACGGATCTCGTGCGCCGAATCGGTCTGCCCCAGCGCTGAAGATCGTGACACGCTCACTCTTTAGCGTAGCCGACTATGCGTGAGGAGTCCGGATTCGCGGCCGCGCCGCTCCGGCGCGGCAACCTTCGCACGTGACAGGGATCATCCAAGTTGTGCCCCAGATTGTGCCCTAACGCGTATCTACCCTCGACAAACACCGTCACTTACGGGGAAACACCGCCGGACATCTTCCCGGAGCGAAGTCGTTGAAAGGGCTGCGGAAAACGTGCTTCGGTACGTCTCTACATCGCTCCAACGCATCGCTTTCCAAGCGTGCTCGATCGACCACTCCGACATCTCTCCGCTTTAGAATCAATAGCTTATGAGCGGTCTGGACCCGATTATCGCAGAATTGTGTCAGACCTCCTAACGTACGGCGATCACTCCTATGAGGGCTCTGGCTGTCAAGTCCCCGCGGTTTCTGAGATCGATATGCACACCTCCATTATCGCCGCCGACGCGGGGCCTCCCGCCAAGAGAGCGCGCGCGAGGCGGCTGCCACGTGTTCAGATCAAACAAGAGCGCTCGCGTCGGTGAGTGGGCGCTCGATCGATCATCGTTTCTCGAGCTGGCGGCTGCCGGTTCGCGTGGTCGTCAACTCAGACCACGACCAACTCCTATTCGTGCCAGTCTCAGCGGACTGATCACCACATAACGTAGGCGCTCCGTAGCGCCGAGCAGCCTGACGCGAACGAGCCCCAT
>DASXQR010000141.1:0-5158 GCA_036507075.1 Acidobacteriota bacterium | reverse complement strand
ACCGAGACACTGCTGGTTTTCCTGCTCGGAGCGGCGGCGGGTCTGTTGGTCGCGTACGTGGCGATCCAGGGGCTGACGGGATTCTTCGCGATTGGAAGGAACCCGATCCTGCTCGATGTTAAGTACGATTGGAGGCTGGCGGCATTCGCCGCCGGTGTCGCGCTGGCCGCGGGGCTGGTCACCGGACTGTGGCCGGCGGTGCGTGCGTTGCGGACCGATCCGCAAGCCGCGATGAAAGACGGCGAGGCGCGGTTGGCCGGCTCGCGGCGATTCGGGGCGGCGGGGCGTTTGCTGGTGGCCGGACAGGTGGCGCTCTCACTCGTGTTGCTCCGGCGCGCCGCGCCTGCTTGATCGACCCGTCCGAGACATTGCGTCGCCCATAAGGACCGGCGCCATTGCCGCACGGTACCCACGCTCTGAAATGAAGTTCGTCGTGTCTTGAACTTTCACCAGCGAGCCTTCGTAATTAATCGCATACAGACTGCGGGTATGGAATCGGCGAGAAGCGCGTTGCTGGCTGCGTCCGGGCTATACTTCCGTTGAAGTGATCGATCGTCTGACACAAACTTCTAATATGGAGATAGTGATGCGAAATATTTTTCGACTGCTGGTTTTGTTTTTGATTTGCCTCCAACCCTTGCTCGGGCAGGCGCGTGTCGATCGAAACGTCATCTTTGGAATGTATTCGGGTCTGGCGCTGCTAATGGATGTTCATTACCCGGAGAAATCAAATGGCCATGCGATCATCTTCATTTCAGGCAGCGGCTGGCATGCTCCGCTGTCTTATAGTGCCGGGCCGTTGAAGGCGAGCGCACAAGTGGAAGCTTACGCCAAGAAGTTGAACGAAGCCGGCTATACCGTCTTTTCCATCAACCACCGCGCGGCGCCCCGTTTTCACTACCCGGCCGCTGTGGAAGACGCGCAGCGTGCAGTCCGATTCGTCCGTCACAATGCCGGCAAATACGACATCAAACCGGACCGGATCGGCGCCACAGGCGGATCCTCAGGAGGACATCTGGTGAATATGTTGGCAACTTTGGACGGCAAAGGAAACGCCGAAGATCCGGATCCGGTAAACCGCCAAAGCGCAAAAGTACAATGTGTGGTCGCGCGCGCGGCTCCCTCAGACCTGACGCGCATCAAAACAGAATCCGGACTGCCAACAGTCACTTCCTTCATGGGGATATTGAGAATTCCGGGCGTATCGGCCAATTCCGAAGAATCCAGGATCTACCGGGAGGCGTCGCCTATTAACTATATCTCTTCGGATGATGCACCGATTTTGCTGATACACGGCGATGCCGACACGACCGTCCCCTTCGAGCAGTCGGAGTTGATGGAACAGGCGGCGCAAAAAGCGGGCGCTACCGTAAAGTTGCTGCGCATTCCCGGCGGAGGTCACGGCGCGGAATTTCCAGGCGCGAAGAATCCTCCCGATTTTATGGCAGAGATGGTCCGCTGGTTCGACCGTCACCTGCTAAACAAGCAATAGGCTTACCGCCGGCTTTCCTTTACTATCGACGCCGCGGCAGGCTGTGGCTCACGGTCGTCGTCAAGCACCGTAACGGTGACGGATTTGTCATCACGGCGTATTCAACTGATAGAATCAAGGAAGGCGAGAGAGTCGACAGAGGCCGTAATGAAAAAGATCAGAGTGTTTCTTGACAAAGAAGGCAACGGGCTCGACGTGTGGTTCGAGAAGCCGAGAAAGGTTGTGTGCGAGGAGACCGGGGAAGAGGTCATTCTGAAAAAGGATCCGCGTACCAAGAAAGTCATCGGCTTCGAGAAACTGAACTTCGTTTCAAAAAAATCAAAACTGGACGAGCTTCCTGTCGAGGTTGTCATCAGCTAACGGAAGAAACCGATCGAGCCACTCAGCGGTAAATTCCATCAGATGGCGCTCCTGGATCATACCTGGTCTGTTCAACCGAGGATGGGAGATCCATTCATCTTTTCGGCTGCCAGCTTCTCCGCGGATCGACGCCCATCCCTCGACTCCGATACCATCAGCGTTGTCCGCGTAAATCGGCGGCTAGTTCCTGCAGTTTGTGAATAATCCGCTTTGTGGACCTAAGGCCACAACCAATAAAAGCACGTCCTCAGTTGAAACGGCGCCCAAAGGATTGAGTTTTCGGTCTGGACGCTGAAAGCGTCAAATAGATTAGCCGGGGGCAAGCGCGTTTTTTGCGCGCCGCCCCCGGTGAGCTTCTTTCAAATCAACGCACCCTGGAAGGGTGCAAGAATAGTTTGCAGGATCGCCGTCACCACGCCGCTCTTCGACCCCTTCTATTTATCCGGCACTTCCGCCAGAAGCACACCCTTTGTTTTCGCCTACGCCAGGAGCCTGCGTGCCAGAAAATTTCTCAAAATGAAAAGTCGGGATCAAGCTTTCAATGTCACATGGGTCTTCGCTATCCATTGCTCGACCATGTCAACAAATTCTTTGGCTTTCTTTACGATCTCCTGAGCTTCCGTTTCGGATGCGTCCGCCAAGTCGCGGACGATGACTGCCCGGATGCTGTCCAGTTCTTTTTTTGAAGTCTTATGCCGCTTAACCTCGTTATTGGCGAGCAATTGCTTTCAGGTCATGCTGTTCACCTTTCACGAACTGAAGGTTCCCCTTGAGTACGGCCGTCAAGAAATGATCGCCTCGTGCGACTTTCTTCCGGAATTCATCAACTGAATAGTTTGTAACATTGATCTCCCGGCCCAGGCGCTTCTCTGCCTTTCGTAGAAACGGAGCGAGTTCTGCCAGTCTCACGTTTCCAATTACCATCAGGTCCACATCGCTCGTGGCACGTTCTTCACGCTCTGCCACTGAGCCATACACAAAGGCGCAGGTCACCTTCCCATCAAAATGCCGGAGCGCAATCCGCAAGGTTGGAATCAAGCCGGCAGTTTTTCCGAATATGCTGCGCAAATCCCGGAAAATCGGCGACCGGGTCTCCGCCTTGAAGTAAGTTCTTCGTCCATCCCGGCGCCGCTCCAATATGCCGCTTTGCACCAGAGCACTAAGTTCCCTCTGGAGACTGGACGGCCTGGTGTGAAGAAAGTCAGCAAGTTCGGACAGGTACCACCATTTGTCAGGGCGCGTGAGAGTGGCTGCCAGCACCCCCTGCCGCACACCCGGAAACAAAGCATCCAACGCCGCCACATTACGCATACTGCGTAAATTATTACGCAATTTGCGTACATAATGCAAGTCTGGGCGGGTCACGATCTTCGGCCAGTCCGCCGGATCTTCCCAGCGTCGCCCGGCTGCTGGCCTCGCGATTAGCCAGCGGCCTGTTCCAGCGCGGCGTGGGCGACAGCGGTTTCACCGGCAGCGTTTCCCCCTCAAGCAGCGAAGCCGGTTTTACCGGATGCGACCAGACGTTGCGCGAAGCGGAGCAACAAGGCGTCAAGCCGGGGGAGAAGATGGGGGCGGCCACGCTGGCTGCGTTGCGTGCGAACCCCCCCGACGACCTGCTCAAGGCCAGCGATCGCCAATTCCGGCCGATCACCGATGGTTACGTTCTTCCCGAAGACGTTTACTCGCTGCACGCGAGCGGGAAGCAGATTAAGGATTGAGTTTTCAGTCTGGACGCTGAAAGCGTCAAATAGAATAGCCGGGGGCAAGCGCGTTTTTTGCGCGCCGCCCCCGGTGAGCTTCTTCCAAATCACCGCACCCTGGAAGGGTGCCAGAATCGTTTACAGGATCGCCGTCACGACGCCGCTCTTCGACCCCTCGTGTCCCGCGAGATGTTGTAGTTGACATTGTATATACTATAGAATACGTTAAACCGTGCAATTCGAGTGGGACGATGAGAAGAACCGGTCCAACTTCAAAAAACATGGTTCGAAGAGGCCCAAACCGTTTGGGTTGACTCGAAGTCGGTTGAGTTCTTCGATCCGGACCACACGAGAGGTGAGGGACTATGAAAAAGGAATATGACCTTGGAAAACTCAGGAAACGTCCGGGAAAAGTGAAGACAGATCGGGATGCCGGCAAGACCCCAATCAGTGTCCGGTTGGACGGATCCGTGCTCGCGGATCTTCGAATCGAAGCGGAGCGGCTTGGGATTCCATATCAGACACTGATTGGTAGTGTTCTCCATCGCTATGTTCATGGGGACCTGGTAGATCGGAAGTCGATCGATTTAGACCGGTTCATAAAGAGAGCTTCATAATGCCAAGGGTTTCAGCCGATCGGCTTCTGCCGTGAAGAATCCCTTGCTCCACCGGCGCAGGGCCGGGGGCAGTGAGGTTAGCGCGGCGCGGCCTGTAGTGAAGAATCCCTTGCTCCACCGGCGCAGGGCCGGTGGGGGCAGTGAGGTTTAGCGCGACACGGCCTGTAGTGAAGAATCCCTTGCTCCAAGCGCGGCACGGCCTGTAGTGAAAAATCCCTTGCTCCACCGGCGCGGGGGGCCGGTGGGGGCAGTGAGGTTTAGCGCGGCGCGGCCTGTAGTGGAGAATCCCTTGCTCCACCGGCGCGGGGCGGGTGGGGGCCGTGAGGTTTTGCGCGGCGCGGCCTGTAGTGAAAAAGCCCTTGCTCCACCGGCGCAGGGCCGGTGGGGGCAGTGAGGTTTAGCGCGGTACGGGCTGTAGTGAAGAATCGTACTCACCACCGAGGCAAAGCCCGGTGGCGTCGCGTGAGACTTCTCCGGAGCTCCTACTTTGACTCTCATAGCTTCATTTTAATCGCGGTCCAGCCATGCTATTTGTACCTCGCGGAGCCTGTGTTATATACTTGCGCGCATCAGCATTTCTAGAATTTCCACGGGTCAGTTCAGTTGGAAGGAGCAATGACAAGTCGTTTTCCGCTTTTGCTTGCCGTGTTCCTGCACCTTGCCTCATGTTCTCTGATTTCCGTCTATGGCGATACTGTTCTCAATTTTCCCCGCGCCACGTTTGCGCAGGGCCAGTTTACCGGTTTTGCAATCGCCAACCCGAACGATACGGACGCGGAAGTCACCCTTACCGCTTACCGATCCGACGGCAGCGTCTTCAGCTCTCCGGGCTTGACCAATCCGGCCAAGGTGACTATCTCGGCTCGACGGCAAAGAGCATTTCTGCTGAGTGATCGGGATATCTTTGGCGCAACGCCCGAGCTGATAAACAGCACCCAACCGGTGCGCCTCTGGCTGCAGGCCACCAGTCCGGTGAGCGGACTGACCGG
>DASXQR010000140.1:0-20420 GCA_036507075.1 Acidobacteriota bacterium | reverse complement strand
GTTTCCGGAACCAACTACTATCGCCCCACCAGAACAGGAATTGAAATCATGGCAAACGCCATCGCCATTCGTGATAACAAAATTGCAGCCTGAAAAAAACTGCTCAAAAAAACAAGATTTTTCGAACTAGTACTACAAAGGGCACAAAGAAATCAGATCGATTCGGGCCGGAAGCGAGTGTGCTTGATCCGCTGGCGGTTCCATGTGTAGGTCACGTGCACGTCTCCATTGCCGGCCTGAATTACGGCCGGATATGAGTACTCTCCCGGCTGATCCTCCAGCGCGAGACGCTGTTCCCAGGTCGCTCCGTCGTCGCGCGACACGGCCACATTCAGGGGCGAGCGTCCCCGGGTGGTGTGGTTGTAGATCACGACGACGCGGCCGTCTTTGAGCTTTACGGCATCAATTCCTGAGTTTGGATTGGGGAGCGTGGTTGGAGCCGCGGCGCCCCAGGTGCGGCCGCCATCGCGCGACTCCGCCATGCAGATGAAACCGATGCGTTGTGTGGACCGGGTCAGCATGCGCAGCGTACCTTTTCGGGTCCACCAGAGTGAAGGTTGAATGATCCCCTGCGGGACGTCGGGGACAAAGATCGGTCCGTGCTTGGTCCAGGTCCTGCCCGAGTCGGCGCTGACTTCCAGCCAGCAGGTCCAGGCTTTATAGCTTTCAACCGACGAGCCGGCCAGGATTTCGCCTTTCTTTCCCGGGATTGGTTTGTTTTTTATCGGTCCGAGGACGCCGGCGGGGAGGATCTGCGAAGTGGACCAGGAGCGGCCGCCGTCTTTGGAACGCCGGATAAATCCGGACCACGTTTCCGGGCTGCGCCCCGCCTTATAAAACAGCAGAATTTCACCGTTGCGCTCGCGATAAAGCACCGGATTCCAGCACGGCACTTCCGGTTCCCCTGCGATTTTTTCCGGGGCCGACCAGGCGCTCGATTCGAGACGGGACATCCAGATGGCGACGTCGTTTGCGCCTTCTCGTATTCCTGCAAACCATGCCGACAGGAAAAGGCCGGCGGCGGCTTCAACGATTGTAGACGCGTGGCATGAAGGGAAAGGCGCCGTTTCGAATATGAATTCGGACTGAAGTGTTTGCGGTGCGGCGGCGGAGATGAACGGGGCAGCGGTCAGGCTTTTCAGCAATTCACGGCGTTTTTTATTCATACTTTCATTTTCACCACAAAGACACGAAGGTCACAAAGACTTTATGAGCTTTGTGCCTTTGTGGTGAAACTCATTCAAGGGATTCCAGATCCCGTCTTATCTCTCTAAACTTTGTCAAAAATTCTTGCGCATCTCCATCTGATAACGTACGGGTTCCGCTTGCCGTGTCTGGCCGGCTCAGCAGGCCCATTTCCACCAGGCCCCACTTGATTGCTGAAACGTACTTGGGGCCGATGGCCGTCTCCAGCTTTTCCAGAGGCTGCCGGTAAATCGCAGCCCGGCGGCGATCTCCCATGGCTGCCGCATTCCAGGCCAAAGCCCATTGTCTGGGAAACAGATTTCCGGCGCCGGCGACAATTCCGGCGATCGGTGAATTCGGCACATCCATGGAAAAGATCAGCGTCGCATATCCGAGATAAATCTCCAACAGATTGTCGCGATGCAGCAGGCGCAGATTTGCAAGCATGGATTGGACGACATCAGCTCCAGCGGAAACTTTTATCCCGCCGACTTCAGGAGCCTCGCATAACCTGCGCAGCAGGTCCGGCGGCAGCAGCGTCAGATTTTCATGCTTCGCGATTTCCGGATTTTCATAAAGGCAAACCGGCATCCTTGGGGAATGTTCCTTCACGATAGAAATGATTTCTCCAAGGAACTTCGGAATATCTTCTCGCTCCAGGTCAGCGACCGCAAGCGGCGCAACTACCGCGCTGTCTACCTTCAATCGAATGGCCAGCCTCAGGTTTTCCAGCGTCTGGCTCACTGTGGATCCGTTTATCACCGGCCAGGCCTCGGGTTTTGCGTCCTGCCTGCAATAGCGCGAAACCTCTTCCACGGCGATCTCCATCAACTGATTTCGCTGCCCGTTACGCAGCCGCAGGAATTCTCCTGTCGTGCCTGGACTGAAAATCGCCGCCGCTCCGCCATCAATACAGTGCCGCAGCAGGCGCCGCTGCTCAGCGACGATGATCTCTCCTTTGTCGTCCAGCGCTGTTGCGGCGGGAACGATCAGTCCTCTTTTCACTTTTGGCGAAGCGTCTTTCATGGGTAGGTGCTTATCGAAACGATTTTTTCACCGCAGAGCCGCAGAGATCGCCGAGTTTCGCAGAAGCCTCTGCGGAGCGTCTGCGTACTCAGCGGCTCTGCGGTGAAGCCTTTGGAGCTGCACCAATGTCGTCTTAATCAGCTCACCGGTACACGATTGCTCGCTCGATTGTGATCTTCTTCCCCTTGGACCGTAAATCCGCCTCGTCCAGTGTCACGATGAGCAGCGTGTGATTGCCGGGCTTCAAACCGAACGTGTGCCACAGGTCATTGTCATTGGTGCGTTCCACGATGTAGGCATCGATCTGACCCGCTCTGGATCCGTCCAGAACCACGTCGGCCCTTCCTCCCTGCTGGGTCATTCGACCGACCACGGCCACACCGGTACCGGAAAAACTCAACGTTGTCTCCGATCCGGGCCCGCTCGCGGAGAAACCTACAAAGGTCTGCTTGTCGCGGCCTCCTGTTTCCTCACGCCAGTTTTCGTCCCACTTCCATCCTTCTTCTCTTGCGCTGACTAGTTTGTCGGGTTTGCCCATGCTCCACTGCTCAAGCCTGGGGGCCTTGGGCGCCTGGTAGGGAATCTGTACCCCTCCGGCGGCGACACTTCCTCCCGCTTTTCGAATCACTTGCAGCGCTCTTGACAGGGTCGATTTAGTGATTTCGTTAAAAGAGGAACTGGTGTAGTCGAATTTAACGTCCGCTATGTCCAGGATGCCGGACTTCCACTGCTCGGGTATCTGAGAATATCCGAGTATTACTCCCAGCACGCCCGCGGCATTGGAAGGGTTGCAATCGGAATCCTGCCCGCATCGCGTCGTCACCTCCAGGGTTTTGGTGAAATCGCCTTGACCATAGAGCAACCCGATGGCGATGTATGCGCCGTTCAATTTGGCGTCGATATTGAAAGGACGCAGCGCCCCGTCGGTGCACGGATCATCGCGGTCCCATTTCTCCTCCACGGCCTGCCATGTTTTCTTCCAATCGTCCGGATACTTTGCCCGCCAGTCCAGCACATCGCGGATTACACGCGCATAGCCGCTTTGCGAAGGCATGCAGGCCAGACCCTGCTCGACGACTTTTCTCAAATCTTTTTCAAAGAAAGCCGCCGAGTACATTCCGCATACGAACATCCCGCCGTATAGGCCGTCGCCGAAATTCATCACGCGCCCCACGCGGTCGCAGTATCGGTTGGATTCCTGCGGCAGACCGGGAGTCATCAAGCCGATAAAATCGGATTCGATCTGAAAATCGATGTCGTCGGCGTGGATGTTGTACCGGGGATGGCCCGAATCAGGCGCCTTGACGCCGCGATTGAGCAATCGCCGCGCTCCCGCGTTGGCATGCCAGAGCGAGTATTTGGAATCCTTAAAGGCCTGGCCGTACTGCTCGGTGGTAGCGTCAAGCCCGATTCGGTCCATGGTTTCAGACAGTGTCATGTCCACATAGAGATCATCCTGATGGATGGAGTTCTTCACGCTTTCACGAGTCCACGGCGGCAGCGGTCCCTCGATAATCCTGCCGTTGGATTTGAATTCCGTCGGCGCGCCGAAAGAGACACCAATCATCTGCCCGGCCCAGCCGCCGCGGATCTTGTCCTCAAGCTCCTGCAGAGAAATCCGGCGGGTCCGGGGCACGCGATTCTCCTTCAGGGCGGCGGCGACGCTAAAAGCGATTGTTGCGCTCAGCAGCGCGCCGGCCAGAGTCTTGCGCATGACCTTCATCTTCAGCGTTCCCCTTTGTGCCTTGGTGCCTTGGTGGTCAAAAAAAATTAACCACAAAGGCTTAGCGCGGCGAAGCCGCAATCAAAAGTCAAGGAGAGACGGCCTGAGGGCCGTCTCTCTGCGGTGTCCTGCCAAGCTGAGACGGCCCTCAGGCCGTCTCTCCGCTCCCGAATAATTTGCGCAGGCTGCGAAAATTCTCATGGTTAGTAGTACAAAGACACCAAGATCTTGAGTTACTCTAATAAAACTCATTATCGTTTACAATGAACCCATTCCCCGGCCGTAAAGGAGGTACTTTATGAAGCCTTTCCCACCGCAATTGTGCCGTTTTACCACGGCATTATCTTTGTTTGGGATTCTGTCAGGGCCGGCTCTTGCCCGCCAGGCGCAATCCGAACATCACCATCCAACCGTCCTGAAAGTGCCGTTGCAGCCTTTGGCCCAGCACGTGCGGCGCGTTCAAACGACGCTCGATTACCTGGGGCAGCCGTTCACCGCTTCCGAGCAGAGAGACATCAATGAAGCGATCGCTGCAGCCGAGGAAGGCGTGGCTGTGCAGAAGCTTCAGGACGTCCTGGACAAACATGTGCTGGCCGTCGTGGAAATCAATCCTGAAAGCCGCGTCAAAGTCAGCCAGGGAGCGGCGCGTCCTGATGTCGCGCAGGCAGGAACACGGTTGTTTCTGGTGAAGGTCGTCAATCAGGCTGGAATTACGAGCCCTTTGGTGGTGGAAAGTCCCAATAGCGGACCCGTATCTCTTCCGAGCCGGACCAGCGGAGGAAGTCCCGAACCGCCGATGAGAGTAACGCCCGCTGATGTGCGGGATCGATGGGCTGAGATTTCTCTCTACACCAAGGCTCCGATGCGGGAAAAGCTTTCCGGTCTGGGCATCGAGTACGCGGTTCTTCAGGTATTCAGCCGCGATACCGGCCAGCGTTCCGCAGTCCTTCGTTTTCATGTGGGGCAGGGAACCGAGGACCTCGGCTTTCGCAGCGAGCTGGATGTGTTGTTTCAGGCGGCGCCCGCTTATCCGGTCCGGCTGCATGTGCGGGATGAGAACGACAAGCCGGCAACCGCAGCTCTGGTCATTCGAGATGCTTTGAGTCGAATCTATCCGAATCCTTCAAAGCGACTCGCCCCCGATCTTCCATTTCAACCGCAGATCTATCGCGCCGACGGAGAAACCGTCCTGTTGCCGCCGGGCGTCTACACAGTCACCGCCTCGCGGGGACCCGAGTATCTAACGCTGGCCAAGGAACTGAATGTGAGCGGGCCGGGCGAACTCTCGATGTCATTGCGGCGCTGGATCGATCCTTCAAAACAGGGGTGGTATTCAGGCGATCATCACATCCACGCCGCCGGCTGTTCTCATTACGAGAATCCGACACAGGGTGTGCAGCCGCGGGACATGTGGGCGCAGATCCTGGGAGAGGCGCTCAATGTGGGATGCGTGCTCACGTGGGGCCCCTGCTACTACTATCAGAAGCAGTTTTTTAGCGGCCAGGACCATCCGCTTTCCACCGCCGACCAGTTGATCCACTACGATCTGGAGGTTTCGGGCTTTCCTTCGAGTCACGCCGGGCACCTGGTGCTGCTTGGCTTAAAGGAGCAGGATTATCCGGGCACTCGCAGGATCGAAGACTGGCCCAGTTGGGATTGGCCGATCCTGCGGTGGGGGAAGGGACAGGGAGCGGTGACCGGTTTTGCCCATTCCGGCTGGGGGCTGGAAGTGAAGACGACCAGGCTGCCCAATTATGAGATGCCGGGCTTTGACGGCATCGGCGCCAACGAGTACATCGTCGATGTGACCACGCCGCAGACGGTTGATTTCATATCGGCGGGAGATACGCCGATCATTTCCGAGCTGAATATCTGGTACCACACGCTCAACTCCGGTTTTCGCGCGCGCATCAGCGGCGAAACCGACTTCCCCTGTATTACGGATGAAAAAGTGGGACAGGGAAGGTCATACGCAAAAGTAGACGGACGCCTCACATACGCGGGCTTCGTCAATGCTATCCGCGACGGCCGCACTTACGTTTCTGACGGCAAGAGCCATTTAATGGATTTCAGGGTTAACGGAAATGGCGTTGGAACCGGCGGCAGCGAGCTGAAGCTGGCGGGGCCGGAGACCGTAAAAGTGGACGCTTCCGTGGCCGCGTACTTGGAGAACCATCCTGATCCGGTAGTTGCCAGGCTGCCGCTGGATCAGAAGCCGTACTGGAGTCTGGAGCGCGCACGCATCAGCGGCGGAACCGGACGCGAAGTTCCTGTGGAAGTGGTTGTCAATGGCCAGGTCGTGGCAAAGCGGAATATTCTGGCGGATGGCAAGATCCAGAATGTTCATTTTGACATTCCCATCAAGAAGAGCAGTTGGGTTGCGCTGCGAATTTTTCCGTCGTCGCACACCAATCCTGTTTTCGTGCTGGTCGGCGACAAGCCGATCCGCGCGTCGCGCCGCAGTGCCGAGTGGTGTCTGGCGGCGGTCAACCAGTGCTGGACACAGAAAGCGCCCAAAATTTCCGCAGCCGAGCTCGATCAGGCCCGCAAAGCCTACGACGCCGCGCGCGAAGTTTATCGAAAAATCATAGCCGAATCCGAGGAGCCGTAGAATTCAATGAGCACGAATTTCCACGAATTTCCACGAATTTCACGAAGTTATTTCATGGATTCGTGAAATTCGTGTGAATTCGTGAAAATTCGTGCTCGAAGCGGCCCATCGAAACCCCCGCCTTTCATCCAAAAAAGTGGATCAAGTTGCGTAGCGAAAGTGACTTTACAAACGCGGCTTGGCGCGGTAATTTTGTGGCTACTTCTCTAGCTGTCCAGATTGAATGGGGCGTTTGACAGAAGCAGGGAAGCTTTCCAAAAAGTACATTTGTTACTGTTTGTGGCCTGTTTCACCGGCCAGGACGGCAACGGGTTATTGTCGCTGAAAAAACATCCGCTTCTCTTTCCAGGGGCTGCTGCGGCAGCAGGAGGTGCCTTTTGAGTAAAGTTATCCGTTACTCCATTCCGCTCATTATCGTGGCTGCTGTTTTTTGCACCATGAGCCTGGCGCAAGATTTCCGCGCCACGATCACCGGTCGGGTCCTCGACGCTTCCGGCGCCGCCATTCCAGGGGCTGAAGTGCAGGTGACCAATGTCGGCACCAATGAAACGACCAAAACGATCACGGATGACGGAGGCAATTACAAAGTTCCCTTTCTCAAGCCCGGCATCTATACCCTGAGCGTTGAGTTATCAGGTTTCAAGAAATACGTGCGTGAGGGAATTGAACTCGGCATCAGCCAGGTCGCAACCATCGACGCCACGCTTGAAATCGGCGAGATTTCGCAGAGCGTTACGGTCACTGGCGCGGCGCCTCTGATTGAATCGGCCAATGCCGACCGCGGCGGCGTGATTGACAACCAGCGCGTGCGCGAGTTTCCGCTGAACGCGCGCAATCCCTTCATGCTGGGAATCCTGACGCCGGGCGTACTTTTCAACGGCGCGGCCATCTGGCAGCGTCCCTTCGATAACGGCGCGATTGCCGAATGGACCATCAACGGAAGCCAGTCGCGCGGAAATGAATTCCTCCTCGATGGAGCGCCGAACAACGGGCAGGCGGGAGGGAACAACATCGCATATGTCCCACCAGTAGACTCGGTTGAAGAATTCAAGATCATGACTAACACCTACGATGCCCAGTACGGAAAGACAACGGGCGGCATCATCAATGTCTCGCTGCGCAGCGGGACGAACAAATTCCACGGTACGGCCTATGAGTTTGCCCGCAGGAATCCGTGGGACGCCAACGACTTTCGCAATAAGGCCAGAGGCCGAAGTTCTGATGGAACCGAACTATTTCCCCGTGCCGGACACTACCTCGATCAATACGGCTGGCAGTTCGAGGGACCGGTCTATTTGCCGAAGCTTTATAACGGCAAGGACAGAACCTTCTTCATGTTCAATTACGAGGGCTATCGTGAAGGCGTTCCCAGCCCGCTGACGATTTCCGTTCCCGAGCCCGAAATGCTGCAAGGTGATTTCAGCAAACTGGTCGATGCTGCCGGGAGGCCGATCGTCATCTACGATCCTGCCACCGGCCGCGCGGATTCAAGCGGAAACTGGATCCGAACGCCATTTCCTGGGAACATTATCCCGAAAGACCGGCTTAATCCGATTTCACAAAAAATCCTGAGCTTCATGCCGAAGCCCAACACCAGAACCGGCGGCCAGGCTTATTCACAGAGCAATCTCTTTATTTCTCCAAACATCGCGGGCGACAGCTTCTATAACTGGGTTTTGAAGATTGATCAGAACCTGAACGAGAGACACCGGTTCTTTGGTCGCTTTGCGCATAATTCCAGAACCGAGGATCGTGCTGACAACGGCGTTATCGAAGGACCGGGGCAGACCGGCCAGCAGCCTTTCCAACGAATCAACTACACCCAGGTATTTGATTATGTCGGTACCATGAGCCCGACATTCATTTTGAACGGACGAGTTTCCTGGAACCGTTTTGAAGAAGACGGTTTTGGACGTGGTAATGTAGGGTTCGACAAGACTACCCTCGGTTTCCCGGCCAGTCTCATCAGCCAGATACCACACGGGGCTTGGTTTGGCCGCTACGAGTTCAGCAACTACATGACCCTGGGACGCCACCGGAGCCGCAATATCACGAATACGTGGGCGTTCCATCCGAACCTAACCAAAATATGGAACGCGCATTCACTTAAAGGCGGCATCGACATGCGCTGGACACAGTACATCCAGAACAACATGGGGAATCCGTTCCGGTTAACGGCAAACCGTGCCTTTACGCAGCGCGTATTCAACCAAGGCGATGCGCTGAGTGGCGATTCAATTGCGACTTTCCTGCTTGGAATACCCACCGGTGGAGGCATTGATTACAACCTGTTTCCCACTAATATGTTCCCGTACTACGCGCCCTGGTTCCAGGATGACTGGAAGGTCAATCCACGTCTGACCCTGAACCTGGGGATACGATGGGATGTCAACATATCTCCCGACGAGCGCTACAACCGTCTGAATCGCGGGTTTGATCCCACGGTGGTCAGCCCGGTTGATAAGTTGATCGATCGCACAAAGTTCCCCGATTTGCCGCAGTTGAAGGGTGGATTAAGATTCGCCGGCGTGAATGGCGTTCCAAAAAGGGCCTCCGACATCGACTGGAACAACTTCCAGCCGCGCCTCGGATTCGCGTATCTGGTGAACAAGAAGCTGGTAATGCGCGGTGGCTGGGGAATTTATTATGTCAATCCGAACAATGATTACATTCGGTTCAATGGTTTCCAGTTGACGACGGATTTCATCGGCTCACTGGACGACAACCGCACTCCACGTGACAAGTTTACGATAAACGACCCCTTCCCGAATGGGGTGCAGGTTCCTCCGGGAAGCTCGCTGGGACTTGCCACATTCCTTGGACGAGGCTTCCAGTTTGTTGGTGATAATTTTGTGGTGCCGTATGTTCATCAATTCTCCTTCGGTTTTCAGTATCAAATGCCGTGGGAATCAAAACTTGAGATTTCTTATGTCGGGAATCGGACCAGGAGGCTTCAGACAGAGCGTGCTTTCAATGAACCGAGCCTGGCCTTCCGACAGAAGTGCAATCCGATGGAGGGCGGCAGCCCGGGGTTTTGTGATCAGCTTCTGCCAAACCCATTCTTTGGCCTGGAGGAGTTCCGCGGGACGACGTTTTTCGGCGCCCGGACGGTGTCGCGTTTTGATTTAGCCAGGCCGTATCCCCATTTTGGCGGTCTCACCGAACAAGCCCGCAACGACGGGAATATCTGGTACGACTCCGCTCAAGCGACGTTCGAGAAAAGGACAAAGCATGGCCTCAACATCGTTTCGACCTACACGTTCTCGAAACAGATTGAAGAGTGGGGCTGGAACGATGTCCAAAAAGGTGTTAAGCAACGAGGACTGTACGTTTGGGAGCGGCCACATCGTTTCACCGTAGGAAGTGTTTACCAGTTGCCGTTCGGCGCCGGCCAGCGATGGTTGAATACTTCGCACGGTCTCTGGAGTCGCGTTTTCAGCGGATGGGAAAACACGATCATACTGCAGTGGCAGGCGGGCCGTCCCTGGGAAGGACCGGGTGGCAATGCGATTGCCGTGAGAAAAGAGGCATATCTGGATCGCAGCCAGATTGACTGGCACGCACCTCAAGTTTGGGGTGTGCGCAATTATCCGGATCAGGACCCGAAGAAACCAAACGCCGCCTGTGTCGCCATCATGAACAACGACGGGAGCATCACGCTGCAGCCTTACAGCGCGACTCTGGTGGGCTGCACAAAAGACAACTATGACTTTCTGCGGCTGCCGCGTTATGCGCCCAGGCTCTCCTCGTTCCGCGAATCGAAGCTCCGAGGTCATTCCGTTCCGATCTGGGATGTCTCCATCAACAAGATGACAAATATCACCGAGACGACGAAGATCCAGTTCCGAGTGGAAGCATTCAACGTCACCAACACCTATCAGTACGATCGCGTCTACTTCAACAGGGACATCAACAACGGGAATTTCGGAAGCATGTTCCCCTGGCAGGCCGGAAACACGGACGTGAGCTATCCGCGGAATATTCAGTTGGCGGTGAAGTTCATCTGGTAGGTTGACCACGAATTACACGAATTTCAGGTCACGAATTTTCACGAATTAACACGAATTTCACGAACTGATTGAAAGGGTTCGTGAAATTCGTGCACTTCGCGTAATTTCACCCCGGACAGGCCGGTGTAGAGGTTGTCGGCGTCGCTCCGAGCTCGGCGGACTTTCGGACAACCCTCTGGTACTCCAGCGAGGATGCTCCGAAATTCGCCAGAATAGCCAATTGAATTCCGCTTCCGGCCAGGTAGTTAAGAGCTTGGGCCTGATGTGCTTTGGTCAGGCGCGAAATCGCCTTTATCTCCAGTATCAGTGATTTTTCGATTACGAAGTCGCATCTGTAATCTCCCATTGTCTGACCCTTGTAAAGCACAGCAACTGCCACCTCCCTTTCAAACAGTAATCCACGCTGGCTTAATTCGTAACTGACAGCCTCACAATAAATTTTCTCCAGGAATCCGGGACCCAAAACCCGGTGCACTTCCATCAACGCGCCGACGACCGAATAGGAAAGGTCCTTGAAAAATATTTCCATGAATATACAAAACGGGGCAGCGGCCGATTCTGCGAAAAAATCTTCTGCTCGAGCCAAAGAATTAGGCAACGAATTGACGCGAATTGCACGAATTTCTGTTTGTTATCGGGTAGTTCGAGGTTAATACTTCAATTCCGCGGCCGGAGTTGGTAGATCATGTCAATTAGGGCGTCCGAGATCTTCGTTAGAGTTGGCTCAATTCACGGGCCCCTGGCCACGAATTAACGCGAATTGCACGAAGAGAGCGCGCATAAATATGGGACGTTCCTGCAATTCGCACCAATTCGCGCCCCAAGTCTTCGTGCAATTCGTGTTAATTTGTGGCCCTTGTTCCCTCCCCGATCACGACCAACCTATCCACTCCTAAATCCTTTAACACCTGTACTATCCCGGTTGGCCACCGAATTTCCAAAATCTTCACGCGTTTGTCCTTGCCCAGCCCGAAGTGCACGCGGCGATCACTGGATGAGGCGTAGCCGACGCTGGTGGTGACATGGTTGTACCGGATGACACCGGATTCGGAGATTATTTTGATCCGGGCGCCGATGCCGTCGCGGTTGCTTTGTTTGCCCACCAGATGAAGCATCAGCCAGTGATTTGCCGCCGGGGATTCATTGCGAAGCAGCTCCACAGGATCATTCAGCGAAGTGGTAACGATATCGACTCTCCCGTCGTTGTCAAAATCGGCAAAGGCGCAGCCGCGATGCGCCCGCTGGGTCTGCAGCGACTCGCCGGAAGCCGCTGAGACATCCTGGAATTTGCCGTTATGAAGGCCGGCATGAACGCTGTTGCTCTGCCGGTACGTCTGCTCGTTGTAAAGCTCGATGTTGTCATCGACGTGTGAGTTGACGCTGAACAAGTCCTTGCTTCCATCGTTGTTGAAATCGTAAAAACCCAGACTCCAGCCGCTCTTCTTCACGGTGTGCAAGCCAAGACCGCTGGAGTAGGTTTCATCCGTGAAAAAACCATTTCCTGAATTTCGAAACAGCGGAAACGTTTCCCCTTCGAGAGCGGAAACGATCAGATCCGGACGCCCGTCATCGTCATAATCACGGAAATCCACGCCCATGCTCGAGAGCGGAGTGCCCGTTTCATTCAAAGCGACCCCTGCCCGCAGCCCGACTTCCTCGAACCGACCATTGCCGCTGTTGTGGAAAAGGAAATTCGGCAGGGTGTCGTTGGCCACGAATACATCCATCCGTCCGTCCTGGTCAAAGTCGGCGACAGCCACGCCCATTCCCTTTCCGATATGCGACGCAATTCCACTCTGCGCCGAAACATCGGTAAAGGTGCCGTCGCCGTTGTTGTGGTAGAGCTGGCTGGGCAGGCCTTCGAAGCGGTCCGGGAAGCAATACGTCCGATATCCCGGTCGCAAATCGCCGCAATAGGGATCGATCGAAGGGTTCCAGCCGCAGTAATTCACCACAAAGAGATCGAGCTTGCCGTCGTTGTCATAGTCAAACCATGCGGCGGCCACCGACCACATTTTTCCTCTGGTCGGGTCAATGCCTTCCACTCCGGCCCTGGCTGTGACATCGGTGAACGCGCCGTCTCCGCCGTTGCGGTAGAGAATGTTTTTGTTCACACCCGCAACGAAAATATCCTGCAGGCCGTCGTTGTCGTAGTCTGCCGCCGCCACGCCCATGCCGTAGCCCTGCCCCTGTACGCGAGCGGCCGCGGTAACGTCGCTGAAGGTTCCATCGTGATTATTTCGAAACAGGCGATTCCAGAAGCGCTCTGAAGTTTTCTGAAGGGACGGCAGCTCGGCGCCATTGACGAAATAAACGTCGACCCACCCATCGTTGTCGTAATCGAGCGCGGCAACTCCTCCCGTCATCGGTTCGACCTGGTATTTTCTGGAAGAAGCCGAGTTCAGCAGCGTGAAGTTCAAACCGGCAGCGGATGCGATGTCGCGAAAGCGAATCGGGGTCGCCGGGAGGGCAGGCCTCACCGTCGTGCCTCCGCCGGGTCGCTCCGGAATTCGGTCCAACAGGCGGGCCGCTTCGGAATCGGGCTTCAAGGCAAGGGCGCGCCGGTACTCTTCCCGCGCTTCTCGCGTTTTGCCGAGCCTTTCAAGGATTTTGCTGCGCCAGATCAGCGGCTGGTCTGACTGAGGATCGAGTTCTTGCGCATGTGAGAAGCGGTCCAGGCTCTCCTGCAGGCGTCCAAGATTCATCAACAGGCGGCCGGAATTCATCAGCGGCAGAAGCACCGGCCGGGATTGGACGCGGTCCAATTCGATGGCCCGATCATAACTCTGCAGCGCCCTGTCATATTCCTGCCTTGCTTCGAAGATCATTGCCAGTTGCGTGTGCGCATCGGCATGGCCGGGCTGGAGTTGAAGAGCGGCTTCCACGGAAGTGCGTGCTTCTTTCAGTTTGTGGTTCAGATATTGAACACGGCTCAAACAGAACCAGAGATCGGCGTCACGGGAGAATTTGGCCACCGCTGTTGAGAAGGTCTGTTCTGATTCGCCCAGGCGGCGGGAGAGTTGGAGCGCCAATCCGGCCAGTTTCCACGCCCTTGTGTTGTCCGGCTCTGCTTCCAACACGCGCTGCGCCTCGCCTGCTGCGGCCGCAAAGTTGCGGGCGTCAAACAGGGCTTGAGCCCGGCTCAGGGATGGATTGGAACGGGAATCGGGTTGCTGTGTAAAACCAGGAGAAGAAGAGGCGGCGGCGCAAAGCAGTAAGAGCGCAACGCCGGCCTTCCGAGGGGTCATTCCTTTGTGTCCTTTGTGCCTTTGTGGTTCAAAAACCATTTCACCACAAAGGCACAAAGGACACAAAGCGTCACAAACATTCTTCTGCCATGAGAAAATAAGCTGCAGGCACGTCGAGGTGCATGCCAAGAATGATACAGCGTGGTGTTTCACACCGCTTTTCTGATATCTGTCGTTGGTTCGTTACATTGGCAGCGAGTATCTTCCTTGCTGCAGCCCAACAGGCCGATAGACGGTCGATTTCGTTGAAAGATCTGCCGGAGTCATTCCGCAGGTTTCTTACGGTTCCATTCCTGAGCGAGGAGACCTTTGCCGAATATCGTCGCGGGATCGACGCATCGTCTCGGCGGCGCGAACTGGACGGGGAGTGGGAGCACGCAGTCTATTTTGCTCTCCAGTCGAATCAATTTACGTCACTGCCCAGGATTGAGCCTGCATTGAGCGCCGCGGCGTATTTCAACTCGCTGTCCCAAGGCGATCAGAAGAATTTTCTGGAAGGTACATATCCGCCGACGCTGTATTCGAAGATGCCGCCGGGGGTCCAGTCGCGTCTGGACGCATTTGTGGATGCCACCGACCGGCCCAGCCCGGACCCGCGGCTTTCCTTTTTTCACGAGCTTCTTTGGAAGGAGCCCAAGCCGCGACGGCAAGTCAAACTGAGTTTTTATGATCGATTCGCGCGCGCAATGCGGTTTCTGTATCTGAAGGAATTCGGTGGAGAAATAGCCTCGGAATCAGGCCCCGTTTCCATCTCCCGGCTCTATCAGGAGCGTGGCTACAGCTTGGACACGCAGATTGAGGCAAACTTCGGCGTTCGCGCCGGACTGGAAGTGATTCATGCGCAGCATCCGGAGGTCCGGCTGGAGCGCATTCTGGTTGTCGGCCCCGGACTGGATCTGGCACCGAGGACTGATTTGATCGATCTCTTTCCACCACAGACGTATCAGCCTTATGCCGTGGCAGATGCGCTGATTGACTTGAAGATGCGGAGGGACGACAACTGGAAAATCGATTGCATCGACATTAATCAGCGGGTCGTAGAGGTTATTTCAGATTTTCCCCGCGGCCATCGAGTGCTGTCACTGATTTCTGGAATCGCTGATATAGAGCGGCATCCCCTGACAAATGACTACAAAGATTACTTTCGCAGCCTTGGAAAGAACCTGGGATCTGTTGCGCCGTTGACCGGCCTTCCGCCGAGTTACTTGAATCGGCTGCACAAATCCGTGACGGTCAAGAAAGAGATCGCGGATAAAATTCAGGCCGAAAGTCTGAACATCATTACAGAGCGGTACGATCCGTCGCCGGACTACGATCTGGTTATCATTACAAACGTGCTTACTTATTTTGATCCCATGCAATTGGCAATGGCGGCAACCAATATTTCGTCAATGATGCGGCCCGGCGGTTTTCTAATCCACAACGAGCGCCGGAAGGATCTGATGGAGATGACGGAAACCCTGGGATTAAAGCTGATTCAATTCCGAACCACACTGATTGCTTCAAACCCCAAGACACCGCTTTACGACAACGTCTTTGTGCACCATCAGAGCGGCCGGCCTAAGACAGCGATTGGGAATTGACCATAGAAACGGCCAAAACGTCCGCTTCGAAGGCGTAAGCCGAACCGCGCGCGTAAGCAAGCGGACCCTCGGCGGGGAATTTGCCACGAAGGCACGAAGACACGAAGGAGAATGATTTGAGTTAGAAGTGCCACTTCTCCGACAACCTGGATCGAGTTATGAGAAGTGTCACTTCAAAATGTAAATAGTGATCCTTCGTGTCTTCGTGGCAAAACCCAGGGTCCGCTTGCTTACGCGCGCGGTTCGGATGGCTATGCATCTCCCCCACTCCCCCGCTCTCCCACTCACGGTTTCCACTCGCCCCGCGCCACGGCGGGGACGAAGGTTTCCAGGCCCTCCGGTTTGAATTCAACCACCCGTTCCTGCTCGGCGCTCATGTAGGCGGTCATGAGCAGCTCCATTACTTCCAGGCCGTCATGGAAATTTTCTTCCGGCTGTTTGCGATCCAAAAAGCAGTTGACGAAGTATCGGTTCTCGCCTTCGTACCCATACTCGCCCGCTTCGTTTCCCACCACGGGCATCAAGCCTTGTTCGGCATTCTGCTTTTCCACCATGTCTTCGCCCGCCGCTCCCTCCACCTTGCGGCTGAAAAACACCTTCAACCCGCTGTCCAGGGAATTTACCGACATGGAATATTCCGGTCCCAGCAGCTCGGCCGTCAGCCGCAGCCCCGGGCCGACATAGCCCCAGGACGTCGTGGTCTCCGCGATTAGAGGAATTCCATCCTCGTCCACGAAATGAAAAGTGGCGCGGGCAAAATCCTCAGAAGGACGGCGGTTGTAGTCGACCTCTTTGCCCATGCTCTTCTGCAGCTCCAGGGCGTATTCCGGTCGAGACCACTTCAAACTCGCAACCTGGGCTGAGATCTTGGTGGGGCGGATGCTGTTTCGCGGCGCGCCGGGCTTGGTCAGCAAATAACGCGCCACTTCCACGCTGTGGCACATCATGTCGGTGAGCACGCCTCCCCCCTGGAGTTCTCCCTGCCAGAACCAGGGCATGTGCGGCCCGCTGTGTTCCTCGGCGCAACGCGCCAGATAGGGCCGCCCGGTAAGCGCCGCGGCCCGCGTCCACACAATGGCTCGCCCGCGCTCCATTGCGGGAGAAAAGAGCTGGTCTTCCAGATAAGCATGAAGCACCCCCGCCTTCTCCACCAGCTCGACCATCTTTCGGGCTTCGGCGACGTTGCGCGCCAGCGGCTTTTCGCAGGCGATTCCAATCAGGTGGCCCTTGACGGACTGCATTGTGTTAACGATGCGTTCCATGTTGTCGATGCGGGAATGGTTGGGCCCGCAAATCCAGATGCAGTCAATCTCCGGAGACGCCACCATCTCCTCAATCGAGTTGAAGGATTTGGCGTCGCCCACGCGCAGCGAACGCGCCAGAATGGCCGCTTCGTCCGCGTGCTTCTTGTTGGGGCTCCAGATTCCGCGTATGTCCGCATCGCGCACCGCCACCCAGGAGCGAATATGAAAACGAGTTATGAAACCGCTGCCGATGAAGCCGATTCCGAGCCTGTTATTCTGCATTGTGTGCAAACTCCCTTCTTCAGCATGCTTGACTTACAAGTTGCGGGTTAACGGGTTACGAGTTCCGAGTTGCGAGTTGAACTGGCTTGGTGCCTTGGTGGTTAATTTATTGTGGTTCAATAAAAGGAATGAACCACCAAGGCACCAAGCCAGTTCAACCCGTCAACCCGTCAACCCGTAACTTGCTGCCTGCGTGAATCCCAGATAAAAAAAGCGACCACTCCCAGGGCGAGCACCAGACATCCTCCCAAAATAAATTTCCAGCCGGAAGTAAGGAGAATAAAGACCCAGCCGGCGAAGGCAATCCAGCAGGGAAGCGGGTAAAGCCACATCCGAAAGGGCAGCGGTTTTCCCGATCGCCGGTATCGCATCAGTCCCACGTTCTGCCCCAGAAATTGAACCAGAATACGGCAGGTAAAGATAGCCGTAATCACGGTGGAAAGATCCCACAGGCTGGTGATCATGGTGATGATTCCAATCACCAGCAGGGAGCGGTCCGGGAAGCGTTGCGTGGGGTGCACATGGTTGAAAAAGGAAAAGAACATTCCGTCCCTGGCCGCGGCAAAGGGGATGCGCGAGTAACCGAGCGTCAAAGCAAAAATCGACGCAAAGGCGGTCACCAGAATTAACACGGTAAACACGATGGCGGCAGCCGGTCCGTAGAGCAGCTCGATGAAGTCAGCGGCGACCTTCTCTGACACCTGATTCCAGGGAATCACCCCAATGATGCTCAGGTTCATCGTCATATAGATGGCCGCCACGGTAACCACGGAAATAAGAATGGAGCGGGGAATATTCTTTTCCGGATTGCGCACTTCATCGCCCAAGTAGCAGACATCGTAGTAGCCGAGATAATCGTACATGGCAATCTGCATGGCGCCGCCAAGCCCGAACAGGAACTTGGCATTGAAATCGAACGCGTGCGCGGGAAATGGGAATATGAGTTCCTTTTTAAAGTGCAGAATGCCGCTGATGATCATAAACAGCACCGTAAAAAGCATCGCTATCCAAAGGCCGACAGTCAGCTTGCCCACCGCGGTAATCCTTCGATAGAGCAGCAGGATCGCCAAGCCGGCGATCCCGACGGCGATCCCTTTTAGTTGCCACCAGGTAAGATTCTTGAAAATGTATCCGGCATAACTGCTGAATCCGATCGCGCCGCTGGCGATTTCCAGCGGTCCGCTCAGGATAAACTGCCAGATAAAAAGAAATGCCATGAAGCGACCGGCGCGGCGGGGGAAGCTTTCACGCAGATAGAGGTAGGTTCCGCCCGAACCCGGCATTGCCGCCGACAGCTCGCTCCAGATCATGCCGTCGGAAACGGCCAGCACGATTCCCGCAATCCAGCCCAGCATCGCCTGCGGGCCGCCCATGGTGGCAAGTATCAGGTGCATGGTGATGAACGGACCGATCCCCACCATGTTGGACATGTTGAGGGCGGTGGCTTTCAACAGCCCGAAGTCGCGGATCAGTTCTGTTTGTCGTTGCTGCATACAAGGTGTCAGTGGTCCGTTGTCAGTCCATAGTCCTGAACCGCATCCGTGAGAAGGTGTGAAAAAATCGGACGCCACCGGGCTTGTCCCGGTGGTGAACGCGCTTCTTCACTAGACCACCGTCCCCTATACTTTGGCATTCCAAAAGTGAGTCAGGGGCGGCAAAGCCGCAAGTCCTCTTCGATTTCTTCTCACATTCCAAGCCCGGTAGCGTCGATTTTTTCACACGTTCTGAGCAAGCGGACCCTCCAAAGTGTCGCTTCTGCATCGGTATCGAATATTGTCACATCCAGGGTCCGCTTGCTGACGCGCGCGGTTCGGCTGGGACAGCGGACCACAAACCACAGACCACGGACCACGGACAACGGACTGAAGGCCGCAATTTCACCACAAAGGCACAAAGGGCACAAAGCATTAAGTCGGCGGGAGAGTGGTTTTTAAACCGCTCGCGGGGCTATCATTGAGTCTCGCATGTCAGCAGGGCAGTTTTTCACTCCAGGGCCGCCGCGCCACCCGTCAGGGACTGATGGTATTCCCGGAGCGGCAGGCGCGGGACCATCGGCCGAGGAAGTCCGGTTGGAGCTGGGACGGATTCTGTCCAGTCCCGGGTTTTCGAGGTCCGAAAGGCTGAGTCGATTCCTGAAGTTTGCCGTGGAGAAGGCTTTGCTTGGCGAGGGAGAGCAGTTGAAGGAATACCTCCTGGGAGTCGAGGTATTTGACAAGGGCCAGTCCTATGACCCGCGAATTGATCCGATCGTTCGCGTCGAGGCTGCCAGACTTCGCTCCAAACTGCGGGACTATTACCAGTCTCAGGGGCAAACGGATTCCGTCCTGATTGAATTTGAGAAAGGCAGCTACGCTCCCGCCTTTCAGAGGCGACAAGCTGCCGAAAAGCGCGCACCGGCCGGTTCCAGCGCCGTGGTCCAGGCAGGCTGGAAGGTGGCCGTCGTCGCTCTGGTGGTGCTGTTGATCTGCACGCTGGCCTGGGCGATCAGGTCCGCCCGTCAGAGTCACGACATGCAGCAGCAGCTTCATTCCAGCAAGGCGAAGCTGGAACCTGAGGTGCTCTCCTTCTGGCAAAGATTCCTCGTGCCGGATGCGAAGAATCGGGTGATCTTTGGAAGTCCGATGTTTTTTGCCAGCGACCGGCTGGGTGTTTTCGTGCGCCGCACCACTTTGAATGATCCCACAGGTTTCGTGAGTGATCCCGCTTTCAAGATCCTGCAGCAGAACTTCGGCCCGCTTACCGGTCCGCGCTACGACTATGCTGAAATGGGGGATGCGGTCGCCCTCCACCGGCTGACCGCATTTTTCGGAAAAACAGGCACGGAGTTGATCGCGTTGCCGGCGCATGAATCCAGTTGGGATCAGATTAAAGATGGAAACATCCTCTTTCTCGGAACGCCGCGAATGAATATTCTGCTTCGAAAATTGCCGGTCCAGAAAGATTTTGAGTGGCGCGGATCCGATGACAATGTCTACAACCTGAACCCGCAACCGGGAGAGCAGGCCGTTTATTCAACTTCGTCCAATCGCGACTCGGTAACTTATGCGGTGATCGCCCTGTTTCCCGGGCTTCAGGAGGGCCGCGAAGTCATGTTGCTGATGTCCCACAGCGGTCCCGGATCACTTGCCGCGGTCGACTTTGTCACACGGACCGAAGGGTTGCGCGCCATCAGAGAAAAGCTCGGTCCGGCATCGAGCCGGCCGAAATACTTTCAAATGCTGCTGAAGGTAATCGTGGACAACAACATTCCGGTCAAGACGGAATACTTGACCCATCACCGGGCCGGTAGTGCAGCCGCAGGCGGCAAAAAGTAGCGCCGCCCACTCAGCGCAGCCTTCAAACCGTCCCTCCACCCGCGTCAGTACCGCGGGCGTGAGAACCTGTAAATCGACGCCACCGGGCTTGTCCCGGTGGTGAAGGCGATTCTTCACTACGATAGAAACCCTACCGGACTCCGGACACACTGGCTTCGTCGCTCCGAAACTAGCGCCACGGCGCTAGTTTCGGA
>DASXQR010000139.1:0-12384 GCA_036507075.1 Acidobacteriota bacterium | reverse complement strand
AGAATTTTCGCGGCCTGCGCAAATTATTCGGGAGCGGAGAGACGGCCTGAGGGCCGTCTCAGCTTGGCAGGACACCGCAGAGAGACGGCCCTCAGGCCGTCTCTCCTTGACTTTTGGTTGCGGCTTCGCCGCGCTAAGCCTCTGTGGTGAAAATTCTTTTTCGACGGGCAGGGCCAAACTAAACTGTTACTTATTAACGCTGTCCTTTAACTGCTTTCCGGCTGAAAAGCGCGCTACTTTCTTGGCCGGGATCCGAATCGGCTTGCCGGTCTGAGGATTTCTTCCGGTTCGGGCCTTGCGTTTGCTCGTCCCAAAAGTTCCGAATCCTACGATGGTCACTTTCTTGCCGCCCTTGAGCGTTTTGGTTACGTTATCGATGAATGAATTCAATGCATCTGTTGCCTGACTGCGGGTAATGCTGGCATCGGCAGCAATTTTTGCTATGAGATCACCTTTATTCATAAGATTTCTCCTTGAGGGTTGGGGTTGACGATCCGGGAAACAGCAACGCAGCGTTTATAGCAAACGCGCCTTTTAAAAGCAATCGGAAATCCACGCTGGGAGCGGGTTTCAGGGTGTTGGGGAGCGAAAGGCGGAAAGCGGAAGGCGGAAAGCGGAAAGCGGAAGGCGGAAGGCGGAAGGCGGAAGGCGGAAGGCGGGACTTTGTGTCCTTTGTGCCTTTGTGGTTAATTTAGATTCACCACAAAGACACAAAGATCACAAAGAATCTGCGACCGCCTTCCGCCTTCCGGCGTCAGGCTGCTTTCTTGATCGAGCCTTTCAGGGAGTCAATGGCCTTCTGGAGCTGCAGCTTCTCAACCTCGACAATCAGATGCTGGTATTGCTCTTCGCTGGACAGGCTGGGGTTCTGGTAGTAGAAGTTGGTCAGAAATGCGTCATCCGGAACTTTCTCATCGGGCTGTACTCCCGACTTCTTCATGTTCTTGTTCTGGATCGGATCCCCTGCCGGGCTGTGGAAGAGCTCGGTGGTGACAATCAAAAGGGCGCCGTCTTCCAATTCTACCGACTTCTGCAGGGAGGCCGTTCCAGAGGTCCGTTCTCCGATCACTCTGACACGCTTGTTATCCTTCAAAGCCGCAATCAGAACCTCAGCCGGACCGCTGGTTCCAGTCGAAGTCAGGATCGCCACCGGCACGCTGGTATCCGAACTGCTGTCGGTTGAAATGTAGTCCTTAATCTTCTGCTTTCGGTCGTTGAGGGAAGCCATCATTTTTCCGGAAGGCAGGAAAAGGTCGGCCACCTTGAGCGCTTCCTCGTAATTCCCCATCGTCGTGCCCCGCAGGTCCAGCACCAGGCCGGAAAGCTTGCCGCTGGAAAGCATCCGCAGCTTTGCCGCAGCCTGATCAAAAATGCCTGGTGAGAAGGTCGGAATCTTCAAATAGCCAATTTCCGGCTCAACAACCTTGGCCTGAACCGAAGCTGCGCTAAAAAGCTTTCGCTGCGGGGAAATCTTGACGGCTTCGGCGCTTCGGGGGTGGATGACCATCAGCTCAACCGGCGTTCCTTCCGGCCCGCGCAACTGGCTCTCGATCTCAGCCAGGCTTAAGGCCGTCGTCAGCTTTCCGCTGACGCTTTCAATGATGTCCCCGGTCCTCAGACCCGCCGCATCCGCCGGGCCTCCGTCAAGCACCGTGACCACGTAACCATATCCGTAGCGTTTGGCCATAAAAACACCGACTTCGCCCTTGAATTTCTCATTCCGATTCTTCATCTCCACTACCGCGTTGGCAGGAACATAGCTGCAGTAGGGATCGAGGGCGTCGAGCATTCCCTGAAGCGCGCCGGCCAGCGTCTTTCCCAGATCCGGTATGTCCACATAGTCGGACTGGATCTTTGCCAGCACGTCTGAAAATAACCGGAGCTCCTTGTAAGTTTTCACGCGCGCGTCTTCAACGCGTCCAAGCATTCCTCCAACTACGGCGTAGGCGACAAAAAATACGGATACAAAAAGAATCAGCAGGCGGCCTTTAGAGTGCATTCGAAGTCCTTCTTCTAGTTTTCAATAGCCACATTATACGAGGAAGGAGGGGACTGAGGGAAGGAGGGACTGAGGGATGGAGGGACTAAGGGATGGAGGGACGGAGGGATTGAGGGACTGAGGGATGGAGGGACTACTGCGTGAAAATCTATGCCGTGCATGCGAAGGTAATCATGCCTGTCAGAGTGTTGTGCCCAAGTTTACGGGCGGGCTTGACTTAGCACACCGCTTTCACCGCCGAGACGCTGGGACCGCCGAGGCTGCGCAGAGTCTGCAACCCAGTCCTCCGCAACATCCCGTATGCCCTCCATCCCTCCATCCCTCAGTCCCCCCATCCCTCAGTCCCTCAGTCCCTCCATCCCTCAGTCCCTCAGTCCCTCCATCCCTCCGTCCCTCAGTTCCTCCGTCCCTCAATCCCTCCGTCCCGCAGTCCAGGTTTCATCTTGCGGTAATCCGCCACGGCCTTCTGGTGAGAGGCAAAATCTTCGTTGAAAATGTGAGAATGATCGTCGCGGGCGACAAAATAAAGGTAGCGTGTATCGGCGGGATGAAGGGCCGCATCCAGGGACTTAACTCCGGGATTGGCAATCGGTCCGGGGGGCAAGCCCGCGTACTTGTAGGTGTTATAGGGCGATTCAATGGCCAGATCGCTCTGGTTGATCACGCCGTCCCACCGGTTCAGCAGGCGCGCAGCGTAAATCACGGTCGGATCACACGCCAGAACCATCCCCTGCTTCATTCTATTGTGGTAGACCGAGGAAACCAGAAACCGCTCCGACTCCAACGCAGTTTCCTTCTCGATCAGGCTTGCCAGAGTCACCACTTGCCTTACGCTCATGTTGAGCTGTCTTGCGCGTTCCATCCGCGAGCTGTCCATACGCTTGCGAAAGTTCTTGACCATCTGCTCCAGCACCTGGGCCGCGGTGGTCTGCCGCGGAAATAAGTAGGTGTCTGGAAAAAGATAACCTTCCAGATTTTGCGCCTTTTCGTCCCAATCCTGGATCAATCTGACGTCCCGGAAGGCCTGGTCGAAGTCTTCTTCCCTTCCCAGGCCCTCATGCAGAAAAAGGGGCTTAATTTCCTCATGGATCAGTCCCTCCGGGACGGTCACCCTGAGCAGGTACACATCGCCGCGATACAGCTTGTCAGCCACCTGTGCCATCGTCACCGGATGAGTGAACTGGTAATCTCCCGCCTTCATGCGGCCCGCTTTACCTGCAGAGCGCAGATAGATGTAAAACAAAGGAGCGGATCGGACCACGCCGTTCTCGGCCATTCGATAGGAGATCCTTCGGGCGCTGTCACCACGGTCAATTCCCACAATTTTCTCCGCGCCTGAATAGCCTTTGAAAGGAGTGTGAATAGTAATCCATCCATAGCCGGCCGCGCCCAGCAGCAGTACCAGGACCACCAGGAACCATACCAAGACTCTCATCAAAGGGAACCCTCCTCGAGATACCGCTGCAAAATCACGGCCGCGGCGAACTCGTCGCGCCGGGCGTTTCGCTCGCGCTGAGCCAGTCCTGCTCGCACCATGTGGTCCTCGGCTTCACGGCTGGAAAGCCTCTCGTCCACTTTGACGACGGGCACCCCCAGCTTCTGCAATGATGAAATCATGTCCTCCACGCGATGCGCGCGCGGGCCCACGGAACCATCCATGTTTTTCGGGTACCCGACGACCAGCAGTTCTGCAGCTCGCTCTTCAAGGATGCGTTTTAGCTCCTGCAGGTCCTGAGCCAGTGACGTGCGGACGAGAGTTTTGTAGGGCCTGGATACGATCCCCATCGGATCGCTCACAGCAATGCCGATATATTTGTCTCCGATATCGAGCGCAACAATGCTCATTATCGTTCGTTGTCAGTGGTCCGTTGTCAGTGGTCCGTTGTCAGTGGTTCTTGCATAACCGGCCGTCAGGAGTGACAACTGACAACGGGCCACTGACAACGGACAATCCCGTGTCCTCTGTGCCCCTGTGGTGAAGCCTTTTTGCCGATGGCAGCCAAACCAGACCACTACCAGATATTGTAGCCGATTGAAATGCCGCCACAGCGGAGGTACCATCTGATTATTGAAGTGTTTTACAACAGGAGTGCATATGAGAACCGGGACCTTGCGGTTTAGGATCCTTCCGCAGGCGCGCTGGCTGCGTTCGATCGCCGGGATCACGCCGGTTGCCTGCGTTGCCGTATGGACCGGGCTGTTTTTGATCGCCGCGCCGGCAGCAAGCACACCAACTCTGCCTGACAGCCTGCGGGTTTACATTGATCTCAGGCCGGTTTACGAAGCGTGCCGTCAGGCCCTGATCCAGGACCCCGATCATCACGGAATGGCACTGAAGCTTTCCAATACCTCAAAGGGCGGCGTTTTGGAGACGGAACTGTCCGAATATGCCTCGGGACCCCTGGCACGCGACCATATCAGCAAGGTTGCGACGCGGACCGCGTTGGGAGACGGTACCTGGGAGAAAGTGCGCTATCGCATGATCATCCGCGTGGAACCGATCGGAAAGAGAGATACGCGAGTAATTGCGGACGCAAACATCGAAGCGCTGAAGCGCAGTTTCACCGGGAAAGAGCAATGGGTACCACTGGCCTCCAATGGCAACCTGGAAGAGACATTTCTGCTCCACCTGGGGAAGACCCTCTTTGGAGAACAGTTTTCCCTGGAAACTCGCAAAAAGAATTTCTGGGAACGCGAAGCCCGTTACGTCCCAGGCCCAAATGACGGGCCCGACAAAGTGGCCAAACCGGACTTAAAGCGCTGGTAGCCGCCCGCAACACCAATTGAAATCATACCCACTGCAGCGGCTCATTCCCTATTTAAAGAAGTATCGGGCGCGCATTGTCTGGGGCATGCTGATGGTTGCTCTCACCAATGTGTTCGCGCTGGTCAATCCGTGGATTCTCAAGCAGGCGATCGATATGCTGAGCCGCCGGTTCGACCACGGCACACTGCTTCGTTACGCCCTGCTGATTGTGGGAATGTCGCTGGTGGAAGGAATCTTCCGCTTCGCGATGCGTCGCATTTTGATCGGCGTGTCGCGCGACGTCGAATACGACCTGCGCAATGATTTATTCGCGCACCTTTTGCTGCTTCCACCTTCGTTCTACAAACGAAATGCGACCGGCGACATCATGTCGCGGGCCACCAACGACCTGTCCGCCGTCCGGATGGTGCTTGGCCCCGGAATCATGTATTCCATCAACACCCTCACCATCAGCGTGATGGCCACAGCGCTGCTGTTCAAGATCAGCGTTTCTCTCTCACTGCTGGCATTCCTGCCGCTGGCGCTTGTTTCCTTTACTGTCAAGAAATTCGGGGCAGTGGTGCATTCGAAATTTGAAAAAATACAGGAACAGCTTTCCACCATCAGTACCCACGTGCATGAGTCGCTTACCGGGATTCGTGTGGTGCGTGCCTATCATCGCGAGCAGGCCTTCATCGAGCAGTTCGAAAGATCAAACAATGAATACTTCAATCGAAACCTTTCGCTGATCCGGATCTCCGGGTTCTTTCATCCTTTGAACGGCTTCCTGCTCGGGATTTCCTCAGTCATGCTGCTTTGGTACGGGGGCCGGCAGGTAATTCTCGGACAAATCACACTGGGGGAATTTGTCGCTTTCATGGCATACCTTTCGATGTTGATTTGGCCGACGATCGCTCTCGGCTGGGTGGTAAACATCGTGCAGCGGGGGGCTGCTTCAATGGGGCGCATCAATGCGTTGCTGGACGCCGAGCCCGAAGTCCGCGATGTGAATGCCATGCCGGTCGAGATTGGCGGCAGGATTGAATTTCGAAATCTGAATTTCAGCTACAACGGCGCCGCGGTGCTGCGCGACATTTCCTTTGAAGTGCCGGCGTGCTCTCGCGTGGCCATCGTCGGGCGGACAGGGTCAGGAAAAAGCACTCTGGTGCAGCTGCTGGGACGCCTCTATCCGGTTCCCGACGGCTCCATTTTCATTGACGGGCATGACATCAATCGCATCGCGCTGGGGAACCTGCGGCGCGCCATCGGGTTCGTTCCGCAGGATGCTTTTCTGTTTTCCGATACCATTCAAGAGAACATCGCGTTTGGCGGCATCGGAGACCCGGCGCGCGCGCGTGAGGCGGCAAGTGTTGCCGGACTGGACCAGGATATTGAAGGTTTTCCCCACCAATACGAAACCATTGTGGGAGAACGTGGAATTACTTTATCCGGCGGTCAGAAGCAGCGTGCCACAATTGCGCGCGCCCTCTTCACAAATCCGAGAATCCTGGTGCTGGACGACTCGCTGTCCAGCGTGGATACCTACACGGAAGAAAGGATTCTCCACCGGCTTGCCGACGCTGCGCGCGGGTGTACCACGCTGATCGTGTCGCACCGCATTTCCACTGTGCAGGACGCAGATCAAATTTTGGTGCTGGACGAAGGAAGGATCGTGCAGCGCGGAACACATTCACAGCTCCTGGACCAGTCGGGGCTGTATGCGGATCTCTATGAGAAGCAGTTGCTGAAGGAAGAACTGGACGTAGAATCATGAGTCCGCACGAAGAAGAAATTCTGGGGAAGGCCTACGACAGCCGGCTGGCGCGCAGGTTGTTGATCTATCTGAAGCCTTACCGCGGTATTGCGGCTGTGTCGGTGCTGCTCACGCTGGCTATTTCAGCAGTGCAACTGGCCGGCCCTTACCTCACAAAGCTGGCCATTGACCGGTATATTCTGAGAAAGGATTTTTCGGGGCTGAACTTTATAGCCGGCCTGTGCCTGCTGGTCCTGCTGGCCCAGTTCGCCCTCAGCTACGTTCAGAACTACACCATGAACTGGATCGGCCAGCGCATCATGAGCGACATGCGCCTGCAAATTTATAAGCATTTGCAGCAGCTCGAAGTGGCGTTCTTCGACCGCAACCCCGTCGGCAGGCTGATGACCCGGATAACGTCAGATGTGGACGTGCTCAATGACCTGTTCACTTCTGGTGTGATCACCATCTTCGGCGATGTTTTCACACTTGCGGGAATCGTGATCGTGATTTTCATCATGAACGCGCGCCTGGCGCTGGTCACCTTTTCTGTGATCCCGGTTCTGTTTATCGCCACGCTCATTTTCAAGGTTCGCGTGCGTGCCTCTTACCGCAGAGTGCGTACGGCAATCGCGCGCATCAATGCTTTTCTGCAGGAAAACATCACCGGTATGGCTGTCACTCAGCTCTTTGTCCAGGAAAAGCGAAAGTTCGCTCAGTTTGATGAAAGGAATGAAGAACACCGGGCCGCCAACCACCAGTCGATTTTTTATTATTCCGTGTTTTATCCGCTGTCTGAACTGATTGGAGCCACCGCCATCGCTCTGATCGTGTGGTATGGCGGAAACGAAATTCTGTCCGGAGCGCTCACACTGGGAAGCCTGGTCGCCTTTATTCAGTATTCGGAGCGTTTTTACAAGCCGATCAGTGATCTCGGCGAGAAGTTCAACATTTTGCAGGGCGCGATGGCTTCTTCAGAGCGGATCTTCAAGCTTCTCGACACCCGCCCCCAGGTGTTTGATCCGGAGCAGCCGGAACAGTCGCCGGCCATTCGCGGTGAAATCGAATTCAGAAATGTCAGCTTTCATTACAACCGGGGCGAGCCCGTGCTCCGAAATGTGAGCTTTACGGTGTCGGCGGGAGAAAAAATCGCGATCGTGGGCGCCACCGGCGCGGGCAAGTCGACCATCATCAACTTGCTGAACCGGTTTTACGATGTGAGCGAGGGGAGCGTGATGATTGACGGGGTCGACGTGCGCCGTCTGCCGCTGGGCAGGCTGCGGCGAAGCATCGGGATCGTACTGCAGGATGTATTCCTGTTTTCCGGCACTGTTGAGGAAAACATCAGCCTGCACGACCCGGAAATCAGCCGCGAAAGAATTGAACACGCCTCACGAATTGTAAACGCGGATCGTGTGGTTCAGAAGCTCCCCAATCGTTACCTGCATCGGCTGAACGAGCGAGGCAGCACTCTTTCCGCCGGGGAACGTCAATTGCTGGCCTTTGCCAGATGCCTTGCTTATGATCCGGCCATTCTGGTGCTTGACGAAGCCACATCGAACATAGACACAGAAACGGAACTGCTGATTCGTGATGGCCTGGAAAAACTGATGCGGGGCCGGACTGCAATCATCATCGCCCATCGCCTATCGACCATTCAGAATTGTGATCGAATCCTGGTGCTCCACAAAGGTGAACTCAAGGAGGCAGGCTCGCACCAGGAATTGCTGGCGCACCGGGGCATTTACTACAAGCTTTACCAGCTGCAGTACAAGGAGCAGCTTGCTCCCACCGGTACGCTCTAAAATCGAAGGTCAAACGTCGAACGTCGACTTTTAAATTATCTGGCGCCTCTACCGAGGAGAACAACGGGGATGGTCTTCAGCATGATCTTCAGATCCAGCGCCAAGGACCAGTTGTCGATGTACTTCAGATCCAGCGTCATCCACTGATGGAAATCAACTTCGCTGCGACCCGAGACCTGCCAGAGACAGGTAATTCCGGGTTTAACGCTCAGCCTGCGACGCTGGCTGGGAGTATAGGCCGCGACTTCTTCGCGCAGCGGCGCGCGCGGTCCCACCAGGCTCATTTCCCCCTTCAACACGTTACAGAGCTGGGGCAGTTCATCGACGCTGGTTTTTCGCAGCCAACGACCAAGCGGCGTGACGCGCGGATCATTTCTCATCTTGAAGACGGGCCCGTTCATTTCGTTGAGATGCCGTATTTCCCACAGGACATCCTCCGCGCCGTGGATCATGGAACGGAACTTGATCAGGGTGAAGGGCCTTCCATAAAGGCCGCATCGGCGCTGCCGATACAGAACCGGACCCGGAGTTGTCAGCTTGACCATCAGGGCGACCAGCAGCATTAACGGCGACAAAATGACGAGCACAGCCCCCGCGATTGAAAAATCGAGCAGCCGTTTTACCAGCAGAGCCAGGTGATGATCCGGCACCATGGTGAAAGTGACCAATGGAATGCCGTCAAGAAATTCAAGCGATACTCTGGAAGTGGTTTCGGGAAAAAAATTCAGCACCAGGCGCGTGCTCACACCCTGTTCCTCGCACAACTGAACCGCCACATCGAAATTCTCGAGGTCGCGCCTGTCCGAACCGGCAAAGAAGACCTCGTCGACAATGTTTGAATCCAGAATCGATGCCAAATTCGAGAGCGTTCCCAGGATCTCAAGGTTGGGCGGCGTGGGCCGTGAATCGGAATGGATGTACCCAAGAAGTTTCAATCCCCACTCCGGAAATCTCTTCAACTTTTCGCCGATTTCTCTCGCCTTCGCGTCGGTGCCGACAATCACTACATTTTTGACGCCCACTTCCTGAAAGCGCCGGCGATGTAAGGACCACCGCAGCGCCAACCGCGCCAGGATCAGTGCCGCCAGGTTATTTCCCAGGAACAGGAAAATCAGAGGGCGGCTGAGATCGAGCTTCAACACAAAATCGATGAAAACGATAAAGAGCGTCGCCGCGGTGATGAAGTGCACGATCTTCTGCATCTGGCGATGCCATCCGTCGTGCACCAGTTGCCGGTAATGCTGGGTGGTGTAAAGCAGTATCCCCCAGAACGGCAGGATCAGGAAAAAATAAAGCAAATAATTCCAGAGAGGAAGAAGTTTAGGGTGGGCGCTGGCTTCCAGGAAGTCGGGAAGAAAGACCTGAATGTTCAGGCGAATTGCGTAGGCGACAAAAAGGCCCGCCGCTGAGCAAAACAGGTCAATGATGAACAGCTCGATCGCGTCCCGCTGGCTCTGCTTTTGCATAAAAACAGCCGCAACCGAGCGCACAGGATAGCCGGCCCCCAAGATTGCGAGCTTTGAGTCTAATGATTTCCAGCGAATTTAGCAAAGAAGTTGTCCGTTGTCCGTAGTCCGTTGTCGGTTGTCCCTTGTCGGTAAAGTTGGAAATTCTGGAACTCAAAAGGTTGCAAGTCCAGCCACATCCACACAACCGCGATCGGACTCTCGACTTTCACACTTTCCAAATCCAAGGACAATGGACAACGGACGACTGACAACGGACGACTGACAACGGACAACGGACCACTGACAACGGACAGAACACAGAATTTCTGGACTCGACCTTGGCGCTTTAGTACCCTTGTGGTTGGCGAGAACGCATCTATGTCTCTAAATGTCCTGCTGGGAATGCCGATCCGCGAAGGTCACAATTATCAAGTCTCGCCCGACCTTGGGATCCTGTACCTTGGGACTGTGCTGCAAAACCACGGGCACAGCGTCACTCTGCTGGACTGTCCCAAAGAAAACCTCACCTTTTCCGGTTACAAGAAATTCCTGGAAGAGCATCGCTTCGACGTGGTCGGTTTTCGGTGCTACAGCCGCGATCATAATTACGTAAATCATCACCTGAGCATTGCCAAACAGGTCAACCCCGGCACGCTCACTCTGGTTGGGGGCCCGCATCCGTCCGCTCTGCCGGAATTTGCGCTCAGGACCATGCCGAACCTGGATTTTGCCTGGAAAGCTGAGGCCGAGGAAGGTCTGCCGCTGCTGCTGTCGCAATTCGAGGAGTACGGCCTGAAAATCCCAGCGGACTTTCTTTCCCGGGTTCCCGGCCTGGCATGGCGCAATGGCGGCGATTTCATCGTCAACGACCCCAGTTTCGGTGTCGACCTGGACAGCTACGGAATTCCTGCCTGGGAACTGTTGAAGCCGGACACATATCCCGGCTTCATCTGGGACGAGTACTACCCGATTCTGACTACGCGCGGCTGCCCTTATCCGTGCACTTACTGCAACACGCCTGGGCTCTCGGGACGCAAGTTACGCCACCGCAGCGTGGCACATGTGATTGAAGAGCTTGTCCTCTTAAAGCGACGCTACAATACGCACCGCTTCAGCATCATCGACGACGAATTTACGCTCGATAAAAAGTATGCCACGGCTTTTTGCGAAGCTCTGATTGCCGCAGACCTGCGTTACAAATGGGACTGTCCCGTGGGCGTGCGCCTCGATTCGCTTTACCCCGAACTTCTTCGATTGATGGAAGCGGCCGGATGCGAATCGCTGGCGGTGGGAATTGAATCAGGGAATGATCGTATTCAAAAACTGATCCAAAAGAGAGTCACCGTAGCGAAGATCCGGGAAAAGGCGGAAATGATCGCCGGCTGCAGCAATATCAAGATCACTGGATATTTCATGATCGGCTTCCTGGACGAGCATGAAGAGGAAATCTGGGACACGATACGCCTTGCCTGCGGCCTGCCTCTGGTTCGCGCCAACTTCAATATTGTGATTCCCATTCCCGGCACGGCTATTTTTGATGAAGCGCTCCGCGAAGGGAAACTGGTGCTCGATGACATCAACTGGGATGACTGCACCAGCGACCAGATCGCGTTCAATCGAAACCACGTGACCGGCGAACGGCTGGTTCGTCTGCAGCAGTGGGCATACCTGAAGTTTTATGGAAGGCCCAAAATCATCCGGGAGCTCGCCAAAGACAGCCTGGATAACCCGGAAATAGTGAAAGCAAGCGTGCGCAAACTGAAAATGCTTTTCGGTCGTGAAGACCGCCAGACCTTCACGCCCATGTATTTGCGCGACGCCGTGGTTTGATATCGAGGGTTGCGGGTTTCGGGTTTCCGGTCATGCCCGTAGAGACGCGACATGTCGCGTCTGAGCTCCGACGCGGCATGCCGCGTCTCTACGTCTGAAAATGTCCACACATCGTTCTACGACTTCACCAGCTCCCGGATCCTTTCGGGAATCGCGACCGCTTTCTGAGAGGCATAGTCGACCCACGCGATCACACAATTTCCATCTGCCACGGTATTTCCCTGTCCGTCGCGCATCACAACTTCCATCACGTAGCTCCGACGGCGCGCTTCACTGATCCTCACGCCCACTTCGATGCTCTGATCGGCCGTCAGTTGCCTGCGAAAATTCATGGATTCGGCGACCAGGATCGGCCCCTGCTCGCGCGGGTCCAGGCTCCATAAACCGATCTCCTTCAGGTACTCCATCCTTGCAGTTTCAAAGTAAGTGAAGAATTTTGCGTTGTTGACATGCTTCAGCGCGTCCATGTCGCCCCACCGCACTTTCAAAGTGGTCCAGAAGAAATTGTCCCGATCCATGAATATCTGCGCTGGAAACGAAAGATTTGAAGTTTGACACCAACGCGGACTATTCACAAACCAAAAGAACCAGCCGATTTACGCGGACTGATATCGGGGTTAATTCGTGCAAATCAGGGACCAATTTCAGTCTGTGAAGAATCCGGGGCGCGAGAACGTGTGAAAAAATCGGACGCCACCGGGCTTGTCCCGGTGGTGAGTACGATTCTTCACTAGACCGTCGGCCCAACTATGCCTTAGCAAACTGGAAACGTCGGTACGAAACGAGCGCTGCGGCGCTCGTTT
>DASXQR010000138.1:0-35019 GCA_036507075.1 Acidobacteriota bacterium | reverse complement strand
ATTGCATCATCAGGTTTTCCCATTCGCTGTAGACCGAGGATAATTCAAGATCGATGGCTTCGTAGCTGTTTGCGAGCTCATTTAATTGCTGGAACTCTGAGGGACTCATCTGATGCATTCGAGTGCTGATGGCGTCGCGCTTGGCCTCCAGTTGGTGAATCCTCTCTTCCAGCGCGAGCAGCTGTTTTTGCACGCGCGCTCGCTCGTTTTTCGAAGCCGGCGGTCTGGCGGGTGCTGTCATCGTGCGAATCGAAGCCTGTGAAGCGGCCGCAGGAACCTTGTCAGTATCAGTGACACTCTCCCGAGCCGCTGATTCCGCAGCCGGCGGCCGGCGCCGCGCCTCAAAAGTGTTCAGGTCGAAGAAATGTTCCAGCCGGCCGCCATGCACAAACAGGATCTCTGTTTCGATTTGCCTCAGGAAATACCGGTCGTGCGAGACAACGAACAGGGTCCCCTCAAATTCCCGCAGGGCTGTTTCCAGGGCTTCGCGCGCGGGGATATCCAGATGGTTTGTCGGCTCGTCCAGCAGCAGAACGTGCGAGGGTCGCAGCAGCAGTTTTGCCAGCGCCACACGGCTTCTTTCACCTCCGCTCAGGACTCCGATCTTCTTGAAGACATCCTCGCCTCGGAACAGAAAGCGAGCGAGATAATTCCGAAGTTCGCCTTCGGTGGCCGAAGGGGATTGGTCGTGAATCTCCCCCAGAATGGTTTTGGCTGCATCCAGGGTATCCTGGGTCTGCGAAAAGTAGCTCCAGGACAGGTCCTCCGCCCGCCGTAGCTTTCCGGAAAGAGGAGGAATCAGGCCGAGAAGAGTTTTGAGCAGGGTCGTCTTTCCCGTTCCGTTCCCGCCTACGACTCCAAACCGGCCGCCGCGGAAAACGACCAGGTCGATTCCTTCGATCAGAGGCGTTCCCGCGTAACCGATTGTCATTTTCTTGCAGCGGACGATTTCATGCGCTATCCCTTCCGCTTCCCGGAACGCCAGCTTCATCGAATCGCGGCTTTCAACGGCTTCCACACGATCCAGTCTTTCGAGCATTTTGCGCCGGCTCTTGGCTTGCTTTGTCTTCTGCCCGGCGATGTTGCGCCGGATAAATTCCTCTGTCCTCTCGATCAATTCCTGCTGTCTTTCAAAGGTGGCGGCCTGTTGTTCATCCAGAAGTTGGCGCTCGGAACGGTAGAATGAATAATTGCCCGAGAAAGCGCGCAATCTGCGCTGGTGCAACTCGACCGTTTTCTTTGTCACCTGGTCCAAAAAGAAGCGATCATGACTCACCACCACGATGGCTGCTTTGATGGCGGCCAGGTACTGCTCCAGCCATTCAATGGCGTCGATGTCCAGGTGGTTGGTCGGCTCGTCGAGCATCAGAAGATCGGGTTCGGCCAGCAGTGCCTGGGCGAGTTTCAATCGACTCTGCTGTCCCCCGCTGAGATGGGTCAGTGGCCAGTGCATCGCTTCCCGCTCGAAGCCAAGACCCTGGAGGACGTTTTCTGTCCGGCTGCGAAACACGTAGCCCCCGTGCAGTCGGAAACTTTCAATCAGGTGCGAGTATTCGTCGGCCACCCGCCCGGCGCCGCCGGGATTCTCCGCCATCTCCTTCTGAAGCTCCAGGATCTGGTGTTCCATGCGCATTAGCGGCTCAAACACAGACAGCGCCTGTGACAGGACAGTCACGGCGCCGGTTGTCTCCGCTTCGAATTCCGCCTGCTCGACGTGAGCGCACTTCAGAGTTTTCCTGCGGATGACCTGCCCTTTGTCGGGCTGAAGCGCTCCGATCATGATCTGAAGCAGCGTGGTTTTTCCTGAGCCGTTGGGTCCAACCAGACCGATGCGCTCGCCGGGATTGATCATCCAGTCGATGGAATCGAACAGCGATCGCTCTCCGTAGCTCTTCTCGATTCCTTCCAGGCGCAAAAGCATAGGGGGAGTTTAATACGAAGGTGGGTGTTTGTGTCCTTAGTGCCTTTGTGGTGGACAAGATCTTCACCACAAAGACACGAAGTATCAGAATAGGTACTTCAGCGCAAATTGAATCTGACGGGGATTGAACGCCTCATTCCCCACCAGAAAATTCTGCGTCAGATTAAATCTCCCCGGCGCGGGCGTGGTCTGGAATGTGGAATGCGTGCGGAAAAAACCATCGTCGTTCCTGCCAAACAGAAGGTTGGTGTGGTTGAATACGTTAAAGAATTCGGTCAGGAATTCAATCCTGGAGCGCTCCTTCAGCCGAAACACGCGCGTCACCCGGAAATCGTGGTTGTGGTAGCCGAATCCCTGGAAAACGTTGCGCCCCAGGCCGGCGGTGCGATCGTTCCCGGTGTTGCCGTCGCGATTTGGATCTCCGGAGGCCTGTGCGTCTATGGGACGGCCCGTAGCCACGGTCGAAATGGCGCTGAATTTCCAGCCGTTCAGCAGGTGCCGGGCAACATCGGAGGATAGGTTCAATGTTGGCGCATACACCCAACTGAACACAAACCGCTGGCGCTGATCCGTGACAGAGAGGCCGCGCTCGTCATGCGTGTTGTAGCTGTTTTGCACTCGCCCGGCACGCGTCACAATCAGCGAATCGGGACCATCGTCGATTGTCTTTGCGACCGTGTAGGACAGCAGGAACTGGAAGCCGTGACTCCAGCGCTTGTTGGCCGAAACTATCAGACCGTGATAAATCGAGCCGGCGGCGCTCTCAAAGGTATTGATCTGCCCTACTCCGCTGACCGGACGCCTGGCTGTGTTGAACTGCTGCACCACCCCGGCTCCCACCTCGGAAGTTCCGCTGAAAATCGGCACAGTCACTGGCGTGGGCGCAAACAGGTTTATGTCGCGGGTGCGGTTCATGCGCGTTCCCTTGGTCATGATGTAGGTTGCCGAGATTTGCAGATTGTTTGCAATCTGGCGCTCCACGGCCAGGTTCCCCTGCTGCACGTAAGGATTGACAAAATCGGGCGCGAACACGAACAGGTCTGAGCTCACTGCCGCGACATTCGGCGCGCTGCTGAGACGGTTCGGATAGGTCGGGATCAGCGCCGCCTGCGCGGGGACTGATGCGTTCAACGTGAAGCGCTGCGTGCGCAGTCCATTTCCGGATATGGCAGTTGACGTGATGATCTGGGCGGTGCGGCCGTAGAAAATGCCGTAGCCGCCGCGCACTACCGTTCGCTTGATGGGCGACCAGGAGAAGCCGAAACGCGGCGCCAGGTTGTTCTTGTCCAGAGGTATCTGACCGGTTGCCGGATAAAGCGGATTGGCCTGCAGTTGTGACTTGTCATAGGTCTCCAGCTCGTAGCGCAATCCAAAATTCAGATTAAGAGTGGGCAGCGTCCTCCAGTTGTCCTGGAAAAAGAACGCATACTGCATGGTATTGGGATTGGTGATTGGATTGCCGAAATTCTGGCTGTAATTGGTTGGCCGGTTGCCCACGAAATTGGCGATGCTTGTGAAAAAGAAACTGCCGCCGAAACTGCCGGGGAAAAAATTCTCGATCCGCAGCACGCTCATATCCACACCGGTTCTAAGATCGTGGCGGCTCACCGTGTGGCTGTAGTTGTCCATGAACTGCCAGCGCTTCTCGCGCGTGAAGCGGGGCTCGGTAGTGGCGCGTCCAAAACCGCTGATGACATTGGAAATTGCCACCTGAGGAACGTCGCTGTTGGAGACGTTGTTCTGATCGTCGTAGGCAAACTGAAAACGGAATTCATTCAGGCGCCGCGGACTGAGAATGCTCGTCAGCGCTGAAACCAGGCTGTCGGTGCGGACCTCTCCGGTCGCGTTATTGTCGATGCTGAAGCGGGTCACCGGATTGGTGAGATTGAAGAAAACGTTATTCTTTCCTCCCAGGTTTTGAAAGTTGTAGCGCGTGGAGAGCGTGTTTTGCGGGTTGATGATCCAGTCGGTTTTGACCAGCAGGACATTGGCCAGCAGTTCGGACTTGAAATCGCCTTCCAGGCCGCGCAGAAACTTCACTGCGTTCTGTATCGCCGGGTCGGTACTGTTGGCGTCGGCGGCCGGAATGCCGAGGAGACGGACGTTGGTTGGCACACGAAAAATCTGCTGGTCGTAATTGGCAAAAAAGAAAAGTTTGTCTTTTCTGATCGGGCCGCCGACCGCCCCGCCGAACTGCTGCTGCCGGCTCTTGAACGTGCGGTCCACAAACGGATTCCTTGCCGCCACGCCGCTGTCGCGGATGTAGTAGAACGCCTCGCCATGCAGCTCATTTGTTCCGGATTTTGTAATCACGTTGACCACCGCTCCGGCCGCTTTGCCGAACTCGGCGGAGAAGTTGCTGTTTACTACCTGAAATTCCTTCACGGCCGCCTGGCTGAAGTTGTAAGGAGCGCGGAAACGGCCGCGCGATTGAGCAAAAAAAGCGTTGTTGTTGTCCACGCCGTCAATCTGAATATTATTGTTGATTCCCCGCAGGCCTCCAAAAGAGAGATCCCCGTTCTGCGAACCCGACAGGCCTCGAGGGTCCTGAGTGACGCCAGGCGTCAGGAGCACGAAATCTGTAAAGCGCCGGCCGTTAATGGGGAGTTCCTGAATGGCGCGCTCATTGACGGTGCTGCTGACCTCGGTCTTGGTCAATTCCAATGCCGGCGTGGTGGCTCCGACGATCACTTCCGTGGATGTGCCCGCTACTCTCAGTGTGAAATTGACGTCCAGTGACTGGCCCAGCGAAAGCTGCACGTTTGGCTGCCGCACGCTGTTAAAACCGGTCAGGCTGGCCGTGACATCATAGACTCCCGAGGGAAGTGAAAGCGCGTGATAGTAGCCCTTGTCATCGGTGATCAGCTCTCGCGTGAGACCGGTTTCGATCTGTTTGACAGTGATGCTGGCACCCGGAAGCACCGCGCCGGATTCGTCCTTCACAAATCCCTGCAGTGTTCCCGTCGTTGCCTGCGACTGTGCGATCAGAGCCGTCGACGCGAGAAGAAAAACAAGTAGAATCAAAATGGTCGGTGTTTTCAAAGTCATCCTCCAGGGAAAACCCAATTATAACGGAGGCTCCCTGCGGGAAGTTGGCAACTTGGCGGTTTCTACGGATTTTTTAGATGGGGTCAGGTCTTGAAATTTGAATTCGCGGCAGCGAATTCAAATTTCAAGACCTGACCCCATAACCATTACCACCTTCAAAATATTGTATCGTCCAAATTTTTGAACTACCCCTGAATTTATTTACGCATTCTCCGGTCGGAGCCAGGTGTCTACCTTCTTCTTGACGCGCATCTCACAGTCCTGGCGCGCTTCAGAGGGAGTCAAACCACGGCCGCTGACAACCTCGCCCTCCTGCTCACTGCCCGCGCTGTAAACCCATGCCTGACAGAAATAGAACCCCTTGTTAACCAAAGGGAATGCCGTAAATCGTGCCGTATAACCCCGGTATTGGATGGCATCGCCTTGACTATTTGGCATCAATTCGATTTGAGAGGTAGCTTAAATGCCGATTTGGACTACAATAACCGTTGGGGCGCTTGTTACTGAAGGCGCCATTCACAGCCAGATATCTCCGCCTCCCCGCCTTCAGAGCGCACTGGAAAGGAGAACGGCCATGACGATAGTTTATATCGTGATTGGAGTGATAGTCCTTGGAGCGTTCCTGTACTGGGGCTTCAAATCCGAGCGTGAAGAAGCGCATCATCTTGACTCACTTCACATCACGCCCCAAGCAGATAAGAAAGAGTGAACTGCAGGCTGCAGCATAGCTCGGGCAAATCGTCAGAACCGCGGGCGTCAGTCCGCGCACGGAGAATCAAACCACCTCCACCCGCGTCAGAGCTGCGGGCATTAGAACGTGAGAAAAAACTGAACCGCCAAGAACGCTAAGAATTTGTTTTTGTTCCGGCAGTTCAAATGTTACTGCAGTTACACCCGACACTTCTTCAGAACTTTCAATGGAGACGCGGCATGCGCGTCTTTACGGCCGAAAATGACCAAACTCCAGGGCGCAGCATAGCTGCGCTTTCGCGGTCGTCAGGACCTCGTCCTTGACTCGTCGCCGCGGATGCATTATGGATTAAGGCTGTTTGCTCAATAAATCATTTACTTCCCGCGACCAAAATCACGATAAACCGGCCGCTCTCCTGAGTGTTCTGATTCCGGTTTATAACGAGAAAAAAACCATTCGTGAAATCTTGAGGCGGGTTTGTTCGGTCGATCTGCCAAAGCAGATTGTCATTGTGGACGACTGTTCGACCGATGGAACGCGTGAATTTCTGGCCAGGCTGGCCTCCGACGAAACACTGCGGAGTCAATATACTTCACTGTCCGAGCGCAATGTAATCGAGGTTTGCCTCCAGCCGGAAAACCTTGGAAAGGGGGCTGCCCTTCGCCGGGCAATCGAACAGGCGAAAGGGGACATCATAATTTTCCAGGATGCTGACCTGGAATACGATCCGAATGACTACTTCAAGCTCGTGGCGCCGATAACTGCCGGACAGGCGGACGTGGTATACGGGTCCCGTTTTGCCGGATTTCCGCGCCGTGCGCTCCTTTTCTGGCATTCCGTAGGTAACCGCTTTCTGACCACTCTTTCAAATGCTTTTACAAACCTGAATCTGACGGATATGGAAACCTGTTATAAGGCCTTTCGAAGCCATATTCTAAAGGCGATAACCATCGAATCGGATCGCTTCAGCATCGAGCCGGAAATCACGGCCAAAGTCGCCAAGCTGCAGTGCCGCGTCTACGAGGTCCCGATTTCTTACAGCGGCCGCGATTATTCCGAAGGCAAGAAGATCGGCTGGAAAGACGGCATTGCCGCAATCTGGGCAATTCTGAGGTTTGCGCTCAAGGACCCTCTGGCACAGGGTGATGATCAGTACCTGACGCTGAAGCGTCTGCGCAAGGCCTCGCGTTACAATGATTGGATATATTCAAACATCAATCGCCATATCGGAGATCGTGTGATGGAGGTGGGCGCGGGTACGGGAAACTTTTCCCGATATTTCCTGCGTGCCGATGATGTGCACCTGGTCGAGACGAATGCCAAATACGTTCGGCTGCTGCAGAGCTATTTTTCCAAGTATTCACATGTGCAGATCCACAACCAGGATCTGACGCGCGGAATGACTGAGTCAATTGGAAAGGCGTTGCTCGACACGATTATCTGTTTGAATGTACTGGAGCATGTGGAAGCTGACGAAGTCATGCTGCGAAGGTTTCAGGAATGCCTGGCGCCTGGCGGGAAAGTAATTCTGCTGGTGCCGGCGGTGCGAGGACTTTATGGCACTCTGGACGAAGCCTTCGGGCACTGCCGAAGGTATGACCAGTCCGAGCTGAAGGAGAAAATTCAGAAAGCAGGACTGCGTTTGATTGAACTGAGGCATTTTAACGCCTTCGGTTGCCTGGGGTGGTACCTCAACGGAAAGGTGCTGCGGCGCACCGCGCTGCCAAGTCTGCAGCTCCGCGTGTTCAACTGGATGGTGCCGTTGCTGAAGATCGAGCAGCATCTTAATCTACCCTTCGGAATTTCACTGATCGCCATCGCCGAAAAACCGGCCAGTCAAAAAACGGTTGTGAAACTTGAAGCATGAATACGCTTCAAATGTGGATTTCGGAATGCGGAATGTGGAATAGGGATTGATTTTTTTGACCTCGCTAAGGAGAGTTAAGCTGGATATATTCCGCATTCCGCATTCCGCATTCGGCTCTCCGCATTGGCCATCATCACCACCAAACCAGCGCAGCAACCAGAGCGCGAGCAAGTCGGAATAGGGGGTTAAGCACCAGTGCGGCGGTTTTGGCAGGCCAGCCCCCGGATGCTTGGGCGAAATCCAGAGAGGTACCCAGGGAAAGCAGCAATTGGCGGTCGGACGATTTGCGCAGGCGCTGCGCACCGCGGCGCTTGGAAAGAACCAATTGCCAGTGCGAAAAAATCCAGTAATACGCTTTCACCTTCTCCAGCGACCGCCGGTTCATGACCGAGTAACCCCAGGTAACGATCTCTGCCAGCATTAGGGCGGGTAGGAGGGCTATCAGGCTGCGCCACTTGAAAATCTTGAGCAACATCAGATACCGGTTGCGCTCCTGGTAGAAAATCTTCAAAGGCCCGAGTCGAAAACTGTAGTGGTGAAGCACCTCGCTGTCGGGTACCAGGAGGCAGCTCCAGCCCGCCAATCGCGCCCGCAGCGATAAATCCGTGTCTTCCATATAGAGAAAGAAATCCTCATCGAACCCGCCGAGTTCCTCAAACAGCGCGCGGCTGATGGCAAACGAGGCTCCGGAAACAGCCGGAACCTCTTCGGGATGTTCAAAACTGCTTCGCCCCTGGCCCAGGCCGCGGCAAAGCGTCAGTCCGGAAATATGCACCGAGTTTCCGCAAGTGTTTATCCGATCCGGCTGATCGGAAAGAAGTATTTTGGATGTAGCCAGCCCGGTCACAGAACCGGATTGCAGCGGGGAGACCAGAGACTCCAACCATCCGCGTGTAACCGTTGTGTCCGGATTCAAAAAAATCAGGTGGGAAGTCGACGCCCGGGTTGCGCCAAGATTGTTGCCGGCGGCAAACCCGAGATTTCTGTCAGAACAAACCATCGTTACATTGGGGAAATCGCGTCGCACCGCTTCCGCACTGCCGTCGGTGGATGCGTTATCCACCACGATCAACGCATCCCCCGGTCTCAGCGTTTTCAAAACCGACCGCAGGCACTCCGGCAGCGCCTGCCCGCCGTTGTAATTGACAATAATTATGCAGGCCGTGCAAGCCGTTCCGGAGTTATGGTTTTGCAATTAAATTCACCTGGGCAAATTGAACCGCTAATTCTTTAACCACAGAGGCACAAAGAGCACGAAGTAAGACGTGGGGCAGGCAGAGGCCGGTCAACTGTCCAAAAGTGGAAGCGGTTGCTGACCGGCCTCTGCCTGCCCCACGTCTTCCCTTTGTGTCCTTCGTGTCTTTGTGGTTAGACTTTCATGCGCGAACTTTTGCAAGCAAATACTAGTCTTTCCGGCAAATGATGATAGCAGGAGCACAACGAGTGCAATCCTTGAGTTTTTGAAACTACTTGATTACAGTTAACATTTTTTTTCAGGACACTTTCCGGAAACAGCCTGGCGCATGGACTTCTCAAGCACACGGTATTCTTCCATCAAAATCGGTATTGCCGGGATTCTGATTCTCGCGTCTCTCTATTTCTATGTTCCCCTGTTATCTCGAATTCCGGGGCGGGCGGGGGCAATCGTAACCTTCTGGTGGGTGTTGTTACCGGCGGCCGTCGCACACGCTCTGTTGTTGCTGTTGATCACGGGACTTCTCCGAAAAGGCGCCCGCGCCGCCCTGATTTTCTGGCTGCTCTCCGCTGCAGGCCTGATCGGCGTCGGAGGTTGGAGGAATGTTCGGGTTTTCCTGGGTCTGCTGGCTGTGGCGCTGGCGTTTGAATGGATCGGCAACGGAATTGTGCAGCGCGTCATGTCCGACGAGTGGCGCGGCTGGGGTCTGTCCCTCGCCTTCGGCATGGGGATCACTTCGGTGGTCGCCTCGTTCCTGATGATGATCCAACTTTTCAAACCCTGGATAGTCGCAGGTACCTTGTTGCTGCTGGCAGTGGTGTCGGCGCGCGCCCGGGTGGACCCCGCTTCTTACGTCGATCGTGTGCGTCGCGCCTGGATTGATTTGGAGTCCCGGTGGAATCTGTCATTTGCCCTCTCACTGGAGGTGGCTTTTCTGATTGTGGCCTTCCTGTACGTGGCCTCGTCTGCGCCCGAGCGAACGTCCGATGCGATGCGCTTTTACTGGCCCTACGTGAAGCTCGTGAAGTACCATTCCGGTTTCTTCAGCAATCCCTTCCAGGCATCTTACATAATCCCGCAGGGCGGGCTTGCCTATGCCGCCACGGTTTTTCTGCTCCTGGGAAAGACTGCGGTGCGCTGGGCTATGTTTCTTGCCTGGCTTGCGCTGCTGGCGATAGTTTCCCGAAGGCGCCCCGATGTCGACGGCGCCATTTGCCTCGCTCTGGCCGGAATGCTGGCGACGTGCCCGGTGGTTGTTTCCGTTACTACATCGCTGATGCAGGACAGTTTCGTAATTCTGGCCATTGTCATGCTTGGAGTGGTGTGCGTGATGGGGAAAAGCCCAGCGTCGCTGATTTTCTGGCTGACGGCCGGAGCTGCGGCAGGGCTGGCGTGGAATGCAAAGTATTCCACGGCGACCTTTGCCGCCCCTTTGTTGCTGGTTGCCTTCGTCCGGTCGTGGAAAGCCGCCGGATGGAAGGCAAGCATCCGGGGATCGCTGGTCGCACTGGTTGCGTTTGTGTTCGTTTCTATTCCCTGGCTCTGGCATGCGTACCGGGTCAGCGGCAATCCCGTGTTCCCATTTCTTGCGCGCCTGTTCCCTTCGGCCCTCTGGCCACAGGGTGTTGGGATTGGAAACCTCGATACCTTTCGACTTCCGCAGGGCCCGCGGGGCTGGTTTCTCTGGGCCATTGACTTGACGTACCAAACAAGCCGGTTTGTGGAAGGCTACGATGGTTATCTGGGGCTGTCGCTTCTGGTGTTGCTGATATTTGCTCTTCCCACGCTGTGGAACAAGCCCTGGCGCGATCGCGCTTTGATCATCTCGGCCGTGTGCGGAACGGCCCTGCTGTGGACCGTGACAGCCTATTTAAGGTATTGGCTGGCGGCTTTATGGCTGATGGCTCTGGCGGTGCAGCCGCTCATCTCTCGTCTCACACCTAATGCTGTTGCTCGGATGTCATTCTGTGCCCTTGCGGGCGTGATCGCGCTGGTTCAGATTCCGTTTTCAATGGCGACTGCTTGGTTCGATCCTCACGGCTGGCCATGGGATTTTTACACCGGCAAATTGCAGGAGTGGGAGTACATTGGTCGAGCTTATCCCGGGTTTCATAAACTGCAGGCTCGCCCGGAGTTGAACCTGGGCTGGCCCAGAGTCTGGTCGACAGGTTATGAAGCAACAGGGCATTTCAAAGTAGAGCCGATGGATGCCCTGATCTGGGAGATCCAACTCCATGGAGTCCGCGGCGCGTTGGCCCAGATCAAATATCTTGCAAGCGCCGGCTCCCGATACTGGGTGGTAAACAGGAGCGCCATCGACGCCAAGTGGCTTACCGCTTCGGGCATCAGCAATTTCTTCTGGGACGATAAATATCTGGTGGAATCGGAAGGCCCGGTGGCAGTCTATAGGATGAAGCCCATCGGCGAGCTGGAGGCAGAGTTCAGCAGCCGGCTTCAGCCCGGATCCGACCTGCTGCTGGATGCGGGGTTCGAAAAGGGAGACTGGGACAACCTGGGATTCTGGCGCGGCGAATCGGGAGGTGCGGTGCTGATCTCCAGGCCCGACGCGTTCAAGGGCGGAGGCATCGGTCGAGTCCGGCCGGGTGAGGCGCTGAGGCAAGACATTCCTCTTCCTTCAGGTCTCGGTTGCGCAGAACTGATTTGCTGGGCGCGTTCGGTGGACGCGGGAAAGCCGGTATCATTCGGAATGCAGCTCGGATGGGGCGACGACATCGGTAATTTCCTAGGCGCAAACAGCCAGGAGTTTCAGGCGGGCGGCTCCTGGCAGGAGTTTCGCATCAAGGGAAAGATTCCCGCCGGCGCCACCTATGCGGACGTATATCTGGTATCCAAAGGAGGCGCGGCAGGGATCTATGTCGATGAGGCGCATCTTTACTCGCGGGATTGCAGATGATCGGGCAGACTAGAATTGCGGTAGTGATCCCTGCCTATCGCGTTGCCGCCAAAATTGGAGAAGTGGTCGGGCTAATGCCCGAATGCGTGGATCGGATTTATGTTGTGGATGACGCCTCGCCCGATGACCTGGCGATGAAGGTCGAGCAACTGCGCAATTCAAAAGCCGTGCTGCTCAGGCATTCGGGCAACCGCGGAGTGGGCGCAGCGACCGTAACGGGAATGAGCGCGGCGCTGGAAGCCGATTTTGACATTGTGGTCAAGTGCGACGGCGACGGCCAGATGAATCCGCAGGATATTCCCAAACTCCTGGAGCCGCTGCTGCAGGGAGTCGCCGACCATGCCAAGGGGAGCCGTTTTCATCATGCCAGAGAGCTGCGAACCATGCCGGCTTGGCGCCTGGTGGGAAATATCGGCCTGACTTTCCTGGCGAAACTGGCCTCCGGATACTGGAACATTCTTGATCCGGTGAACGGATTCCTGGCTACACGCGCGGAAACCCTGCGCCGGCTTCCTCTGGCGCGCCTCTCGCCAAGATATTTTTTTGAAACAGACCTGCTGATTCGGTTGAACGTTGCGCAAGCCCGCGTGTTCGATGTCCCCCTGCCCGCCTCCTATGCCGATGAAGTGAGTTCGCTGTCGCTGATGCGAGCTCTTGTGGATTTTCCTGTCCGGCTGATAGCGGGTCTCTTCCGGCGCGTCTTCTGGCGCTACCTGTTTTATGATGTCTCGCCTGTCGCCATATTCGGCATTCTGGGGCTGACGTTTTGCGCTTTTGGACTGGTGTTTGGTTTCTACCAGTGGTTCAAACATGCGATGGCGGGGGTGACGACGCCGATCGGAACGGTGATGATTGCCGCCCTGCCCTTCATCCTCGGCTTTCAATTGATCCTGCAGGCAATTGTTCTGGATATTCAAAACACCCCACGGCCAGGGCCACGGTAGGGATAAAAAGCTTGAACCGCGAAGAACGCGAAGAACGCTAAGCTCATCACGGGTCCGAACAACCGGCTGACTGCAAGGAATTGAAGTTGTGAAGAAGTGTCACGTGTAAAGTGCAGTAACATTTGAACTGACTGACTGAAAAAGAAATTCTTAGCGTTCTTCGCGTTCTTGGCGGTTCAATTTTTTTTTCCACGTTGTCTGTTTATCAATCCCGGATCAGTCTGGAATTCTCAAAGCGAAAGCGCCACTTTGCGCCGGCCGGGTATTGCTCGACGAGCTTCCCCTGAAGGTCTGACCTTTCCAGGGCTACCTGAGTTGCCGCAGGAATGGTATCGAGATCGAAGGTTCGAGGGACCGAACGGTAATAGATTGTGTCGCCGGGCTCGGGCCGAGCTTGCGATCGCAGGTCCTGGACGAAATTCAGATGCTCCCGGGCGTCAGCGTCAACGCGTTCCCTAAGTTGACGTGTCTGCCGCTCGACCAGAACGTACTGCCCGATCCACAACAATCCGAATACTCCCATCAGAGCCAAAGCGCCTGCCGGCTTCGAAAAGTTTGCCGCGGCACTCAGAGCCGACCGCACCAGCAGCGCGATAAGGCCGCAAAGTCCAAGGCAGGGAACATACCAGTAAAACTCATATCGATGGTGAATCAGGAAAACGACGGGTATCAGCGCGAGGAAGACGTAAAGGAGGAAAAACAGGGCCCAGCGCCATCGCTTCCAGACAAAAACTGCGCCCGCAAAGGTTGCAATGATCATCCACCCCGCCCACCTGAGATGGGTCTGGTACAGCGAATTGAAGTACCAACCGTATCCTCGGCCCAGAGCAACACCCGAAAACTCCATAAAGTATGGATCAGAAGGCGGGATGGCCCGCAATCCGGGAAGCTTTACCAGAAAGAACCACAGCACAATCAGCGTCGGAATGAGGAGCTGTCTGCAAAGAACGCCCAACATGCCAGCCCGGCTGGTGCGAGCCGCAGAAGTTTTCCATCGCCTTCCAATCAGAAGCTCGTAAAGCAAAAGAACTGCCGGCAGAGTGACCGCCATCTCTTTGGAGTTGTTGGCCAGAAAGCAGGCAAGCGAGACGAGCAACATGCCCGGGATAGTGTGACCCGCCGAGAAATAGATCCGGAGCGCCAGGAAAAACCATAGCGCGGTCAACAGCTCAAAGATTGTTCCGAAGTCGTAAAAAATGGAAGCAAAGGCGGGCTGAGACGCGAACAGCAAAGCGCCGAGCGCCGCGCAAAATTCTGAACCGGCTGCAAATCGGAGAATCGAGTACACCAGGGCGACGTTTAGCAGGTGAATCACCATGGCAACAACGCGATAAGGAAACGGATCCAGTCCGAAGACCTGCCACAGAATCCAGTAGACGGTCATTCCTACGGGCCGAAATATATTATTTGCCGGGCGCAAATTGCTCTCAAGCATGGTGCGAGCACTGATGAGTTGAGCAAAGGACAGGTTCTTGAAATCGTCGGAAGAAAGCGCAGCGGGCCCGAACATACGCGCGGTCAGTAAAATCAGGATCACTATGGCCAACGCCGTCAATATCCGGGCAAGCCGGGGAGTTTCTGTCATCATGTTTTTCAAAGTCTAAAGCTTAAAGTCGAAAGTCTGAAAGTCGAAAGTCGAAAGTCGCTGGCGTGCCGTCAGTACCGCGATCCGTCAGGTCGCGGCGCACCAGACTGCGTGATTATCACTACCAGACCTTCAACCTTACGCATTAGGTCGGCCAGCTGGTGCGCCCCGACCTGACGGACGCGGTACTGACGGCACGCCCGGGCTTTCGGATAGAATCATCCCGCGATGCAATCCAGGCGTCTCTTTCCGTTTCTAGTTCTGGCTATTTTCACCATCCTGTTCTTCTGGAAGATTACGCTGACGTCTGAATACGCCTTCCTCAGTTCTGAATCGTGGGGGCTTCAGTTCTATCCCTGGTATCAGTTTGCCGCTCATGAGATTCAATACAACCACACCATGCCTCTGTGGGATCCCTTCTCTTATTGCGGCAAGGATTTTGCCAGCCAGATGCAGCCGGCTGTGTTTTATCCCTGGAACTGGATTGCCTACCTTGGCCGGTTGGGTGAGACGCTGTCGGTTGACTGGATCCATTTTTGGATTCTGCTCTCTTATCTCCTGGGGGCATGGGCGATGTATCGCTGCGCCCGCGTTCTGGGCTTGGAGAAGCCGGGCGCCGTCGGGGCAGCCATCGCGTTCATCTTTTCAGGTTCCATGGCTCAGAGCGCCGCTCGCCAGATCACTTTTTTCAATGCCAGCCTCTGGCTGCCGGTTGTTTTTTTGCTGTTTAACAAAGCACTTCGCCAGGCTAGCGTTCGCCAACAGGCAAAGTTTGTCATGCTTGCCGGGGCTGCCTGGGGGATGAGCTTTCTGGCAGGGCATCACGAACCGGGGATCTATATCGGCCTTTCCCTGGGCCTGTGGGTGTTAACGTATATGGTCAAGCCTGCCGCGACGGTGGGGCGCACGGGTGCGCTGGTGCTTTTGCTGGCGGCCGCAACGTGCGCCTTTTTCGCTTCAGCCGTCCAGATTATTCCTTCCTATCGCTACTCGAAAACCGCTCTCAGACACACAGTGGAATTCATCTCTCCGGGACAACAAATCCCGCTGGCCGAGCTCGAATCAACCCAGCACGTGCAGCCGCGCCATATTTTTTTCCTGCTGTTTCCCGTCTCAGAGCGAGCCGGGGAATCGGATATCTACTTTGGAGTGCTGCCGCTGCTGCTGGCAGCTTTTGGCTTCTTTCGCAGTCGAAAGCTGAAACTGTGGCCCATGGCCGCTCTTGCCCTGTTCAGCCTTCTGTACGCGTTCTCCGGTGTTTCGGCAGTACACGGACCGCTGCAGGCTCTTCCGTTTGTGCGAATAGCGCGCCAGAGCGATCGCATATTGTTCGTGTTCCATTTTGCTCTGGCTCTTTTGGCCGGCAGCGGGGCCGATCTGCTCCTGCACAATCTGTCGCCGCGAGACCGGCGCGCGCTGCGAACGCTTACGCGCTACCTGGGAACGTTTATCGTGCTCACAGGAATGATTTTGGTTGCCATGTCTCTGCTCGGAACAGGCAGCACCTCGAATCTGCTGCTCACCTTCGACAAGACTTTTCCCAGAATTTACTACATTTGGCTGATGCTGGTGATCGCCCTGGCCTTGCTTCGATGGAGACTGCTGCGCAGCGGCATGCCGGCAGCGTTCGCCGGATTTGTACTGGTGGCTGTTTTGATGGATCTTTGCGCGGCCAACACGCGCGAAATTCTGCCCAAAAACGGATCGGGGGACCGCGCTTCGTTTTATCCCAAGGTGATACACCGGCAGCAGGACAGGCTGCAATTCATCTATAAGTACCGCAATGCAGAAGGGCGCTGGGACGACCCGGATCTGGTTTTTCCCGCCAACTTCCAATTCATTTACCGAATCCGGACCACGCTCGGACGCAGCGTGACGGTTCCCGCCGACTACATGAAGTTGTATCAAAGGCAGGAGCGCGTTCTGGATCTGTTGAACGTCCGTTACCAGTACGGCAGCGATTCAGGCGGCGCCCCGGTGGTTGTTGAAAGAAATTCATTTTTGCCGCGCTTTCAATTGACTCGAAACGTGCAGGTGCTGGGCAACCGAAGTTTTATCGAGTGGCTCAACAGCGCCGAATACCATCCTGACGCAGCGATGTTTACGACCTTTGAGCGCGACAAGCTTCCCGATGAAGCCCTGATGGCCGGTCAGCAGAGGCTGCCGTTGCAGGGCCGGACCCGCCTGCTGTGGGAGAACAATCGGCGCATCGAGCTGGAGGTGGAAAACAACCTGCCGGCGCTGTTGGTTCTTTCCGAGAACTATGACGGCGGTTGGTACGCTTACGTAGACGGACTGGAGACGACCGTCGTCAAATGCAACGGAGTGCTGCGGGCCGTCTGGCTGCCCGTTGGGACCCACCGGATCAGCTTTCGTTACCTGCCTGCCGGCTTGATGCAGGGGCTGACCTTGACGCTGCTGTATTGGATGGCGATGGTGGCGGCTTTGTATCTGTTCCGGAAGTGATCCGGGCTTGGTGGTCGCGGTGGTTAAAAAGAATGAACCACCAACTTGACTTCTAACCTCCGCCCCCACCGGCCTTGCGCCGGTGGAGCAAAGGATTTTTCACTAGAAGCCTTGTTGCCGTCGCTCTGCTCCCACCGGCGCGGGGCCGGTGGGGGCAGTGAGATTGGTCGATTTTTTCACACGTTCCTGCCCCGGTGGGTCAAAGGAATGTGAGGCTCTTGAGCTGTTCAGCTTCCCTTTACCTGGAAGGGCGCTTCCGAAGTGATTTCCTTGTTGCCGATGTTATCTTTGATGAAAACCTTCACCCGATAGTTTCCTTCCCGCAGTTCGGGAATCTGCAGCGTCTTGACCAGTACCAGGCGCTGTCCGCTGAAAAACTCGACTGAAGCTCCGGCGTCATCCGTGACCTGCTTGAGCACCTTGTCGCCTGCGGTGATTTCGTAGGTCACTTTTACATTCGGTTTGAGTTCCTTCTGGTCGATGGACACGTTGTAAACTTGCAGGTACACATGCACAGGATCTCCCTGGTGGAACTCTCTCGGCACGTTTGGAATTATTTTCAGATTTCCGATAATGAATTGTTCCAGGTTCTTGGTCGTCTCCGCCTGGCGGATGGTTCGAGCCAGAATCAGGGTGGAAGTTGTCAGTTTGGAAGCATCATTCTGCGCCGGCACCGCAATCCGGCTCTGAATGGTTCCAATCTTTCCGCTGTTGAGATCTTTGATTACCAGGTCGAGCTTATAAAGACCCGGCGCCAGCAGCACCGATTTCTGGTAAGCCGACTTGCGAAGCTTCTCCTGTTGCAGCGTCTCAGAGGGCGCTTCCACGCTGACCACGTCGTCAAACTCATGAATGATCTTGCCGCTGAGGCTATTGATCATTCCGTAGATGTTGGCGGTGGCTGAAAAACCCGCGCCGCTGTCCTTATAGGTCAAGTCCTTATTGGCGATCTCGATGTTGATGGGGACCAGATACTGGTCCGAGGAGAGCCGGATCAGGTCGTACGAAGACAGGAAAGGGAAATTCTGATAGGTGATGTTGGTTTGAACCATCGTCTTCAGATCGTCGAAGCGAATCTTGGGCGGCCGCTGCAGCGCGAAATACTGCGCGAGCCGCTCGAAGGGCGCATCCTTGGCGCGCATCCCCTCTTCGGCCATGTAGGTCGGATCGTTCGCTTTTCCCGGGTTGAAAAACGCCCGGTCTTCCTTGCCGCGGCGGCCCAGCATTTCATTCAGAGTCAATCCCGCGCCAGGCACAAACAGCAAAGCGTCTTTCTCATCCGGTGAAAGCGCCATGCGATATTCGCCGCTCATGGTTTTGTCCACGAATTCAATTTCGATATCATCGCCGATGTCGTCGAGGTGTCGATAACGCCACACCTCGAACGGAAAAGTGGAAGTGGTTCCGCCGCCCTCGTAAATCTCGCGCTGGTAGGTCCCGCCGGAAGGATGGGACGTAATCTGGGCAGGCTGGCCATACATGATGTAGATCCGGCCGCGATCGGTCTTCCAGCCGGGAATGCCGCTGGCGAACCGCTCATTGGCATAAGCGATGCGCCGATAATGCTCTTCCTTGAATTCGTTATCCGAAGTGCGAGGATCGGGGTCCCGCCGCGCCCAGAACTGCTCTATGAAGTTTTCCTTTTCTTCATTGGTGGTCAGCTTCTTGAAAACCGAGGCTTCCTCGGGAGTGATGACGTAAATAACGTCTTCGGTAAGCCACTTTTTGAAATAGCCTTCCAATTCTTCCTTCGGGCTTTTCTTGTTTTTCTGGGCGAAGATAAAGGTAAAAGCGAGTACTAGAATTGCAATCGATATCCAAAACTTTCGCATACAAAACCCCGTCAGAAGAAGTTTTCGAGCCTCTTATTCTACCACAGAGTCGATCATTCACCCATGTCAGAACCGCGGGTCAGAAGCTGTAAAAAATTGAACCGCCAAGAACGCGAAGAACGCTAAGAATTTCCTTTTCAGTCAGTCAGTTCAAATGTTACTGAACCTTACACGTGACACTTCTTCAGAAGTTTCAATTGCCTGCAGTCTGTCGGTTGTTCGGACCATGATGAGCTTCGCGTTCTTCGCGGTTCAAGCTCCACTCACTCGACTCGCACGCGCACTCCCGATTCTCTAAAATGGTAATCGAGAATCGTCGCGCCGGCCTTTGTCAATGCGCCGGCTACGGCCTCGCGCTTTCCCGGCCGTACGAAGCTGATCATGCAACCGCCTCCACCCGCTCCGCATATCTTGCTTGAGACGGCGCCCGTCTGCCGCGCCGCTTCCATCAGGGCGTCGATGCGCGAATTCGTGACCCCCTCGGCCAGCAGCTTGCGATTGGCCCATTCGCGCTCCAGCAGTTTGCCAAACTCCTCCAGTTTTTCCTGCATCAGGGCTTCACGCATTTCAAGCGCAGTTTCCTTGATGCGCTTCATTTTCTCCACTGTGTTACCGCTGTTATCGATGTACTTTTTTGTCATGTTCCAGTTGCTCGTTCCTGAGAATCTGGATTCTCCCGTAAAACTAAGGATCAGGCGATCATAGAACTGGTTGCGAAAGCGGCGAGAGAGTCGCAGCTTCTCGCGCCGTATGCCTTCGGTTCGGAACCAGAGCGCATTAAAACCGCCGTACATGGGCGGATAATAATCCTGTTTTCCGGTGGGAATTCGGATCGACTGGGCTTCGATATTGGCGCCATAGTCGATGATTTTTTCCGGGGTGACATTTTTTCGCATTAGCCGCACCAGCGCGGCCGACAGCGAGATCAACAGCGAAGAGGAGGCGCCCAGACCGGACCCCTTGGGAACATTGCTGCGTGTGGTCACTTCAATTCCCTGTCTGGGAGCGTAAAATTTGATGATCCTCGCGACCAGGTCCATCACGCCGGCAGGCTGCAGTGCCTCCAGGGTGGGTGCTTCCTCAACGAGATTCAGGTCCTCCGCGATCAAAATTATTCTTCGATCCCTTCGTGTCGCCACGCGCACCCGGCTGTTTAGATCCACCGCCGCATTAATCGTGATCCCATAGTCCTCAAACAGATACAGCGGGAAAATGTCCAACGTCCCACCGGCCAGGTCGATCCGGGTTCCAGCGTCAGCGTAGATGATCATTTAGTTTGTCCGTTGTCAGTGGTCAGTAGTCCGTTGTCCGTAGTCAGTGGTCAGTAGTCCGTTGTCCGTAGTCAGTAGTCAGGGGTCCGTTGTAGTGGTCGGTCCGTAGTGCGTGGTTCGTTGATCCACTCATTCTCACGTTCTTGCGGTCGCGGTACTGACGACGCCGTGAGCCTTTCGACTTTCGACCTTCGACCTTGGACTTTTCCAACGGACTACGAACAACTGACCATAGAACAACGGACTACGGACAATGGACTACGGACCAAAACGCAAATTCTCCCACGCCACATCGTATTTGTGTGTAAGATTTCTGCGTGTCCTTGCTCAAGATCAGCATAGCCGGTGTGAGAGGCGTTGTGGGCGAAGCGCTCGCCCCGGAACTGTTGATTCAATTTGCCCAGGCCATGGGCACCTATACCGGAGGAAAAATCGCCGTTTGCCGCGACAGCCGTCGCTCCGGAGAAATGGCCCTTGCCTCGGTCACCGCCGGCCTTCTGGCGACCGGCTGCGAAGTGATAAATCTCGGCCTTTGTCCCACTCCCAGCATGCAGCTTTACGTCAGGCAAAACAAACTTTCGGGTGGAATCGCTGTCACAGCGGGACACAACCCGGAAGAGTGGAATGCGCTGAAATTTGTGCGCTCCGACGGCATCTATTTCAATGCTCTGCAAGGCGAAGAACTTCTCGATGTTTACCATCAGGGAGAGTTCGACAAGGCAAAGTGGAACGAATTGAAACCGGTGGCGGATCAGCCTGGAGCTGCCGAAGCGCACGTCAAATGGATTTTGCAGCACGTCGATGTTGAAAGAATCCGTCGCAGGCGCTTCAAAGTTGCCCTGGACTGCTGCAACGGGGCGTGCACTTTTGCGAGCCAGTTGCTGCTCGATCGATTAGGTTGCGATGCTTATCCCATTAACGACAACGTGACCGAACGCCTGCCCCATGATCCAAATCCCAGCGGCGGCAACCTTTCGCAGTTAAAGGCCGTGGTAAAAGCAAGCCGAGCCGATATCGGCTTTTGTCACGATGCGGACGGAGAGCGGCTCGGCCTGGTAACTGATAAAAGCCAGCCCCTGAATCAGGAAAAAACATTTGCCCTGGCTGCGCGCATTCTGCTGGAAAGAAATCCGGGCGTAGTAGTAACCAATCTTTCCACCAGTCGAATGATCGATGACCTCGCGGCGCGCTTCGGCGGATCCGTGGTGCGAACGCCGGTCGGTCAGGCCTTCGTTTCGGAAAAGATGCGTGAAACAAACGCCGTCGTCGGAGGCGAGGGAAGCGGTGGAGTAATTGTTCCACGTGTGCAGCTCACCAACGACAGCCTCGCGGTGATCGCGGTCCTGCTCGATTTTATGGCGGAAAAGCATTGCTCGGTTTCCGAGTTGGATCTGGAACTGCCCCGATATTTCCTGAAAGAAAAAGACGTAGTGCTGGCCCCATATCAGATTTTTGCCGCTCTTCAGAATCTCCGGTCCGAGTTGGAATCCCAGGGTGAGGTCGTGGACTTTGCCGACGGCATCAAGTGGGACTGGAAGGACGGCTGGCTTCACATCCGCGCGTCTAATACCGAGTCTTTGATTCGGGTCATTGCGGAAGCGCGGGAAGAGTCGAGAGCGCTGGAGCTGCTGGACCAGGCACTGGCGCGGTTGGGGAGTGTTGCCGGATGAAAGGCATTCGAACACTTAAGATCAGTATTTCCGGTGTTCGAGGGGTAATCGGCGATTCTCTTTCGCCGTCACTGCTGGCGAATTTCGCCCAGAGCTTTGGAAGCTATGTGGGCGCAGGCAGCGTGGTAGTGGGACGCGACACCCGCACTTCCGGAGAGATGGTGCGCCATGCCGTGGTGGCAGGCTTGATAGCGACCGGCTGTCGTGTTGTGGATGTGGGAATATGTCCGGTACCGACAGTACAACTTGCCGTTCGAAATCTGCGCGCCCGGGGAGGCATCGCAATTACTGCTTCCCACAATCCTGCCGAGTGGAACGCGTTGAAGTTCATCAAGGATGACGGCTGCTTTTTGAGCAGCTATGAAGCCGAAGAGCTGCTCAGGATTTATCATCAAAATGAATACTCGCTGGTCCCCAGCCGCCAATTGCGGGGGATTCGCTACTATGCGGATGCGATTCAGGACCACATCGATCGCATCATCGGAAAAATGGGGGCGCTGCAAACGAGATTTCGGGTGGCCGTCGATGCCTGCAACGGCGCGGGTGCGTGCATGTCGCCGCAGTTTCTTGATGCGATGGGTTGCGATGTGCTGCCCTTGAACATGATGCCGGATGGGAGATTTCCGCGCCCGCCGGAACCTCTGCCGGAAAATCTCACAGCTCTTTGTGACCTGGTCCGGCGGTCCGGAGCAGATGTTGGTTTTGCGCAGGATGCCGACGCCGATCGCCTGGCGATTGTCTCTGAAAAGGGAGAGCCGATCGGCGAAGACAATACTCTGGCGCTGGCCACGTATTATGTGCTGGGTAAGACGCCCGGAACAGTGGTGGTAAATCTGTCGACGTCGAAAGTGCTGGATGACATTGTATCAATGCGCGGCGGGAAACTGGTGCGAAGCCGCATTGGTGAAGTGAACGTTACGGATCGGATGAAGCGCGCGCGAGCCGTTATTGGCGGGGAGGGCAACGGCGGCGTGATTTATCCGGACGTTAATTTCGGCCGCGACAGCTTTGTGGGGATGGCTCTGGTTCTTCATCTGATGCAGGATGAAAAGAAGTCGATTTCTGAGCTGGTTGGGCGGTTGCCGCATTACACCATGCTCAAGACAACCCGACAGGTTGCTTCCGACCAGGTTCCGCAGTTGCTGGACAAGCTCAAGCACTCATACCGTGACAAGAAGCTGGATCTGCAGGACGGTATCAAGATTGAGATGGATGGGGCTTGGGTGCACGTGCGGCCATCCAATACGGAGCCAATCGTGCGCGTCGTGGCCGAAGCATCGACAAAAGAAAGCGCCGAGCAACTGATACGGGAGGTGGATGCGCTCCTCAAGTAAGTAGCGGGGCGTCTAACTTGTGTCCTTTGTGTAACAAGTTGGCAACTTCTTGTTTTTTGGCAAAGTTTTTCAAAGCCGTCCACGTCTACGAGCACGTGACACGTCAACGTCCACGATTACGTTTACGACGTCGCTCGCTTTGTCACAGATTGCGCGGAATTGAGGGGCTGTCTGTAAGTTGTCGTGATCGTGGACCTGAGACGTGGACGTTGACGTGTCACGTGCACGTAGACGTGGACGGCTTTTTCTTTGGTTGCAGCCTACGGCCGCGCTGTGCCTTTGTGGTGCTTATCGGGATGCCGCTGTTTCCAGACTGGCTTTCTGGAGCAGACGGAAGGCGATTATTTGGCCCGCCGGAATTTTCACGGAGTTGCCGCGGATATGAACTAACCGAATCGGCGCGGTAACTTCGGGGGAAGGAGTCTGCAACGCGGCGAGGTTTTCTGTGCCGGATTCATCCGCCCGCACAGTCAGCAGGTCGGCCTGAAGCGAGAACCACCGATTATTCAGCATGATTTCCAGCAGGCTGAGAGAGATCTCCGCGCTTTGGCCGTCGTCGGCCAGATAAACGTCGGTTAACTGGCCGCGCAGAGGGATTCCTGCAGGACTCACCAGCCGGCTTCCCGCAAGAACCGGCTTTGCAAGCGTGCCGTTGAAAAGCTCGCCGGTCTTGCTCTTACCGGTTTCAATCGGCTCCCCAAGAGTGACGTTAATCTCTGTTCCTGCTGGAACGTCGACAACATCGGTCCCGAGAAAAATCAGGTCCGAGTTGGGATCCTTTGTTGAAGGGACAGGCGGAACAGGACCTCCATTCCCGGGAGAGCCGGGCAGCAGAATGTTGGGATTGAGCCCAGGCTTACGGGCGCAGGAGATCAGCACCAGGCATACCAACAACAACAGCCGGCCTTTCATTTCTCTATTGTAGCTCGGGTAAGGTTGCGGGACCTGAGCCGCGGGCTCAAACCCGCAAACTCGGGAACCCGCAAACCCCTACGGCCGTGCCTTGCCAAAAAACTCCAACGCAAGCGGCACGCAGTAGTCCGGGTATGTCCACGGCAGTGGATAAAATCGCTGCTTCTGGTAAATCAGGGTCACCTCGGCGTAAACGCCGTCGCGCAGGTAGACGCGATGTGCGTAGTTCTTTGAAGTCGACAATATGACGCTGTAACTGGTAACCAGACCGGGGTCGATGTTAAAGCGGCGATGCTTCGGATCGGCTGAGAGCCTGCTTTCCAGCGCGTGGGTCGCAAGCTTGCAATCGGCCAAACGCTCCATGGCTACGGGTTCCTGGAACGTGAGGAAGCACTTCTGCAGGTTCGGGCCCATTTCTTTTTCATAATACTTACTGAATGGAGCGAGGGGGTACACGGCGCTTTGTGCGGAAATCGGGCCGAACAGTCCCGCCAGCGCAGCCAGGCACGGATCAGCATCTATCTGCGCGTAGAGGAGGGCCACAAAAAGCCTGGCAAGAGGAGGCGCGCTCAGGTTAGCCATTATGTGTTCCTCGTGAAGCGGAAAGCGGAAAGCGGAAAGCGGAAAGCGGAAAGCGGAAGGCAGAAGGCAGGAAGCGGCGATTGGGCACGCCAGCCGAACCGCGCGCGTCAGCAAGCGGACCCTCGATGTGTCACTTCTGATCACCGTTGTGAAGGATAACCTGGAGGCGACCAAAGTCTACAAAGCTTATCAGTGTACCGTTATTCCGGAGAGTCCGCTTGCTGACGCGCGCGGTTCGGCTGGCGTGCCCATCCGCCGCCCCTTGCCTCCTGCCTCCTGCTTCCTGCCTCCTGCTTCCTGCTTCCTGCCTCCTGCTTCCTGCTTCCCGCTTCCTGCTTCCTGCCCCCTGCCTTCCGCTTTCCGCCTTCCGCCTTCTGCTTTCTGCTTTCCGCCTTCCGCAATCTATCCTTCCCCCATCTCCATCAATTGCCGTTCTGTGATTTGTGCAATTCCCAGTTTCTGGGCCCTTGCCAGTTTGGATCCGGGATCAAAGCCCACAACCAGATAATCGAGCCTCTTGGAAACCGACGCCAGCACGGTCCCGCCTCTTTCCTGAATCCACTTCTCTGCCGCGCTGCGCGGCATGCCTTCCAGCTTGCCCGTGATAATGAAGCTTTTTCCCTTGAGAGGGCCCTCGCGAACCGGTTTTTTCTGTTTCCTCAGCTTCAGGCCCGCCGCACGCAGTTTTTCTATAAACCGGCGGTTTATCGGATTGCGGAAATACTGGTGCACGCTGTGAGCGATCTGCGGGCCGATACCCGGTACCGAGGCGATTTCATCCTCGGCTGCGTTCATAAGGCTGTCAATGTCCGCGAAGTTTTCGGTCAAGAGCGCGGCGATGCCTTCCCCCACGTGACGGATACCCATCGCGAACAATACATGTTCGAAAGCCCGATTCTTGCTCGCCTCGATCGCGTTTCTGAGATTGGCAATTGACTTGTCTTTGAAGTTGGGAAGCTGGGCGAGCTGCTCATCGGTGAGATAGTAAAGATCGGCACCGTCGTGAATGAAACCAAGATCCAGCATTTTGTCGATGGTAGAAGGTCCCAGGCCGCGGATATCCATGGCTCCCTGGCTGACGAAATGCTTCAGTCCCTCATATTTCTGGGCCGGACAATCGCGGTTGACGCAGTAGGCCATTGCCTCACCTTCTTCATGGACTACCTTTGAGCCGCAGGAGGGGCATTGAGTGGGATACTGGAAGATACTCTCCTTGCCGCTGCGCTGCTCCAGTACGGGGCCGACAACCTGGGGGATCACATCACCGGCGCGTTTGACGACAACCATATCTCCGATGCGGATATCTTTGCGGCGAATGTCGTCCTGGTTATGAAGGGTGGCCAGCTTTATTGTCACGCCGCCCACGCGCACCGGTTCCAGAACCGCGAATGGATTCATGGCTCCGGTGCGTCCGACATTAATGCCGATTTCCTTCAAGCGGGTGGTGGCAACCTGTCCCGGAAATTTGTACGCCACCGCCCAGCGCGGATCCCGGCTTACCACTCCGAGATTACGCTGGAATTCCAGGTTATCCACTTTAATGACCACTCCGTCGATTTCGTAATCGAGCGTATCGCGTTTCTTTTCCCATTCCCTGCAAAAGTCGAGCAAGGCGTCGATTGAAGGATGCCAGCGGAAGTTTGAATTCACCCGCAGTCCCCACCGTTGAAGGGTTTCGAGCGTTTCCCTTTGAGTTTCGAGCGTGTGGCCTTCGATATGCCCAATCGAATAGGCGAAGAAGGCGAGTGGCCGGCTGGCGGTGACCTTGGGATCGAGTTGGCGAATCGCGCCCGCCGCAGCGTTGCGCGGGTTTGCGAACAGGGCCAGTCCCTGGTCTGCGCGTTCTTCATTAAGGGCCTGAAACGCCGAAACCGGCAGGTAAACTTCGCCTCTCACCTCCACGCGCGAAACGGATACCGCCTTCAGCCGAAGCGGAATGTGCTTTACAGTTTTCAGATTCGGTGTCACATCCTCCCCTACCAGGCCGTTGCCGCGCGTGGCACCGCGGACAAAGCGGCCGTCCTGGTAGGTGAGCGCGATGGCTACGCCGTCAATTTTCAGCTCCGTCACGTAGGCGATGTCTACGCGGTCAAGCAGGTTGCATACGCGTCTGTGAAAGGCGCGCAGCTCTTCCTCTGTGAAGGCATTGGCCAGGCTGAGCATGGGAGCGTGATGCGTAACCTTGGTGAATCTCTCCAGCGGCTCGCTTCCCACCCGCTGCGTGGGAGAATCCGGAGAAGCAAGTTCCGGTTGCGCTTTTTCCAGTTCGAGAAGCTCGCGAAAAAGCCGGTCGTATTCGGCGTCAGAAATTTCAGGCGCGTCCTGAACGTGGTAAAGGTAGTTGTGATATTCGATCTGCGAGCGAAGCTCGGCGATGCGCGCCGCGATGCGATCAATATCTTTGCTCATTTTCAAGTTGAAATTTTAATTGCGATCTGGTTCGTACCAAGATTGATAATCTACCGCAAACCAGCGTCCGCATTGTGTCTCCCGCGTTGATTCTGCTAATATGACCCGACATTTCAGGACGGCGGAAGCATGGCTGTTGCGATAACAAGTAAACTGTTTTTTACGATCACGTTTCCTGCAAAGTCGCACGTCCCTGTCGAGCAGCTCAATCGTCTCGCTAACAGGCAATTGCAGGACCTGGAGGTTATTGAGACCATCAATCATCTTTTCAAATGCAGTCGTTGCTTTGAAAATTATCGCCAAATCCACCGCCAACTGCACCCCCTCTCGAGTTAACTTGCGCCCTCGACCTTCGCGCCCGGTCATTGTCGCGCTCGCTGCAAAGGCCAGGCAGCACGCGTCTGGTGCGCGCTCCAATTCCATTCGCCAACTATGAAGAACGGAACGGTTTCCGGTCGAAAATGCAGCATTGCCTATTTTTCCATGGAAATCGGCCTTTCAAACGACATTCCGACTTATTCCGGAGGATTGGGGATCCTGGCAGGCGACACACTTAAATCAGCCGCCGACATGAGAATGCCCTTGATCGGGGTGAGTCTACTTTACCGCAAGGGCTTTTTTCGCCAGGAACTCACCTCCGACGGACGCCAGATTGAGCATGCGGTGGATTGGTGCCCGGGCAACGTGATGTCGAAGCTCCCCAACAAGGTTCGCCTGGAGATCGAAGGCAGGCGGGTAATGGTGGGCGCCTGGCAGTACGACGCGAAAAGCATTACTGGAGGCGTGGTGCCGATCCTGTTTCTGGACACAGATCTGGCGGAGAACAATCCCGAAGACCGGCAAATTACCGATTTTCTGTATGGCGGGGGTGAGGATTACCGGTTCAAACAGGAAGTTGTCCTGGGAATCGGCGGATATCGCATGCTGCACGAATTGGGATTGGACATCCGCCGTTACCACATGAACGAAGGTCATGCAAGCCTGCTCACTCTGGAACTGTTGCGTCGCTACAAAAGACCGCTGGAACTGGTCTGGGACGAGCAAATGGTGTGGGACGTGGATGCAGTGCGCGAGATGTGTGTTTTTACCACGCACACTCCGGTAGCCGCGGGTCATGACAAATTCGACTACAAGCTGGTTGGCAAGGTGCTCAGGGACGAAGCTCCGATGGATCTGATCAAGGCCCTCGGGGGTCCTGATCAGCTCAACATGACGGTTTTGGCTCTCAATCTCAGCCACTATGTGAACGGTGTGGCCAAAAAACACCGCGAAGTTTCACGGAATCTCTTTCCGGGTTACGAATTCAATTCCATCACCAATGGAGTCCACTCCTATAGCTGGACCTGTTCCAGTTTCAAGCGTCTCTTCGATCGGTATCTTCCAGGTTGGGCCAATGAACCGGAACTGTTCGTGCGCGTAGACAATATTCCCAATGCCGAGATCTGGGCGGCTCACAGCGAAGCAAAGGCCGGGCTGCTGGATGAGGTCACGCGGCGCACGGGTGTTTGTTTGGAACCGGAGGCTTTGACCATCGGCTTTGCGCGGCGGGCCACCGGCTACAAGCGCGCCGATCTGATTTTTTACGATCTCAAGCGGCTTGCTTCCATCGCCCGCAGGAGGAAGCTGCAACTGGTGTATGCGGGAAAAGCGCATCCGCGCGACGATTCGGGCAAGAAGCTGATCGAGCATATTTTTCAGTGTGCCCGCGAGCTGAAGGATGTACTGCCGGTTGTTTACCTGGAAAACTACGACATGGCTCTGGCTCTGAAGCTTGCTTCCGGGGTTGACCTCTGGCTGAACACCCCGCTGCGGCCATATGAGGCCTCGGGAACGAGCGGAATGAAAGCGGCGCACAACGGAGTGCCCAACTTCAGCGTTCTGGATGGCTGGTGGATTGAAGGCCACATTGAAGGAATTACCGGATGGTCTATCGGCCCCCCTCCACGAGAATTAACGCTGGACGATGTTTCGGACAAGACGGATGCCGAGGATCTTTATCGCAAGCTGGATGAAGTGATACTGCCGCTCTTCTACGACCGTCGCGAGGACTGGCTGCGGGTAATGAATGACGCCATAGGAAAGAACGCTTACTATTTCAACACTCATCGCATGATGCGCCGCTATGCCACCGAAGCGTATCTGTTTTGATTTTTGTCACTGGTCCTTTGTCCGTAGTCCGTAGTCCGTTGTCAGTGGTCATTGGTCATCGGTTATTGGTGGTCGGTCCTCGGCCATCGGTCATTGGTGATAGGTCATCGTTCATTAGTACTTAAACGCGAGACCTTGAAGGCCTGGTAGTTTAAATCTTTTGCCGCCGAAGTCACCAAGCTCCTGAACTTTCATATTGCATGGCTCACGACGAGTGACATGACCGATGACGAATGACGAATGACGAATGACCGATGACAACCAATGACGAATGACGAATGACCAATGACCAATGACCACGGACAACTGACAACGGACAAATCATGCTCCACCGCCTTACGCTGCTTATCTTCCTGCTGTGCGTTGCCACTTCCTGTGGCACTCCAATGGATGCTGTTCTGTGCAGGAATGTAAGCTCGAACTTCGAGCCGATTCAACCAACCACACGTTTCAGCCGTGACACCGAGAGCATTTACTGTGCCTGGGACGTGAGAGGAGGAAAAGGAGCCGCCGCGGTAAGAGGCGTCTGGTACGCGGAAGACGTCGGTAATTCGGCTGCTCCGAATTACCGCATCGACGAATCCACCCAGGATATTGACCGGCCGAGCAAAGGCTGGTTTCGATTGCGACGTCCCGTGCAGGGCTGGCCTCCGGGACGGTACCGGCTGGAGGTTTATCTGGACGACAGAAAAGCCGAAGTGCTCAGATTCGTAATCGAATGACCCGCATGTTTCCATGCTGGTGGAGTTTGGATTTTGAGAGTGGAGAAGAGTGGAGAGACGGCCCGATGGCCGTCTCGGGCGAAGTCGACGGCAGGACCATCCCGCGACTTTCCCTGAGACGTCCCTCAGGACGTCTCCCCGCGCGGCGAAGCCGCGCCCTGATGCCACGGATTTGGACATTTTGGGGGATGGAGAGACGGCCCGATGGCCGTCTCGGCCGAAGTCGACGGCAACACCATCCCGCGACTTTCCCTGAGACGTCCCTCAGGACGTCTCCCCGGCGGACCCGCGCCGCGTTGAACCCCAGCGGCGAAGCGCATCGAATCTACGCCTATTGATAAATTCTGGATACCTCCTCTTCCTCCTCGAGATCGGAGCCTGTCTTGGTGAAGCCAAACGTCGGAACGACGAAGAATCGTCCGGGGCCGAATTGAATCACCGTGGCCGCCAGAATCTGTGCCGGCAAGGCGCCATTGACATTTCCGATACTGAGCGTGCCGGTGAAGTTATCCAAACCCGGGAATAGTGAAGACAAGAATCCGCTCAACTGCTGGCCCGGCGCCAGTGTAGTGGTGAACTTGCTCCTGATGATCCTTCCGTTTTGATCTTTCAGACTCAGCACCACTCTGGTGGTGATTGTCCCGGTGTTCACCACGGAAACCGCGGCATCCACACCCGCAGCCCGGTTAACCTCCACTACCGCCCGGAACCCAAATGAACCGGTGGTAGAAGGCGGGATCGTCACGGGGGTGAACCCGGGCGCCGAGAAGGTGAGACTGGCCTGAAGAGGTTCAGATGAAGAGACCTTCGCGTGGCCGCTCACCAGTGCTGCTCCAAGAAACGATGTGTTAAACGCGGCCGTGCCGTCCGGAGGAATAACAAACGGCACCAGCGCGTCACCCACGATCGTCACCAGTGGATCACCGGTCGGCGTGCTGAAGATCAACAGACCGCTCGCCGAGGACGTGGTCGACGGATTCTTCAGCGAAATCGTGGTACCGACGCCGAGGCCTCCGGCCACCTGGGCAAAATTGTAGACGTTGCTGGCCAGTTGAGCGCGCGCCGCGCCTCCCGGATTTTGTGCCGTGTGTACGTTGGCATAGAACGACTCGGGCCCCGCCAGGATGCGATCGATCGCGCTCAGAGCCGGCGTTGAGGTGGGAAAAATCAGAGCGCGCCGGAACAGCACGCCGATTCCGTCCTGATCCGTCAAAGAGCTCAACCCCGAGTCGATCAGGATCGGCCCGTTGACTCCCACCGGAGCTTCATGAATGTGAAGTCCGTTGAATGTAACCGGAGGGGGAAAATTGTAACTCACGTCAAAGTCGACCGTGGCTACAGTGGTTTTTCCCTGGATCGACGCGGGACGAATTGCGATGGTGGCTGCGGCCGAAGGGCCGGAAACCCCTCCCGCCAGCGGCGGCACTTCGTTTTCAGGTTTCATGGCAACCCTGAAAACAAAAGTCTCGCGGTCCAGTTGCGCTCGAATGAGACCGTTCGGGTTCGACGTGGTGTGCAGGTTCACATAGAACCTCTCAGGAGCATCCAGCAGCGCCTTGAGCACGGCCACGCCCGCCGTGTTGTCAGAGGCTATGGTCACAGTGCGGGTAATGTTTCCAGTCCCGTTAGGATCGGCAATCGTCACCGGACTCCCACCGCTGATTCCGGTGCTGATGACTACCGGGGCAGATACTCCTTCAAGACCGTTGTGAATGTGAAGGCCCGTGATGGTTGTCTCGCCGGGCAGCGTGAAATCAACGTTGAATTCCACGGTTCCGGATATGATGTTTCCGTTCGTCGCGTTGGTGGCGGTTGTGACCGTTATGATCCCTCTGCCGAGAGTGCTGAGTAAAGGTATCGGCGGCGTCTCGAAGAAGGGCGACATCGTCTTCATGAAGCTGAAGGTATTGGTCGAAAGCTGTCCCCGAACCGCGCCGCCCGGACTGACGGTGGTATGCAGATTGATGTAAAAATCGCTCGGATTGTTAAGTATGTCATTGATTGTGGACAGGTCCGTGGCTTTGGTGCTCGGAATGTCGACGCGGCGGAAAATATTTCCCACTCCGTCGTCATCGGTGATGCTGTCATTGCCCCCACCCAGACCGCTGCCGATCACTACCGGACCGCTCGCTCCCGCGGCGCCGCGGTGATAATGCAAGCCGGTGAACGTAACCGGTCCCGGTGAGAAATCGTAAGCGACGTCAAAATCAACCACCGCGGACGTAATGCCGCTGCAGTCGCGATTGACGGTAATTGTCGTGGTGCCAACGGCGACCGCTTTGGAATCCGCTATGGGGGGAGTTTCCTGCGTCGGCGTCATCAGCGTGCGAAATACCATGCGACTGGGGGCAAGTTGAGCGCGGATGGCGCCGCTCGGATTGACCGACGTGTGTAGGTTCAAATAGTAGTTCTGCGGCCGATTGAGCAGGCCCGTCGCGAAACTGAACAGCGTCGGATTGCTCGGATCGGCGACGACACGTCTCACAAAAGTGGCGCTGCCGGTGGCGGTGCTTCCCAATGTTGGCGGGTTGGGGGGAGCCAGGAAGTTGATCACCACCCCACCGGTTGTTCCGGCCACGCCGGGATGAATGTGAAATCCGGTAAATGTAGTGTTGGCCGGAAAGCCGCTGACAGAGACGTTGGTGTCAAACGTGACAGAAGTGATGTTGCCGTTCGCATCCCTGGTGACAGTTGCCGTAACTGTTCCGGTTCCAACAGCCGAAAGCCCGACTATGGGAGGGAATTCGTTAGCCGGAGACATGCAGACCTGGAACGTAATCGTGTCGGGAGCATCCGCCAACAGCGAGGCGCTGAAGCCAAAAAGACAAAGAAGTAGAACAGACAAGCACGTTCGAATCGGAATTTCTCTCATTAGACCCCCCTTGTAGGTTCTGTAGATTATCTTCTGAACGTGAGATGCGACGCCAAGCGCAAGGGCACACCAGTCGTGCTCGTGTCCGTTTGTACTTGGCTTGCGCTCTGGAATTTAAACAAGAAAAACTACTTAAATCAACGATGGATATCGAAATAAATCCTTATTAATACTGCATTTTCTCCAATATTTTGATTCCCGGCGTGTGGCCATATTCGAGGCGGGTGCAGAAAAGCTGTTCGGGGCTTGCAGCCTGAAGGAAAAACCCTTCATTGGAAATAGATTCGGGATGCTTTCGGGTAAGCGGAAAGGGGTCCGTAAGGAATCCAAAAATATGGAAATTTTTGCTCCTCTGGAAAGTCACCCCGCGAAGAAATGTTAAATATTCTACCTGCGCGCTGATTCCCGACAGTCAGCGCATGAATTGGACATTATCCAACTCCAGCCATCGTGTGGTTTCCGGGGAGCCTGGAATCTGAAAGCTGATGGCGAGCAAATCCAGGCGCGTCTCTGTTCGAGAGCTTCGGATCGGTGTGAGGAACCGATGGAACGGGATGCGAATTTTTCTCCAGGAGGCGTTTGCCGTGAAGCGGGCAACCGGGTATGCGCCATTTCTTTCCGAGGCCGTAACCAGGGCAACGCTGTAATCTCCTTCTCCCCGCGCTTCAAATTCCAGGCCTGAGAGCGCTGAAAGATCGGCGGCGCGCAACATGCCGGCGCTCATGGGAAGCACGACGGATGCAAACGGTTCCGCTCTTTGCGCATGCTTCACCTGAATGCTGAGCGCGTGATTGGCAGAGCTCCGCAGAATTCGCGCGTAACTCAAGCGGGAATGATCATGCCCGGCTTCGTAGGCGCCATACCAGAGAGTGCCGATGGAAGTCCGACCCGTCGCAGCCTCGAAATCATCCAGTTGCGCGACGGGTTTGAAAATTTCCGGCAAGTGCGCTTCCTGTCGCTGGATGTCGTCGCGCAGCGATTTTCGATTTACTTCCAGGCCGGCAAGAAAAACACGCTCCATCTTCCAAATATCGAGGATGTCCTCATCGGGCCGGCCGGCGACGAGAATGAAATCCGCCAGTTTTCCCGAGGCAATGGAACCTCTGTCGTCCAATCGAAGAACCCGGGCCGCGTTGCGCGTTCCGGCCATCAGAGCTTCCAGAGGAGAAAGACCGGACTGGCAGAGCAGTTCTAATTCGTGAATGCTCGCCCATCCGTGAAAGGTTCCCGTCACGCCGGAGTCAGTTCCAAGAACAATCGGGATTCCAGCCTTGTACAGCGCCAGAGTGTTCCCTTTGAGGATTTCAAAGCGGCGCCCCCGGCTGGGTCCGGGCGGATTGCGCGGATCAACAGGAACACTCGATTCGCTCCGATCCGTCCGAACCGGGCCCTTCACGGAGTTCAACAACGCCGGCTCCATGACGTCGAGCAGTTGAGCCGAATCGATCGGCGGCTGGCGAGGCTCGTAAACGGCGCTGGTGGGGGCATACCCGGTCTTGTTTTCCTGCATCAGTCGGATCAGCTCCTCGTCCACCGGAGTGTTTGACGCGGCATGCGCGATACAGTCCACTCCGGCTCGCGACGCAATTTTGGCCCGCTCTACAGTGACCGTATGGGTGAGCACCTCGAGACCTCGCGCGTGGGCCATCGAAACAAGCGAGTTCAGGGTCGCCTGATCCATGCTGCTCATATCGGGGGCATTGCCGTAGCGCCAGCCGTCGGTGAAGATCTTGAGCACGTCGGGTTGAAGCGGCCCCAGTTTTTCCATGGCGGCGCGCGCCTCGCGCGGGGTTTGAACTTCAATGGACGCATTGTCCCGACCGCCTTCGGCGCCATGGCCGAGTGGGGTAGTGAATCGGGCTGCAAGCACCAGCCGCGGCGCGGGGACTTTTCCGGCAATTTGGCGGACTTCGCGGTAGGCCTCCGGATTGCTGCTGAAATCGACAACGGTGGTAATTCCATAGTAAAGGTACGCTTCCAGATTTTTCTGCCAGTCCGCCCTCAAATCCGGTCCTGCGGAGTTGTTCAAATGAGTATGCACATCGAAAAGTCCGGGAATGACGGTCTTGCCGGTTCCGTCAATTACGGTGGCGTTTTGAGGAGCGGCGACATTAGTCCCTGCGGCGACAATGCGATCCCGGCGCCAAACGACACTGCAATCAGCAACCACCGTTCCATCGGTAACCAGGCGGACATGGGTCAGGACGAAAGTTTCGCCTGCCGGTTGCTGCGATAAGGAAACACTGACAGCGCAAACAAGAAGAACCGCGCACCACAGATTTTTCATGGGTGCCGGTTAACTAACCACAACGGCCCAAAGACCTCCAAGAGCAATTTTTGTGTCCAGAGGACACAGAAAATCTCCCACGGTCCTACTTTGCCGCAATTGCAACTCGCGCTCAGGGCCGTTACAATAGCTGTTTCTTTGCGCCAGAATATTGTCAGCCCTGCGCCGGAGAGGTGGATGAGTGGCTGAAATCAACGGTTTGCTAAACCGTCGTACGGGCATAAACCTGTACCGAGGGTTCGAATCCCTCCCTCTCCGCATCCAAGTGGCAGGTTTGCAGGGACAAGAGTTACCGGTGGGAGTCGAATTGGAGGTTCTACATTTTTGGGAGTGGAGAGACGGCCTGAGA
>DASXQR010000137.1:0-15351 GCA_036507075.1 Acidobacteriota bacterium | reverse complement strand
CACACTCATGTCCACGGGGATGGAATACACTTCCTTGCGGGACTCGATCAGGTCCTTCACTTTCATGGGACCCCTCCGCGAACCGATAAGTTTTTCGAAGCGCTCCTGCAACAGGCAGCCGGGGAGAATAGGGTAGGACGGATCGCCGCGGCGTTGCAATAGGTTTTCGTCCCGAAAGGCAAGTCAGTGCATCGGGGTTCGGCCCGCGGGGCGGGCATGCCCTAGAACTCCCTGCGCACGCGGCCCTCTCAGCGAACTGCCAGCAAGCGCAGGTCCTGGTAGAGGCGAAACGGCAGGCGCTGGCTCCAGATCTTCCGCAACGAAGCTGGAAATAAATACACAAACATTTCCATGAGCCGGTAAAGTGGGATGGGTAGCGGCAGAAATCTTCCTTTTACGCCAAAACAAAATCGCAGGCGCGAAAATCCAACGGAACGAAATAGGCTGGTCAACTCACGGATCGAATATTCCTTTAAGTGGAATCCGGTCGCCACCGAATCGAAATAGCGTGAAATGTCGTGCGGCCCCGTGAGGCTGTTGGGCGTCAGGCACAAATAGATGCCGCCCGGGGCGAGTACGCGGTAAATCTCGCAGAGCTGCTCGAACGCGTCGTCCGGGTGCAGATGCTCCATCAACTGGTTGCTGTAGGCCACTCCCACGCTCCGATCGGGAAGATCAATCTTCACGCCATCGGAGAGGATGAGCTCGAAATTCGGCGGGCGAGTGGCGCTGGCGGAGATCATGGAAGAGACTTCCACAGCATAAGCCTTCTTCACCCACTTTGCCGCGGCAAAGGTAAGCTGGCAATCTCCGGCGCCGACCTCAAGAAATATCGTTTCGGGAGTGAGGAACCGCTTGAGCAGCTTCATTTGGCCGGCGACGGCCTGCGCCGTCTCTTCGGCAGAGGCTTTGCGGGTGAGCATGGGATGCCGCGGCAACTGAGCAAAAAGCTCTTCGTAGACGATGGAATACAACCGGCGGCGCTCCTCGCGGGTTGCATGCCGTAGACGATCCGCCAGCTCCTTCTCAATGCGGTAGTGTTCCTCTAACTGCTGTTGCGTCCGGCCGTCGCGCGAAGTATGACCTTTATTCATGTTGCTAACTTATCCGCCGCAGCACAGAACTGTCAAATCAACTTGTCAATGGGTGCTTGTGGCTCGCAGCCCGAGAACGAAGGCGAAGATGCAATCTTGCGGTTTACCGATTTACAAGTACACTGAAGGAGATTTGAGAAGCCCTGTGCAATAGTCGGGTATCTTGCTGCACACTTGAACTTTGCTGTGGTTGACAACCGCCAGCGCTTTTGTTTTACTAAATTTAGTGAGCAAAGTGAAGCAGCAGATATGCCTCGCCTCAGGTCGCGGCTTGGCGCTTCCCACACACGCATAAGATAATTCATGCCACCTTCCGCTTCGAGACTCGCATTCAAGTGCCTTTACTGTTCCTCCCCGGTAGACGTGGACCAAGCGCAAGTTCGTTGCCGCTCTTGCGGCAGGAGCTGGCCAGTTCGTGACGGGATTCCGCGTTATTTTCAGCCGGATTACTACTGGGGCGAAGTCACTCAGACTGAAGCATCGCAATTTCTGCGCGAGGCGCAGGAGGCGGGATGGCGAGATGCCGTTCGAAAGCGGTTTCCACAGAATCAGGATATGCAGCTCTCCCTGATCGACTGGCAGCGGGCTTCTTGGCTGCCCCTACTTGGATTGAATCCGGACGCGGTCGCGCTGGATGTGGGGAGCGGCTACGGTGCAATCACCCATGCGGTCTCCCACGGTGTGGGAGAGCTATACTCGCTGGAGGCCATGACGGAGCGAGTGGAATTCACTCGCATCCGTCTGGAGCAGGAAGGGATTCACAACGTTCGACTTGTGCAGGCAAGTGCGCTGGAGCCGCCGTTCTCCGAGAATTCTTTCGATTTGATCATCGTCAACGGTGTACTCGAGTGGGTAGGCGAGTGGACACAGTCCGGTAACCCGCGCGATGTCCAGATTCATTTTCTCTCTCAATTGCACGGGCTTTTGAAGCCCAGCGGCATTCTGCTTATTGGCATCGAGAATCGATTCGGGTATGGGCTCCTTCGTGGGGCCATGGACCATTCGGGGCTTCCTTACACTAGTCTGATGCCCCGCCCTCTTGCCACTTGGTATTTGCGACACAGTCACCGCTCCCACCACCGTACCGTCTTGAACCCCAAGCGCGAATACCGTACCTACACCTATTCCGAAAGCGGCTATCGCCAGCTTCTCAATGAGAGCGGGTTCCAACCCCTTTCATTTTACTGGGCCGATCCTGGTTACAACCAACCATACACCCTGATTCCCCTGCAAGACGCTTTTCCGGAAAGGCACTTTCAAAACAAGTTTACCGACACTTCCCAGGCGACTAGGGGAAACTGGCGCGGGGAATTGAAATCTCTCCTGGGGCGAAGTGGTGTGTTATCATTCTTTATTCCCGAATTCGTAATCTTTTCCCGGAAAACATCCGACGCTGGCGGTACCCCCCCTGACTTCTTCTGGGGACAGTTGCGGACCTCTCTGCCTGATCTTCCGCGTCTGGTGGCACCGGTTTTCGCGCTCTCGACTCACCCATTTGGGAGTCGAAATCTCATTCGAGTTTCCGAGCAGGGAGATCCTGCGCCGCGCTGCATCGTCAAAACGAGCACTTCGTCGCCCGGAAGCGTCGAGAACTTGGTGACTGAATACCAGATTCTTAGCCTTGCCTCTGATCGTCGCAACCGCCATTCAAATCCTGGGTTCGATTTGCCAAGGCCATTGGGCTCGCTGCAAATTGGGCGGCATCATTACACGGCAGAGTCAGTGGCAGCGGGTACAGAGCTTTCGCGGCTCATCCTCACGCAGCCGCGTGATCGAAGACTCGGCTTGCTTCAGAAGGAGCTTCATCGATGTGTTGAAGCTGCCATTCAGATCGCGTGCATGCTCCAGGACGAAAACGTCATTCCAGCCGTCGCTGATGGCTGGTGGCAGATTCCTCTGGAAGTGAATTCGAACCGTGAGCTTCATCAGCTTGCCGTTGAATCCGGTTTTTCGCTGGAAGCCGCGAAGCCTTATACTGGCTCCGTCCAGCACGGCGACTTCACCGTTGAAAACATCTTTCTCCCTTCTTTTGGAGCCGAATTGCAAATCATCGATTGGGAACATCTCTGCCGCGGGCTCCCGCCGCTGTATGACGTTTTTAGCCTTCTAATTTCTGCCCTTCCCGCAGTGAGCGAGCAGCCGCAAGATTCGCTGTCTGGCGATAGTCCCTGGGTAGCGCATCTGCAGCCGGCATTTTTCGGCAATGGCCCGTGGGCGCAACTCTATGGCGAAACGCTCACTAGTGCCTGTCAGGCCCTAGGAGTGACTTCTGCAGATGCGTGGCGGCAGTTTGTTCACTTCCTACTTCTCAGGCTTCGCTATCTGAATTCGCGAAATTCACCGTTCGCCCAGGAACATCTCAAGTTGATGGTGCTTACCGCCGAATTCAAATCGAGGTTCTTGTTGGGAGCCCGGTAAGCAAAGGCCGATGGGTTCTCCCGGCCTGCGCACGGCAGGAGAAGGAAGCCGCTCTTGCAATTTCTCCCGCCCGCTTCGATCCTCACTCAGCCGTGAAGAAGTAGATACACTCTCGCGCGAGCGCTCGCGATGACGATTTTTCCGTCGACGGTTGTGAAATAGATTCGGTCGCGGTAGCGCACGCCGTCGTGCGGTTTTTCGGCGTCGATGGACACGCGTGGCCCAGGGCGCGTCAGGCAGATCGCATCACGCTGCATCAAGCGCGTGACCCAAAGTTCCGAGCCGATATAGAAAACGAAATTAGGGTGGGACATGTGCGGTTTGGTTGTGGGCACTTTGCGATAGTCTGTCTGCCGCGAAAAACGCTTCCAAGTGTCCCCGCCAAGCACGTCCCACTCGCGCAGCACGGTACTGTCCAGCGCAGTCTCCACCACTAAGTCAAGCCCAGTGCTTACCACCGCCAGATTGCCTTCCGGCGTGGGTGAAACATGGTGGAGGTCGTTGAAACAAGGAATGGAGACATAGCCTGCCTGCTCAAAGCCGGGCAAGTTGTAAATGAGGACCTCCGTCGCAGTGACTACATAGAGCCGGCCCGAGCAGATCGTGCCGCTCTTGAACAGAATGGAAGGATTTTCGTCGGCACAGGCCTCCGGTGGCGTCTGATATTGGACCGCGATTTCCGCTTTTGTGGTTTCGGGGTCCACGCGCAGAACCACCGCTTTCTCGTAAAGTGTCCATTCGTCGTCGGGCTTCAGAAGTCTCTTCCGTTGACGGCCGCCTGTAACGTACAGTTTGTTCATCTTGCTGTGCTCCGGGGTAAACGCGAGGGAACCGGTTCCCCTTTAGTTGGGCCAGGGGCGCCCGGCGAGACGGTGGAAGTCCACGGTGATATCTTCCCGCAGCGTCATCATCGGCAAGGTGACTGTGCCCGCCGGGCTCTGCAGGTCTCCCTTGAACCGATAGAGGGTAACACGGCGGTTCTTAAACTCTGCAACATTGGAATGGATATCGAAAATGCGCACGGGTTCGAATTGGTCCGATAACAAAGCCACGTGGACCGGGCCGAGCCCGCCAATGAACTCGCGATTTTCAACCGCTGCGTAACGAATACCCATGGTTTGGAACATCTGCACGACTTCCTCGGGCGTGGTCAGGATGCGGCGAGTGCCGTAGCCGGCGTTAATCTTGGTTGCCACGATTTGCTTCTCGCGCGCAATGAAGCGGCGCTTCTGCGGATCATGCTTGCGGACCAAGAAAATGAAATCACCGTTGAGCGAGCCCTGGTAATACAGCACATCGGATTCGGGCTGTGCGAGGACGTACTGCGCGATGGGCTCCACTCCGCTCATCTTCGGCGTGAACGTTCGAAAAACGGCTTTCCACACGGAATATATGGAGAGCACGCACAGCGCGGCGATAAGCCACCTCCGTCGCGGTATCAAAGTTTCCACAACTACCAGAGTGAAGTACACCAGTACGGGAATCCAAATCATGGTGTGCCGAATGGATTTTTCCTGGACCAGCGTGTAGCACAGGTAGCACGCCACAATCCAAATCAAAAAAAAGCGGTGCTCCTTTCGCGCCCGCAGGCCGGCCCACACGAAGCCTGCCATGCCCAGGACGCCCACGAGAATGCCGGTCTGAAGGAGAACAAAATGCGGGTAATAGGTGAGGTGGTTTAAGGCCGTGGCGTGCTGAAAGCCCTGTCCCGCTACACGCTCATAGGAGAGGGAGAGTTTGCGGAGCATGAACTCGTACCAGGGCGCGACGACGGCCACGCTCAAAAACGCCGCAACCCACACATCCCAGCGCTTGAGCAGCTTCCAGCGGCGTTCCACCAGGAAGTGCAGGCACACAAAAAAAGCCAAAAAAACCGCCTTCTGGCTGGTGAGAAACGTAACGACGAGAAAGAACGCGAACCACCAAAGGTCCCGGGAGCGTTCTTCGCGCACAAAGCTCTGCCAGAAATAAATGGCCGCCAGACACATGGCCACCTTGGGGATTTCCAACATTACGACACGCTCATACAGTAACATCCACGGCAGAAGCGGAAACATGAGCGCGGAAAGCAGAGCGCGGTATCGAGGGCCCTCGCGCTCTGCAATCCGGTACCAAAAGTAGACTCCGGCCAGGGCATAGAGCAGGATGGTCAGACGGCTGGTGATGACGGAAATCCCAAAGATCAGGAAGAATACGCCTTCCACCATGTGGAACAGCGGCGGCCAGTACACGAGCCCGAGGGAGGGGTATTTTGCGTAATACTCGTATGCATACTGGGTGGGATTGTGCCAGGGATGATCCACAATCAGGTCGCGGAAAAAAACTCCTGTCATCGCGTGACGCGTTTCATCGCCAAAGAAAAAGAGCTCGCCCTCCGTGATGCCGATACTGATAATCGCGCCAACTAAAAGGATGACAATCCAGTGGAGACGGTCTTTCATCTGACTCCGGGAGAATGCCCCGCGATTCTACTCTGGAAACAGGGATGCGCACACGGGCAACAACTGAGCAGGAAGTTTAAAAGTAAGCAGGAATCAGGACGCGACAGGTTCGGCCCGGATGATGTCGTACTTCTCGATGACCGCAGCGATGCCCAGTTTTTCCGTGCCGTCGTCGGATTTGCGTTCCACGCGCACGACGCGTCCGTGGGCGCGAATGAACACTTCCGTGCCGCGAGTGATTTCCGCCGGCAACGTAAGCGTGAAGTCGAGTTCCGTACCCGGAGCCATGTTTTCATCAATGAGGAAATAGACGCCACGAGTGGAGATGTCGCGCGTCTGGCCATTGCGGGATTCCACTTGTCTCTCGATCGGAGACCGAACAACGACGGGAAGGGATAATTCATATCGACGAGCTATGCGCCGCTCCGTCATAAACTAATCCCCCGATCTACCATTGCACACTGCAGCCACCCCACCATTAACGGAGAGTAGCAATCCCCATACCAAATCGAGACTTACGGGGACGCCGCTCTTCCTGGTGACTGAGACAATGAGTTCAAGATCCCCCAGGGAGAGCCCAAATGCAATACCTTCATAACCCGTTTGAATACAATGTGCAAGGGTGAAATTTCCACAAGCTCGCGCGACGCAGTGCCGCTTTCAGCACATTTGTGGATATTTACCGCCCCCGATTGCCCTCGTCGGACCCACTGGGTCTGGCGATTCGTACCCGTTCTGCAACCTACCTACCGTAAATATGCAACCCATTTCACTTCGAAACTCACTCACTTCGAGGCGCCGGCGCGACCGGCGATGACCGCGGCGCCCTTCCGGCATCCAGCTTAAATTGACGCATCTTGTAGAGCAGGGCTTTGTAACTGATGCCCAACATGCGCGCGGCTTCTTTGCGGCTCCAATTGGTTTTTTCCAGCGCATCGGCGATGGCTTCCATCTCTGCTTCATCTTTCAAACCGCGCACCAGCGCTTTGAGTCCCTGCTCTTTCGGCGGCGAGCCGTCTTCGCGCGGTGAGGTACGCTGGCGCGTGGCGGCCATTTCCAGCAGCTCGCGGAAACTGCCCTCGGTGTCCTGCAGGATGACGTAACGCTTCACGAAATTTTCCAGTTCGCGCAGATTGCCCGGCCAGGGATAATTCATGGCCGCCTCGATCAACGTGTCCGAGGGCTCCACCGCCTGCTTCTGGAATTTCTCGCTGTACTTCTCCAGGAAGTGGCGAAAGAGTACGGGGATTTCACGCGTGCGCTCGCGCAAAGGCGGCACGTTGATGGAAAAAACGTTCAGGCGGTAGTACAAGTCTTCGCGGAATCGCCCGGAACGAATGGCTTCGCGCACGTTGACGTTGGTCGCGGCCAGCACGCGCACATCGCACTGCACTAGTTGACGCCCGCCGAGCCGGTTGAATTGATGGTCTTGCAACACATGCAGCAGTTTGGCCTGGAGCTGCGGGCTCATTTCTGCGATTTCGTCCAGGAAAATCGTGCCTTTGTGGGCCATCTCGAACTTGCCGGGCTTGGCGCGCACCGCGCCAGTAAACGCGCCCTGTTCGTAGCCGAACAATTCCGATTCCAGCAATTCGCTGGGCAACGCCGCGCAGTTCACTTTGACGAACGGCTGGGCGGCGCGCGGCGAGCGCATGTGAATCATTCGCGCCACCACTTCTTTGCCCACACCGCTTTCTCCGGCCACAAATACGGGCACGTCCACGGGGGCAATCTGCAAAATCTGCTGCCGGATTTTCACCATCTGCGGGCTGGCGGCCAGGAAGCTCAAGTCTTCCGTCAATTGTTCGCAATACTCGCGCAGTGCATCGTTTTCGCGGCGCAGTTCGCGCTTTTGGCGGCACTTCAGCATGGCCGCGTCGAGTTCGGATTTCTCGAACGGTTTGGTCAGGTAATCATTGGCGCCGATGCGGATAGCTTCCACTACCGTGGTGACTTCGTTCGAGCAGGAGAGCATGACCACGTTGAGCCCGCGATCCACCTGCATCATACGGCGCAGCGTTTCCACGCCATCCATCTCCGGCATGAGCACGTCGAGGATGATGAAATCGGGGCGCTCGCCGGCGCCCAAAAGCTCCAGAGCTGCGCCGCCCGAGTTGACGGTCTTGACTTCGTAGCCGTCCACCTCCAGCAGTGTCTGCAGATATTTGCGGATGCTGGGCTCGTCATCCACTACCAGGATGCGTTCTTTGACGGTCATTCCGTGGGTTTCCTCTCTGTGCGTGCGAAACTGACTTGGTCGGAGTCCGTGGGCAGCAAAAACGTGAACGTGCATCCACGTCCTACTTCGCTGTCCACCCAGATCTTTCCGCGGTGCGCCTGGATCAACCGCTTGACGATGGCCAGGCCGAGGCCCATGCCGGAAGAAGTGCGGTCCACGCGCACGAACTCTTCGAAAATTTCTTGATGATATTCGGCGGCGATGCCCGCGCCGGTATCGGACACGGCGACGCGCACGCTATTGGCATGATCCAGACGCAAGCGCCGGCGTTCCTGATTGGTGTTCAGCGCCGCCGCGCGGCGGTCCCAGAAATGCGGCTCCGCTGCGAGCACCACGGACCCGCCCGTCGGAGTGTGCTTTAGCGCGTTATCCAGTAAATTGGCGACGCTTTGCTGGACTTTCTGGTAGTCAAACTTGAACGGCTCGAGCTGTGCGCTGATGTGCACTTCCAAGCGCACTTGCTTGCGTTGAAACGCATCCTGCCAGCGCGAAACGATTTCGCTCAGGCAGTCGCGCAAATCGTTCTCGCGCAGGTGCAGCACGAGCTTGCCGCTTTCCAGCGCCGAATAATTCAGGAACATGGAAACCAGCCGCACCAGACGGTCGCAGCTTTCTTTGGATTCCTGGAGAATGTCTTTCTGCCGCTCCGTCAATTTGCCCAGCGAACCCGAAAGCAGCAGGTCGTAGTAACCTTTCATCACAGCCAGCGGCGTCTTCAATTCGTGTGCGGCAGAAGCCAGGAAGACGGTTTTCTGGCGGTTCACGTCCTGCAAACGCAAATACGCGGAGAGCAGGTTGCGGTACGTGATCTCGCGCTCCTGCAAAAGTTCCTGCAGGGTATTGCGCATCTGTACGTCATCGGCGGAAACTACATCCGGGGCGGCATCTTCGAAATATACGATCAGCCAGTCGGGCTCCGGCAACCAGCGAATGCGCGCATGCGATTCATGGCCGTTCGCGGAGCTTGTCGGAAGCGCCACTTCGTGCTCTCCGCTTTCCAGTTGCCCGAAGACTGAAGCGGGTTCCAGTTTCAATAAATCGTGGAAGAGATTGAGTTTGCCAACCGGCGGTAGATTGTAAATGGAGATATGCTGCTGCGCGCGGAAGTTGGCCAGAAGTACGCGCCCACCTCGCTCCGTCACCAGGATGGGCCGCCCCACCGCGTCGAGAAGACTGGCCACCTGCGCCAGCGCGAGCACGGGCTCTAGAGACTTCGAGACCACCATTGGATTTGTTACCGATGCCTCGTTCAAGCTCACACCCTCGTTTAACACTTAGCCCTTATTTCGTTACGAGCGATTAAGTACCGGTGGCGCTGCGAATCCATGCTCGCAGGGAGGGAGTTCTAGAGTCAATGGGAAATGAGTCCCGATTTTCACATAAGAAGAAAAATGCTGGCACTTACTGGGGAACCCGCGTCCTCAGCCACTCCTTGGGAGCACGCGGTCTTAAGCTAACTTGCTTATTTTCAAAGCGATAGAGCAGCCACAGGGCGGCGATGCGTTTAGCACTCAAATTGCAAAGACATACGCAGTACTAGGCCAATGGTTCTAGTGGCCGAGAACTTGTTTATCGCCTTCGGAAGGTCTACGAATGAGCTCTCACCCCGCAGAGCGACGTCGTTCCCAACGCTTCCACCTACAAATTCCGATTTTCGTGCGTGGCGTGGATGGCAGCGGAGAAGATTTTTTGGATCTCAGCCGGACGCTGGACATCAGCTCCGTAGGCGCATGTTTGGCTATTCCGCGCCACATCAAGCTGAGTGACATGGTCTCGTTGACGATCCCCGCACCGCCTCCGACATCAGCAGGATTGGTACCCGCTGAAACACGTCCAATACAGGCCCGCGTTCGTCGAAGTTACCCGGCTGGCGACGTCCACCTCATCGGGGTGGAGTTTCTCCGGCCGCTCGACTGAAATTGCGGCGGGTGGAAAGAAGAAATAAGCACAAAAAGTGCAGGAGCTTTCTTTTCTAAAAGTTGCTCGAAGTGTGGAAATCCGCAGAAATCCTCAGTGCCATAGTTGACTACTGATAACGAAGGGACTTACAGTCAGGGATGGAGATCTCGGCCGGGACCTAGTGTGGCACCTGTCGTGCTCTCCTATCTTGGGGTAGTGGAGGCGTATAGGTCTATCTTAAAAGGGGAGTGACCCGATTTTGAATAAATCAGCCCCAGCCCCAAACGCAGGAGATGTCTTGCGTTCTGCTGTACCCTTATCCGCAGAAGATTCCTTCCTCGATCTTCTTATCGAAACACTGCAGGCGCTCGACCGCCCGGTCCGCGCCCAGTTTCTCCAGCGTTTCTTCAAAGCCATCGCGCAAGTGGATCTTCAGGAAGGCATCACTTTGGACCTGTGGGATCAGATCCTCGCGCGGCGCCAGGAACTTTCCGAGAGCCTCGATCACCCCATTTCCTTAAAGACCGCTATCGTAGATGTACTGGCCTCCACGAATTTCCTGCGCGCGCCGGTGCTGATGGAATACGACGAACTGAAAAAATTGCAGCTCAACGCAGCCACCGATGCGTTGACCGGACTCTACAATCGCCGGTTGTTTGAAGAGTATTTCACCAAGGAGCTGACGCGCGCCAAGCGTTACAACCAGCACATCGCGCTGGTGATGATGGATCTGCACAAATTCAAAGAAGTCAACGACCGCTTCGGTCACATGCAGGGCGACCAGGCTCTGCAGATCGCCGCGGCGACGTTGCGCAAGACGCTGCGCACTTCCGACTATGCGTTCCGTATCGGTGGCGACGAGTTTTCGCTGCTGCTCTTGCAATGCGATCCGGAACAAGCCTCTACGCTCAGCCGCCGCCTGCGCACGAACTACGAGTCAGGAATCGAACCCATGCAGATTGATGTGCCGCTGGCCTTGGATTACGGCATCTCCAACTTTCCCGAGGACGGTGACACGCGGGACGCGCTGGTGCGCATCGCCGATGACAGGCTCTATGAATTCAAGAAAGCCAACCGTGCGCCAGGCAATGCCTCTCGCGTGATTCCCATGGAGGCCCCTGCGGCGCGCGAAACGCCGGCGCCGGCGACCAGTGTTCCGCTTTCCAACATCGCCGTGGCCGCTGCGGCGGCTGCTTCGTCGCTGCCCAGCGGCGCGGATCGCCGCAAATGGGAGCGCGTATCGCTTGCTGGGACGCGCGCCTACGCCGTGCTCAATGAAGCCGGCGAAAAAACCGCTCGCGTCCTTGATTTGAGCTACGGCGGCGTGGGCTTGCAGTTCGGTGCAGGAGAGGTCGCCCCGCAGAGTTTTAACGCCGTGCTGCACGTGCCCATCTTGCCGCCCGTGCGCGTCAGCCTGAAGAAAACCTATGTGCACTCCGCCGATGAGAGCGGCACGCGCATCGGTTGCGCCTTCGTGTCTTAGACATTTCTCCACAAATCTCAGCTCATTTCGAATATCGGTCCGTCAAGCGGGTTATCGGCCTTGGTTTATGCGCGGACTATTCGTAGCGGAGCGCTTCGATGGGATCGAGCCGCGAAGCTTTTTGCGCCGGGTAATAACCGAAGAAAATTCCGACACCGAGCGCAAACAAAAACGCCACGCCGACCGCGGTCAGGGAAATCGAAATCGGCCAGCCCAGCAGCGAGGAAATTCCGAACGAGCTCAGGATGCCGCCGGGAATGCCGATGGCTCCTCCGATCAGGCTAAGCGTCACCGCCTCCGCCAGGAACTGGCGCTGTACGTCGCCTTCGGTGGCACCCACGGCCATGCGCACTCCAATTTCCCGCGTGCGCTCGGTTACCGAGACGAGCATGATGTTCATGATTCCGATTCCGCCCACCAGCAGAGATACCGACGCGATGCTCGCCAGCATCATCGTAAACGTGTTGCTGGCGTCCTCCTGCACTTTCAGCGTTTCATCCGGCGTGCGGATGTTGAAGTCTTCCGGCGCGCCTTCGCGGATGTGGTGCCGCTCGCGCAGCAGACGGGTGATCATATCGCGCGCGGGGCGCACGGCGTCGCGCGAGCGTACCGAGCACATGATGTCGTCCAGCCAGGTTACTCCCCGCACTTTGTTTTGCACCGTGGTGTAGGGCATCAGGATGAAATCGTCCTGGTCCTGACCGGTGACGGACATGCCCTTCGGCGCCAGCACGCCCACGACTTTGCAGGGCAGCGTCTTCACGCGGATCGTTTTGCCGATGGGATCTTCGGCAGGGAACAAAATGCGCGCGACGGTCTGGCCAAGCAGGCAAACACCGGCAAAATTCTCCACATCTTCATGCGTGAACGGATTGCCCTCGGCCACAGCCCACAGACGAATATCCAGATACTCCGGCGAAACACCGCGATAAGTTGTGCTCCAGTTCTGGTTGCCGTAGACCACTTGAGCGCGGGAATCCACTTGCGGAGAAGCGCGCTTGACAACGGGAACGGATTGCACGATGGCGTGCAGGTCATCCATGGTCAGCGTATTGCTTCCGAAATTGCCAGTGCGTACACCCTGCACGTTGCGGTTGCCCGCTTCCACCCACACCAGATTATCGCCGAGCATGGCGAGTTGATCGCGGATCATGTCCGACCCGCCTTGCCCAATGGCCACCGTGCAAATCACCGCGCTGATGGCGATGGTGATTCCCAGCAACGTCAGCCCGGCGCGCAATTTGTTGCGCCCCAGCGTCCTCATCGCCATTCGAAGTATTGTGCTCCAGTCCATTCGACGCCTGATTGATTCCTCTAAGAGCAATCTACAGCATCTGTGCGGGCGGGCAAGAGCCGACGTACTGACTGACGAGACAAACTCGACGCCGGTTTCCGGTGCCGGAACTCAATCAGGGAGACTCAGTTTGGACTTCGGCTGGACTGTGAGAATAGGAAAACTTTTTCACATCTATGAGTGGCGTTTCCCACTGACGGTCCCTTTGGAATTCTCGTCCCCCTTGCAGGACTGGACACAACAAACGGAAAACAAATGGGTTATTGGCAGAAGATGAAGTACGATGTCGAATGCGACCTTGGCCATCTAGATGCAAAAGTCTGCTTGCAACATTGAAAGAGAATTCAGGTGGGATCAACCGTGGCAAAAGCGCAACAGATGATTGTCGGGCCTGAAGCAGCTCGAAACGGTCTGCATCCTGAAGTTCTTTTCGGCCAAACCGAAGAAATGCAGCGCATCCGCCATACCGTGGAACGGGTGGCGAGCATCCGCGTGCCGGTCTTGCTCGAAGGCGAAAGCGGCACAGGCAAAGAAGTCCTGGCCAATTATCTGCACCAAATCTCTCCGTGGAACGAGCAGCCGCTGATCAAAGTGAACTGCGCGGCGATTCCCGGCTCGCTTCTCGAATCTGAACTGTTCGGCTATGAGAAAGGCTCCTTCACTGGCGCCTACAACAGCCGCGCCGGAAAATTCGAGCAGGCTAACCAGGGCTCGATGGTGCTCGACGAAATCGCGGACATTGATTCCGGTCTGCAAGCCAAGCTCTTGCAAGTGTTGCAGGACGGATGTTTCAGCCGCATCGGCGACCTGGAAGAGCGCCGCTGCGACGTGCGCATCATGTGCATCACCAACCGCGACATCCAGGGAGAAATTCAATCCGGGCGCTTCCGCGAAGATCTCTACTACCGCATCAACGTGGTGAATATTCAGATGCCGCCGTTGCGCCGCCGCCTGGAAGATTTGCCGCTCCTGGTGGACTATTTTCTGAAAAACTACGGCGAGCGCTTCGAGCGCAAGGTCCAGCCGCTTTCCAGTACGGTGATGGAGCGGTTCCGGCAGCACCACTGGCCGGGCAATATCCGCGAGTTGGAAAATTACTTGAAGCGCTACGTCATTCTGGAATCGCCGGATTCCATTCTCAATGAGCTGGAAGACCGCCGCACGGGGCCGGCAAATGGAGGCGAATTCCAGCTCCCTCCAATAACAGATTTCTCATTGAAAAAATATTCCAAGCAGGCCTGCCAGAAGGCCGAACACTTCCTCATTCTGGAGGCGCTGAAGAATACGCGCTGGAACCGCAAACGCGCCGCGGAACTGCTGGGCATCAGTTACCGCGCACTGCTTTATAAGATCAAGGAAGCCGGCCTGCCACAGAAGAAGCGCACGTAGACATAGACTTCTGTCAAGATTCCCGGGGCCACTTCCCGGTAATTCCCTCTTCATGAACAACGTTACTGCTTCGAGCCCAGATGCCTCCTCGCCTCGCGCGCCGCAGAGCGCAAGGCGCGGCCGCGGCAGACTATTTCGCTGGATTTTCTTCGTCATACTTCTCGTCCTTCTCTATTGGCTGGGGCCGCGGCTACTGAGTGCCTTCGGGGAATGGTGGGTGGTGAGCGACCCGCTCGAAAAGGCCGATGCCATCGTGGTGCCCGACGACGACAGTTACAGCGCACTGCGCTGCAGCCACGCCGCAGAACTCTACCGCGCGGGCTGGGCCCCGCGTGTGGTGGCTATTGGGCGCTATCTACGGCCGTATGCCTCGCTCGCTGACGTAATGCGCCGCGATCTAATCGAGCGCGGAGTGCCGGATAGTGCCATCGTTGTGCTTTCGCATAGCCCGGGAATCTCGATGAATGAAGCAGAAACTACGCGCGCGCTGGTCGCGGGGCGCGGCTGGAAGCGCTTGTTGATCGTGACGTCGAGCTATCAATCACGCCGCGACCGACGTTTTTTCCGTCATGCGCTCGATGGCATCGCCGAAGTGCGCATTGTCGCTACAGCCGATGCGGGGTTCATTCCTGCAGAATGGTGGCGGCACCGCTCTAGTATCGCCGCGGTGGCGCGCGAGTTTATCTACTATTTGACCACGGAATGAATATGCCGGCGGTAGCCCCGTTGCTAGGCTCTTGCGCTGGGGATGTCGGGATTCGCTGCCGGCGCGGACCGCGCGCCAAGGCAGATTTCCTCAATGCTGTCAGCGAGCTTTTCCGAGTTGTTATCGACTTTCACGTTCGGTAACGCCGCGACCATCGTTTCGTGCTGCTGCACAGCTGAGCGCATTAGCGCGAGTAAGCCCTCCAAATCGCCGTGCCGGTACAGCGTGGCGCCTGGAGGCCGTGTGCCGTTGTCGCTGGCCAGCACCGGCACTTTCAGGCTCAGCGATTCGAGCACCGAGGAGCAGACGCCATCGGTCATCGGCGTGCGAATGTATGCCAGAGAGCGCGTAATCAGCGTTAAAAATAGATCATGCGGGGCCGAGCCCA
>DASXQR010000136.1:0-1997 GCA_036507075.1 Acidobacteriota bacterium | reverse complement strand
TCGAGTTGCGCGCTGTACGCAACGCTCGCGTTTACGTGACGGATGGAAACCAGTATTTCAACCGCCCGGGCCCCCGGCTGGCCGAATCTTTGGAAATCCTGGCGGAAGTTTTTCATCCGGGCGAATTTCATTTTGGCCACTCCGGCACAGGCTGGCAGCACCTCGACGCGCCTGTGTAGGCGACTTGAACCAAAGTGCCCAGTTGGATGTACCGCCGCAGCATGCGCTTCCGTCTCGCTGGCGAGTAGGTAGGACAGGCTTTCAGCCTGTCAACTTTCTTTTGGCCTAGCCCTCGGGGGCACGGGGTATTGTGCTCGCACTCTCAGTCCTAAGTGGAAATTTGAATGACCAGCACGCAGAGAGAAAACGTTCACTCTGGACGCTTGAACTCAAACACGCCTGCCGAGAGCGTCGAGATGATCATTGTATCGCCTTCAAACAGAATCCGGCTCACATTGAGCCCGTTACCGTCCGGTCGGAGCGGCATCAGGTGGCGCTGCACGCGTCCCGTATGGTCGATCTGGAACAATTGGCCGTTTCCCGAGCCAAACCAAAGGCTTCCGGTTCGGGCGTCGTACCCGGCTCCCGTAAACGCGGGCATCACTCCTGCTCGCTTGATTGTTCCCAGTTTTGCAGGGTTGGCTGTCAACAAAGCCGCAACAGGATCCAGATAGCGGTGCGTGGGGTTCCACTCGGCAAGGAGCTGCCCTTCCGGCGAATACTTGCGAATCGTCGGCGGAGAAAGGTTTTGAAAGAAATAGTAAATGTTGTCGGCGGCATCCACGACGGTGAATCCGACATTGATCAGGAGATTGTTCTCCGAATCTTCTTCAATCCGGAGAGGCTCGCCGATGGATCGGATCAGAGTCCCGTCCGCTGAAAAAACTTTGATTAAGCCATTTTTCGCGTGCCCGGTCACCACGATCATCCCGGTGCTCAGAATACGCAGGGAGTAGATGAGCATGCCCGTATCGAAACGGCCTACCATTTCGCCCTCTGCTGTGAAGGTCTCGATCTCAGGGCCATCGGCTACGAGCAGATTGCCGCTTCGGTCGAATTCAAAGTCCTTTGGATGTCTGGCGAGCTGCGGCGCGGCGGCGTCTCCAAACAGCCGACCTACTGACTTCCCGTCTTTGTCGAAGATCCATATGCACTTGTCGAGGAGGTTTAGCACGTACAGGCGTCCGTCCGAATGCCGGTGGATCGCTCTTGTTACGTTGCCACTCTCAAAGGCAATCTTACGCACGGCCGTCAACCGCGCCTCGGGCGGCGGCATATCCATTGGCCCCCGACTCTCTTGCGCTACCGCCGTTAGAAATGGGAATAACGAGAGTGCCAGCACCACGGGGGATGCTTTGCCTGAATGAGGCTTCCACCGCTGCGCCTGCTTGTTCGCGGTCATGTTCCGTTTCCTTGGGAGAGTCTCCTATCGGCTCGAAAAGGGATTCTAGAGAAGATTTATACTTCCAGGGACAATTGAAGTCTATGGATATTGTGAGCAGCGCCGTGAGACCCGTTCATTGGATGGCACACACTAGATTCGCCGCCTTTCGGCCCCCAGTAATCGCTTAACCAGTCTCGCCCCTTCCCTCCAACAGGCTTCGAACCTCCAAAATGTTATAATTTCGGCTTCGTCATGGCGAAAACGACGCAAGAGGCTGGTGGGATTTCACCTGAGGTGCTTGCGCGTTACGAGCCCGTCATCGGGCTTGAAGTCCACGTGCAACTGAAAACCGCGTCGAAGATTTTCTGTGCCTGCTCGACGCGATTTGGCGATCCGCCAAACAAGAACACCTGTCCCGTTTGCCTGGGCTTGCCCGGCGCGCTGCCGGTGCTGAACCGCGGCGCGCTGGAGTTGGCCATCCGCGCGGCGCTGGCGCTGCACTGCACGGTGCACGAGCGCTCGCGCTTTGCCCGTAAGAATTATTTTTATCCGGATTTGCCCAAGGGCTATCAGATTTCCATGTACGAAATGCCACTGGCCACCGGCGGCTGGC
>DASXQR010000135.1:0-8060 GCA_036507075.1 Acidobacteriota bacterium | reverse complement strand
AGCGCCGTGGCGCTGGTTTCGGAACGACGAAGTCAGTGTGTGCGGTACCCGGTAGGATTTGTGTCCTAGTGAAAAATCGCGTTCACCACCGGGACAAGCCCGGTGGCGTCAATTTCTTCACACGTTCTTACGCCAGCGGTACTGCGGTACTGACGTGGAATGTGAAATTTTCAATTGGAATTCGCCGACTGCCAGCCCAACAACTCGAAACCGAAACTTGAGAACGCGTAACCCAGAACTCGCCAACCCGTAACTCGGAACCCGCCAACCCGTAACCCGAAACTCGCAAACCCGGAACTCGCCAACCCGTAACCCGGAAGTTGAGAACGAGAACCTATTTTATCATCGCGTCGCGCTTTGCCCTGAATTCGGTTCCGGGTTTCCATTCAGGCAGCTTGGGATCCTGTGCAACCTGGTATCCGGTGATGAAGAGCAGTTGCAGATCCTCCACCGCGCCCGACAGGTCCCAATCGGGTTTTATTTCGTCCGAGACATTGTGATAATCCTTCCCGGTGTACTCGTCACGCTTCTGTTTGCCGTAGCCCTGCGGTTTGCCGATGTACTGGGTGCCCGAATCCGGATCCAATGCCGGTACTCCCATCTTTGCGAATTCAAAATGGTCCGAGCGGTAGAACAGCCCCTTTTCCGGCTCGGGGTCCGGTTCGACAACCCTGCCCTGACCCTGTGCTGCCTGTCTCAATACATCTTCCACCGTTGTATTCCCCATTCCGATCACAACGATGTCTTTCGTTTTGCCCCACTGATTCACACCGTCCATATTGATATTCGCAGCGGTTTGCTTCAGTGGATAGAGCGGGTTTTGCGCGTAATACTTGGACCCCAGCAGCCCTTTTTCTTCGGCTGTGACAGACAGGAACAGAATGGAGCGCTTGGGGGGAGAGGCCAATTTTGTGTAGGCCTCAGCCAACTCCAGCAGCCCTGCAGTCCCGGAAGCATTGTCGACCGCGCCGTTGAATATCTGATCCCCGGCCTTCTTTGGGTCTTTGCCGAGATGATCCCAGTGCGCCGAATAAATCAGGTACTGGTTCTTGAGCTCGGGATCTGAACCCTCCAGCTTCGCCACCACATTTCGGGACTGGATTTGCCGCAGTTTATTCTTCAAAGAAAAATTCGCCTTCAGGTTTAAAGCAACCGGTTTGAAGTCTTTACTGAGAGCAGCTCTCTTCAAAGCATCGAAATCCTGGCCCGCCATGGACAGCACCTTGCGGGCGGTTTCCAGACTCATCCAGGATTCGACCGATACCCGACCCATGTTTTTATCCGGCTTCTGAATATCAAAATTCTCACGGCCCCAACTGCCCGACACTACTTTGTAAGGATAACCGGCCGGACCTTCCTCATGGATGATCACGGCCGCTGCGGCGCCCTTCTCGGTGGCAATCTCGTACTTGTAGGTCCAACGCCCGTAATAAGTCATCGCCTTGCCTTTGAACATCCGTTCATCCAGCTTTGCCGGATCCGACGGGTCCGGGATTGCCGGATCGTTGATGAGCATCAGGATTGTCTTCCCTTTGACATCCACATCCTTGTAGTCATCCCATCCGTACTCGGGAGCTACTACTCCATAGCCGACAAAGACAACATCTGAATTCTGCACCTCCACCTGAGGAACAAAGCGCCTGGACACGGCCACATACTCATCGGGGAACCGGGGCGCAACCTTGTTTTGGCCCGATACAAATGTCACTGTGGGCGAGGCTGTGAACCCGGCAAGCGGAACGTTTTGAATGTAAGTGCCGTCGGGGTTTCCGGGCTTCAGTCCCAGCTTTTTAAACTCGTCGGTCAAATACTTCACGGTCAACTCTTCTCCCTTGCTGCCAGGGGCTCGCCCTTCGAATTCGTCCGATGCAAGCACGCCGATGTGGCGCAGCAGATCACTGGATGTGATGCTTTCCAGCGAGGTCTTGACCTTTTCGGCCGGAATCGCGGGGGGTGAACCGGGGCCGCTTGATGGTTGCATTTCCGTGGTTTTGTTTTGAGAGCATGAGAGTAGAGCCAAAGAAACGATTATGACGAGCGGAACGAACTTCAATTGACGCATGAAATCTCCTTGCGCTGCGTGGCAGCACGAGTGGTGCCAGATACCGACCGCGCCCCAGGGCGCCACATGTCGCTGGCGGCGCCAAGGTTTAGAACCGTAGAGACGCGATAAATCGCGTCTGAGGCGGGTGCGATAAATCGCACCCCTGGAGTTTGGACATTTACAAACGTAGCGCCGCGGCATGCCGCGGCAGAGCTCCGACGCGGCATGCCGCGTCTCTGCACCAGAAAATATCCGAACTCCATGGGGGCCGCTTTGCGGCCCCCGGACGCGACATGTCGCGTCCAACTCAGACGCGGCATGCCGCGTCTCTACAAAAAACAACCACCAGCTGGAATCCTCGCTCACTATTTCATCAACTCCAGCACTATCGATGTCAGTGCAGTGACACCGGTGCGGAGCGTCGGGTCTGGCAGCGGGGCAAACTCACTGGAGTGCAGCGAGGGAAGCGGGATATTCTTCTCCCGGCTTTCGCGCATGCGTGCCGGATCCACCGCGCCCAGCCAGAACAGCGATATCGGGATGCTGCGGTCGGGCAGACTGAAACGCCCGAAATCCTCCCCGCCCATTACCGGATCTCTTTGCACCACGTTTTCAGAACCGAGCGCCTGTCGGAGAACGCCGCTGAGCCGGCGAGTGAATTCAGGATTGTTGTAAGTCGCAGGAGTGAACTCGTCGCTGACTTTGATGATGGGCGCGCGTTCGGGCGGGATTCCTGCTGCTGCGGCGATTCCGCCGGCAATCCGCTCGATCGATTGCAACAGCCGAACACGAACTTCTTCCTTATAAGATCTGGTTGTCAACTGAAGATGTACATCATCGGGAATCACGTTATGCTTGGAACCCCCGTGAATCGAACCTACTGTCACCACAGCCGGGTCGAGTGGCGGATTCTCCCGGCTGACGATTGTCTGTAGCGCCAGAACGAATTCGGCGGCAATCACAATGGGATCTTTGGTCAGGTGCGGGTAAGCGCCATGGCCCCCGCGACCACGGATCGTTACATCCACGCTGTTCACGTTGGCCAGAGCGTACCCTTCGCAGAGGCCAACCTTCCCCGCCTCCAGGCCGGCGTCGGCGTGCAGGGCCACGGCAAAGTCGGGCTTTCCGAAACGGCCGTAAAGATTGTCATCCAACATGGCCTTGGCGCCGTCGTATCGTTCTTCGGCCGGCTGGGCGATCAGCATCAGAGTTCCGTGCCACCGATCTTTGTTCCGCGCCAAGACCCGGGCCGTCCCCAGCAGCGACGTCATGTGGGTGTCATGACCGCACGCGTGCATTACTGAGACCTCTTCGCCGTTCTCGTTGGCTGTCTTTACGCGACTGGCATAGGGGAGCGCGGTTTTTTCCAGCACTGGCAGAGCGTCCATATCCGCCCGCACCATCACGGTGGGACCGGCCCCGTTCTTCATCAATGCCACCACGCCGTACGCCTGCACCTCCGGCTGGCTCCATTTCCCCACTCTTTCTGTTACGTCAAAGCCCAGCGCTCGAAACTCTCGGGCCAGGAAGGCTGCTGTCTTTCCTTCCTGCCTGGACAGTTCCGGATTGGCATGCAGAGACTTGTAGGTTTCAACCAGGGCCGGCATTTCGCGTCCGATGGCTGAATCCAGGCTGGTTTCAGCCCCGCTCGAAAAATCGATAAACGTCCAGGCCAACAGGCCAACGAGAAGATGAGAGCTAAGGTTTCTCACAGGAACTCCTTATAGTTCGCAACCATCAGTCAATTCCACCACAAAGACACAAAGGACACAAAGCCTTCGCCACGGGGTGACTCAAGTTGCAAAATCGGCTGGTTACAATAAAATAGACTATTCCCTGCGGGCGCCGCACCCTTCGCTCAAAACAGCGCCGAGTGGTTGCGCCGCAGGCGATTTGCAGGTGCGGGCAAGTGCCATTCGGGACCGACACCCTGAATCCGAGCTGAGTTTTATGAAGGTTTTCATTTACGACACGACGCTGCGCGACGGCTCGCAAAGCGAGCACATTTCGTTTTCCCTCGAAGACAAACTGCATCTCGCCACGCGGATTGATCAGGCAGGATTCCACTACATCGAAGGCGGATGGCCCGGTTCCAATCCAAAAGACCTCCTGTTTTTCCAGCGGGTGCGCCGCTTGGAATGGAAGCACGCAAAGATTACCGCCTTTGGAAGCACGCGGCATGCAAAAAACAAGGTGCAGAAAGATTCCAACATCCAGGCGCTGCTGGACGCGCAGACTCCTGCCGTCACTATTTTTGGAAAATCCTGGGATCTCCACGTCCGCAAAGCTCTGGGGATTTCGCTGGAAGAAAATCTGAGACTGATTTCCGAAAGCGTCAGTTTCCTGAAGGAATCGGGCAAGGAAGTGATTTACGATGCCGAGCACTTCTTTGATGGCTGGAAGGCACTGCCCGAGTATGCTCTCAAAACGTTGAAAGCGGCCCAGTCCGCCGGGGCCGATTTCATTGTTTTGTGCGATACCAACGGCGGCTCGCTGCCCAACGAAATTCAGGCCGGAGTGGAGGCGGCAAGGCAGGCAGTCAAATCCCGGCTCGGAATCCACACACACAATGACTCGGACACGGCCACCGCTAATTCGATTGCGGCGGTTGAAAAGGGCTGTGAAATGGTTCAGGGGACGGTCAACGGCCTGGGCGAGCGCTGCGGCAACGCCAATCTATGCTGCATTATTCCAGTGCTGGAGCTAAAGCTCGATCACCACTGCCTGGGAACCGAGAAGGTTCGGGAACTGACTTCTCTCTCCCGCTACGTCGCCGAAGTGGCCAACGTGCACCTGCCCAACAACCTTCCGTTTGTAGGAAGCAGCGCGTTCGCGCACAAGGGTGGTATTCATGTCAGCGCGGTATTGAGGAATCCTTCCACCTATGAGCATCTCGAGCCTGAAACGGTCGGTAATCAGCGGCGGGTCCTGATTTCAGACATGTCCGGCAAAAGCAACGTCGTTTACAAGGCAAAAGAGCTCGGATGGAATAACGAGATTACGCCGGACCACCTGAACGCCGTGGTGCAGAAGTTAAAGCAAAAGGAATACGAAGGTTTTCAGTACGAGGGGGCCGAGGCGTCCTTCCGTCTGCTGGTACAGGACATCGCCGATCAGGTCCCGAAGTTCTTTGTGCTGGAAGGGTGGCAGGTACTGGTCGACAAGAACCGGGACGGTGAGCTTCGCTCGCAGGCGTCCATTAAAGTGAAGGTAGGCGACCAGGTCGAACATGTGATCGCCGAAGGGAACGGCCCTGTCAACGCGCTGAATCGGGCGCTTAAGAAGTCGCTTGCCCCGTTTTTTCCCTCCATCGACAATGTTCATCTGGATGACTATAAGGTCCGCGTGATTGACGCGCACAGCGGCACATCCGCCAAGGTGCGCGTTTTGATTGAATCTACCGACGGGGAACGCCGCTGGAGCACGGTGGGCGTTTCTGTGAACGTGCTGGAAGCCAGTTGGCAGGCGCTGGTCGACAGCGCCCGATATCACCTGCTGCATCATTCCGACCGCGCCGAGCTTTCACCACAAAGACACAAAGAACACAAAGTGCGACGCGGGGGCAGGCAGAGGCCGGCCCGCTATGGAAGGTGAATTTCGCAACATATTTTTGTGTCCTTCGACCTAAAGCCCGCCGCTTTTGGGCGGGCATCAGCCTGTGGCCCACGGCGGAGCAAAGCGGAGCCGTGGGAACCGCAGCATTCAACTCGATAAAGCCCGCCGTTTTTTTAGGGCGGGCGACAGCAGTCGATTCTTTGGAAAAAAGGGAGCGGACAAGGATTAAACGAATTGTCGGTGCCGGCGGCTGTCGCCCGCCTGAAAAAGCGGCGGGCTTAATCTTATGAGAGAGCCGCAATTCCCACGGCTGAGCTTCGCTGCGCCGTGGGCTACAAGCTCGCCGCCCGCCAAAAGGCGGCAGGCTGGTTGTGGTAAAAATCTGATGCGCCGAACCTGCGCAATCTTTACAGTTCTTTTGCTTCTAACCGGGACTCCCGCGGTCGCGGCGGTCCCGGATGCGGTTGTGCGCATTCAGCAGGTGGTCGGCGGTCTGGCTGAACCGGTGCTTGTTACACATGCCGGCGACAGCAGTGGACGGCTGTTCATTGTCGAGCAGCACGGAAAAATTCGGATCTTCAAGTCCGGCCAATTGCTCGAAACCCCATTTCTGGATCTGTCTCCACTGGTCGATTACGGCGGAGAAAAGGGGCTGCTGGGGCTTGCATTCCACCCCAATTACAGAGTCAACGGACGCCTTTTTGTAAATTACACCCGCACTGCGGGGCAATTGCGCACCGTGGTGGCCGAATACCGGGTTTCGACGTCCAACCCGGACGTGGCCGACCCCACCGAAAAGCTGATTCTGACATTCGATCAGCCCTTTGCCAATCACAACGGCGGCATGCTGGCCTTCGGCTCGGACGGGTACCTGTATATCGGCACCGGCGACGGGGGTTCTGCAGGCGATCCCCAGAACAACGGACAGAGGCTGGACACTCTCCTGGGGAAAATTCTGCGCGTCGACATCGACGGCGCTTCCCCCTACTCTATTCCGACGGACAATCCCATGGTGGGGCGCTCCGGCGCACGCGGTGAAATCTGGGCATACGGCCTGAGAAATCCGTGGCGCTTCTCTTTTGATCGAGTCATGGGACGCCTGTTCGCTGGCGATGTAGGACAGAACAGCGTGGAAGAAGTGGACATCATCATGCGCGGAGGAAACTACGGCTGGCGCATTATGGAGGGCAATAACTGCTTCCCGCCAACCGCATCCATTTGCGACCGCAGCGCGCTGGTCATCCCGATCGCGACATATGTAAATCCCACCGAGGGACAGTCAGTGACCGGAGGCTACGTCTATCGCGGCCCGCAGGAAACTCCCTACAGAGGCACTTACTTTTTTGCCGACTTTGTTAAGTCTCACATCTGGGCGCTGACCGAGAACAGCAACGCCACCTGGACTCGCCGAGAAGTATTAAATCCCGGCTTGTCCATCAGCTCTTTTGGTGAAGACCAAAGCGGCGAACTTTACCTGGTGCATCTGGGGGGAGTCAACAGGGGCAACGGTGCGATATACCGGATGCTGTTTGGTTCCACCGGCGTGTTTCCTCAAGTGGCCGATGGAGGCGGATACACTACGACATTTACGATCGGCAATCCCAATCTCAATTCGTCGCAGGGAACGCTTCGCTTCTTTCAACCCGATGGAAGCCCCTGGCAGGTAACCTTGTCCGGGCTGGGCACGGCCAGCTCCTTTACGTTGGAAATTCCCGCAGGCGGGACACGGCTGGTGCAAACATCCGGCTCGGCGTCATCGGCAGTGGTCGGATCAGCGCTCCTGGAGACCAGCCCTCCGGCCGGGGCGGTGGCCACCTTTCGCTCCGCTGCCGGCGGCAAGCTGGGGAGTATCGCCGGTGTGCTGAATTCGGGGTTTCTGACGCGGGCCACCGTTCCTCTCTCCGTCACGTCGAGCGCCAATACAGGGGTTGCGATTACCAACCCGGGCACTGCGCCCGTCAACGTTCGACTTGTTCTTCTGAACCGGGACGGAACAACCTCGCAATTCATCGACCTTAGCCAGTTAAATCCCCTGCCGCCAAAAGGTCAGATCGCTTTATTTGTAACCGAAATGGGTTTTCAGGATGCTGCCGCATTGGCCGATGGATCGCTGCAGGTTCTGGTGCAGGGCTCCGGAGAAGTGGCCGTGGTCAGCCTTGTCCAGGAGCAGGGGCTGATCACCGTGGTCCCGGTAATTCCGAAGGTGCCGTAGGCACTTGAGCCCGGGCGGGCACGGGAAGCACAGAGCCACGTCCCGCAAGGGCGTGGCGGGAGCAAAGAAAGTCGGCTGGCGTGAATCACTGCGCCTTTTCAATACCGATTAAGGGTATTTACTTGACTCCACCTACCACAACATATAGTTATTTTGCCCGTGCGCGAAGATTACCCCCGGACGCTCCCAGAGTTGGAGGCTCGGTTCAGCACAGAAGCCGCATGCTTGGCGTATCTGTCTGCACTCCGG
>DASXQR010000134.1:0-7791 GCA_036507075.1 Acidobacteriota bacterium | reverse complement strand
ATGTGAAAACCAGGAAACTGACTGCGACATTAAAGGACGAAAGCGGTAATCCAGTTAGCAGCTCCAAATTCATTGAAGTGCATTTCCGCGACGGCAAGGTCGTGAAAATGGGCAATGAGTTCGGGCTGGGGCGCAAGTGAGTGCGGTTTTCATAGCACCACAAAGACACAAAGGACACGAAGGGGTCTGATTTTGTCTTCTTTGTATCTTTGTGGTGACATTTCCCTGATAACGAACTTTTCGGTCAGGGATCTCGCAGAAGCTCATCCACAGGCCAGTAATCTGTCCGATTTGGAAATGCGGAGCGCACCCGAGTTACTGATATCGATTTGACTGGCGCCGTCTGGCCGCCCCACCGCTTCCGTACAAACGAGAGCAGGGAAGCAATTTTAGAATCCGACAATCGCTCTGCGAAGCCCGGCATTTCCCGGTTGTAATTTTTTCCTCCGACTGTGATTCGGCCTCGCATCCCGTGCAGCACAATCTTGATGAGTCGAATTTCAGGTCCCGCGATCCAGGAAGAGCCTGCCAGGGGTGGACCCTCATCTTCAACTCCTCGACCGTTCCTGTGGTGGCAGGATGCGCAATAGTCCTGGAAATAGACCTTGCCCGGCTCGACATGTCGTATTTGCGAACGGGAAGTCTGGGGAGTCAATTCAGATGCCGGCCGTGAGGTCGCGTTCACCATCAAGGAAAGCATCAGCGTTACTATCACCATGAGGAGTGCTGAAACCGGATCTCTTTTACATTGGCGCCAGGAACTTCCGGAAAAGATTTTCGGTTATGCGCTCAACCCGCGCGTCGGGGCCTGGAGGTGTGCCGCCGTGGGCGCTGGGTCGCAGGTATCCAGGCGGCTCGGAGAGGCCGTCGGACCACCAGATGGTGGCAGCGTTGAAGATCCAGTTGCCCTTGGGGCGCTGAAAGATCGTGGCCGTGTATTCGGTGCCCTGAGATTTTCCCTGGCTGAAGACCGGTCCGCGCGCGAGCACTTCCAGCCCGGGGATCGACGCCGGGTGCCCGTGGTGCTCCCAGCCTACCAGGCCCTTGATCGAATCCCCGTTTTTCATCCCGGTGCCTTCGAAAATCCAGTGCTTCTCATTCACGCAGGTCCAATCGGCGCTTCCGTTTGCCGGCGTTGTGGTCCTTGCACCCATGAGAAGGGCCGGATCAGGCCCGTGCTTTTTCCACTGCTTCTCATAGCGTCGCTCACGCTCGGAGTCAACTCCGCCGAACTTACCTATCCGGCCGATCGTGCGGAGCGGTGTGCCGGCGGCGTTCGGGAGCACTTCGATCACCCCGTCAACCGAGTTCCCACTCAAGAATGCCGCGTGGATGCCCGCGTCGATAGCGCGCTTCACGTTCTGGTACATGCGAAGCGACCAGTACTCGTCATGGCCCACCGAGAGAAATGCCCTGGCGCGGAGGAACTCCCAACCATAGGCGTGCGTGTCCATGTTTGAAATGTACGAGACGTCGTAGCCGTGCTTCTCCATCCAGAAGGAGAGCGGGAACTCCCAAAGGAGAAACTCACCGGAACCCTGAGAGAGCGGCGCGTCGAATATCTGCCGGTACTTCCCGTATGGGCGGTCGAAGCTCACGCGCACGCCCGGGCCCGTGTACCAATCGTGGGGCGGCGTGCCGTCGTCGTAGAGCGACCAGAGGTCGGGCCAGCGGTTGTACGCTGCCCAGGTGGTGTCGGAGCATTGAAAGAGAAAGTCGCACCTACGGTCGTCCCGGACCACAAAGATCATATAACTCTGGAGTTTTTCCCGGGTTTCGGTAAGTTTCGCGAGATAGACGCCACTGATCCAACTGGTCGGGACCGTGAACCGCAGCGCCGTCCCCCAGGAACACTCCCGCAGGCGCTCCCTCCCCACGGGCGGATCGGGTTGGGGCAAACCCTGCAACGGGCCGAAACTCTGCATGTGCCGTCCGCCCTTTCCGCCGTAGTAACCCATTCGATAGATGTCGATTACGAAAGTCGATCGTGGGTTGGTGCTCACCCTGAACTCGATTGGCTCTCCGCGGCGAACGCTCGTCCTGGAACAGTAGCCTTCGATCCAAGGGGACCGGTAGCGCGTGGTTGGCTCGACGCGCGTGTTCGTTAGAATCCAGTCGCTTGTCCCCGGCTTGGCGTTCTCATCGCCAACAAGGTCGCCGTTGGCAGGCTCGGCGCGCAAACTGACAGCTACCGCCGCGAGCCCGCCGCCGGCCAGATTGTTCAGCATCTGGCGGCGAGTAATCATCGCGCCGCGTGCGCCAGCGCCATGGTGGCCCAATTGGTCGCCGCCGCGGAGATCCACTGATCGTGCCCATGAGGAAAGCCGCTCTCGAAGAAGGGCTGGATCGGTAATGCGCGGCTCTTTACGTACCACGATCCGTCTTCGAGCTGGGAGTTCAGCAGAAATTGGGTTCCGCGCCTGTAAGCGGGAGTAGTGGCTGCCAGAGCGCCGGCCTCCTTCAGCGCCACCAGCGCCTGCCCTGTAGCGTAAGCATCGCTCACCAGTGATGGAAGCTGTGCCCAACCGCCGTCGGGCCGCTGCTCGGAAAGGAGCTCGCGCGCGGCTTTGCGGATGACATCTTTGTTTGCTCCGGCCCATGCCAGGCCCAGGATCTGAAACGCCCGGTCCTCGGTTGACTTCGGCTGAGCCTTGATCAGCCAGCCAGCGGCAAGCTGAACAGCCCTCTCATACTCGCTCCGTTGTGCTTTCGGGGCATAAACTTGAATCGCGCGCATGGAAGTAGCGGTGACTTCAATGTTGCTCGATTCGAGCGGCGGCCGATGTGCGAAGATCAACCAATGTCCCTCCGGTGACTGCCGGCTCCTCAAATAGCGCGCCAAAGCATCCGTAGAGGCGTCGGGAGCGTACTTCTCGGCTGCCATTCCGAGAAGAAAGTAACTGACAGTATCCGCATCTCCGGGAATCCCGATACCCTGCAAGAGGCGCTCCCGCCAAGTATCGATGTAAGACGCAATCGTCTTCAGTTGCGCGCGCGCCGTATCATCGTTAATAGGGAGCCCGTTTTTCCGGGCAGTCGCGACTGTCATCGCAGTAAGGGTGTTGTGATGGCAGGAAACACATGCCGACTTCTGGATGAATGCAACATCGGTCCGCTGCAGCAGCGGAATGCTCCTCTCGATTGCCGTCCGAACAGAAGTGGCGGGCTTCGGCTTGATCGCCAATTCCGTAGTCCCGCCTGACTGTTTCGCGCCGGCCTTAATCAGCAAGTCCACGATGGTGGTTTCGCCCCGCTGTTTGGCAAGGTCAAGAGCGGTTTCGCCTGTTGCACTTTTCGCGTTGACGTCAGCTCCACGCTCAATCAGGGTTTTGACGGTCTCCACGGGAAGCGCATCCGAGCAGGCGGCAAGCATGAGGATGGTTCGACCCGCAGGGTCCTTTGCGTTCACGTCGGCCCCGCGGTCGAGCAGTAACTTGATTGTATGCGCATCGCCAAGGGGAGGGGCAGCAATAAACATTGCAATATTCAGAACCTCTCGGCTGGCCGACTTGATCAACATGTCGACACACTTGGCGCTGTTCGCCCGCAGAGCAAAGGACAACGGGAGGAATCCTGCGCTTTTTATATCAGCGCCGCGCTCGATGAGCATCCCTACAACGGCTTCGTCGCCCGCGTAGGCCGCCTCGCTCAACGGGGTCTTGTCGGTAATAAGACCGGGACATTTTGCGGATGGATTGGCGCCGTGATCGAGCAACAGTTTCACCAAAGCGCTGGATCCGAACCGGCCTGCTGCAATCATCAAAGGAGTCCGGCCGTCATCAGAACGCGCATTCGCATCAGCTCCGCGCTCGAGTAAAAGTCGCATCTTGTCAATGTCGTCCGCTGCCCACATCAGCGCCGTGGCGCCCGCATCATTACGTATGCTGGGATCTGCGCCACTATCGAGAAGGGCCCGGACAGTCTCAGAATTTCCGTACAACACGGCATACATCAGTGGAGTTGAACCGCCGGGGCCTCTGAGGCTGGCAACTTTGGGATCATCGGCCAGCATCTTTTCGAATGATTGACGATCGCCCCTGCGAAGAGTCTCCATCATCCGCGTAGCCCTCGGATCTGGAGGCGGCGGAACGGTTTCTCCTGAAACATCGTCCGGCCATTCGGCGCCCTGGTCTATCCATGTCTTGATGATGTCGATTTGTTCCGGGTTCAAAGCTCCGGTAAGCGGCATTTGCTTTCCGTATTGAGTCCCCAGGAGTCTTAGATAGAGCCGGCTCCCGGCGCTGTTTCCCGGCCCGATCACAGCCATAGTGCCGCCCTTCATAGCGTCACGCCGCCGGTCCAGGCGGAAATTATTCATTTGCTTTGAAGGTCCGTGGCAATCGATGCAATAAGTCTTCAACAGCGGCTGAACATCACGTCGAAAATCGATCTTGGGATTAGCTTGAGGGAGTAGTGCCTTACCGAATACCAACACCATCAACATGGCGGCAAAGAGATACTTTCGCAACATAGGCGCCTTCAGAATTGGAAAACTTAGTTTTTAGCCGGGACTTTCAGGCTTCCGATGGATGGCCAGCATACACCCTGGCGCCCCGGCAAGCAATGCTCCTGCCGGGGTGTGTGCGTCGGCGAGTGTGATGATAACAACGTCGCCTGGCTCCACCGATGTCAGTGCCGCGCGGGGCTGCGCAACCAAACGCGTCATCTTTGACCCGACCACCGGGCCTTGCTACTCTGAAGAATCACACAAGATGGGGGAGTCCTTAATGAGGCGCCGTCTTCTGCCGCTGATGCTGCTGTTTTCACTATTGCTCCCGGGCGGATTGCTTGCCCAGGTGCAGTGGGTAAAATCCTTTGATGCGGCCACAAAACAGGCAGCCGCCGACGGAAAGTTCATCGTGCTGGACATTTCCGCAAGCTGGTGCCCTCCCTGTCAGGAAATGGCGCGCACTGTTTATCCAAGCTCCCAGTTTATTGAATTTTCGAAGACTCAAGTCTTTATGCTATTGGACGCCGAGACGGAATCGGAAGGTGTTCGACTGGCGCGCAGATACAATGTCGAGGCGTATCCAACGATTCTGATTCTGGACGCTAAAGGACGGGAAATTGAGCGTCTCACCGGGGGACGAGACACAAAAGAGTTCATCGACGAACTGTCAGAGATCTTCAAGAACCCGGTGCCCTTTGGCGAACTGGTCGACCGTGCCAGGAAAGAGACCGGCGATTTTGCCCTGCAGTACAAGGTGGGAAAGAAACTGCTGGAAAACCACGACAGCAACAAGGCCATTCCCTTCCTTCAGCGTGCCGGCGCTCTGGCTGCTTCCAGGGACGCGAGTGAGCGCGTCGGCAGCCTGTTTCATCTTTCTCTGGCCTATTTCAAGAGTGGAAAATATCAGGAAAGTCTCGACGCAATCCAGCAACTGGAAAAAATCGACGCGCGCCTGGCGGATCTAAATCACATCCGGCTGCAGAAGGTTCAGGCACTTGTCGGCCTGAAACGATATGACGAAGCGGATCAGATCATTAAGAAGGAGTTGAAAGCGGCGCGCTCGAAGGCCGAGATGGGCAAGACGCAAAAATTGCTCGCCTCCTTCCCCGCAAAGTACCGCAAAGGCGGCTCCGAGTATGGCGGACTGCTGGCCAAAGCGCGGGAGAACCTGGCCAAGGGAAAAGCCGACGCGGCGCTCGACCTTGGAAAACAGGCCTCGGAAGCAGCGCCGCAGTCGGCCGAAGTTCACATGCTGCTGGCAGCAGCGCATTTCCGGGCCTCCGCCACCGAAAACGATCCTGCCAGGAAGAACTATCATCTTTCGACCGGACTGAATGAGCTGCGGCTGGCGCGCCGGCTGGATCCCGATGACCTTGCCATTTACAACGCGACCAAGGGCTTTCTAGCCGCGCGATTGATGCCGCAAGCTCCTTCAACGCCCGAAGCGTCGAAGGAATATCAGGTGGCGGAAGCCCTGTTTGCGACACAGAAATATGGCGACGCAATCAAGCAGTATCAGAAAGTCATACAGCTTGACGCTTCCTTTGGCAAAGCCTACCTGCATATGGGCGATGCGTTTTTTGCCAGAGGTAATTTGGAAGAAGCGCTGCAGCAGTACAAGATTGCCGCCGAGAAGACTCCGCTTGACCCGGCCGCCTATCGCTTCGCCGCCGACGCGCTGACGCGCCTGAAGCGAAGCGACGAGGCCAAAGACTATCTCATTCGTTCGCTTCTCGCCGACCCGGAGTATCCGACAATCTGGCCGGACCTGCAGAACCTTGCGCAGGTTCAGGGCCGCAGCCTGGAGCGCCATGCCGAAATTATTCCCATTCAATTCCTGATGCTCAGCGTTGATGTGAATCAATACGATGAGCAAATGTTTGACGCGGTTCCGCCCGAAACCGTGCCGGCATGGCGCGAGTATGTCAAAACAAAACTCCAGTGGCGCCAATCACTCTTCCGTAAATTGAGCGAGGATTCTTTTTATCACACATCGGTACGCGAGGAGTTCGACTGCCTGCAGAAGCTCGTCGAAAAATGGAATGCCTTGAAGGCGGAGAACAGCTCATTGAGAAACGAAGACCTCGATTTCCTGAGCCGTGTGCAACGCGACGGCCTGCTTGAGGCGTTCATCTATTTTGAATTATTTACCGAGGAGTACCGAAAGACGTTCGAGACCTGGAAACAGCAAAATGCGAAACTGGCGAACCAGTACATTCAGAAATACTTGCTTGGATCGCCTCAGGCCGGCGCCCGCGGGCAATACAGCGCCGCCGCGATCGATGCCTTCAACGCCGGTCTGAAAAGCCACCAGAGCGGCGACAAAGAGAAGGCGGCCGAGCACTATTCCGACGCGCTGGACAAGGAGCCCTCGATGGTTCCCGCGCTTCACAACCTGGCTCTAATCTATCTCGAATCCGACGACAGAAGAGTCGAGGCCCGCGAGCTCCTAAAGCACTGGGCGGAGCTGGAGCCCGATTCTGCAACTGTTCTGGGGTTGCAGGCCCAGTTGGCATACAAGGAGCGGGACTATGAAAAATCCAGGGATCTTCTGCAGCGCGCCGTTGCCGCTGCCGCCGACCCCAAGGAGAAAGAAACGTACGAAAGGAATCTGGCAAACGTCTCGCAGATGCTCTCGAACCCGTCGACTCGCGGCCGGCTTCGCGGACCGAACTTCAATATTGCGCCTGGGTCTCCATTGCGGGAAGCCGCGGACGCTTTGTCGCGCGGCGAGAACGAGAAGGCCCTGACGCTTCTCACCGCTCTGCTGCCGAAACTGACGGACCAGCAAGATAAGGATCAGGCGACGCTGATGCTGGCTGTGACTTCCACAAACCTGCGTCGCTGGAAGGAGGCGCGTTCGTTTTTGACAGAGTATTTGAAGAACCATCCGGAAGATTCAACCGCAAAGACAATGCTGGAAGCGCTCGCGCGAATCGAAAGGCAGTAAGGGTACCAGTTGCACAGTTGGGCGCCCGGATTGCAGATTGCAGGGCAGCCGAACCGCGCGCGTCAGCAAGCGGACCCTCCCCAAAAAGTCCAAAGGTCTGAAAGTCGAAGGTCGAACGTCTGAACGTTCTTTGCGTTCTTCGCGGTTCAAGCGTTTTGGATTTATTCACAGGTTCAAAGGTCAGTGGGGAACTGTAGCGTCTCTTAAGTGGGCAATATTAGGATAGCCATTCATTGCCAGGCGACAAGATGGCCCCGGCCCGTAGAAACGCGGCGCATGGAAGGTAGAGATCGGAACATAAACCACGTCACCTTCCTTCGCCATGATGACGCCCTGGTTTTCGATCGGGTAGCGAATTTGACCGGCCATAACGAGCCAGAACTCCGCGCAT
>DASXQR010000133.1:0-40554 GCA_036507075.1 Acidobacteriota bacterium | reverse complement strand
GTATCGGGGTCGAGGGATGGGCGTCGACGCTCGGCGAAACTAACACACTGCAGTGATGGAGCCCATCCCTCGACCCCGATACTAATCCGTGTTTTCCGAGTAGATCAGCGGCCAATTCTTTCAGTTTATGAATAATCCGGGCTTACGCGCGCGGCTCGGATTGTGGCGAGAAGTTTTTCAATTCTTAATTCGCGATCCGGTGGTCTTTTCAAGTCCCGCCTTCAGCCCGCGCGCCAGTTCCTCTACCGGCCCCACTCCCCAAAAGTGGAGGAAGAAAATCTTGGGACTTTCCGTCGTCATGTGGTTGTGAACGGCCACCACTTCGATGCCGTGGCCTACCAGCGCCCGAATGACATGTTCGACTTCGGTTTGCAGCATTGCAAAGTCACCTGCCACCGCTGCTCTTTGCGGCGTGCCCTGAAAAGCCATCCATGTATTGAAACCCAGAAATGCGCTGACGGGTGCGCCCATGTCCGTGAGCGCCACATCGGGTCGACCGATGGTGATTTTATAAACACCGTTATTCATTTCTCCGCTGTGGCCGATGATGGCATCGATTTTCTTGGGATCAAAGCTGCTTTCCACGCGGCCCGGTTCAGCCTTTAACCCTTCAGCCGCGCGCAGTTGTTTCACCTTGTCGAAAGCCGCGCGCACGCCGCCGGCCAGTTTTTCGACGCCGCCCATGCCATGGATATGCATGAACATCACTTTCGGACGGTCACGGACAAAGTGGTTATGTAATCCGGTGACATTCAGTCCGGCATCGATTATGGCTTTCTGCACCGGCGCGATTTCCGTTTCCCGCAGCACCAGATCTCCCATCACCATGGCGCCGGCAGGGGCGGATGTAAACGCCGCCCAGGAGCCAAGGCCCATGAAGGGGACGATCCGGAAACCATCGACCGTGACGGCAAGGTCGTTCTGCGGAACGGTGATCTTGTACTCACCTCTTTGGGCCGTGCCTTTTATTCCGACAATCGTCTCGATTTGCGCAGCAGGGACAGATCCCTGAGGGATAGGAGAGGCGAAAATGGGGTCTGTCCCTATTTTCCCGATTGAGGCAAGCATCAGGAGACCGGGTAAGAGTATGACTTTTTTCATAAGAGCTCCTTTGATAATCCATCATAACGCGGAACGCTGCAAACACGCCTATTGCAGAGCCTGCGCGATGGCAATGCGAGCGCGATAACCTGGAGCCAAAAGAAACCTTTTTCCCACTCCTTAAGTCTAATCGGCGTGCGGAACATTCACGGGTCGCTTTGCGTTTTGTTGTGAAGGAGGGTTTTGCTTGCGCCAGACAGTCGTAATCATCCTTGTGATGATGATTGGCGTCCCGCTCTTTGCTGATTCAAAGACTTCGCAGAGCTCTTCGGCTCAGAAAGCGGATGCTGCAAAGCCAAAAGGGGCGAAGCCCGAAGCGGGGACCGACACAAAATCAGGGCCGCAGATTATCCCTCCCACGCTGGAAATACCGCTGGCTGCAAAACCTCCTGTTATCGACGGGGTCATCGATGACGAAGCATGGAAAAACGGCCCGCTGAAAATCGAGGACTGGCTCACTTACAATCCTTTGTACGGCGAGAAACTGGCGCAAAAAACCGAAGTGTGGGTGAGTTACGACAAGGATTATCTTTATTTTGCTTTCCGCTGCCTGGATCCCGAACCCTCCAAGATCAAGACCACCATCAGCCGGCGCGATCGCATGTGGAACGACGACTGGGTCGGTCTGAGCCTGGATTCAATGGGAAATGCCCAGAGCTCGTACGACATGTTTGTGAATCCAAGCGGCGTCCAGGGTGACATCCTCACCAGCAGCACTTCCGGAGAAGATGTGGCACCCGACTGGGTGTGGGACAGTGCCGGCAAATTGACCGCCGAAGGCTACACGGTGGAAGTGCGCGTCCCGCTGAAAAGCATTCGTTTCAAGAGCGGTGAGTCCGTCCGCATGGGCGTGCTCTTCTGGCGTCGCATCAGCCGTCTGGGAATGTCCGCCTCATGGCCCGATTTGCCTCCCAGCAAACCCATCTGGGGGCGCCATGCGACTCTACTGCTGCACGATTTGAAACAGCCGGTGACATTGGAGGCTCTTCCCAGTTTTACGTATTCCTTCAACCAGAGTCGTGACCGGCCGGACCATTTTGCCCATGCAGATTCCAGGCCGGACGCAGGACTGAGCGTCAAATATGGCCTGACCTCGTCGGTGACGCTTGACGGCACGATCAACCCGGATTTCAGCCAGGTGGAAAGTGATTCGTTTCAAGTGGAAATCAACCAGCGTTTTCCCGTGTTCTTCAGCGAAAAGCGCCCTTTCTTCATGGAAGGCGCCGGTACTTTCGAACTCGCCGGCACAAGCGGCGACGGGAACATGAGGACCGCGGTACACACGCGAAGGATCGAAGATCCGATTTTTGGATTGAAGCTGAGCGGGACGATCGGAAAATTCACGTTTGCCACACTAACCGCGTCCGATGAGGCGCCGGGCCGCGCCCTTGCCGGGGCTGTCAATCCTTACCTGGGCGAAAACAAGACTTTTAACATCCTCCGCGGCATTTACAGTCTCGGGAAGGGACGCTACGCAGGCGCGATCCTCACTGATACCGAGTTTGCGCGCGGGCATAATCGCGTTGCCGGCAACGATCTTTCTCTTCAATTCGGCAAACACCGTTTCAGCGCCACGTTTTTGGCGTCAACCACCACGTCGGCCGATGCGCGGGAAAACAAGAGCGGCTTTGCAGGCCAAACCACTTACGGGTATGGGAGCAAGCGATACGACTTCGTCACTCAATTGGAGCATTACGACAAAGGCTTTCAGATGGACACGGCGTTTTACAACCGTACAGGAATAAACCACGGGTGGAGTTACGCCGGACTGAGTTTGTATCCGAACAGCAAGAAGTATCCCTGGTTCAAGCGTTTTGTTCCTTTTGTATACGCCGAGTACGGACGTGACAGGCTTGAGGGCGGCAATGAAAGATTCGGCCTGATCGGCTTTCGCATGCATTTCACGCGGCAGGGCTTCTTCCGCATGGACACGGCAAAGGGTTATCAATCTTTTGCGGGGAGGAATTTCGATACAACTTTCAACCGGGTGATTGGCTTTGCGCAACTCACTCGATGGCTGAATCTCAACACCCAGTTGATTTTCGGCCGCTCGATCTTTTTCGATCGTGTCAACCCTTTTTCAGGAAACTCGCTGTCCCAATTCACTCAGGTCTCGCTCCAACCGAACGCGAAGGTCAACCAGACGATCAGTTACAATTTCGTGAGTTTTGATCGTGTCTCTAGCCGACAGCGGGTATATACCGTGCACATTGTCAATACACGCACCACCTACCAGTTTGACAAGCATTTCTTCCTGCGCGCCATCCTTCAGTACGACAGCTCGCGCTATCGGGCGCTGACCGATTTTCTGGGCTCCTACGAACTGGCGCCCGGAACAGTAACCTACCTGGGCTATGGATCACTGATCGAAAGAAAGGACTTTACAGGGGCCCAGCCCATCCTCGGCCAGGGAGAATACCTGACCACCCGCCGCGGCTTCTTCTTCAAGGCGTCGTACCTGCATCGATTTTGAGAGTTAACGCCCCGGCGGGACCCTGAGAACTCGTGAAAAAATCCACCGCGAAGGCGCAAAAGCGCGAAACCCAGAATTGCTCTAGTTTTTCTGCGTGGCCAGAACCGCAGACATTTCCGTGTTTAGTTCCAATTGGTTAGTCAGGGAACTTTATCCATTTCGCGCTTTCACGCCTTTGCGGTCCCGGCTTCATTTTCTTCTTGCAGCCAAAACTGATTTTGATATTGAATATCAAAATCGGGTGGATCAGGAGACGATGTTCATGGCTGGAAAAGGGTTGAAAGTGAACATAAACAAGACTTTAGGATCTATCATCATCGCGCTTCTGGCAATGGCTTTTCCTTTTGCTGCCGCAGAGAACCCGCCTCCCTTCCCGGCGTCTCCAGGATCCCAGCCGACACTGGAGGAACTTCAGTCGCAGCTAAAGGAGCTCCGGGGGCAGGTCGATTTTCTTGAAAAGCAAGTCCAGGCTCTCGCGCAAGCGAAGCAGTGCGCCGGAGCGCCAAAAAGCAGTTCCCAGCAGCCGCCGTCCCCGACTTCCGCCTCACCAGCACTAAATGAGCACAGTATTTACCAGACCGGCGCGGGCCCCGATACCCAGGCGAAATCGCCGTTAACGGATTCTCTGCGTCTCGGTGGCTACGCTTCTTTTCGCTACGAAAGCAATTCTATAGGGGCTGCGCCCAGGATTGGTTCGCTGCCGGCGCAACGCCGCAGTTTTGATGCCTTCGATTTCCGGCGCATGGTCTTGACGGCGGACGCGACCTTACACGAGCGGCTCCGCTTCTATTCAGAATTGGAATACGAACGATTCAGTGAGTTGGAACTGGAGCGTGCCGCCTTCCCGGAAAACCGCGGTTCGCGGAACCGTGCCGGCACGCGCCTGGTCCAGGAACTGGAAGGAGGAAGCGGCAGCGAGCTCAAGATGGAGCAAGCCTGGGCACAATACAGTTTCAGCGACTATTTTGCCGCGCGCATGGGAGTGATCCTGGCGCCGGTGGGACGATTCAACCTCTATCATGACGATGACCGATGGGATACGGCGCGCCGGCCGTTGGTGAGTAAAGGAGGACCAGTGCTGCCGGTCGCTGCCGCCTGGAGCGACCTTGGCGCAGGTATCGTGGGCCGCCTGCCCGTTGGCAAAGGGTATTTCGACTATCAGGCCTACGTCATGGGAGGCGCCACGCTTGATTTTGCAACCGAACAAACCACCGCCTTCAGGGCCGGCAGAAATCTCCTGGAGTTGGAACCCGAAATCAAATTTGCGTCCGGCCCGTTTGACGGAACCAACCAGGCCGACGCCGCTGCGTTTCGTTTTGCTTACAGTCCCCGACCCGGCAACGAGATCGGCTTTTCCGGATACCACGGCCGTTACACTCCTGACTATTTGACCGTGAAGGAATCCATCAACACGGCGGCAGTCGACGGCAAATTCTCCAGGGGCCGACTCGAGGCGGAGGGAGAATTTGTCTACTCCGATTTTGGCCGGATGGAATCGGTGATCCGCGAGGCTGCAGCGCAACTGGTGAACTCCGGAGCGGAGACGCTGTCGACGGAAACATCGCAACTGGAGGCCGAGGTGGAAGTGGATCTAAAAGGGCCGATGACAAACCAGCGGTACGGCTTGTGGGTGGACTTCAAATATCGATTCTGGCCCGCTCGCCTGAACCGCACATTTCTGGGCGAGCGATTTGAGAATCCACAGCTCGTCCCAATCTTTCGATACGAAAGAATCTGGTTCAACGGGCTCTTTGACGAAGTGGAATTCAAGCAGGGGATGATCGACAGTTTCCAAAAACAGAATCTCAGCCAGGAACGCTTCACCCTGGGACTGACATACCGCCCGGTTACAACCATGCCGATACACATGGGATGGGAACATAATCGGCGGCGTGCCGGCGGCACCTTGATTACGCCGGAGCTGCCTGGCAGCGGCAGGATACCCGACCGGTCTTACAACAGTTTTATCCTCGGTTTGGCGCTGGGGTTTTAAGGAAGATTGCATGTTCCCAAAAACTTTCACCACAAAGGCACAAAGAACTCGAAGAATTCTTTGTGCCCATTGTGTCTTTGTGGTTCTGGGCGCCGCCGTGTCAGCACAGTTTCAAACGCGCACCTTTCTCAAGCTTGACGAGGCGCCCGCTGCGGTTTTTCCGGAGGCCAACCGCTTCGAACAAAGGCAAATTCCTTCCACTCCACTACTGCGAAGATCCATCCAGCAGGCGCTGGGCCGCGAGACTCCCAGCGTCTGGGAACCCTATTACCTTACTTTCATCGCCTATCACAACGAAACTCTGCTGGGATACGCGGTCGTTTGTGAAGAAATCGGCAAACACCGCCCGATTACCTTCATTGCCGGAGTGACGCCGCAAGCAGAAGTTAAAGCGGTTTCCGTAATTGCATACCGTGAGCCGGTGGGAGATCAGGTGCGCTTTCACGGCTTCCTTTCCCAGTATCAGGGTAAGACGCTGCGCGACCCTATTCGTCCCTACCAGGATATCGTGAATATCACCGGTGCGACGCTGTCGGTGCGCGCCATGAGCCGGGGCGTGCGAAAGGCCATCGCCGTGGTGGAAGCCGCGTTCCTCGGAGAACAGGCGACGCAGGTTTCTTCAGACGTCAGGCATGGCAGTCGGTAAGTGTGTGAGCCGGTACTATAGATATTTATTCGCCGCGCTTCCCATCTCTCTGCTTTCAACAATCTCATTATTTGCCGAATATCGAACTCGTGCCGAATACGTCATGGGCACTCTGATGGAGATCACGCTGGAGGCGCCGGCTGCCGCTCATGCAGAGCTCTTTGCGCAGGCCTTTGGTGAAGCCCGGCGGCTGGACGGCATATTCAGCCTCTACAAGCCCGCCAGCGACCTGAGCCGTCTCAATGCTAAAAGTGGCTTAACGGTGAACGTGGCGCCTGAAATCATCGAGCTGTCGCAAATCTCCATGGATCTCTTCCTGAAAACTGACGGCGCTTTTGATCCTTCGATTCTCCCTCTGATTGACTGCTGGAAAAAGAGCGCCGCTGCCGGCAAGCGGCCTTCCCGCGAATCCCTGCGTGCCGCCCTGGCGCGAATCGGCATGGAAAGAGTGTCCGCTGCGCTTCCGCCCAGGGCAGGAGGACCAACTGCGCCAATCGGATCCCCTGGCTTCCAGCTTCCAGCCGGGATGAGGCTGACATTTGATGGAATCGCAAAAGGTTATGCCGTCGATCGCGTCGCGGCTGTTCTGAAAGGGCGCGGTGTGGGAAGCGGATTCGTCAATCTTGGGGAGAGCAGCCAGTACGCGTGGGGAAACAGCCCGTCGGGCGGCCCCTGGAAGGTCGCGTTGCGCGATCCGGCCGATCCAAATCAGCTCGTTGCCACGCTTGTCCTGCAGGATCAGGGACTTTCCACATCCGGCTCCTACGAGCAATTCATCAAAATTGGAAACCGGCGTGTCTCTCATATCTTCGACCCTCAAAACGGCATGCCGGTGAGAGCCGATGCCGCAGCCACTGTGGTTTGCCGATCAGCCACTCTGGCCGACGCGTATTCGACCGCAGTGCTGGTACTTCACAGCCGAGGCGTCAGAACGTTTCACCACCTGACGATCGAATGGGTCCTGGTTGATGGCCGCGGCGCTGCAAGGCGTGTTTTCAAGTCCGCAAATCTTCCCCTCAGCTCCGCTTCACTCGCAACGATCGGGAGCGGGCGATGAGATATTTCACGTTCGATTACCCCCTCAGCAGGGCGTCGGTCGGGATCCGGTTGGTACTTACGCTCTTTTTGTTCTTCATGCTCCTGGGAACAATAACAAGTGTCTTGATATTTCATCAGAACACGCAATTCAGCTACCGGCGCATGGTGGATTACTACCGCGGCGCGGAAGAAGGAATGCTTTTCCCAAAAAGCTACGCCGAGCTGCTGCAAACAACACACTTTCATCTGTTCTCCATGCCGGTGGTGATGCTGATCCTGGGCCACATTTTCCTGATGGTAAGCTGGAGCATCCGGGCCCGCGTTACAGTGATTTTGCTTTCGTTTGCCGGAATGTTATTTGAGCTGGCCGGTCCTTGGCTGATGCGATACGGGTCGGAAAACTGGGGATGGGTTCTTTTGTCAGGAGAGTGTTGCCTGGCGGTCTCGCTGACATGCTATATCGTCGTGCCGCTGTGGGAAATGTGGTTTCGACGAACTGCTTGAACCGCGCTTGATTCTGCATTATCGAAGTTCGGAAGCTTGGTGTCCTGGTGGTAAAAAAATTTGAACCACCAAGACACCAAGCCAAACTTTCGCCTTGCGTGAACACAGCTCAATTCCTGACCCGCGTTCGTTCGAACCGGTATTTTGACTGGAGATTCTTGGCGCCCGCGGAGCGGATCACGCCACGATCGGGATTGGCGGCCAGGTGGCGCATCACTTTAAACACGGTCTCAACATCGTCGGGCGAGCCTATACCCTGCGCGATCTCTTCTACGGTTTGGTCCCGCACCGAGTTTTGCAGGAATGCGACCGCTTTCCTCTGAATATCGATGACGGCGGCGGCCGCTTTCTTTCCCGCTTCAACGCCCGGCTGGTGGTAGGCGTTAATATTAACAAGGGTGGCGTAAAACCCCACCGCTCTTTCATAGAGCGCGATCAGCTTTCCCACGTTTGAAGCGTCCAGCATATCGAGCGTGATTGTGATCGACTGCCGTCCGTATTCATACAGGGCGCTTCCCGTACCCTCGAGAAAACCGCTCAGATAATCACCGGAAGTAATGCCTTCTTCAACTTCGAGGGACGAGCCTTCCCGGTCCTTTAAGACTTCGATGAATGTGACAAAGAAATTTGGCACTCCTTCCCGCAACTGCTGCACGTAAGCGTGCTGGTCGGTTGAGCCTTTGTTCCCGTAGACCGCAATTCCCTGCTGCACCGGTTTTCCCTGCAGGTCTTTCCCCTTGCCCAGCGACTCCATCACAAGCTGCTGGAGATACCGGCTGAACAGCAGCAGCCTGTCTTTATACGGGAGAATGACCATATCCTTCCGGCCCGCGCCATCCGTGGCGTGATACCACATCAGCGCCAGCAGAGCCGACGGATTCTGCAGCGCATCTTTGCGCCGGGTAGCCTGATCCATCATCGCAGCGCCCCGCAGCATTGCGATAATGTCAAGTCCCTGCAGCGCTGCCGGCAACAGACCAACCGCCGACAGCTCCGAAGTGCGACCACCTACCCAGTCCCACATCGGGAAACGCGCCAGCCAGTGCTGCGCGACCTTATCCAACTCGCTTCCCTCGCCCGTCACGGCGACTGCGTGCCGCTCGAATGGAAGCGCCCTGGACCGGTAAGCCGCAAACGCTTCCAGCATTCCATTGCGCGTTTCTTTGGTAGAGCCTGATTTTGAAATCACCAGCGTCAATGTCTGTGGCAGTAGAGATCCGATTTCACCCAGCACCTTATCCATTCCATCCGGATCGGTATTGTCAAAAAATGAAATCCCCATGGAATCCGAAGCGCTTCCCAGCGCATCGGACACAAACTGCGGACCCAGAGCGCTGCCGCCAATGCCAATTATCAACATGTGGGCAAATTTTTGACCGTCCGGGGTTCGAATCTCTCCCGCGTGCACTTGTGCGGCAAACTTCCTGATGCGCGCGAGGTTTTCATCGATCTGCGCGCGTATCGCCGCCGTAGGAGCCAGCCTGCTGTTGCGCAGCCAGTAATGGCCCACCATCCGATTTTCATCCCGATTGGCAATCGCGCCGCGTTCCAGCTCGTCCATGGCCGCAAACGCCTTCATAATGGCCGAATTCATTTTCTCGAAAAAATCGTCACGAAAGTCCATGCGGCTGATGTCGATGCTTATTCCCAACTCGTCATCCGCGTAAAGATATCTCTGGAACTTTCTCCACAAGCGCTGCTTGTTCATTTCTTCGTCCGAAAGTCAAACGTCTCAATCTAAGGTCAAAAGTCGAAGGTCGACGGGTTCTTCAAAGTTACGGGTTGACGGGTTACGGGTTCTTTGATTCGGCACATGGCAGATGGTAAGTCGGAACCCGAAACTCGGAACCAGAAAACCCGAAACCCGGAACCAGAAGACGCGAAACTCCGAACTAGAAAACCCGAAACCCGGAACCAGAAAACCCGTAACCTTTCGATTTTAGATTCAGCGCTTCCTCTTCCACAGAAAGTAAACAGGAAAACCTGTGAGAACGATAAGCAGACCTCGCAGGCTGAAACTCGTCTTGTAGATCAGCAAGGACAGCATGATTGCAAGCGCCGCCGCGATATACAGCAGCGTCAGGACCGGATAGCCGAACGCCTTGTACGGCCGTTCCATGTCGGGGCGTCTGGACCGAAGAGTGAAAATTCCGGTCATCGTCAACGCGTAGAACAGCAGCGCCGCGAAGATGACATAGTCCAGCAACTGGTTATACGTTCCGCTCATGGTCAGCAGGCAAGTCCAGATCGCTTGGATCCACAGTGAAAAACGGGGCGTGTGATGCTTGGGCTCAACTTCGGCCGCTTTCTTGAAAAACAGATTGTCCTGCGCCATCGCGTAATAGACGCGGGCGCCGGAAAGTATCAGGCCGTTGATGCAGCCAAATGTCGAAATCAGAATTGCGCCCGATATAAGACTGCGGCCCACGGGCCCGAATAACACCTGGAAGGCCAGAGCTCCCACGCGGTCTTCGGGGGCGTGAGCGATCTGGTCAAAGCTAAGCGTGCGCAGGTAAGCCGCATTGGCCAGGACATAGAGAGCGATCACCAGCGACGTGCCGAGCGCCAGAGAGAGAGGCAGGTTCCTTCGCGGATTGGTGACTTCTCCGGCCGTGAAAGTAATGTTGTTCCAGGCATCGGCCGAAAACAGCGCCCCCACCATGGCCGCGCCAAAAAGCCCCAGCAGGTTCAAGTTCCAATGCACCGGCTGGGCATAGGCGGGCGAGTTATCCGTGCGGCCGAGAAAAATGCCGGCCACAACCAATCCCAGCAGCGAGCCGATCTTGCACACCGTAAAAATATTCTGGACGGTGGCTCCTGCTCGCAAACCCTGGGTGTTAACCCATGTCAGAAGAACGATAATGATGATCCCCACCAGCACCAACGACGTGAAATTGATAACAGCGAAACCCAGAGGAATGGAAAACAACACATTGGTGCTGGAAACCCAGGGCCAAAACACCCCCAGAAATTTACCGAAGGCGACCGCGACGGCCGCGATGGTTCCGGTTTGGATCACCGTGAACAGCGTCCAGCCGTACAAAAATCCAAACAAAGGCGAAAACGCCTCGCGCAGATAAACGTACTGGCCTCCCGCTCTGGGCATCGCCGCCGCCAACTCCCCGTAAGAGAGGGCCGCCAGCACCGTCATCAGGCCGGATACCACCCAGACTCCGATCAACAGCCATGGATGGCCCACAGTCCGGCTGATGTCGGCTGACACGATGAAGATGCCGGAGCCGATCATTGAACCCGCAATGATCATCGTGGAATCAAATAAGCCGAGGCCTCGGATCAGTTTGGCTTCACCTGTCGTGCCAACTGCTTCCGCTTTTGTGTTCATGTTCGACGGATAATGACAGAATTGGGGGGAAAATAAAACCGCACATCTTCTTTGTGTTCCCTGTTTCTTTGTGGTTAAAAGGTATTCTGACGGCGAGGATATCGAAGCGGTCATTCCCCTGCGTGAGATCAGAAATGGACACAGAACCGGCTGAGATCGAAATCGAGATCGGTAAGCAAAAAGTGCGTTTGGGCTCCGAAACAATGGAGGAGGATATCGAGAATCTTTTTGCCGCAATCATTGAAGAACTGGTGCTGCCCGTGGTGGAGAATTCCAGTCAGTGGAAGGCGGAGGGATCGACGGGAGAGCGGTTCTGGGACGAAGTGTTTCGCAGGATCGCCGTGATGGTATCCGACTTCTCTGCGGCGGAAAGAAAGCTGGTTCTGCGCGCCTTAATAAGCGTGGAAACCCATCGGCGATTTCTGCAATTGCTCGATGACGCAACCAGCGGCGCTTGAAAACGGAAGGCGGAAAGCGGAAGGCGGAAAGCGGAAGGCAGAGGGCGGAAGGCGGAATGGGGAATGGGGAATGGGGAATGGGGAATGCGGAATGCGGAATGGGGAATGCGGAATGCGGAATGAGGAATGAGGAATTAGGAGTGTAGGCGGCTCTGCTGGGTTGCTATGCTTTCTGCTTTCTGCTTTCTGCTTTCTGCTTTCTGCTTTCTGCTTTCCGCTTTCCGCTTTCCGCTTTCTGCTTTCTGCCTTCAGCTTTCCGCTTTTCGCATTCCGCATTCCGAATTCAACATTCCGCATTCGAGAACTGCGGGGCCGAGCAGTACTTGCGGTAGTCGATGTCCGGAAAAATGTTGTCCAGGTATTCCACCTTTTTCAGCCACTCTTCATCGGCGCGGTCGTGTCTCAGATCATCAAGCAAACGATAAAACCTGGCTCCGTGGCGGCGTGTGCGGTTGATCGCATACTCGACCATGGTCCCAGCCTTCATGATGAAAGCCCAGTCGCTGCTCTCGGCGAGCAGCAACTCCCGGGCAGCCTGATTTAACAAGCGGCGCTGCACCATTGTCGGATTGGTGTGACCATCCGCCGCTTCAATCATTCGAAATCCCATTTCGTGCAGGTGACGATATATCCAGTCGTTGGTCTCGTTCAGCCAGTAGGATGCGTATCCCTGATCTCCCCAACTGCTGAACGAAGGCGTGCAAGCCTGATGGGTATCAAACTTCCTTAGAAAATTTGCCGGTGTAATCAACTGAAACACATCCTGGTCATAGGCCGTCTTTCGGATCAGATACTCGAGCCATATCGGCCCCTCGTACCACCAGTGGCCGAACAACTCGGCGTCGTAGGGCGCCACCACGATGGGGGGCTTTCCCATTGCGCTAAACAGGTGTTCGATCTGCCTCTCGCGGTTGAACATGAAATTCCCGGCGTGCAAATCGGCTTTATGCAATGCCCGATAGGGGTCGTAAGGCGCCTTTTCGCCCAAACCGACGTCACCGGTGATGCGGTAGTACTTGATGCCCGTGTGTTTGCGCTTCCCGTCGGGCTGAACGTAGGGCGCGATGTAGTCTTGATCGAGGTCGTAACCAATATCGCGGTAAAACTCGCGATACTCGGGGTCTCCCGGGTAGCCTTCCTTGGAGCTCCAGACCTGCCTGGACGATTCCAGGTCCCTGCCAAACGCCGCCACTCCGCTGTCCGGAGAAAAGACCGGCGCATATGTTCCGTAGAGCGGCCGCGGCTGCGCGTGCAGAATTCCATGAGCATCGGTAAAGAAGAAATGAATATCCTCTTCAGCCAGAAATTCATCCACTCCCGGAAAGTATCCGCACTCTGGAAGCCAGATCCCCTTCGGACTGCATCCAAATACCTTGCGATAGTGATCGGCCGCTATCTGAATCTGCGCGCGGATCACCTGGGGCTGAACCACATAGTTAGGCAAAAACGCGTGTGTGGCCCCGCAGGTTATGATTTCCAGGCATCCGAGCCGCTGGTAATTCCGAAAGGCGTTCATCAGATTTCCGCCATAGCGATTCAGATAGATGTCGCGCGCTGATTCAAATCGCTGCCGATAAAAGTCCGCCAGATAACGGAAGTGAGGATCTTGCTTTGTCCTGACGATTTCTCTTTTCGATAACTCCAGCAGCTTGTCGAGGTGATGGCGGTAGCGTTCCTGCAAAAGAGAGTCTTCCAGCATGGAAGCCAGTGGAGGCGACACGGTCATCGTGAGCTGGAAAGGGACCTGATCGTAGACCAGCTTGTCGAATATCTCGATCAGCGGAAGGTAAGTTTCCGTAATGGCTTCATATAACCAGTCTTCTTCAAGGAAATACTCATACTCGGGATGCCGTACAAAGGGTAAATGTGCGTGCAGAACCAGCGCTAGATAGCCAATGGGCATAGTGAGAATTATGTCGGATCAGTCATTGGTCATCCGTTAAAACGGGTGGCCGGGTTACGGGTTACCGGGTTGCCGGGTTGCCGGGTTACGGGTTGCCGGGGTTACGGGTTGCCGAGTTACGGGTTCGGGTTGTCGAATTATAGATTTAAGGTTCAAAAATTGATGGAAATAACCGCGCTCAATTCTGAATTTGAGTTCTTCAATTCGACAACTTCGTAACTCGTAACCCGGCAACCCGTAACCCGATAACCCGGCAACCCTAACCCGGCAACCCTAACCCGCAACCTTAACCCGCAACCCGGTGACCCGCAACCCTAACCCGCAACCCGGTAACCCGTTCTAAGCGATGACCAATGTTTCTCACGCACGCGTCCATTGAATCACGATTTCATGCTTCTTTCCCGGGCTGGACGAGTGAGCCAGAACAGGCCGGAGGTTGCCTCCGGTTGGAACATTGAAATGGACATGAAACCGCCCCAGGGAGTCCAGCGGAACAGGGTTTCCATTAACGCGCACTGTGGCATCCGGGTCGGTCCTTCCAATCAGATCGTGGTCGGGTCCTATCTGAAACGACAGGGAGCCGTCGGCTTTCGAGAACAACGCAGGCCCGCCACCGGGGCGCGAAACTTCAAATTCTGCAACCCCCCTTCCGCTGAGATGCGCCCTTCCAGAAACCGTATCGACTGCCGCGAACAATTCGTCGGGGGAACGTTCCGGTGCTCCGGGAACCGAAAGCCGAGCCATACGAAGATGCAGCGGCGCGTACCTGCTGAACCAGGCGCTTGAGCGAAGCGCGGGCTCGACCCGTTGACCCTCGGGTCGCAGTGACTGATCAAAAGGAACGGTCATAAATCGGTCTTCAACTCTGGAGGACATTCTGGCAGGCGGCATGCTTACCGTGTTTGATCTCAAGATTGACAGAAACTCTCCGCGTTTGGTCAAACTTCCGATCTCGGCACGATAATCGCGATCGTCACCCGGGACACTGATGTACCAGGATCGGGCCGAACCGCAAAGGACATCGAAGTGGCTGCGCGAAGTGTTCTCAAACGGATCAAGGCCGGTTACGTCATGGACTCGAATAACGCTGTCCTGGAAATCCTGCCTGGCGGCAACGGCCAGTGCTTCAGGAGTCATTTCCCAGTACAGGAAAAGCCAGAAAGGGTCGCGCACCAGCAACACGGCCCTGTTGACGCCATATTCGTCCGGCAGCCTGGCCTCCTGGTCTATGAGCAGATGGTGGCGTATGCCCGGGCTGAATTTCGCTTGCGTTACACGAAGTTGCTCGAGCCCCAGCTCTTCAGGTACGTCCGGAACCGGTGGACTGGAAAGCTCGCTGCTTATTTTGGAACTGCTCAGCAGTTGAGTACGGATTGCATGATCGATCTCCCAGGAAGCTGCTGCGGCTTCGCTTTCCTGTTCCTGCGGGCGCTCTACTACTGCCGCTTGAATGTGATTCGCCAGTCTTCGGGCCAGCGCCGCCTTAGAAACGCGCTGGGGATTCTTCAGACCCAGGTGACGAGCCAGGCAAAGAAGCGCGTTCCTGGGGAGATCCGCCAAATTCAGGGTTGCAATTGATTCAACAAGCTGCTGTTTTGACTTGCGAGACGCTTGAGGTACGCCTGCCAATCGGGCTATCTCCAGCAAGTCCGCCCTGCGCAAACTCTTGAGCGCTTCCATGCCCATCTCCGCCATCTCACTCGGAAACTTATGCAACTAAATTACTAGGTGCGGCGTTTCATCGGAGACCGGCTGATGTCTCCATCAGAGTCAATAAAATATAAGTAGCCTTTTTCCCGTTTCAGCCCGATCTTACTGATTTTTTCTTTCCGGCCCTTCTGCCCCGTCTTAGAGCGGGAGATATCGCCCTCTTGATCAATGAAATAAACATATCCCTTTTCACGCTTCACTCCTGCTCTCTCCACCTTCTCTGCCATAATAGTGCTCCTTTGAACTGTTGAAGTCCGGATTCATTTTCCAAAGATTCGCGATGCTCGGAAAAGCGCTACTCCCTGCAGGGTTTCGTGTGGGGAATCGTATCATGATTCAATGGACTCGCAACATTCGCCGCAGCCGCGCTGAACCCTCGTCCCGATGACAAATATCAAATCAAATCGCTTTCTTTCCGACCATGCATTGGATCTGCTGCTGGTCTTCATCCCTCTGGCAGCCATCCTCCATTTCCGGGATGCGGACCCCGTCTGGGTATTTGCCTGCTCGGCACTGGCCATCATTCCTCTTGCGGGATGGATGGGAAAGGCCACTGAGACGCTGGCAGATCATCTTGGCGCCGGCATCGGAGCGCTGCTGAACGCAACCTTCGGTAACGCTGCCGAGATGATCATCGCGCTGCAAGGTATACGCGCCGGTTTAGTAGATATCGTCAAGGCTTCAATCACGGGATCCATATTGGGTAACAGCCTGCTGGTATTGGGACTGAGCGCGCTGGTGGGAGGACTCAAGTTCAAACAGCAGAAGTTCAACCGCACGGCTGCCAGTATGAGCTCTACTTTAATGGTGCTAAGCGCGGTCGGCCTTGTGGTACCCGCCATATTTCACTCCATCACCGCGGGCAGGTCCACGGCGGAAGCCGGTCTAAGCCTCGAGATATCGATCGTTCTTTTCTTGACTTATGTCCTCAGTCTGATTTTCACCCTGCACACGCACAAGGACCTTTACCACGGTGACCACAAGCATGAAGGTATTCCCAGGAGGGGATTGAAGGGGTCCATTCTGATCCTGCTGGGAGCCACTGCGCTGATTGCCTGGATGAGCGAGCTGCTGGTGCACTCGGTGGAAGCGGCCTCGAAAGCCCTGGGCATGACGGAGCTGTTCGTGGGAGTGGTGGTAGTGGCAGTAGTAGGAAATGCCGCCGAACACAGCACCGCTATTCTTGCCGCGCGCAAAAACCAGATGGATTTGTCATTTCACATCGCCATCGGTTCGAGCATGCAGATAGCGCTGTTTGTTTCGCCCGTGCTGGTCTTCTTGAGCTACGCGATAGGCACGCCGATGAATCTGCTGTTTACCACATTTGAGGTGGTGGCGCTGGTTTTGGCGGTGAGTGTTGTTTTTCTGACCGCTCAGGACGGCGAATCCAACTGGATGGAAGGGGTGCTGCTGCTCGCCGTCTACGTTATCTTTTCTCTCGCCTTTTTCTTCATTCCGGCTGCGTGATCGCCCGCACACCGGCCGCTGGTATGCTGTGCCACAAGGTCCCAATTTGGGCCGACTGCGGCTGCCAGATCTGCGCGCTTCGGGCTTTTCCATTGATTGGGAATAACGCCGTATGGTAGGTTTTTGTGTTAAGCAACTGCACCCACTCCTTTTCGAGGAGTTGAGTTTTGCCGGAAAAAGGATGATTTCTTCCGGATTTTCAAAGAGATCCACTTTGGATACTTCGTCCCTTGTTCCAATACGAAAGCACCGTAAATAAGATCTGGGACAGCATCTTTAGGAATCCCGTCCCCTCTCCGGCCAGGCTTTACATACTGCTGATCCTGCCTGTCGGCCTGCCCATCTTCTTAGGCTCTCTTTACTGGTCGTTTCTGGTTTCCGACAAGCGCTGGCTGTTTTTGGCCGCCAGTACCGTGATAGTGAGCTGTTTTCCGCTGCGAATCCCGCTTCGCAAGGGAACCAGCATCGCCATTACCGTAAGCGACGTTTTTAATTTCGCTGCGCTGCTGCTGTTTGGACCGGCCGTAATGGTGACGATTGCAGTGCTCGAGGGAATCACCACCTCACTGAGAACCAAAGTAAAGCCTTACAAGCTGTACTTTAACGTGGCGCAACTGGCCATTTCCGCCTTTCTTGTCGGCTTGGTGCTTTATGCCATCGAGCGCAAACCAGTCCCGCTGGATCCCGGATATCCTCGGGACTTTACCCGGTTTCTGATTGAGTGCGCTTTTTGCGGTGTAATCTACTTCATCCTGAGCTCCGGCTTGCTGGTAATTGCCATGTCGTTGACAACCAAGCAGCCGGTGGTCGATATCTGGGTCCAGAATCTTCTGTCCACTTCGATCACCCACGTGGTCGGCGCTTCCCTTGGGGCAGTGATCTTCCTCTATTTCCAGAGATATGAGTTTTATTCGGTAATCCTTACGCTGCCTATCACGCTCCTGATGTACTACGCCTACAAAGTAAATCAGGACCGAATTCAGCAGGCATTGCAGCATTTGAGTGAAGTCAACGCTCTCCTGACGCAGAAGATAGAGGCAGAAAAGGCGCTTCAGAGATCCAAGGAAGAACTGGAAATCCGGGTACTGGAGAGAACCGCCGAGTTGCGCAATGCAAACGAACAACTCCGCTTTGAGATTAACGAGCGCATCGAAGCTGAAATTGAGCTGGCCGCGGAAAAGGAGCGCCTGGCGGTTACGCTGCGAAGTATCGGTGACGGGGTGATTGCCACCGACACCAGAGGCATCGTGCTGCTGATCAACAACATTGCCGAGACTCTGATCGGCCGCTCCCAAATCGAGGCGGCGGGCAGGCCCCTGGCCGAAGTATTCAACATCATCAACAGCCATAACCGCCAGCGCTGCGAAAATCCGGTGGAGCGAGTGTTGCGCACCGGGCAGATCATCGGCTTCGATGCCAAGGACACGTCGATCATCAGTTGGGACGGCAGCGAGCGCAGCATTGACAACACCGCGGCTCCCATTCGAGACAAAGCAGGCAACATTTTGGGCGTGGTTCTCGTCTTCCGCGATATGACAGATCAGCAGAGAATGGAACGGGAGTTGATTAAGACGCAGAAGCTGGAATCGCTGGGCATTCTGGCGGGAGGTATTGCGCACGACTTCAACAATATTCTGGCGGGAATTCTTCTCAAAACCCAGCTTGCGCAGCGGGCGGTGGAGAAGAGCAAAGATCCTGCAAAGTTTCTGACCAGCATTGAGGAAGCGACCCAAATGGCAACTGCGCTGACGCATCAACTATTGACGTTCGCCCGGGGCGGCGCTCCCATCAAGAAGATAGCTTCCATCAAGAACCTGCTGCGCGACTCCTCGGTGTTCGCGCTTCGAGGATCCAACGTGCGCTGTGACTTCCAGATTTCCGACGATCTGCTCGCAGTGGAGATCGACGAAGGCCAGATCAACCAGGTAATGAATAATCTTGTGCTTAACGCCCAGCAGGCCATGCCCGATGGTGGAACCATCACAGTGCGGGCGCAGAACGTCAAGGTTGGCGCCAATCACCCCGCTGACGATCTTACGGAAGGCGAATACGTGATGGTCTCAGTTCAGGATCACGGCGTTGGAATTTCGCCCCTCGATCTGCCGCGCATCTTCGATCCCTATTTCACCACCAAACCAAAGGGTACCGGGCTCGGTCTGGCCAGCACGTACTCGATCATCCAGAGACACCACGGGCATTTGACCGTGGATTCAAAAATCGGCGCGGGAAGTACTTTCATTTTCTATCTCCCCGCCTCGCACTCTCCCGTCCAGGAGCGTCCGCTGGAACAGGAGAAACTGCTTGCCGGAAAAGGCAAGGTGCTGGTGATGGATGATGAAGAAATGATTCGGGACTCGATGAAAGAGCTCTTAAACGGCCTGGGATATGCGGTGGACGCCGCAGCCGATGGAACGGAAGCCATCAGCCTGTATCAAGAAGCCCTCACCTCCGGCTCTCCCTTTGATGCGGTGATTATGGATCTGACCATCGCGGGCGGTATGGGCGGCAAGGAAACTATTCGAAAGCTTCTCGAAATTGATCCGAAAGTCACCGCTATTGTGACCAGCGGTTATTCCAAAGATCCGGTCATGGCCAATTACAGGGAACACGGCTTCAGGGCGGTGCTGGTAAAGCCCTTCAAATTGGAAGATGTGGGACGGATCATCGCTGAAACGCTGAAGCCAGGCGAATTCCCCAGCGCCAACTCCGCGCAGCAGGGCGTGGCCTGATCCACGGCAGGCAAAATGTCAAAATCTTGTCTCACCCCTCCTTCTACGACTTTTAATTGACACTCGACGGAATGGCCGGGCGGTTTCGTGAGAGCTGTCACGAAAACCGGCACATTTGCGTATCGGGCCGTGAATGCTGACCGGAACGCGACCGGCGTGATCCAAAACACCCTTTTCACTTCCCCTCCCCTCGTCCATGGCACATCGTTTGCTTATGCCCTGTTCGCAAATTATTCAATGTAGCGAGACACAGCAATTAAGAAATGAAATCCTTGATGAAAAAGAAGAAAACAAGCAACTCAGTGAAGCGCGGGATCGTTTTGGCGATACCCCTCTTCGCATTCCTGTCTTTCGCCGTTGTGCTTCCGTCCTATGGGCGCCGGCAGACGTCACACAATCCACTGGAGCGATACGCACACAAGATCTCGCCGGCTCTGAGCGCGCAGGTCGGGATGCGGCAGCGGACCGACGAAAGCGCGCGCCTCCCTGTCATCGTGCGGGTGAACCCGGAATACTTCGAAAGTGTTGAGGGTGCCGCCCGGCGGGAAATCGGCACAGGCAACGTGCTGCGGCTCGTCAACGGGTACACTGCTCGCCTTACTTCTGATCAGATTCAGGCGCTGCTTGATTCTGACGTAGTCGATTACGTGACCCTGGATGCCGCGATCCAGACTCATTCTGCCGCCAGCGTGAATGCCAGCACCATGGCTGCAATCGGCTCAGACCGGATGAATCAGAGCGGTTATACGGGCAAGAACGTCACCGTCGCTGTTTTTGATTCCGGAATAAGCACCCAGCCTCCCGATCTTACCAACGGCCGCATCCAGGTCACTCTGGATTTCACTTCTGGAACGGCAGTCCCGGGCGATCCGAAGACAAATGATGGGTACGGGCATGGAACTGCGATCGCCGGACTGATCGGCGCCAAGGCAGGCGGGGGCTACGTGGGTGTCGCTCCAGAAGTCCGTTTTCTGGACCTTAAGGTGGTCAACAACATGGGCAGCGGCACGACCAGTAATCTGATAAAAGCTATCGACTGGTTGATTGCCAATGGCGCGACCTACAACGTGCGCGTGGCGAATTTTTCCCTGGGCCATTTGCCCATCGAGTCGTACAAGACTGACCCGCTGTGTATCGCGGTCGGAAGACTGGTCAGTTCCGGAATCGTGGTGGTGGCATCGTCGGGCAACAACGGCAAAAACAGCAGGTACTCCAAGATCTACGGTACGATCAACAGTCCCGGTAATCACCCGGCTGTCATAACCGTTTCCCCGATCAACACCCGGGGCGCTGCGGCCCACGCCAACTTTATTGCTACAACCTACGGCTCCCGAGGTCCAACGTTTATGGACCGCCTGATGAAACCTGACCTGTGTGCGCCCGGAAACAACATCCCGGTGGTCAATGTCATAAACAGCACTATCGCGAACAATCATCCCAACCTGATGTTGGATGGCACCTTCCGCAGTATGAGCGGTTCAAGCATGGCGAGCGCTTACGTCACTGGAACTGTGGCGCTGCTTCTCGAAGCCAATCCTTCGCTCAAACCCAACGCTGTGAAGATAGCCCTGCTTGCATCGGCCATTAAGCTGACGCAGCCCAATATTCTGGAACAGGGTAATGGCCTGGTGAATGCCTGCACTGGCGTCGAGCTTGCAAGGGCCGCAAACCCTGCTCTTAAGAAACTTACCGCCGGCGTCTCTCCCAAGTGGACTCTGCAGGGCCAGGATGTCTGGGCTGGAGGTGCGGTTGCTTTCGGCAAGCGCGTGGGTTACGGCGTTCTCGTTGATCCCCTGCGGCGCGGTTTGTGGGGTTCAGGGAAGGTTTGGACAGGTTCTCTGGTCACAGGTTCCGAGCTTCTGCCTCCACCGGCAAACTGGGCCGACGGGTTCTTCTCGGCGAACAGTGTCGCTTTTGCTGACGGAATCATCTGGACCGACGTGTTGCCTGACCCGTTGGACGGAATCATATGGAGCGACGGGCTGACCTGGACAGACGAGATCCTGCCGGTCGACGGTTCCGGCGACGGCGTGATCTGGACCGACGATGGAGAAGGCGATGGGCTGGTCTGGTCCGATTGCGTCATCGCGGGAGACCCGAACTAGATTTTCACGTCACAATGGTGGAACTTACAGTCTTCAACCCTGTATAAAGAAATGGCGACTGAACCAGAGAAAGCGCAGAGCAGCTCAAACGGGAAAGCACTGTTCTTCAAAGACAATCTCCCCGGTGCCGCTCAATTTTATATCGCCTTGGTGATCCTGCTGGGAGTTCCGGTGCTGCTGGTCTCCATCTACCACTCGCTGATTCATCAGAATCTGAACTGGCTCTACCTGGCGGCCCTGACCGCGGTAGCCAGTCTATTTGCCGTAAGAATCCCGATTCTCGACGTGAAATCACAATCTCTGGTCATCAGCGTCAGTGATGTCTTCGTTTTTGTGGCCCTTCTGGTCTTCTGCCCGCAGGTAGCCACGACCATCGCCGGTGTGGAAGTATTGATTGCAGGCCTCAGATGCCCGATAAAACGGCTCTACAAGCGCTTGTTCAACTTTGCCGAACTGCCGCTGGCAACCTTTCTGACAGGCAGCTTCTTTTACTGGATGAGAGGCACGCCTGTCGCGCTCGGCGCAGATCAGTCGTCTGATTTCGGTATTCTGATCCTTCAGGTTCTGGCGGCTGGGCTGGCCTACTTCCTTCTGAACACCGGAGTGGTGGCAATGGCTCTCGCTCTGGTCTCACGCGGCTCATTCTTCATAATCTGGAAACGCAATTTTGCCTCACTTTCGCTGGCTAACCTCGTAAACGAGGCGACGGCGGTTATCATCTTTGCTTTCTTAAAACCGGTAAATGTGGTGATCGTCGCCACAATCATCCCCCTGGCTCTAGTGGTTTATTACGTGCGTAAGATAAGCATTTACCGAACGCATCAGGCCGGGAACGCTCAGGTTGGCTGATCACACCTTTATCGGGCAACATTTTTTGCAGAAAACCCGCACGGGTGAATGGGGAGCTTCATGGCAGTTAATTTGCAGGAAGTCGTTCGGCAAATCTTGGGCAAACCTATAATGTCTTCGGGAGATGCCGAGGAAGTGATCGAACCAGCAGAAACGGAAGCACAGCATCCGGACTCCGATGAGATTCTGGTTGTAGACGACGAACCTTTGATCCGGGACTCGCTGGTTGAATTCCTGTCCGGGGAAGGCTTTCCCTGCCGGCAGGCCTGCACGGGAAGCGAAGCCCTATCGATGCTGCAGCGGCAGCAGTTTGCCCTGGTGATTTGCGATATTCAGATGCCCGACCTGGACGGCCTGCAACTGCTGAAGAAGGTTTCCGAAAAATTTCCTGAAGTGGCATTCATGATGATCACCGGTGTGGCCGATGTAAACACCGCCGTGATGGCCATGAAACAGGGCGCATGTGACTATCTCACCAAGCCTTTCAACCTCGACAACGTGCTTCCTTCCGTGAACAGGGCGCTCACTTTGCGCCGGATGAGAATCGAAAGCCGCAAGAATGCCGAAACGATGGAAGGCTTCGTGCGCAAACGCTCGCAGGCGCTCCAGTCGGCCCTGCGGGAATTAAAGGAACATCGCACCATGACGCTCGACGCGCTCCTGAAAACACTGGATGCGCGCGGTCACGAAACTCACTCTCATTCACTTCGCGTTCAGGAATACACCGTTCTTCTGGCCAAACAGTTTGGGTACAAGAATAGCCGCCTGCTCGAAGTCGCCCAGGGCGCGCTGCTTCATGACATTGGAAAAATAGGAGTCTCCGACAGTATTCTGCTGAAGGAAGGCACTCTTGACGACCAGGAACGGGCAATCATGAAAACTCATCCGGTCATCGGCCATCAGATTCTGCAAAGCGTCAAGTTTCTTGAAGGCGCTTCCCAAATGGCCCTCTATCACCACGAGCGCTATGACGGTCTTGGCTATCCGATGGGCTTGAAGGGTGACCAGATACCCCTGGAGGCGCGCATTTTCTCCGTGCTCGATACCTTTGATGCGATGACGTCAGACCGCCCGTATCGCAAAAGACTTCCCGCCGAAAAAGCAGTTGAAGAAATTATTCGCATGTCAGGCACACAGTTCGACCCGATAGTGGTCCAGGAATTCCTCAAAGTTCCCGTCGAGGAGTGGGAAAAGATCCGGCTAAAGTACATGTAACGCCGCGCCCCTCCCTCAGGTCGGAACGTCTGAAAAACCACAAAGGCACAGCCCGGCAAAGCCGCAACCAAGAATAGGATGTTCCCGCCTGGCAGTCTGATCGTCATATGCTGATGTGGAAAGCCGCATTCCTTCACCGCAGAGGCGCAGAGAACGCAGAGGTTGCGCAGAGACATGCAAACGAAACTCCGCGCATTCTCTGCGTCCTCTGCGCCTCTGCGGTGAAGGAATGCAGGTGCCAGACAAAACTTTGTTAAACAAGCGAGAAGCTGCCAACTTGTAACACAAAGATTCGAAGAGGTTTTGGCTTCGAGTGGTCGGCTCTTACCGGAGCGCCACCAATATCTCCTTTTTCCATTCCAACCGGTCTTTACGGGTCCCGCTGCTGACTTTCGTGAGACTTGTAATCTAACTCACCGTCAAAACAGGGTTCTGCCGGTAATTATAGTGTCAGATCCATAGGTATTGAAGAGGCTTGTCGGCGTGGCCGCGGTGCTGGATTAGTTGACCGGGTGCCGCTTTTCCTGTATTTTTGAGTCTAAGGAAAACCATCAAACCTCTCTTATAACAAGGACGCGAACGCGCAGATAACCATGGGGTTAATCGAAACCCAAAGCAACTCTGTACTTGTACTTGAGGACGACCTGAATCTCGCCTCGGCGCTGAGGGACTTCTTTGAAAGCGAAGGCTGGCAGGTCGAAACGGCGGGGACCGCCGCCGAAGCCCAGAACAAGCTCGCCCACCAGATTTTCGACCTGGTCTTGGCCGATTACCTGCTTCCCGACGCAAACGGACTTTCTATTTTCGAAGATATTCAGACGCGCTCGCCGCTCACAAAGATCATGATGATGACGGGCGTAGTGGACATGGAGGTCGCGGCGAAGGCATTCAAGAAGGGCGCTTCAGATTTGATTTCCAAGCCCTTCAAGATTACCGAGCTTGAGGAGCGCATCGAGCAGTTGATGGAGGCCCGCCGTCTGGAGACTGAGAAGCGTGAACCGGATCCCAAGCTGGTCAGAAAGCTCTCCGAAATGGTCGGGCAGAGCCCGTCCATCAAGAAAGCCTTGCGCCTGATCGATCTGGTGGCGGCAAAGAATGCCACTGTGCTGGTCACGGGAGAAAGCGGAACCGGCAAAGAGCTGGTGGCTCGCGCCATTCATCAACTGAGTTCGAGAACTAAAAACCCTTTTATCGCGATCAACTGCGGCGCCATCCCGGAGAACCTGCTGGAGAACGAGCTGTTTGGCCACGTACGCGGAGCGTTTACCGATGCTTCCGAATCGCGCACGGGAAAGTTTGAACAGGCCAACGGCGGGACATTGTTTCTGGATGAGATCAGCAACATGCCTCTTTCGCTGCAGGTAAAACTGCTGCGTGTCCTGGAAGAAAGAGAATTTGAAAAGCTCGGCAGCAACCAGACGATCAAGGTGGACGTTCGCATCATTGCGGCCACAAACTGCGATTTGCGAGAGAAGATCAAAACGGGAGAGTTTCGCTTTGATTTGTTCTATCGGCTCAACGTGGTTCCCATTCAACTTCCACCTTTACGCGAACGGCGTGATGACATACCGCTGCTGGTGAACCACTTCCTGAAAAGCGTCTCCGAAGAGCACGCCTTGCCGCAGAAGAAGCTGGAGCCTGCTGCTCTAAAACAACTGATCCAGTATGACTGGCCCGGCAATATCCGCGAGCTTCGCAACGTGCTGGAGTTGGCCTCTGTTCTGTCGGGGGATCGCACCATCCTGACCGTCGAAGACTTCCCCATTTCGCATGAGAGCTCCGAGCCCGACCAGCTTGAAATGCTGCAAAAATACCTGCAGCTTCCCGAAGAGGGAATCGACCTCAATCAGGTGATGAGCGAACTGGAAAGAAATCTGATTTACCAGTCGCTCAAGCGCACCGGCGGGAATAAAGGAAAGGCGGCGCGCCTGCTTTTCCTGAAGCGCACCACCCTGGTGGAAAAGGCCCGCCGCATGAACCTGCTCAAGGAATTCTCTTAAGGCAGACCCGCACCTCGATAATCACCACAAAGACCCAGCCCGGCCGTAGGCCGCAACCAAAGAAAAAGCCGAGGACGCTCACGTGCACGTGCACGTCAACGACAGACGTCAACGACCACATCCACGCTCACGAAGAAAAACTCGCAAGTTTGCCTGTAGCACGGTTAGCGATGCCAGGAGGCAACTCCTCGAACGCATCCTGTCGATGTTGACCAAAATGATTAAGCACTAAATCTCTCAAGCAGCTTGGACGTGTTCCGTGGACATTGACGTGCACGTGGCCGTAGACGGATAAACGTCGACGTTGACGTGGTCGGTTTCGTCTTCTGAAATCTTGTCAAAAAAACAAGAAGTTGCCAACAGGTTACACAAAGGGCAAACGGAGGCTTTGTGTACTTTGCGCCTTTGTGGTGTTTTCTTTCCTACGGAAACCGGTAAATGTAAATCGAATACCCGACCCGGTGTGACGGGCGAAATCGCTCCAGCCAATCCACATTGGGATCCTCGCCCGAAAGGACCATGCGTTTCAGGCCGACCAGATTATTCACGCTGATGACATAGACCCCGTCAGGGGGCGTAGGGCTGACAGCCATGCTTCGCTTCCATGGCTTGAAGCGAATGCCGTCGCGGTCTCCATAGTACTCGGGCGGAAAGGGTCCCCATGGAGAAAGGACCACGTCGTTGATGTGATTCTGTTTGAGATAATGCGTCATCCGTTTGAAATCCTGGCCCCAGTCAATGTTGGAATCGTCCAGGTAATAGGGTCCGTTCTCGGCTCCACCGGCCAGCTCATTGAAGTAAGCAATGTAATGCGGTGAGATTCGCAGCACTGACGCCAGCAGCCATACCGCCAGGATGCCGCCCAGCAATCTCCCCGTGCGGCCGGCGAGTAAAGAAAAAGCTCGTCCCGCCATCACCAGCAGCAGGGCAGTGGCCGGAATCAGGTAGCGGACACCAAGATTATCGGCAAAGGCGCATACCGCAAGGGTCACAAAAGCGGCCGGCAACAACACAAAACTTAAGGCTGGCCTCCTCCGGTCACGAAAGTTCAGGAACGCCCCGATGCCGATGATGATCAGAGTCGGCAGCGGCGTCTTCAAGGCAAAGGCGTAAAATGGATACCACCACGTCCCGCCCCTGAAAAAATGTCCCTGGACATAGGTCAGATAATTGGGAGCGTGGTTCGCATTCACCGCGGCGGCACCGCGCAAGTACAGGAAGATATCGGTAGAGAATAAATACGACACCTGTATGACGAGCGTCATTGACAGCAGCGCCGCACCTGCCGCTATCCATCGCGCATTCGCTCGACTTCCCAGCCATCTGCCGCCCCAATCTAATCCCGATTTCGGCCAATGACGCAGCATCTGCCAGAAGAAGACCGGCAGCACAAAAACCGCGGAAAATTTAGATGCCAGCGCCAGACCCATGCTCGTAACCGCAAGGACAAGCATGGAAAACCGACCCCCGAGAGTGAATTGCCACAGGAAAAACATGGCTCCCACAACGAAGCATGCGAGCGCCACATCGGTCGTGACATAGTGGCTGTGCGCGATCATCGTGGGTTCCAACGCTATCAGAAAGAGCGAAAGCAATCCGGCGCCAGGATGTCCATAGAGCTTCCAGGACCACCAGAAAACCAGAAACGCGAGCACCAATCCCAAAACTAGAACAGGTATTCTTCCGCGGAATAAGATGCCGTCCGCATCCTGCGTGAAGAGAAACTTGGATCCAAAAACCTGCTGGTAGGAATTGAAATCAGGATGCTCCTGATCCGGTTGAACCGACGGCATGCTCAACTTCATTGATAAGAGCGGCGCGGCGCAAAGCAATTTCACCAGGGGCGGATGTTCGGGATTCAAACGAAATTCCCGCGCCTTCCAATAAGCATATCCCGCCGGCAAGTGGACCCGCTCATCACTGGTGACTGCATCGCCGGACATCTCCCAAAAAGACAAGCCCGCAAACACTGCCAGCAGCACGACAGCCAGCAGTTGTATCACCCACGGTGCCGGCGCCGGCATGGGAGCGGGCCCCGCCCGAGCGACAGTCTTTCTGTCAGCCGGCCGCCGCGCGGGCGGTTTCTCTCTTCTGCGCTCGTGTAATGACTCGTTTTGCAGTTTCCTCTTCGCCATCAGCTCTCGCCGGATGCCTGAAAATCGATTTTGCCGCGAAGGCACGAAGCCACGAAGAGTCCCAGATTCACGCTGCGGCAAAACTCGTCAAAGCCACGATCATTCCGCTCCAATGCGGCACGTCTAATGAATTGTAAACCTTCGTGTCTTCGTGTCTTCATGGCGAAAAAAATCTCCCGTCCGCAGCCGAAAAGCCCGCGGAGCGTAAGAGTACCACTGTGTAGTAACATAGAAAACCTATGAACACACTCTGGCTAGTGATCCTGGTGCTCTGTGTCTTTGCGATTGCCTACCGCTACTACAGCGCCTTTATCGCCACCAAAGTGCTGGTGCTTGATGAAAACCGTGTCACCCCGGCCCACCGGCTCTACGATGGTCATAATTACTATCCCACCAACAAGTACGTTTTATTTGGGCACCATTTCGCAGCCATCACCGGGGCCGGCCCTCTGATCGGCCCGGTCCTTGCGGCGCAGTTTGGCTATCTTCCCGGTCTGCTCTGGCTTGTCATAGGGGTAACTATCGGGGGCGCGGTTCACGATTTCATCACGCTGTTTGCTTCGATACGCCACGATGGCAAGTCCCTCGCAGAAATCGCGCGCAGGGAGATCAATTCTGTTGTCGGCATGACCACGGCGGTGGCGATCCTGTTTATCGTCATCATCGCATTGGCCGGGCTGGGGCTGGCAGTAGTCAATGCTTTGAGGGAAAGTTCGTGGGGCACCTTTACCATTGGAACGACGATCCCGATCGCCTTCTTTATGGGACTATACATGTACAAGTTCCGCAAGGGAAAGATCTGGGAAGCCACCGCCATCGGCGTGATTGCAATGATCCTGGCTGTCGTTTTCGGAAAATATATTCCGGGATCTTTTCTCGGTCCCTGGTTCACTCTCAGCAAGAATCAGATTACGCTTGCGATCGCCGCTTATGGCCTGCTCGCCTCCATTCTACCCGTATGGTTGCTGCTCTGCCCGCGCGATTACCTTTCTTCGTTCATGAAAATCGGGACCATTGCTTTTCTTACGATCGGCGTTCTGGTTGTGCATCCCGACTTGAAAATGCCTGCATTCACTGAATTTGTGAAAGGCGGAGGGCCGATTATCCCGGGAAAACTGTTTCCTTTCGTGTTCATTACCATCGCCTGCGGCGCCATTTCCGGTTTTCACGCATTGATCGGAAGCGGCACGACTCCCAAGATGATTTCCAATGAGAAAGACGCGCGGCCGATCGGTTACGGATCGATGCTGATCGAAAGTTTTGTCGGCTTTACCAGCCTGATTGCAGCCAGCGCTCTGTTTCCCGGGGACTACTTTGCAATAAACGCGACCCCGGAAAAGTTCCAGGCGCTGGGGTACAGCGTGGTGAACCTGCCGGAATTCGCTCGAGAAGTGGGCGAAACGCTGCAGGGTCGCACCGGCGGCGCCGTGTCGCTGGCGGTGGGAATGGCCCAGATATTCTCAGGCCTTCCGGGGATGAGACACCTGATCAGCTACTGGTATCACTTTGCGATCATGTTCGAAGCGCTCTTCATTCTTACCACCATTGATACCGGGACGCGGGTGGCGCGTTTTCTCGTGCAGGAGTTCTTTGGAAAATTCTACAAACCCTTTGAACGCACAGACTGGCTGCCGGGCACAGTCGTTTCCAGTCTGGTTGTGGTGGGGAGTTGGGGTTATTTTATCTGGACGGGCAGTATCAGCACTATCTGGCCGATGTTTGGAATCGCCAATCAGTTGCTGGCAAGCATCGCCCTGTGCGTTGGCACTTCATACCTGATAAACCATGGAAAAGCGAAATATATGTGGGTCACCGCGGCGCCTTTGTCCTTTTTGATCGTGAGCACTTTGACCGCAGGCTGGCTCAGTATCCGTGACAATTTTCTCCCCATGACCCGCAAGCCGGAATTGGCATTTCAGGGTTGGCTCGACTCGATTCTTACGGCCATCATGATGGCCTGCGTGGGCATCATCCTGGTCAATTCGGTGTGGAAATGGTACACGGTGCTGCGGCCCCAACCCCCCGGCCAACTGGCCGTGGAGCGAGGATCCTGAGGGGAATGCGGAATGATGGGGAATGCGGAATGCGGAATTAAACAACAGATTCTTCTCTGAAGGCCTTCGCTCTGTTTCCGCATTCATCATTCCGCATTCCCCATTCCGCATTCCGCATTCCCCATTCCGCATTCCCCATCATTCCGCATTCTATTCAAACTACCTCCGCCTCCCCTTCTTTCTTGACCTCTCCTTCTCTCTGGCGGGTTCTCGCGGTCTCTGGGGAGCAGGGTTGATCCTCGGCTCGGGTTGCGCGGGTGGCTTAACGGGCTGGTTTTTCAGCCAAAGCTTCTCGGAAAGATACATGAATCCGAAAAAGAGAATAATTAGAACTCCGATCAGATAGGTGTATTGCATGGCGCTCTTTCACAGAAACAATGGCGCGAGCACCAGTGTGATGGTGCTCAGCAGTTTGATCAATACGTGAAGCGAGGGACCTGCCGTGTCCTTTAGCGGATCGCCCACCGTGTCGCCGACTACCGCGGCCTTGTGGGTGTCTGAGCCCTTCCCACCGTACTCTCCCAACTCGATGAACTTTTTCGCGTTATCCCAGGCACCGCCGCCATTGTTCATCATTGTCGCCATCAGGATGCCTGCAATCGTCCCCACCATCAGTAAGGCGGCCACCGCCTCCGCTCCCGGCCTTCCTTCTGAAGCGAGATATTTGAAACTGAACCCGACGAAGACCGGAACGATGATCGGCAGAAGACCCGGCAACACCATTTCCTTAAGCGCGCCGATGGTCACGATATCGACACAGCGGCCATAATCGGGCTTGGCAGTGCCTCGCATAATGTCGGGATTCGCCTTAAACTGCCGCCGCACTTCGTTGATGATGTAATAGGCGGCGCGACCCACCGCTCGAATTGCCAGAGCGCTGAACACAAACACCAGTGCCGCTCCGATGAGCGCGCCTACGAAAGTTGGGACGCGGCTCAGATCGACAGGAATCCGCGAGCCTGTGATCTTGGCGACTTCATCCAGATACGCGCTGAAAAGTAGGAAGGCAGCCAGCGCGGCGCTTCCGATCGCATAGCCTTTGGTCAGAGCTTTGGTCGTGTTGCCGACGGCATCCAGGCGGTCCGTGCGCCTCCGGATTTCATCCGGCTGATTTGACATTTCAATGATCCCGCCGGCGTTATCGGTGATCGGACCGAAAGTGTCCATCGCCAGGATGTACGCGCAGGGAGCAAGCATTCCCATGGTAGCAATGGCCGTTCCGTACAATCCGCCGCCGGGCATCGCCTTTTCACCGAGGAAATGGGCCGTCAGCAACGCCACCGAGATGGTGATCACCGGGATTCCGGTGCATTCCATGGCTACTGCCAGGCCGGTGATGATATTCGTAGCCGGTCCCGTCTGGCTGGCTTCTGCGATCGATTTTACCGGGCGATATTTATGTTCAGTGTAGTACTGCGTGATGAAAACGAATGCCAGCGCGGTAAGGATTCCAACTACGCCCGCCGCAAAAAAATAAAGATTGTTCTCCAGCAACTGGTGAACCGCCACGTAAAAACCGGCCATGGCCAGCACGGTGGTGACGTAGTAGCCACGATTCATCGCGGCCATCGGATCGCCGCCTTCCTTGACGCGAACCACCATGATTCCGATCATGGTTGCAATCAGACCAAAAGCGCGCGCGACCAGCGGGAAAAGGATTCCCTTCAGTCCGAATTGCGCGTAAAGCACGACGCCCAGGATCATGGCTCCGATATTTTCGGCTGCAGTGGACTCGAACAGGTCTGCTCCGCGGCCCGCGCAGTCCCCCACGTTGTCTCCCACCAGATCGGCTATTACGGCGGGGTTTCGGGGGTCGTCTTCCGGGATGCCTGCTTCGACCTTACCCACCAGATCGGCGCCTACGTCGGCCGCCTTGGTATAAATTCCGCCTCCGAGCTGCGCAAACAGCGCAACGAAACTGGCACCGAATCCAAATCCCACGATTTGCAGCGGAACCTCCGTGGGATGCTGCATTCCCCCGTAAAGCCAGAATAATCCGCCCACTCCCAGCAGGCTGAGTGAAACCACGGTAAGGCCGGAAACGGCACCTCCATAGAGCGCGGTCCGGAGCGCTTGGTCCAGGCTGGTCGTTGCCGCGGCTGCGGTTCGAATGTTGGCGCGAATCGAAACAAACATGCCGACAAAGCCGCTGAGCGCAGAACAGGCGGCCCCAACCAAAAAGGCGATGGTTACCTTCATGGCGATCCCGGGACCGAGATCTCGAATGTTCGGACTGCTGCTGTAATGATAGAAAAGGAAAATAATGACCGCGAGAACAACACTAAGAATCCCGATGGTCGTGTACTGGCGCCGCACAAAGGCCTCGGCGCCTTCCTTGATGGCTGCAGCGATCTCCTGCATCGCCGGCGTGCCGGTGTCTCTCTTGAGAACGTTAGCAGCCAGAAAGGCCGCAAACACCAGCGCGATAATTGAAATTCCGAATATCAAAAGGATCATGTCAAGCGTTCTCCTGATCTTGAACCACTGACTTTGATGAGGCACCAGTGACTGCGCCGGCACCCGGGATCCAGCGCCGAAAGTTCACTGGAATCAACATTTCTTCAAAATAAACTAGAGAGGATACAATTAGAAGAGCAGGAATATCAAGCGCTAAGCGGCACAGTGCCAGCATCCGAGTCGCGCGACATCCGAACCGCGCGCGGCTCGGATGCTGGCTTGTTCAGGCTTCCAGTTGCGCCAGCGCCTTTTCCAGTTCGTCTCGTGCGTGCACGTTTCCCAGACGTTGAGCAATTGACATACCGTCGCGAAATGTTTTCTTTGCCTGTTCAATATCGCCGGCCGTTTGGAAAGCCATTCCTGCCTGGTAATAGGTCGGGACGTAATCGGGATGTTTTTCGATCAGGTAGGTATAAATCCGCAGGGCATCCTCCAGACGATCGTGCCGCACATATTCCATCGCCAGGCCATAATGCGAGAATGGATCGTTCGGATTCTTTTCGACAAAAGTTTTCAGCAAATCGATGCGATTGCCCGTCATACCAAACCTTAGCTGCCCGCGGCAAGATCCTTCGGGGACTTGGGCGCTGGAGCGATATTCTTGGCGCGCAAGACAGAAGGATTCGCGAAACTTCTGACGACGGCGTGGTGAGAAACGGTCTGTTCGGAAAGCAGCAGATAATCGCAGCTCAATCGATTATTAAGCAGTTGCAGCTTGGGACTGAAGCTCTCGTAGATGGAAACAATCCAGATTCTGTTGGACGCAGCCACGCCGCGCTGCGTGACGCTGAGGATGTAATCCACGTTTGCATTAAAAGGAACCTCAATCGCCCGGATGGGGCGACCCAGGTAAAAGCCCACGCACAAGGCCACCTTCGGCTCGGGACTCAACAGGATGTCGTCCGGTCCGATCTGACCGGACAGGTACTGTGCCACCTCCCTCCACTCCACAGCTTTCGGCGTGTTGTAGTACACGTGCAGCGATTTGGCATTAAGAAACAGGAACAGCGGCAGCAACAACCATCCGGCAGGCCGCCAGGGGAAACGGACCACTGACGCGGCCATGATCAGCAGCACCGCCGGGTAACTTACGATGAAGTACTTGCTCATCTCCAGCGTCTTGGTTCTGAATATCAGATCGGCGACAAATCCGCACCCGATCGGAAGCACGAGCCACAGTCCCAGCAATCTTCCGGCTTTCGTGGCAAACAGAAAAGGACGCTGTAAGAGGACTAGAACGGCGGCCACGGACAGGATCCAGAGCATCGCTCTGAGACCCCAGGCGGTATTGGGGAAAATGAAATTTTCACCTGCCATGAATCGAAACAGAACGTAGATCCCGTTGATAGCTGCCTCCCTGATGGCGGCCAAACCTTGAGTGCTCGATCGGATCCACAGGTCGGATTGGTGCTTCTGACTGATCTGATAAAGCAGCACCGGCAACCATGGGATAAAACAGAAAAAAATACCCGCCAGGCTCACCAGGAAGGACCGAAATCCCCGACGGCCGGCCGTCAGCCGGTAAACAACCTGAAAGAAGAGTAAAAAGAAGAAATAGTAGTGTGTGTAGAGTCCCAGCACAGTAAACGCGGTGAAGCCAAGATAGAAGCGCCAATTTCCTTCTTCCTGGCTTTTCAAAAAGAAGAACATTGAAAGACACGCAAACAGCAGCAGCAGCGAATACATCCGGGCTTCCTGCGCGTAGTAAACAACAAATGCCGAACCGCTGAAAAGCGCAGCACTTACCAGCGGGATTTGCGGCTCCCTGAAAAGCTGCCGCGCGAGAAGATAAATCACCGGAATGGTCGTTACACTCACCAGGGCGGAAAACAGGCGCACGCTAAACTCGGTCACGCCAAAAAGTTTCAACCAGATTCCAAGCAGGATGAAAAACAGGGGGGGATGGTTGTCCGCCCGATAGTAGTTGACGACGTTTTGGGCGAGCGCAGGCACATCGGGAACAGCCTGATGAAGCTGATAAAAGCCCAGCGCATTCAGGGAGAATATTTCGTCGTCCCAAAGGCTTTTTTGCGTGAGAGCGTGAAGCCGCAACAGTGCGCCCGCGACAGTAACGGCGGCCAGCAGAAGGACAAGGAAGCGTCGATTCAGCATTCAGTTTTATTGATTGTCACTGCATCAGATGTTTGCGCGAGATATCGATCCTCAAACCGAGAGCGTTGATCGTCGGCTGGTCGATATCGCCTGTGATCACCAGATTGTTTGCGCGCTGGAAAGCTTTTAACGCAAAGCGGGTGATCTGGTCGATCCGCCCGGAAATCAGCCCGCTGTAAAAACCCTGGTTTTCCAGGGCCTGCTGAACCGCTCTGACATCGGACGCGGTGAGCACCGCAACGAAGGGTTCATCGGAAATGACCCGCACTCTCACTTGACTGGAGCGGCTGGTCCGCGGACCCAATTCCGCCGACCGGCCTTCGGTGGTGATTTTCAAATGCAGGGAATGAACCGTGGCGGAATCAAGTCTGCCTGTGATGGGGAGGTTGTAGCGCGCCTGATAGGTAATCAGCGCCTTCTCGGTCAGATCATTCCACACACCATCTGGAGTTCCCTTGTAGATTCCGGCAAGCATCAGCGAGCGCTGCAACTCTCGTGTTTCAGAAGGAGACAGTTGGGACATTTCCAGGCCGCGAAACTGTACCCGGGCGGCGGCCGGCACAGGCGCCGTTTCAGGCGCCTTGAGAAGCGGTCTGGCATCGACTGCAAGCACGCCGGGAACGGCTCTGACTGCGTGCGCGGCTCGAAGAATGGTTTCATCATTCAGTGCTGCGCCGCTCAGACGCACCATCCGACGTGATACCTGAACATCCACTGACGAGCGCGACAGCTTGCTGTCGGCGGCCAAGGCGGTTCGAACCCGGGACGCAATGTCCTCGTCTTTCCTTCGGTCGGGCGCCGGGAGGCGAATCAGCGTCGGCTCCCTTGATTTATCAGGATTGAGCTGGATGTTTAACTCAAGACGGCGTGCTCCGGGAACGGAGCGAAGAATATTGTCTATGACGCGACGCTGAATCTCGGTATCTACTGTTCCCGACACTGCCAGCACCCCCCCTTGCGCCTGAATCTGAATATCGAAGCCGCTGACCTGCGAGTCAGCCAGGATTGCGAGCTTGCTTCGAAGCACCAGTGTCGCATCGCTATTCTCTGCAGGATTGACAGGCGCGGCCTTCGCGGGTGCCGTGGAAAGAACCACCAGGCACAAAGCAAAGTTACAAAGCAATTTCATGGGCCCTCCTAGGCATTAACAGTCTACCAGAGCGATATCTGTAATGGACAGAATGCGGAAAGGCGGAAGGCGGAAGGCGGAAAGCGGAGCGTCCACCGACAGCCGAACCGCGCGCGTAAGCAAGCGGACCCTCGATGTACCGGTTAGCGCCCGCCAAAACAACCCGCATGCTGGTGATCGACAAATTTCTTTCACTGCAGAGGCGCTAAGACCGCCGAGCCCGCGCTGAGGCGCTGAAACTCCGCGGCTTCTCGGCGTCCTTAGCGACTCTGCGGTGAGGACCAGCGCGGACGTCCCGGGAGAGGATGGAGAATTGCTGCATCGAGAGTCCGCTTGCTCACGCGCGCGGTTCGGCTAACGTTGGATCTTCCGCCTCCCGCCTTCTGCCTTCCGCCTTCCGCCTTCGCTTTCCGCCTTCCATACTTCTTGCTTTTTGCATCCTAGCTGTACTAGTATTGATAGTACACATGATGTTGCCTTTTGAGATGCAATTCAGGGCGGGCATCCCGGTTCACCAGCAAGTCGTTTACGCGGTGAAAAAGGCGATTGTCTCCCGGCAGATACAGCCTGGAGACAGCTTTCCATCGGTACGGCAACTGAGCCAGGAGTTGAAGATCAATCCAAACACGGCTCACAAAATCGTCGGCACGCTCATCAACGAGGGCCTGCTGGAAGTGAGGCCGGGAATCGGCACGATTGTCGGCAAAGCGCCCGCCGCCACCAGAATTCAACGCAGCATGCTTCTAAAGCAAGAGGCGGAACACCTGGTTGTGGAAGCAAGAAACCTCGCCCTGGAGCTGGAAGATGTTCTTGATGCCATCCGAAAGCATTGGAATCACCTCGGGGGCTGATCATTCTGATTAATGCTATGAGCGCTGATCAAGACAGGATCCATTCCATCGAAACCGAAGGTCTGACCCGCAGTTTTGGGAGGACTGAAGCTGTCATCGACCTGACGCTGGCTGTACCGCGCGGCAGCATTTTTGCTTTCCTCGGTCCAAACGGCGCAGGCAAAACCACCACCATAAAGATGCTCATGAATATCCTGCGCCCATCAGCCGGAAAGGCAACCGTCTTTGGTGTCGACTCCTCCCGGCTTGGCCCTGAGGAGTTCCGGCAGATCGGTTATGTCTCTGAAAACCAGGACACAATCGACTGGATGACGGTGGAGCAATTGATTGCCTACTGCAAGCCAATGTATCCAACCTGGGATGACGCATTGTGCGGGAGCCTGCTTCGCCAGTTCGATCTGCCACCGGATCAGAAGATCAAGAATCTGTCGCGCGGGATGCGCATGAAAGCGATGCTCCTGTCTTCCCTGGCGTACCGTCCCCGCTTGCTGGTCCTGGACGAACCATTCACCGGGCTCGACGCGCTGGTTCGCGATGAGCTGGTTCGCGGGATCCTGGAGCTGACACAGCAGGAGCAATGGACCGTCTTCATTTCCTCTCATGACGTCGACGAGCTGGAAGGATTGGCCGATTGGATCGCGGTGGTAAACAAGGGGCGCCTTCAGCTCTCCGAGTCGCTTGCTTCACTTCAATCACGATTTCGAAGTGTTCAGGTTGTCGTGGAAGGGGATGAAGGTCTGCCGCCGGCTCGTCCAGCCGAGTGGATGCTTCCCGAGAAGGCGGGTCATACGCTGCGTTTCGTGCACAGCCGCTACCGGGAAGGAAGCGAGGATCAGATTCGGGCCATGGTTCCGCAATCGGGGCGGATTACCGCCCATCCCATGTCGCTGCGCTCGATTTTTGTGGCACTCGCGCGAACCTATCGAATTTCTGAATAGCGGAAGGAGGAGCGCTTGAACCAGACTATCCATCACTTAAAAAAAGACGTTCGCTACTTCCGCTACTTTCTTGCCGGTTGGTTCCTTCTGATTTTGTTGCGCGCTGCACTGTTGCAGGCAGTGGATCCAACGGTAAATGTGCGATCAAGATTCTCGTTTGAGATGACTTTGGCGGTATTAACGGGGCTGCAACTCACCGCTGCAGTCGGCATCATCGCCCAACTGATTCAAAATGATCCTCTGGTGAGCACAACAGCATTCTGGCTTACGCGGCCCGTCAGCCGTCGCATCCTGTTGGCCGCCAAGTCTGTCTTTGTACTGCTGTTCTTGATTGCCGTTCCCTTGCTGGCGCAGTCGGCGCTGCTGCTCTTAAATGGAATCGCGCTGGGCGATTTTTTTTGGTTGTCTCTCGAAAGCGTCCTCAAACTGGGCGTTCTGTTCATTCCCATCATGGTGGTTGCCGCGCTGACGCCGAATCTGTCTAAATTCATCGTCGCCGGCACGGTCACGATTCTGGCCGTCATTCTCGGACACATAGCCTTGATGTTGTGGACTGATCGACTCGATTGGCCGAAGGGAAGTCTCACCCTGAATTTCTCGCAGACCTTGGCGGCCTACCTGCTGGCGGTTTTCTTCGGCCTGGTGGTGATTGTGGTTCAGTATCTGTTCCGAAGGACGGCCCGCACCGCCGTTCTGGCAGTCCTTGCTCTTGTTCTGGTGGTTGCAACTGCGAGTCTTTGGCCATGGGATTTTTTTCAGCCGCGCGAAAGACCACTGGAAGAATCTTTTGACCTCGGCAGTGTTTCCGTGGCAGTTGACTTCAGCCGCAGCTATGTGAGACCCGGTGGCGGTCTCCCGGAGGTCATGGGAGAATTGAAGATCTCAGGCGTAAAACCCGGCTTTGTTGTAAGCCCGATTGAGGTGCGGCCCACCGTGCGTTTCAAAGAAGGCACGGCTGTTGAAAGCAGAGTAATTCATTCTTTTTCCTCTTCGGAGGTGGCACCCCTCCTGGACCAACGGCATCGCGCGATCAGTGAGGCACTCGGACAAGTGAAGCTAGTGGGCGCCAGGCCTGCGGAGTGGCCGCATACAGGACTTGCAATCTTCAACCAGGACCAGTTTGAGCGGTACAAACGAGAGCCAGGACGTTATTCTGCCAAGATTGAATTTCAAGTTCTCAAATATCAGATTGCCGGAGAACTGCCGCTCCGCAAGAACGCCCGCTATGATCGGGGATCAGCACATGCGGCGATTGAGAGCGTCAACTCCGGTTCCAGAAGCTGCGTAGTGACTGTGCGCCAGTCAAACCCGGCAATTCCGTGGCTGGATTTTTTTTCTCAACCTCAGGAAGTGCGGTACCTGCTGCGCAATAAAGCAACGAAAGAGGCGCTGCTTGGGCCCAATTACGCTTTCTATTTTTATAATTACACGAGAATGGATTGGCCGCTGGGCCTGATGATTCCATCCTTCCGGCCTCTCTCAAGACGCAGCACGCTGACGTTCGGCAGTGCAGAAGTCCCGGCCGGCGCCATCGATTCATCCTGGTTTGGCAACGCTGAGCTGGTTCGCCTGGAAGTTGTCACAGCCGGAAGATTTTCCAGGACGGTGCAGGCCGACAACTTTGTAATGGATAGAAACGAAGCCAGGTAGCGTGGCAACATTTAGGTCAATACCTTCCGCTGCCGGTACTGCCCCATCAGAGCCCGAGCGCAGCGAGGGACCATCCGCTGCCGCAATTCGTCGCGATGTTACGACATTTGGGACACGTCATATTTGCCGGCACGTTGACTATGTGGGCCAAGTCGGCGGGCCGCTCACTTCGTTCGCGCTCTGATGGCGTGCAATACGACCACTCTCTGCCTTCCGCTTTCTGCTTTCCGCCTTCCGCCTTCTGCCTTCCGCTTTCCGGCTTCCGGGCGTCACAACAGGCGCGCCAGCTTTGAGTTTTCTTCGGGCATGATGGTTTCGATTCGATCCGGGCCGGTAGAGATAATGGAGATGTCCGCTTCAATCAGTTCTGAAAGCCGTTCCAGATACTTCTGCGCGTTGGCGGGCAGCTTGGAATATTGATTGATGGCGCTCGTGTCGGACATCCAACCCGCAAGGGTTTCGTACACGGGCTCACACGCTTCCAGAATCTCAATGTCAGTGGGAAAGCTCTGCAGTCTTTGCCCATGATGGGCATATCCCGTGCAAATCCGAATTTCGGGCAGCTCGTCTAAAACATCAAGCTTAGTGACTACCAGCGTGTCCACGTTATTGATCAGCGATGAGTAGCGAACCACGACGGCGTCAAACCAACCACATCGGCGAGGCCTCCCCGTAGAAGACCCGAACTCATCGCCCCTGCTGCGAATCAATTCGCCAACCGAATCGTTCAGCTCTGTCGGGAACGGGCCGGCTCCGACCCGCGTGGTGTAGGCTTTGGCGATTCCCACAATTCCGTGAATCGCCGTCGGGCCGATTCCGGTTCCGATGCAAGCCCCGCCGGCAGTCGCGCTCGAGGCGGTGACATAAGGATAGGTGCCGTGATCCACGTCCAGGAGGGTTCCCTGAGCTCCCTCAAACAGAATCCGTTTGCCCTGTTTGAGCTGGCGATTGAGATACTCGGCGGTGTCGGTAATGAAAGGTTTGATCCTTTCACAGAGAGCGCGGTACTCGCGGCAGGTTTCCTCGGCATCAAGCGGCGCCCGTCCATAAACTTCCGATAGCACGGAATTCTTCAGCTTTACATTTTCACGAATCTTGGCGGCAAAAACGTCCTGGTTGAAGATGTCGCCCATGCGAATCCCCCGGCGACCCATCTTGTCCTCGTAGCAGGGGCCGATGCCGCGCGAAGTTGTGCCCAGCGCTCGATCGGCCCGGGCGTTCTCTTCGCCCGCTTCCATGGCGCGGTGATAGGGCATGATGATATGGGCGCGATTGGAAATGAACAGGCGTCCCTCCACGGAAATTCCCACATTGCGCAGCGTTTCAATCTCTTCCAGGAGCGCAGAAGGATCAACCACTACTCCATTTCCGATGACGCACACCTTTCCCGCATGCAGTATTCCGGATGGGATCAGATGCAGAACGTACTTTTTGCCTTCTACAATGACGGTGTGGCCGGCGTTGTGGCCGCCCTGATACCGGGCTACGATGTCAAATTTCTCGCTAAACAGGTCGACGATCTTTCCTTTCCCTTCGTCGCCCCATTGAGTACCGACGATGACTACGTTCATGGGAAATCAGGCCGGGAACCTCTGAAAGAATTCACCACAGAGACACAGCGCGGCGAAGCCGCAACCAAAAGTCAAGGAGAGACGGCCTGAGGGCCGTCTCTCTTTGGAGTTTCTACATTTTCG
>DASXQR010000132.1:0-57096 GCA_036507075.1 Acidobacteriota bacterium | reverse complement strand
GTATCGGGGTCGAGGGATGGGCGTCGACGCTCGGCGAAACTAACACACTGCAGTGATGGAGCCCATCCCTCGACCCCGATACTAATCCGTGTTTTCCGAGTAGATCAGCGGCCAATTCTTTCAGTTTATGAATAATCCGGGTAAGCAAGCGGACGCTCCGGATTGGACCGCAGAATCGAAGTTCAAGCGGATCGTCCAGAGTGTGGGAACTGCAGGGTCAAAGGTCAAGCGGATCGTCCGGAGCGTGGAACTATCGGCGCCCGAAGTTTACGTCCCCTACTCCCCCGCTCCCCCGCTCCCCCGCTCGCCCACTCTCCCACTCCCAGGCCAATTAAGGAGGTAACCGTGAAACCATTTCTACAAACTCTATTCGCGATAGTTCTGATCCTGTGGAGCAGTCCGCTCTTCGCTCAGACTACGTTTGGCACGATCACCGGCATTGTGACCGACAAGTCCGGAGCCGTGGTCCCGGGAGTGAATGTCACCGCCGTTCATCTGGCAAGCAACTATCGTTACAGCGCGTTGACCAACGACTCCGGCCATTACACGCTGACGCAGTTGCGCGAAGGACAGTATACCGTTACCGCTCAACTGGCCGGGTTCAAGGAATCTGTCGTCCACTTGCAGCTCGCCGCCCAGGACTTGCGCCGCGTCGACATCGGGCTGGAAGTCGGTGAGCTGGAGTCCTCGATTCAAGTCTCGGCCGGGGCAACGCTGATCGAGACGGAAACGGCGCGCATCAGCGACATGAAAGACGCCAGCGCCCTCAAGTCCCTGCCGCTGAACACGCGCCAGCTCTGGGATTTTTTGGGACTTACACCCGGCGTCCTGCAGGCCGGCGCCGGGTCGGCCGCGCGGCGTTTTGCCGGAAGCCGGGTCAACCAGTCCGACGCTTCCATTGACGGAATCACGCTGAGCAATGCGTTCGACGGCACCCAGATCTCGCCGCTGGTCAGCAACATCGAGAGCTTCCAGGAGGTGCGCGTCGATATGGCCAACAACACCGCAGAATTCGGCGCCGTCGGCCAGGTCACGATTATTTCCAAATCCGGAACCAATCAGTTCCACGGAAACGTCTTCGACTACTATGCGACTCCGTTCTTTCGAGCGCGCAATCCATTTGCTTCAGCGCGCGCAACAGGCGTGCGGCACGCGCCCGGGGGATCGATCGGCGGGCCGATTCGCGTGCCGGGAATCTACGACGGGCGGAATCGAAGCTTCTTCTTCTCCTCCTTTGAGACGTCTCGCGGCAGCCTGTCCCAGCAACTGCTCAATCCGACGGTCCCGCTTCCGAACTGGCGCAAGGGCGATTTCTCTGCGCTGCTCCCTGGGACCGTTTTAAGAGATCCTTTCTCCAACAATGCCCCGTTCCCGGGAAACATTATCCCGGCCAACCGAATCAATTCGGTCTCCGAACGCATCCAGCAGCGTTTTTATCCGCTGCCGAATTTCGGAGATACTTCGGTGCTCCGAAGTCAAAACTATCGCGAAATGAAAACGCGGCCTTTCGATCCTTCAACCTACTACACGGTGCGCGTTGACCATCGTTTTTCCGAAAACTCTTTCGTCTTCGGTCGCTGGACCTGGAATCGCTCGCACAGCCGCGGTTTTGACAGCGACCTGCCGACCATCGGCCAGCGGTGGCAGACAAGGGACACCCGCGCTATGAACCTCTCATACACGCATACCTTGCGGAAAAACATGATTAACGAATTCCGTTGGGGGTTCGCCTATAACGACAACCCGCGGCATGGCCCGCTGATGGGAAAAGAGATAGTCAGTCAACTTGGAATCGTGGGGCTCGCCGACGATCTTCCAGACATCAATGGTCTGTTACGCGTGACTTTTTCCGGCTTGGGGGTAACGGAGATCAGTCAAACGGAGTGGCGACACCCCGGCTTTCTGAATAACGCGCAGCAGTTTCAGGAGCATCTGACCTGGACGCGCGGCAGCCATAACGTCAAGTCCGGTTTCATACTGTCACGCGTTCGCTTTTCCGATAGCCAGGCCCCCACAGCTTTATTTGGAAACGTGTCGTTCTCGAACCGATTCACCGGCCATCCTTACGCCGACTTTCTGCTGGGGATTCCAACCACCGCGTCGCGCGCCTTCCCCCAGGTGCGGATCGACCGCCTGCGCTGGGCCTACGATTTCTTCGTGACGGACGATTATAAATTGACACCGCGGCTCACGCTTAACCTGGGCCTGCGCTACGAAATCCATCCTTCGTGGTCAGAAGATGCAGGCCGCCAGTCCCTCTTCGATGTGACAACCGGCAGGATTGTTGTCCCTGACGGTTCGCTGGACAAAATCAGCCCGTTGCTCCCACGGGGTTATGTCGATGTGGTGGAAGCCGGGGCCGCCGGCTTTCCGGGCAAGTTGTTGCTGAAAACGGAGCGGAACAACTTTGCTCCTCGAATCGGGCTTGCCGTTCGCCCCTGGGGGCAGGACACCGTGCTCCGCGCCGGATACGGAATCTTTTATGACGTCGTTTCGCGCTCACTGCCGGCCGGTGGCGCGCCATTTGTGATCAACGAGCCGAGCTTTACAAATCCGGCCGCGGCTCCGACGGTTATTTTTCCGCGGGTGTTTCCGGCGAGCGTCGGCGGGCCGACGACAATCACATTGCCGTCGGCTGTTCAGCCGGATCTGCGCACTCCCTACAGCGTGCAATATAACCTTACCGTCGAGCACCAGCGATGGAACACCGGATTCCGGCTTTCCTACATCGGAACAAACACCCGCCAGGGAGAGTGGGGTTACAACATCAACCAGCCGGTTCCGGATTCGAGACCCTACATTCAGAAGCCACGTCGATTTCCGAGGTATCCCGCCATCACTTACATTGGAAACGGCGCCGGGCACCAGTATCATTCTTTGACTTTCGAAGCGGAGCGCCGGTACCTGCGAGGGCTTTCCTATCAGTTCTCCTGGGTTTGGGCTCGCGACATCGGCGATTTGGATCGCGGGCAGTCGCCCGAGAACGCATATGACCGGCTCCGCGAGCGCAGCGTCTGGCTGGACATTCCCACTCATCGCGTCACCGGGAATTTCATTTATGAGCTGCCGTTCGGGAGGAACAAGCGCTTCCTGCATTCTGCCAATCGGTTCATCGAATTCCTGGCGGGAGGGTGGGAGCTGAGCGGAGTGTATGCCTTGCATTCCGGACAGTTCCTCACTCCACAATGGACCGGACCCGACCCGGTCGGAACTGCGTTCACGTCATCCTCCACTCCGGCACAGGTGACATTGCGTCCCGATCAACTTCGCGACCCGAATCTTCCTGGCAGCCAGCAATCCGTGAATCGCTGGTTTGATCCCGCAGCGTTTGCGGCGCCAAAGACCGGCTCCTTTGGAACGGCGGCCAAAGGTGTCATCAAAGGACCGGGTTCCAATATCTTCAATGCGGGATTCTTCAAGAATTTTCGTGTCAGCGAAGGCATGCGGCTGCGTTGGGAGCTGACTGCCACAAACTTCTTCAATCATCCCAACTGGTCCAACCCGGCCGTCAACATCAGCTCCGCTGCCGCCGTGGGCGTAATCAGCGGCGTAGGCGACGTGTCCGACCTGGACGCCTCCGGCCCGCGCTCCTTCCGCATGGGAATTCGCCTGGAGTTTTGAGCAGTCAGCTCCAGGCGGCAGGTTCCGGCTTGATGCCGTTTGTTTAGGCCGCTCCAGCAACCGTGTAACGCGCGCGATAACAGGGTGCGCCCGAATAGCAACACAAATAGGAATAGTGCTACACGGCGTATTCTCCGTGGAATATTACGACCGTTACGCCGTCTACTTCGAGTTGGCTGGCTCCGTGCAGTCCCGAAGGGACGAAAGAAAGTAGCCCAGGGCAAGCGAAGCGCCGCCCTGGGTTGGTGGAACATAAAAAGTTCTGAGCCCCGGCAGGGGCGACAGAAAATTTAGGTGCAGATCCGTGCTGATCTTCAGGGATGAACCTGCAACGCTGACTATGCGCGGACTACCACTCAACAATAGCGCCAGCTAACAATCGGCATGCAGCCGACACGCCATCGCGGTTCCCTTGGATCGCTACATTTCTTGGCGCGCGGCTGATGCCGGGCGTTAGGCGGCGAGGGTTGCCCCCTCCAACTGTGCACCAAATGATTCTGACACTGGAACGCAATGGCTTTATCACGAGAGTGCCAGGTCAGGGACGATCCATTCAGCTGCTCATCTCACGAGACCAGCTTCCCGATTTAGATTAACCGCGGTAACGCCAATGTCGTAAACTTGGGATGACCACCGCCTAACGAATTAAGGATTGTTGTCGCGCGCGGTACCGCAGTATGGGACACAGGACCGAGTGGTGAGCCGCGACAAAATCCTGGGTTGAACTAAATCCTGAGTGCATCGGCTGGTGTATTCCAGGTTGGAGAACGCCGGCGCAAACGGTTGATATCGTAAAGACAACTCTGACCAGTGGGTAAGAAACGGCTTATGCGGAATCCGCTGGGCCATGTTATCTGGAAGTGAAACCAGGAAGCGGGTTTACCTGGAAACCACATAAACAGAAGCTCGGCGGTGGACAGCGACTTACTCCAATTCCTTTTTCGGAGGTTCAAGCATGAGCGAGGCAAAGACTGGATGTCCCAGGTGCAAGAGCGAAATGGTTCAGGGGTTCATCGTCGATTTCCACGCAGGAGGGGGGCGCCTGGTCATCAACTGGGTCGAGGGAGCACCGGAGAAGGCCTTCTGGTCCGTGACAAAAGTGCCTACCGACAAGTGCATTCCCGTGGGCACCTTCCGCTGTTCGGGCTGCGGATTCCTTGAGTCGTACGCGCGGCCCGAATTCGCTGCCAAATAACGCCACCGAACAAATTAAGGATTCTTGTCGCGCGTGAGTCGGCAGGATATGACAAAGTTCCGACTGGTAAGCCGCGACAAAATCCTGGGTTGAACTAAATCCCGGGGTGGGCTGGTGGGCAGGTGTTTGGAATTTCAATGCGCTTTCGAGCAGAACCAGTCAGCTGGTGTTGCGCAAAGAAGAGCGTGCGTGAATGGGTGAAACCACACGAACGGCAGTCGGTAACGTGAAGTAGCCTCCTGAAACCATCCAAATACACGATTGTAGACACACGAGCAGGTGAACGCGGCTGCAAGAGCGCGCGCCAGACAGAGCAGTGCGCTGGGCGCGAAAAATGACCGACAGCACATGGACTGGGAATAAAAACGCCTGGTTGGTCCGGGCTGCAATGATAATGTTTTGCCAGTTGGCCCACAGCGGCCGCATAGCATTCTTGAGTTCTTGCCGAAAACCCCCTCAATTGCATATCCTCAATCATCCGTTGACGTAACGGTGTCATACAGTATCTCCTTTCCGGGGGGCGGCATTGCTCCCTGGAAAGGAATACTGAGTCCCACTACAGATTAATGTGAATCTGAAAAAGAAAACGATCGGCCGAGGGTTTTTATCTATCCGCCGCAGGCGGATTTAGTTCAACCACGGCATCCAGCCGACGCGCCACTGCTTGTCCCCGCCGCTTGACCGCGGCTGATGCCTATGCTTAGGCTGCAGAGGGTGCATATTACAAACAGGAATGAAAAAGAGACTTCGTAAAAAGCTGCACCGCGGCGAGTTTTGCGAATTTGGATTCGAGGTCAGATTCCAACTATCTGAGGGACTCGACGACGCTCGGCTCGAGCAATTTTGGGATATTTTCATTGGCGAAGCCATCGAAGCCCGCGGCTTAATGTGCGGCGGCGGATGTGGGCGAGTTTGGGACGTATTCGTTTCTCGTCCGGGCCTACCAATCGCCTTCGGTGCACCAATCTGAAGACCTGGGACGCCTTGTGCCTGCCCGCCTTTCATTTGCAAAAGAAATGCCAACGGGCGGATTTATTTCATGGCGCACGGTAACTTATTCATTCAGACTGACTCAGATGACTTGGACGTATTGAAAAGCTTACTCACAGGCGAAGGGGCCGGAATGAAGGCAGAGTTCAAAAGCGCATGGGGGTATCAGGGAAACAACATGAACCTGCCGGTCGGAAACTTGGAAGCCGCGATCCCTTTTTACGAAATGGTAATGGGCTTCCGGGTTCTGTCGCGGAGCGATTCGCCGCACAGGTCGGCAGTCCTGGGCAGGGATGGCGTCCAGATAGGCCTGGCCGAAAACGGTGGCGATCCGACGCAGGACGGCTGCGCTTTTGAGGTTGATAGTGCCGAATCGGCCTTCGCCGAGCTGAAGGCGAACGGCTTGGAAAAGGAGATATCCGCGTTCGACATCGAACAACACGACGATACGCCTTGGAAGGTCTTCTACGTGGTTGCGCCGGACGGTCTCTGCTACTGGTTCGGCGAACGGCAAACAGGATAAGAAGCAGAGGATGGTGGCGGCGCGCACGACGCATAACACATCGCAAAGATTGTCTTGCGCGCGCGGCTGATGCCTATCGTTAGGCAGACAACTGGAATGGAGAAATGAAAAGCAAATGGGGCTCTGCTACGCTTAGTGGATCGGGCGTTTCGCTTGTCGTACTGGGCGTGATCTTCCTCGCGCTCGGCGTTTCTGGTCGGCAGGCCTTTCTTGGCGTTGGTGCCGGCTTTCTCATTGGTGGACTCGCCCTTCTGGTCCTTCAGGGGCGCTCGGGCAGTTCGAAGTAACGCAGCGGCCTTTGTTTTTCATTGCTACCTCTTGGCAGGTTGCCACGCCCATTTGGCATTGCACGTCGGGTCGTCGATCATGTCAGGATCATCGAACAGGTTGTCGCGCTCGTTCGGTCGCGGTGAAATGGGTTTTGGTCCAAGGCCACCTGTCGACGCGTTTCCCTCAAGTCCCCGTCAGCTGCCTTACAAGCGGCTGCACCCGGCAGTGGCCGCAGTGAAGTGCCGGCAGGTAGAATTATCGCCATGCGGCCGCCGAAGCGCGTAAGGATAAGCGATGAACAGGATTCTCGTATTAGGACTACTAACATTAGTCCACGCCACCCATGTTCAAAAACCACAAAATGAGTGGGCTGTTGCGCAAGCTCAAATCAGACGCCTGGCCCCAGGCGCCTTTCCGCAGTTACCAAAAAACATAGCGAAATATCTTCGCTCACATCGGTGCACCATTCCCCAGACTTATGCCAGCGCAAAACCACATAACGTCACACGCGGACAGTTTATGAGGAAGGGTCAGACTGATTGGGCCGTTCTCTGTGGCAGGAACGGAAGGTCCTCCATCCTGATATTTTGGGGAGGCTCCACGGAACGAGTATCGGAAATTGAGAAACTGCCTGATGAAAATCTGCTGCAAAGAATCGACGACGGTCAGATTGGCTATTCCCGAGTCATCTATGCGGTCGGCAAGAAGTACATAATAGATCACTATAGGGCCTACAGAGAGTCTGGTGCGTCCAAGCCGCCACCGATTGATCACGAGGGGATAGAGGATGGTTTTTTAGAAAAAGCGTCTACCGTGCATTACTACTACCTCGGGAAATGGTTGAAACTACAGGGTGCTGATTAAGAAACTTCGTGGCGCCTTAACCAACGGCATGCGGCCGACGCGCCACCCCTATTCCTTTGAATTGATACCTTTCCTGGCGCGCGGCTGACGCTGGAGCGTTAGACTGTCGCAGGAATCGCGGCTATCTTTCTGGAGGCCATATGCGCACGGTGTACGGAGTACTCGGCTGGGGAATTATCGCCTTGGGCATACTCCACATGGCCTCCACACCTCGCACCCTGACGGCGGCGGCGGTGTGGTTCTTCAGCGGCGGCATTGCGATGGTGCTGACCGGGGCGGTCAACCTCCTCAGCCGGACATACGGTGGAACGGCACCGGGGCTGCGCTGGTTCTGCGTTGCAACGAATGCAGCCATGACGGTCTTTACCCTGATTACAGGATCAGTCGGCCGGGCCAGCGTTGGAGCACTGGTAATCATCGTCGGGTGGATGGCTGCGACGACCCTTTTCTCACTCATGCGGAGCACAGTCGGCGCGGCGGAAAAGCAAGATGCGATCTAACACGCGACTGGAACCGAGGCCCGCCGCGCGCCAACTTAAACGGTTCACTTCTTCCCGGCGGTAGGTTCTGCTGGCTTCAAATCGAAAGCTCCGACAAACTGAGAATAGAAGACACAGTCCGAACCTGCTTTGCACTTCGTCGTGTGTTTCACTCCCCCGGGTGTCAAGAAATAGGATCCGGGTCCCAGTTCCTTTGGGGCGTGACCTTCGATCCCGATAACTAGCGTGCCCGAAATGACGGCGCCCCAGTCATCCGCGGTATGGGTATGCAGAGGCACTTCGGTTCCTGCCGCAAACTTGATCATGGCCCGGTGGGGTCCCTTGTCTGGATTGCCCGCAAGTACGGCTCGCTGCACTCCCTGCACGTTCTGAACCGCCTGCCATTTGAGCTCTCCGGCGGACCAGAGAACCGTTTTCTTCGCTGCGGGTTTGGCCTGGCTCTGGGCGTGAGCCTCGAAGTGCGCGATCGTCAGAAAGAAACCAACAACGATAAACGCCAACAGTCTCTTTGTCATACCGTTTGCTCCTTTAGAATCGAGTGGTGCCGTTGTCTTGAGATAGCAATTTGCGCCGATCTTATCACGAATGCCACCTGGCAACCTGGATCTGGACGATTTGTTTCGGGACTGTCCCCATTTCGCTTAAAGGGGACCTAGGTTCAGCGGCGGCGCGCAGCGCCGTCCGCCCTGGAAGCGGTTTGTCAGGTGCTGCAATGTCTGGCGATCATGGAGCTCAGTGCGTCTTGTAGGCGCGGACGGTTAAGTCGAAAGTCCGGTCGGATTTGCGGATGAACCCGGCGGCGTAAAGGCGATCACCCTGAGCCGCGAACCACTCCGGAGAACTAAAAAAACCACCTCCATCGATTCGTTCCTCCCAGCCCATAGTTCCGGTCTTGGCATAAAGTCCAAGTTATCCGGGGTGCTTAGCCCGATCCATCACGGTTTCTGGATTGCGAATTGTCCTCTTGTTATCCCGAGGGCACCGAGTCTGTTCTCCACTTCGTCACCACAAAAGTTCCCGCGGTATTGTGGTCAAGCCGGAAAAGGTCGGAAAAGTCTCGCTTCAAAAAGAACACGAGAGTTACACAAGCTCCCACCACACTTGGATTTTCGATTCTCAATGGTGAGAGGCACTCAGTCTCTTCTCAGTCTCTTCCCCTCAGTCTCTTCCTCAGTCTCTTCTAAGTTATTTGCGTGATCGCCTCCTGTCCGTCCAGGGGCGGCTCGGGTCTCCGCGTGAAAGCCGCACCACGAGCGGGCCGGGGCGGTTTGCCCGGAACCCACTCGCATTCGGAAGGTCGAGGGTTCGAGTCCCTTCGTCTCCACCAGATTCTAAAAGACTTACCATCCCGCCGCCGAGCCCCGCACCAGATTCGTTGTTATACTGCAAGCGTGGTTCCCAATCACACTTCGGGAGAAAATTCTCAACAGCGTGCGATCAGGTTGTCGCACGGGTCTGGTTTTGGTGTGGGGTCGCCGTTCGATACGACAGTAAACGGGAGTGTACGCACGTCTGCGGCAGCGGCACGGAACGTAGTCGTCCTACTTATCACATCGGCCACCCTGGCTCTGTCCGGGTGCGGAGGTGGCGACGTTCCCCCTCCTCCTCCGGCAACGTCTGCGTCCCCGGCTTCGGCGCCGCCGACCGAGCGTGTCGTCGGGCCGCTGACCCCGGCGGACGCGGAGGCGCTCGCGACTATGAATGATCGTCTGAAGGAATACGTGGACCTGCACGTCAAGCTCGAGCGATCGCTGCCGAAATTGCCGAAGGAAGCGACGCCCGAGCAGATCGATAGGAACCAGCGCGCGCTGGAAAAACTGGTGCAAAAAGCCCGTGCGACTGCCAGGCCCGGAGACATCTTCACACCGGAGGCGCGACCCGTTATCAAACGTTTGCTCGCCAACGTTTTCGGAGGGTCCGATGGCAAGCAGTTGAAGGCGTCAATAATGGACGAGAATCCGGTCGGAATCACCCTTACCGTCAACGGTCGTTATCCCGATACCGTGCCGCTGTCTACTATTCCGCCCCAGGTGCTGCAGACGTTCCCAAAGCTGACCGAGGACCTGGAATACCGGTTCATTGGAGACAGGCTTATCCTGTTAGACGTGCACGCGCACGTCATCGCGGACTTCATCGAAGACGCACTGCCAAAATAACCCGACGGAGCCCACCATGCCAACACGTAATCCGTTTTTCGTCGCCCTCCTCCTTCTCCTGATTTTGACCGGTGCCGGTTGTCGCAACAGCGCCATCACGGCTCTCGAGGCCAAGGAGCCCCCGGTCGGACCGACACTGCTCGGAAACCACGACGCGCGTGAGCAGCGCTTTTACAAGCTCTTCAATATGGAAGGTAAGCTCTATTACAAATTCAGGCCTAAGTCTGAGGTCAGCTTTTTCGCCTTCGAGAGCACCTACCCCGAACCGGAAGAGATCGAGTGGCTTGAGAAGGAGCTGAAGGCATCGAGCAGCGACTGGAATATCGTCTTCTTTCACCATCCCCTGTATTCGTCAGGCGACCGGCACGGCTCGGACCTGCGCCTGCGCGAGGTGCTCGAACCGCTCTTCGTGAAGTACAACGTGAGCGTCGTGCTCAACGGCCACGACCACTTCTACGAGCGCATCAAACCTCAGAAGGGAATCACGTATTTCGTCGTGGGGTCCGGGGGTAAGCTGCGGGAGGGCAACATCGACCGGAGTACGGGCCTTACGGCGAGGGGATTCGACACGGATCTGGCGTTTATGGCCGCCGAGATCACCGGCACCGAGATGTATTTCAACGCCATCTCGCGCCAGGGGCAGATCGTCGACTCAGGTGTACTCACGTGCCGAAAGATCGAGCCCTGATTCCAAGAGATCGGTTCGTCTTTACCATTATCAGTACCGCGGCCTGCGAAGCAGGCCCCCAGAGTTTGGACATTGTAGCGACGCGGCATGCCGCGTCAGAGTTGGCCGCGACATGTCGCGGCCCCTTTGCGGTTGGCTGCCCCGTGCCTGGCCGCGACATGTCCGGCCAGGCACGGGCTTACGCCCGTGGTACTGACGCCGTGGAGGCGGATAGATTCGCCGCGCACGGGCTTAGGCCCGTGGCACTGACGCCGTGGAGGCGGGTAGATTCGCCGTGCACTGGCTGACGCCCGTGGTACTGACGCCGTGGAGGCGGGTAGATTCGCCGCGCACGGGCTTAGGCCCGTGGCACTGACGCCGTGGAGGCGGGTAGATTCGCCGTGCACGGGTTGACGCCCGCGGTACTGACGCCGTGGGGGCGGGTAGATTCGCCGCGCACGGGCTGACGCCCGCGGTACTGACGCCGTGGAGACGGGTAGATTCGCCGCGCACGGGCTGGTCTCCTTGCCGAAATAGCCGTCCGCCCGAGCAAGCCCGGGCACGCGAAGCACAGAGCCACGTCCCGCAAGGGCGTGGCGGAAGCATGGTCAGTCGGCTTGACATTCACCTGAAACTGCCGCCACGCCCTTGCGGGACGTGGCTCTGTGCTTCGCGAGACAGCCCTTGAGCCGTCTCTTCACTCTTAAAAATGTAGAAACTCCCAGTGGCCGCGACATGTCGCGGCCCGACTCTGACGCGGCATGCCGCGTCGCTACGGGGCGCTGCTTCGCAGCGCGCGGCGCTGCGAAGCAGCGCCGTTGGGATAATTCTGAACCGTATGTGCGATTCAGAGGTCATGTGACCGCAGGTCAGCCGTTCGAGAATGCTTTGGCCATGGCTTGCGATTTATTTCAAATAACCTGTCCGATGAGTCTATAGAAAAATCAGCACAAAGCTGTGTCAGCACAAAGCTGTTGCCGTCGTCTTGTAGGGATCTGTAGCCGATTCTCACCGGACATTAGTGGTCTGCGCATTTAGTAACGAGGCGCTTTGCCAGGCGCGCAAGACCGTGCGAGTGTTTCAATAAGACGGACAAATAGCCCGGGGCTCGCCGATCTGCGTTACAGAACTGAACATCGGCTGCGGGACTGCTCGGGAATAATCCTAGAACCTGCGCGTCACACTCGCGATGATCAGGAAATTCGCAAATGCGCCTGGTCCGTGGCCACCGAACCGAACGTCGTACACGTTTCGTGTCCTGTTCCGATACGTAGCCACAGGCACAAATACGTTGTACACGTTTGCTCCCCGCGCAAAGCTGACACCCGGTTCTATGTACACCGCCATGCCAGGCCGTCGAAAGCCGTCATTCCCGGCGAACACATCGCGGCTGGGAATTCCGTCGATCCTCCCGCCCAGACTGACCGACAGTCTCTTTTGCGGGGCGAGCGCATAGTTCAATCCGACGCGGGCCTGATACTGGTCGGGAACGGACAGGGGCCGGTATTGACCGTAAACGGGAATGGTGGTCACGGCGCCGTTTTTCTCGCGAGGATTAAACATGTAGAAGCCGGCCGCATAGACAAGGGCCCGCGGCAAGACCTTTCCGTAGGCCACGCTCTCCACAACCATACCCCAACCGCCGTCGCCGGGCTGGATTGCGATATCGACCGGAATTACTACTGGTCCCGTAGGCCGATAGGCCCTATCGCGCGCACTGGAGCGTCCCGTCGGGGCCTTGAAGCCGAGACTCACGGAGACGTTTCCATCAGGGTGCTTCCCCGGATCAAGCAGCCAAGCGTTCGCAAGCAACCTGGCATCGCCAACCCCACGGCCCCTCATGGTGTGGCGATGAATCCCATCGTTTTCGTGATCGCGAAAACTAGAGATCCTTCCGTGCACGAGCGGCAAGGTAAGGGTCATGCTGGAGCGCTTGTTGAAAGCATAGGTAGTCTGGATATCGAGCGAGTGAATATCGATAACTGCTCCGATCGTGCTTGCGTAATTTGGATCGAAGCGGTCGCCGATATACCCGTCTTCGCCATGGAGGAACCGATAAGCGACCGTCGTCTGCCATTGGCCGCCTGGGAGATGTGTCACGCCTTCGTCGCCCAAACTGAGCGCCATGAATCGGGCCGGCACTCAGCCCTGCGAAAAGGCGTTGGGAGCTGCAATTATGATGCCCAGCACAACCACGAGGCTGGGTAGACCATAGCTAAACCTCACCAATATAGGATGTCGCATAGGCTTTACCTCGGTTATGGAAGATTCCGGTTCTACTTTTTTACACGCAAAATACACCCAGAACCCCTAAAGAGTGAGCGATTTTTGCCGGACGGCCGCCCTTCAAACTCATTCGTACAGTGGCGCTCCGGGCGTTGAGCGTTCAGAACCGCGAGCGATTGCGATCGGGTGTGTCCCATAACGGGAACAAGTTTCTGATAGTCGTTTCCGGCTCACACAGTCGGTGCAACCGCGCTCGCTACCGCATCCCCGAACACAAACTTGAACCTGCTTAGAGCAAAGCCTTACGCTCCCCTTACGGTCACGGCTCTGATCGACGCCAGTTAAGTGGTTCAAGTAGCAGCGCCGGGGGCGCTGTGTTTTGAAGCTTCCTGTTTCCCAACACCGTAGCAGTGCCCGCGAATTTGCCGTTCACGAGCCCGGCCGGATCCAGTCCTCCGACCAGATTGATCCGGTAACGGTCTCCGATCTTTGCGAGGCGAATTTCGCTGCCCTCCAGGAAGAACGGCTCAACCGATGTAACCTTGTTCTCAAAGGTGACAAAGAAGAGCCCGGAGTGCGCGGCCTCAAAGATCACCTGATGACGCCACGTGGACGTCAGCACCGCTATGCCGTCGCGGAATGAGTCCGGGTTCGGCGTAGTGAGGTCACCATCCGGCGTATCGTCGTGATAAATCGTCATTGTCCCTTCGCGCGTGACAATCGTCCATCGCCCGTGGGGAACGACGCGCACCGTGACGGAGTCGTTATAGAAAGTGAACCGTGCCGTCGTTTCGTTCTTCGACCCACCAGTATCAAAGACCTGCTCTGTGGTGAGGCCATTGATGTACGGCAGGTAACCATATTGGACCGACGTCGCAGGCAGTCCTGGCCCTGCGGGCGGAGAGTTTTTTACCTGTCCGATCAGCTCAAACGCGACCTCATCTTCGGGCCAGATGTTGCCGGAGGACAACGCCTGCGCGGCGGCGCACGGCGGCTGCGCGGCGGAGGCGACAGTCGCCAGCCAAAACAAGAGTCCCAATTTGCCAAAATTCATACGAACCTCCTTAAAAGTGATTGTGGACGCGAGCGCAGGGTGCCTCATCGTCTCAACGCCGGCAATGCAGAGGAAATAAAGGTTCGGTAAAGAAAGGATGAAGGTAGCAAATCGAATGCTTTACGGGGTAATCAGCAGTCCGCTATAGTCGAGTCTACCTGAAAGGGAAATACCGTGCTCACGCGTTTCCAGTTTGGCGATTCCGAAATCGACCTGGAGCGATACGAGCTGCGCCGCAACGATCGGACCCTCAAGCTCGAGAAGATACCCATGGAACTGCTCGTCCTGCTCGTGCAGAACCGGGGCCGGTTGATCACACGGGAAGAAATCGCCGGCAAGCTGTGGGGTGGCGAGGTATTCGTGGACACGGAACACGGCATCAACACCGCCATCCGCAAGATCCGTATGGCGCTGGATGATGACGCGGAACAACCTCGCTTTGTCGAAACCGTCGTCGGCAAGGGCTACCGGTTCATTATGCCCGTCGAAGCCATCGCGCAATCCGGCAACCATGGCACGCCTACTCCGGCGCTGGCCGAGTCGCGCGGTGCTCCATTGCCGAAAGGTGCAGTGTCGTCTCGGGCTTCCTGGTTATGGCTCCTGGGAATTATCGCCGCGTTGATCATGGGAATTTACGCTCTGCGCTGGGATTCGAGGCACTCGGCGCCAACACGTCAGGGGAAGATAGTGCTGGCTGTGCTCCCGTTTCAGAATCTGAGCGACGACCCGGCTCAGGAATTCTTCGCCGAGGGCATGACGGAGGAAATGATCACACAGCTCGGACGCTTGAATCCGGAACGATTGGGCGTCATCGCGCGCACTTCCGTGATGCGGTTCAAGCGCGCTGAGCGGCCGCTCGACTTGATCCGGAAGGAACTGGGAACCGATTATGTGCTGGAAGGCAGCGTGCGGCGCGAAGGCGGTCGCGTGCGCATCACCGCCCAGTTGATCCAGGTCGTCGATCAGACGCATCTCTGGGCCGACACGTTCGACCGCGACCTGAACGACCTACTGTCGATCCAGCGTGAAGTCTCCCTGGCTGTTGCGCGGCAGATCCAGGTGGCCCTGCCTGCGGGTCAGATGCAGGGCCGCACCCCTCCCTCGCTGGACCCCGAAGCGTACGAGCTGTACCTGAAGGGGCGTTATTTCTGGAACAAACGCAGCGGCGAGTCACTTGAGACGGCCGTCCGCCACTTCGAAGAGTCCGTTGGCCGCGATCCGAATTATGCGCCATCGCACTCCGGGCTCGCCGACTCATACTCCGCTCTGGCTTATCTGAACTACCTGCCGCCGCGCGCGGCATTCGGACAAGCGCAGGCGGCTGCGCTAAAAGCCGTCCAGATTGATGATACTCTGGCGGAAGCGCACGCTTCTCTTGCCTACACCCGCCTGTACTACGACTGGAATTTTCCGGAAGCCGAGCGCGAGTTCAAACGGGCCCTGGCCTTGAACCCCAACTACGCCAGCGCCCACGAATGGTACGGAGTTTTCTTGATGGCCATGGGCCGCCTGGACGAAGCTGCCGCGGAATTCCAGCTCGCCCGGCAATTGGATCCCCTTTCCCTGGCCATCAGCACCAACTTGGGATGGCATTCCTATCTGGCTCGGCAGTACGACCAAGCGGAACAGCAACTTCGCAGGACTCTGGAGATGGACGCACGATTTCCCACGGCGCGGCTCTGGCTGGGCCGCACCTATGAGCAGCAAAAGAAATACGATCAGGCTATCCAGGAATTCACCATTACCACACAGCGGCTCGTTGGGAGCCCCGTGCCCCCTCTCTCCCTTGCGCACGCCCACGCGCTTGCAGGCCACGCCGTCGAGACAGAAAAGATGTCTCGCGAACTGCGGCAGCTTGCCAAAAAGAAATATGTTCCCGAGTATGGCTTTGCGGCAATCTCGACTGGGCTGGGACGCAGCGAGCAGGCACTGCGCGAGCTGGAGCTCGCCTTCCAAGAACGTTCCCACTGGATGATTTGGATGAAGCTGGACCCCCGCCTGGATCGGTTGCGCTCCGATCGGCGCTTCCAGGATTTGCAACGCCGCGTGGGCCTTCCCCCTTAACCGTAGCCCAGTGGAAGCGTTCCCCGCCCTGAGGTCCGGCTGGCCGGGATCACAATTGGCCCAACGGTGGGCGGCGATGGAGTTCTTCCAGAAGTACTCCTCTGCGGCCGTGCGGCCTTTGGCGTTGAAGTAGTTTTGCACGAGCGTCAGCATCCTCGCATGGGTAACCCAGTTGCCAGTGCTGTTCGGCCAATCGCTGCCACACGAACACGATCTTCCCCAAACACATCGCACAGCAAAACAACGTCGTCATTGTCAACGTCGTCATTGTCTGTCACCAATTCGCTTTGGGAACCTAAGCAGAACGGGATGTTACAGCACAGATAATGCTGTTTTCACGTTCTCTGAAACCCGCTTTGCCCGCGTGCGACGATTCCCACCAACTGGACCCTCATTCGGGAGAGGCTTACTCTTATCCATGACCGGCTTTGGTTTTCGATTGGGTGTCCTCTGCCAACTAGCACGAAAATCGCATCGACAGTTTCCTAAATAGCCACCAGATCTGGATTTGTTCCAGACAATTGTGACAGGCAATATTGGTCGATATTGGTCGTCACTAGCTGGGACTTCACGCCTACCACAGCATGCAGCCGACGTGCCGCAACTGTTCTGCGATCGCAACTTTGTCTTGGGCACGCGGCTGATGCCTATCGTTAGAACGCTGACAGTTTAGAGACAGACGAGCGTTGGTTTTGCCCAGCTGTCCCAATTGAGGGGCCTGTGGTCAGGTAAAATCACTCGAAGTAACCAAGACTGCCTAACCACGAGGCTCCGCGGCGGGGTCGGCCTGACCCGTCATCGCAGCGGATTCGCCCCGCTCGCCGCTGCACTCCATATTGTAAGCGTCTTCTGCGGCGAGCAGCGCATGGTAGAATTGCATCACCGGGATGGGCGTGAACATGAAGTTGACAGCAGTCTTTGAGAAAGTGCCTGAGGGCTACATTGGTTTCGTTGAAGAGTTGCCCGGCGCCAACACGCAGGGTGCCACGCTTGAGGAGGCGAGATCGAATCTGCAGGAGGCAGTCGAACTGGTGCTCGAAGCTAACCGCATAATGGCAGAAGAGACACTTCGGGGTCGCCAAGTTATCCGGGAACCACTCTCTCTAACGCCAAAATGAAAAGACGCGACCTGATCCGCCACTTAGAGCGGAACGGTTGCGAGTTTCTTCGCGAAGGCAGCAATCATACCGTCTACGTGAATCGGCCAGCTCGTAAGTCGTCGACTGTGCCACGTCATCGCGACATCAATGACTTCCTAGCGCGCAAGATTTGTCGCGATCTGCAGGTACCGGAGCCCGGCGCCTAACCACGATCGATGAATTCCAGAGCAGCATCGATGGCTGCGAGAAACTCACACCCAAGACCGCTCCGTTGTTGTTCGTACCAGAGAGTCGCTTCATCGAGTTCGGCAGAGGCTTCGGGGTTCAGTTCGGAACCGAGGCGTCACCGCTCGGTCAGACGGCGGGAGATTCGCTCGCGCACATCTTCCCAAGGCTCGCCTGCGGATTCATTGGCCAGAACGCGACGGGCTCGCCGCTCGATCTCTTTCGCCCAGGCAGCCTGCACAACCACCGGGTCTTCGGTCGGCGGTTCATCAAGGCTCGCCAACAATTCGGCAGCGACGTCGGCACGTTCGTCGGGCGGAAGGTTCAGGGCTTCGCGAAGCAGTGCTTGTGCTCGGTCGGTCATGGAGTCATTCTAAGCCAACATACGGCAGCCCACCAAGCTGCTGCAGACCGACGAGCGGCGCGCCTCGAGCGAGGTGGACCGAAAGATCGTGATCCCGATGGAAGAAGGCAGAAAGCTGTTGCCGTCGTCTTGTGACTGTGTTAGACGAGTGAGAAGGATTCCATTTCCGAAGAAGAACTGAGTTTTCAACCCCGGGAGGCCACAATGTCCAAGAGCATCTGGATTTTGGTCATTTTTTCGGCAGGGGCCTGCGTTGCCTTTTCAGCAGAGTTCTGCCTTGCGCAAACAACCACCGGTTCGATCGTGGGAACGGTCACCGACCCCAGTGGCGCGATGATGCCGGGCGCCACGGTGACCATCACCAACGAGGGTACCGGAATCGTTGTCATCAAAACCATTACTGATGCCGCCGGCAATTACGTCGCCACGACCCTGCCGGTCGGTCGTTACTCGGTGATAGTGGAGGCGCCGGGATTCAAGAGGTCGGTCAGTTCCGGCATCACGCTGAGTGTGCAGGATCGCATCGGGGTTAACGTGGTCCTGGAAGTCGGCCAGGTCAGCGACACGGTCATGGTCACCGGAGCCGCGCCCGCGCTGCAGACCGACACTTCCTACCTCGGCCAGGTGATCGAGAGCCAGCGAATCGTTGATCTGCCTTTGAACGGCCGCTTCTTCACGCGACTGGCGGTGCTGACGGCGGGCACTCTTCCCACCGCTCCCGGCGCCCGCGACGAGAGAACGGGCGGCTTCAGTTCCAATGGTGTCCGCCCCTACCAGAACAACTATCTGCTCGACGGCATCGATAACAACAGTCTCTCTCAGGATCTGACCAACGAGGCGAGTTTCGTCTACGGCCCTTCCCCCGACGCCATCTCGGAGTTCCGCGTCCAGACCAACTCCATGAGCGCCGAGTTCGGCCGCTCCGGCGGGGCGGTGATGAATGTCAACATCAAGTCCGGCACAAGCGAATTGCATGGAACTGTCTTTCACTTCCTCCGCAACGACAGACTGGATGCCAGAAATTTTTTTGCCCCGCGCAAACCTCCTTTCCGCCTGAACCAGTTTGGCGCGGCGGTGGGTGGTCCTTTACGGATGAATCGAACCTTCTTATTCGGCGATTATCAGGGAACGATCATACGCACCGGCCAGACGTTCCTTTCCACGGTTGCCCCGTTGGCATGGCGGCGAGGGGACTTCAGCGGTTTCAATACCATCCTGGATCCCGACACGCGGCAACCATTTCCTAACAACCAGATTCCAAGCTCCCGATTCGATCCCGTGTCAGTCAAACTGATCGGTCTGATGCCAAATCCAACCGTGCCGGGATCGGCTTCCCGTTCGGGCGTTGCCAACAATTACCTGATCAGCCCAATCGAGCCAAATCGTACGGACCAGGGAGACATTCGCATCGACCATAAGATTTCCGACCAGGATACGATCTTCGGCCGCTTCAGTATGTCCAATCAGGATCTGACACCGCCGGCCCGGATTCCTCCACCTCTGGCCGCCGCCCAGTTTTCCTCGGGCGACTGGGTCAACAACACGCGCAGCGTAGTGATCAGCGAGACCCACACCTTTTCGCCGCGAGTGATCAACGAATTTCGCATCGGCTACACCCGCCTGCGGAGCGAACGCCTGCAGTTCAACTCCGACGAAAATCTTTCGGCCCAGATAGGTCTTCCAGGTATCCCGTTTTCCGCAGGCAATGGCGGCTTGCCGCGCTTCGATGTAAGCGGCGTGACCAGCTTCGGCAGCGCCACGTTTCAGCCGACCCGCGAGTTTGAGAATGTCGTGCACATCATCAATACTCTGGGTGTGGTGCGCAGCCGCCATACCATGAAATTCGGCGTCGAATACAAACCGAAGGTCGATTTCAGCATCCTGCAGCCGCCCACGCCGCGCGGCCGCTTCGGTTTCACCGGCAATTTCACACGCGACCCCGCTAACCGCGCCAACACCGGTCTCGGCTTCGCCGACTTCCTGCTGGGAAGAACGGACAATACGAGAATCTCCTCCTTCATCGACAACACGTTCCAGCAGCCAGGCTATTTTTTCTACGCCCAGGATGACATCAAGCTCACCCCCAAACTCACTTTGAATCTCGGGATCCGTTACGAGTTTATTACCCACGCCACCGAGAGGTATGACGCTCAGGCTAACTTCAATCTGGCTACCGGAGCGCTTGACATTGTCAAAGGCCGGAACGATGCGCTGGCGTCGAACTTCTTTCCCGAGGTGCCTGTTAACCGCAAGGCTCCGCGCCAGCTCGTCCCCCAGGACAGGAATAACTGGGCGCCCCGCCTGGGCTTTGCATACCAACTGGCTCCAAAGACCGTGATCCGATCAGGCTATGGGATTTTTTATTCCTCCTATGAAGCGGGTCCGCTGAGCATCCCGAACCCCGGCAATAGCCCGCCTTTCTACGTGGAGTCAAGGTTCGACCCGGTCACCTTCGGCGTACCCCACCCCGAGGTCAACCAGCTTTCCCGCGGGCTGCCGGCCAACGTCTTCTCAAGGCCGACGGCCGCCGCCTTATTTTCACTCGACCCCGGGTTCCGCAACCCTTACGTGCAGCATTGGAATCTCAGCGTGCAGCAAGATCTGGGGTGGAGCACCGTATGGGAGATTTCCTACGCCGGCTCGGCGGGCAAAAAGCTGTACGAATTTCGTGATGCCAACCAACCCACTCCGACCGCCGACGGCAGTATCCCGACCAACTCGCGTCGACCCCGCCCCTTCCTTGCTGGGAGTCTCACATACTGGTGCTCCTGCAATAGCTCAACCTACCACTCGCTGCAGACCAAGGCCGAGAAGCGTTTCTCGAACAGCCTCGGTTTCCTCGCCGCCTACACCTGGGGCAGGTCGATAGACGAGGCATCTCAAGCCTCGCTGGGGTTTGACAATAGTGTTGGCACTCGCGACCAGCGAAACTGGGGCGCCGAGAAGGCGCGGTCCGACTATGACATTACGCACCGGTTTGTGGTCAGCTATACCTATGACTTGCCGTTTGGGCGCGACCTGCAGGGTCCGGCGAAAGTATTGCTGAAAGGCTGGCAGGTTCTGGGCATCCATGCTTTCAACACCGGAAATCCCTTCACTGTAAGCGCACGCACGAATTTCTCTAACGCGGGCGGCGACACTCGCCCGGACGTCATCGCCGGCATCTCCCTCAAACCACCGGCGGGCCGCAGTCGTGAGCAGTGGTTCAACCCGGCGGCTTTCCGCAATCCGGCGCCCGGCAACTGGGGCAACGCCGGACGCAATACCGCTTCGGCGCCGGGTTTGATCAGCGTCGACTTGTCGGTGTTCAAGAACTTCGAATTCACTGAGCACAAGAAACTGCAGTTGCGGACGGAATTCTTCAACCTGCCCAATCACGCGAATTTTCGCGGGCTGAGCAGAAGCTTTGATTCTTCTAATCCAGGCGAACTCTCGTCGGCCCTGCCGGGACGCCAAATCCAGTTTGCGTTGAAGCTGATCTTTTAGTGTCTCGGAAAACCCTTTATGAGCAACAGAGAGCTTGAAGAAACCCGGAATTCTTGGAACCGCGTGGCCGACGACTGGCAGATCCAGGTTGGCGACCACGGAGACAGCAACCGAATTCTGAATTCCGACCCCGTGTTGTGGAAATTCGCAGGCGACGTGAACGGGCTTGCCGTGCTCGACGCAGGTTGCGGCACGGGGTATTTGTCGAAGAAACTCCATGACCAGGGCGCTCTCGTTACGGGCGTCGACTTTTCGGAGAGAATGATCGAAGTGGCGCGTTCGAGGTATCCAGATGTCGACTTCCGAGTTGATTCCTGCTCTGAGCTTCACACAATCGATGATCAGCACTTTGACATTGTGATCGCGAATTATCTGCTCATGGATACACCTGACGTTCGGGGAACCATGCAAGCCTTCAACCGCGTTCTCAGAATCGACGGTGTGGCGGTTCTCGTGTTCTCACATCCCTGCTTTCCGCAAGGGGGTGCAACAGTTTCCAAAAACGGCGCGGAGATATCTTATTGCTGGAATTTCCCGTACTTCGAGGAGAGGAAATGCACGGATCCTCCATGGGCTCATTTCAAATCTGAGTTCATCTGGTTTCATCGGCCTCTTTCCTACTACTGGAAGGAATTCAAGGCGTCACGGTTTGTCGTCGCTGATTTTGAGGAACCCAGGATCAGGGAAGACAGATATCATCTCGCCGAGAACAGAAGAAAGCTGGAGAACAGCAAAATCCGCCCCTATTCGGTTGCATTCAAGCTGCAGAAGACGCGGCAAACTGCGCCGCCGCTGATGCCTACGTTTGACTGACATCGGCTGATATCAACGGGGGGCAAGGTAATGGAATCTCTCAATGAGTCTGAGTTGTTCATGCGTAGAATTGCACTCGCGTGTGCGCTGATCGTTGCAACGTTGGCGGTCTCGGCACAGACTTTGCTTCCAAATCGGATCACCCACGGGCCCATTCTAGGAAGACTAGGCGCCCATCAAATTGGAATTTGGGCGCGAACCTCACGCGCCGGTTCATTCCGCCTCCGATACGGGACCCATCCAGAGCGTCTGGATCAAATTTCTGAGCCTGTGACTACCCGGCTTGAGCGGGATAATACCGGCTGGTCGTTGATTGAAGGGCTGCAATCCAACACCCGGTACTATTATCGAACCGACATTCCATCGGGAGCTGCCGCTGAGTCCGGACCGGGCGGATCCTTTCGCACGCTGCCCGATCCGGCAGATACGCGCCACCCGCTGCACAATCCGCGAGGGTTGTTTAATTTCAGTTTCGAATTCGCCTGCGGCAACAATCAAGCCGTCGGCTCAGGAGGCGGACCCGAGCTGCCCGCCTTTAAGACCATGATCGAAAAGCTGCAGGAGAAAATCAATTTTGCCATCCTTAACGGGGACTGGCTCTACGAGGACCGCAGGGACTACTCGACCGAAGAGTGGCTCGGGCAAGTGGGGATCACGGCCGCGAAGACCCCTGCACTGGTCCGGTACGCTCCCACCATCGTGGGCGTGTGGGAAAACTATAAAGTTTACCTGGAAAGGGGAAAGAATCTCGCTGCCTGGCATCGGGTCATCCCTTCATTTTTCACGTTCGACGACCACGAGATTCTCAACGACGTGTATGGAGCAGGCGAGATCGGTCTACGTGACCGCCGCGCTGTTTTTCGGGATATAGGAATTCAGGCCTGGTTTGACTACCTCGGCTGGAGTAATCCGATCGAGCACAAACAGGAAATTGCCTTCGGGAGGGCCAGACTTGAAAGTGGGAGCAATGTACTGACCGATCCTAACGCCGATTTTACGCGCCTCGATTTGAAAGAGGCGGCCAACCTGCATGTACACTGGGGTGGTCCCACGGCCGGAGTCAATGACAACCGGTTGGACGAAGTTGGAGGCGATCCCAATGCCGGCGTGTACGAAATTGTTCAGGTTCTGGACAAAAACCGCTTGCGGATTCGTCCCGCAGCCAGGCACAACGGCATCCAATCGTACTCCATCGGCCGGCTTTCGCACCACCGGATGAGGATCGCCAATTGCGATTTCTTCATGCTCGATACCCGCACGTTTCGGCAGATGCATGACGTTGAGAATCCCGGCAAGCCGGGGATCTCAATGCTGGGACAGAAGCAAAAGGCTTGGTTGAAGAGAGAAATGTCGGCCAGCGACGCGGATTTCTTTTTTGTCGTATCTTCAGTTAATCTCACCGTGCCCCACGTTGGCGGCGGCGCCATACGCGCTTCGAACAAAGACGATGCCTGGACCGTGTTCCTGCGCGAGCGTGAAGAGCTCATCGCATTCTGGGACAGTCTTGGCAGACCGGTCTTCGTGCTGACGGGAGATCTTCACAACAGTTTTGCCATCAAGGTCACGGATCGGGTTTGGGAATTTGCATCCGGACCTCACAATTCGAGTAATCATCGCGCCGGCGATGAAGGTGACCGTCCGGCCAACGGTGTATTTGATTCCAGAGGGCGCAAGGTGGAGATCCGCTGGTCCAGTTACTTTCTCGATGATATACCGCGCCCGCAACTGCGATTCCCATTTTACTGCGTAGTGCAGGTGAACAACGTCTTCAACAGCCCGCCACAGGCTGGTGAGACTCGCTGGGTCGCCTTCCCGCGGCCGCAGGTCATTTTTCAGTACTATGACGGCCTGACCGGAGACCTGCGCTACGCCGAATCAATTCTCGGAGAGAAAAAGCAATAAAGTTGCACACTTGGGGTACCTGCGATTCGCATCTAGAACCGCAGCTTTGCGCTCAAAAACATTGACCGACCGCCGGGATCCGAAGCAGCACTGAGTAAAGGCAAGCGGGCTTGCGGGTGATAACATCTTAATGTAAGCTGTTATCATGATTCGGACCCAGATCAGCCTGACAGAGGACGAGTACTCTGCGGCGAAGCGGGAGGCCCGGCGACTCGGAATCTCCTTAGCTGAGCTTCTGCGCCGTTCCCTCCGCACTATGCTTCCGGTGAACGAAACCAAACCATGGATGCGTTACGCCGGGATGGTAGAGTCTGGCGACTCTGCATCCAGCCAACATATCGACGACGTCGTGTATGGCTGGAAAGACTGAAGCTTACGTAGATACATCGGCTTTGATCGCCTTCGCAGACCGATCTGACACATATCACCGACTGTTCCGGCGGCTGTTCTCGGCTCCTCCCTCGTTGCTGACAACGACATTGGTTGTAGCTGAGGGACATGCCTGGTTTCTGCGACGGTACGATCGAACACGTGCGCTTCAATTTCTGGCCATGATCGAGGACATGACGCCGCTGGCGTCAGTGGAGGTTGGCCTCAAAGAGCAGAGGGCCGCGACCGACTTCCTTCGCCGGTTTTCGGATCAGGATCTTACGATGACCGACGCAGTCGGCCTTCACCTCATGAAGGTCCATCGAATTCGAGTTTGCTGGTCTACAGACTTCCATTTGGCGCTCACAGGCGTATCCTTGGTGATCAACGAATAGATCAAGGCTCTACTCAATCAAAAATAAAACTTCAGACCCATTTGAATGCGCCGCGAATTTTGCGCGGACGTGTACTCGCCAAAGCGGCTGTTGACCTGATTGCCCTGCGCGTCAAAGCGGGCGCCGGTGTCAACACCGGAAAATTGAGTGTGATTGAATGCATTGTACATCTCGCATCGAAACTGCAGCCGGCGTACACCGTCGTTCGCCAGCGGGAAAGTTTTGAATATCGAGATGTCCCAATTATTGATTCCGGGACCGGTGATCGGATCTTTGGGTGCGTTGCCGATCCCGAAACTGGCCGCATCCGGAGGACGCACCGCTTCAGTGCGAAAATGACGCAGCCGCGTTCGCTCGCTCTTCGGCAGGTTCGGGTCTGCTACCAGGTTTACACGGGTGGAATCCGCAACACCTGTGGCGCCGGTAATATCAACCGCTTGCACAAAGCTGTACCCAATGCCGAGAGGCTGTCCGCTGACAAAAGAGGTAATGCCGGAAATCTCCCAGCCGTCTGTCACCCAGCGTGTCAATGGGTTGCTCCAGTACGGGCTCAGTCCGGGAACTTTGTAAACATAGTTGATGACCACATTGTGCAACCTGTCAAAACCGGCCCGCCCGTAATGCCGGGTGCGGAAATCGACAAACGGGTTGACGTTGTTGTTGTTCCCATCAACGAAGTCCAGCACTTTTGACCACGTCCAGGTAAACCCGAACATGAAGTTCTCAGAAAATCTCCGCTGTACCTGCATCTGCATTGAGTGGTAGTTCGAAGACGTGGCAAACTCAATATAGTTGATATCGCCGTAGCCCTTGAACGGCCGCAGAAAATTGGCGGGAAGCGGCCTGTTTCCGGTAAGGGTGGGGTCAATACTGGATTGCAGGAAATTGGTGCCGTACGTGAGCGCGTTCAAATTCCGCCGCTGCAGCAGGTGGCGCGCCACCGATCCGACATAGGCCACGTCGAGCACTGTCTTGAATCCAAGGTCCCGCTGCACGCCCACGCTCCAGTTGTAACTGGTGGGCGGATCATAATCACGCTGGATCGCAAAGACACTGGCCGGGCTCAAGCTGAGGGAGGTGCTCAGAAGATCTTTGATGGTGGTGTAGTTGGCGGTCGGCGTGTTAACCAGCGGCGGCTGTTCCACCAACTGCAGGATCTGATCATCGTTGTATCGATCCGGAAAAATTCCAATGCCACCTCTGACCGCAGTTTTCCCATCTCCGTGGATGTCCCACGCGAAACCGACTCGCGGCGCCACCTGAATGGGCGGGGTCTTCATGACCTTCTCGTGGAAGATTTTCATGCCGTTGTAAATGTCGCCTGTTCCGGGAGCAAACGTCCCGATCTTGATCTCGGGCAACAGCTCTCCCGTTACCGGGTTTCTTCCCTGCCTTGTGCTGCTGGGAGTAGCGCGGTAAGGCTCGATCAAACGCGGCGCTTTGGCCGGATTGAAACTCTGAAGATCGAATATGGCCAGATCGTCTGCGGCGCTGTATGTCGGCTGGATCATATAAAAGCGGGCGCCGACATCGAGAGTCAAATGCCTGTTCAGCTTCCAGTTGTCCTGCGCAAACCACTCCACATTCCAATACCGGGCGTGCGCGTTCGGATGCTTGTCGGACTCCGTGTAACTGTTGACATAGCCAAGCAGCGCATTGGAGAACGCGTAGTTGGTATCGAAGGGATTATTGACGTTTCTGCCGAAATCAAACGTGCCGTTGAAGCGCGAGGAGCGCGCCGCATTACGCGTGGTCCACTCGATATAGGTTCCAACCTTCAGATTGTGCGCGCCATAAATCTTGCTCAGATTGTCCGACCAGTTCCAGATGTTGTTTGTACCAAAGAAGGGAAAGCGCTGTTCGATATCCAGTTGCGGGGCATTCTGGACTCCTCCGAACGTGGCGTTGGGCACCAGATTGAGCGGATTGATCTCCGGATGGAACTGCGGAAGGGTCAATCCCAGCTTGGTCCGGTTGTTGCGGTCGATTCCCGCCTGATTCAGCGGACTCACGGTCTGCAAAGCGCGATTCACGCCAAAAGTAAACTCGTTGATCAGCGTGGGATTGAACGTGTGAATCAGGGTGCTCACAACTCCCCGGCTCTCAATTTGATAGTTGATGGGAAACTGCGGCCACACGTTGGACGCCAGCACAAAATTGAAATCGCCCTTGAACGCCTCGTAATTCTGGATGCCGCGCGCGTAGAAGGTGGTATTGCGTCCCACATTCCAATCCACGCGAAGAATCTCTTCGCGCCGCGGATGGTCCACCGTGCTTTGAAAAACGTTGTTGAAGCGGAACGCGGGATCGCTGGTGTTGGGGAGGGGAAAAATGTTCAGCAATGCCTGACCGTTTTTGTCGATTCGATTCTGCGGAATGATGTTCCCTGAAAAGGGCTGCCGGTTGTTAAGCGGGTCCATGATGGGGATCAACCTTCCATTGGTGTCGAAGGTTTGCGAAAAGTCTCCCTTTCTCTCCAGCGCTGTAGGGTAGGTGATCTGACCCTGGCGCGTGGGAGAGCGGCGCGGGAGAAATTCCTGTGACCAGAAGAAAAATACTTTCTCGCGATTTTTGATCAGGCCCGGCACCAGCACCGGCCCGCCGATGTTGTAGCCGTAATAGTTGAACCGGTATTGCGGCTTGGGCAATCCGTTCCGGTTGTTGAAGTATTCGTTGGCGTTGAACTGCTCATGCCGTTTGAAGTAGAACGCGCCGCCATGAAAGTCGCGCGTGCCGCTCTTGATGACCGCATTGATGGTCCCACCGGAACTGCGACCATATTCAGCCTGATAATTGGTCAGCAGGACCTTTACCTCGGCAATTGCATCCAGCCCTGGAGCCAGGTACGGGCCGGTCATCGAGCCGGTGTCCAGACTGGAGACGCCGTCCAGCGTCAAATTGATCGTCCCGCTCCGGTTGCCGTTAATGGTGATGCCGCCCAGGTTATTCCAACCCGGGGCCTCACGATTTGCCGTGTCCAGCACGCCCGGAAGCAGCCGGATCAGGCCTAAATAGTCGCGTCCTTTCAGCGAAAGATCCTGAATCTGCGAAGCGCTGATCAACCCGGAGCGTTCGGCGCTCTGAGTCTGAAGTCGGGCAGCCTCCGCTTTAACGGAAATTGTTTCGTTCAATTCACCCAACTCGAGTGAAATCCGGCGGAGCTCGACGCGTTCCGTGGCGGTAAGAACAATGTCCTGCTGCTCGTATTTTTTAAATCCCACCAGACTCACGCTGAGCTTGTAGCGGCCCGGCAACAACTGAGCGAAGACAAAACTTCCGCTGTCATCGGTGACCGCTTGTCGCTTCTGGCCCGTACCGTTGTCCACCAGCTCCACTTCCGCGCCGGGAACGATACTTCCAGCCGGATCCTGAACCGAACCGGATATTTGCCCGGTGAGTCCCTGCCCATGGGCGGAACCAGCCGGAAGGAAAAGCGCTAGCACGAGGCACAAGCACACCGAACCAATCTTGTTGGTCATAAGTCGCTCCCTTCCTTGCGCCGGCACCGGCATCCCGGTCCCGCCGTTCCCAGGCGGCGGCGCGGCGCGAAGGCTGCAGGCTGAAACTGAAAATCTTTGGCGGTAAGAAGAGTATACACCGCGCGTAAATGGTTCTTCGTGTGCTTTGTGACGCAGCGCGGTCCGCGCGACGCGGTACTGTTGAAAGGTCTTTCTGATTTTTTCGCAGGTTCTCACACTGCGCCGGCTCCCACGGCAAGCAGGCTGTCGTTCGGGTAGAAGTGGTTCACGTTTTCAGGCGTAATGAGATGGTGTTTGATGAACACTGCCGGCGGGACGACCTTGCCTGCCAGCATATCCAAAGCAAGGCGCATCAAACCGTCACCATACTTTTCCGGAAAATATCCTACCGAGCCGATCAGACGGGTGCGCGGAGTTCGAAGCTCGGCACGGCCCTCCGGTTCGGCATTCTGCCCCACCACGGCGCAATCAGCCGGACGGCCGGCCTCTTGAAATGCCCGCAGTGTCCCGAGCGCGCTCGGGTCATTTGCCGCGCCAACCAGAATTCGCTTCGCCTGGGTCTCGCGCAGATGCTTCCGCACCCGCTCCAGGGCGGCCTTGAATTGCCCGTCGCCATCAATATGAACCGCGGGACAGGATTCAGATCCATGAACTATTTCATGAATGCCGGCAAGCATTCCGCGAATGCGCGCCTGGGGGATGGAGCCTGCCCGTGCCAGCTCGATCATGAGGATTTCGTCGACCGCTCCATCCCAAATCTTTCTTGCCCAGCGTCCCAGGTGTCGCCCTCCGATCAGCCCCGCTTCGTAATTGTTAGCGCCAAAGTAAGTCGCGCCGGGATGGGGTATATCGATCGCGATGAAAGGCAGGTGCGCTTCCAGATACTTTGAGGCGATGGCGGGCGCGATCGCCTCGTCGGTTTGAAACTCGATGACCAGATCTACCTGTTCGTGAATCAGATGATCGGCATTCCGCAGCGCGATCTTCGGCTGATAACGGTTGTCGACCACGATCAGCTCCACCTGCTCTCTCTCTGCGGCCCGGACCAACCCGGCATGAACTTCACGCGGGAATGAACTGTCCTGGCCCTGTGCCCCGTAGCCGATCCGATATCTCCGCCGGCGATGTATTTCCGAAATCAAACGATAGCTGTTTTGACCAACCTTCTCGAGAAATCCGCACTCGTGAAGAGTGTACAGGAGCCGGAAACACATTCCCTTGTTCAACCCAGTCCTTGAAACCACATCTCGCAGGCGCAGAACCTCTCCCGGGTTCTCGAAGGCAGACAACACCTGGGACGCGTGAACCAGGGACTTTATGATGTAGCGGCTGCGTGAAGTGCCCATTGATGGCCCTGCTCCAAAAAAACCGAACCGCGAAGGCGCGAAGACGCGAAAGCCTCGGCTGACTCAAACAGGGCGGCGATGATTAGCTTCCATCAACCGATCGATGCTGTCGATCGAAACCCTTCGCGTCTTCGCGCCTTCGCGGTGAATACCTCGGTCATCCTCTGGAAATGATTCGATTTAACATTTTGCTATGCAAAACGCAAGCAATCCAGGCGTGGTTCCGACGTTTGGCAGCGAGGCAGGCTCTTTAGACAAAGCCTTAGCCTTTCAAAGGTCTTTGAGGGCACGATCCCCGCGCCAACGTTCTGCATTGAGGAATGCGGGGCGCAATGCTGGAAAGTCTTTGACACGACAGCCAGGTTAGGGGAATCCTTTTGTCGACAGGAAATGAGAATGACCACTACCAGGCAAACCGAGATCATCTTTGAAGCTTTGGATTCCCTCAGCATTGAACTGTCTTCCTGGGGCTTCGCCAATACCGGCACGCGATTCGGAAAATTCCTGCAGCCTGCCGCAGCCACGACAATTGAGGAGAAATTCAGCGATGCCGGACAGATTCACCGTCTCACTGGTGTTTGTTCCACGATGGCCCTCCATGTACTGTGGGACTTCCCGGACGGCATCGGCGGGATCGGCAAAGTAGAACAACTGGCTTCCAAACACGGTGTGCGCGCCGGATCCATCAATCCGAATGTGTTCGAGGACCAGATCTACAAGTTCGGCTCTTTCGGCAATCCGGATCCGACCGTTCGCCAGGCCGCCTTGCAGCACATTCTTGACAGTCTGGAGATCGCCAAGGCTCTGGGGAGCCGGGACCTGTCACTTTGGTTTGCGGATGGCTCCAATTATCCCGGAACACAGAATATTCGTCGGCGGCGAAAATGGTTCGAACAGGAGTTGGCAGAAATTCATGCCAGGCTTGCAAAGCAGCAGCGCATGCTGTTGGAGTACAAGCCATTCGAGCCGGCTTTCTACCACACCGACATTGCCGACTGGGGCATGGCACTGCTGCTGGCAAAGGCAGCCGGTCCGAAAGCCAAAGTCCTGGTGGATACGGGACATCACTATCAGAGTCAAAACGTCGAGCAGATTGTCGCCTGGCTGCTCGACTTTGACATGCTTGGCGGCTTCCACTTTAACGATCGCCGCTACGCCGACGACGATCTGACGATGGGGTCAATAGATCCTTACCAGATATTTCGCGTGTTCCACGAAATCCGCTTCTTCGAATGGGAGACCGGCAGGCGTGCCGACATTGCCTACATGATCGACCAGAGCCACAACCTCAAAGGCAAGATAGAAGCCATGATCCAGACGATCACGACGGCGCAGGAACTCTTCGCGAAGGCGGCCATTGTGGATCACGAGCGGCTCGCAAGATACCAGGTCTCATGCTCTCTTGTGGATGCGGAATCCTGTCTGAAGAATGCCTTTTCGACCGATGTGCGGCCGGTTATCCGTGAATGGGCGCGATCCAAGGGTCTCCCGGAAGACCCGATGGATGCTTTCCGGCAGAGCGGCTATCTGGAGAAGATCACAGCAGAGCGCGCCGTAAAGAATGCCTCTTCGGTCACAAGCTACGTGTAAAGGACCATGAGCAGAAACGTCGCCGTTCTGGCCTTCGATCTGGGCGCAGCCAGCGGCCGTGCCGTTGTCGGATGTCTTGGAGACGGCCGCTTATCGATCAGGGAGATTCACCGATTCCGCAATGATCCGGTGAAGTACAACGGTGAGTTGCACTGGGACATACCCCGAATCTGGGGCGAAATCCAGTCAACTTTAGGTTCGCTGGGCGCCAACGGCATCGAGGTTTTGGCAAGCATCGGCGTTGACACATGGGGAGTCGACTATGGACTTTTAGGCGAGGGCGGCGTGCTGCTGGAGAACCCGTATCATTACCGGGACAGCAGGACCAACGGAATGATGGAGCGCGTGTTCGAGCGTGTCTCTCGCGACCGGATTTACCATACCACCGGCATCCAGTTCCTGCCGATCAACACTCTTTACCAGCTTTACGCCGCCGCGCAAAGGACGCCGAAGGTGCTCGCGGCCGCAGACTTTCTGGTCACCATCCCCGATCTTATTAATTTCTGGCTCACCGGTGAAGTGACCTGTGAGTACACAAATGCAACCACCACGCAGTTTTTGAACTGCAGGAGCGGTGATTGGTCGCGCGAACTGTTGCGCGACCTCGGCCTTCCAACTCACATGCTCGCGCCAGTTGTTCAGCCTGGCACAGTGATCGGCGGGCTGATTCCGGATCTTGCAGAGCATGCGGGTCTGGACTCGACAGCCGTAGTCGCCCCGGCCTGCCACGACACCGGTTCAGCGGTAGCCGCGGTGAGAGCCACTGGCAAAACAGCGTTTCTGAGCTCAGGCACATGGTCACTGCTAGGGACCGAAGTGAAAGCACCGGTCGTTACGGCAGAATCGCAACGGCTGAACTTCACCAACGAAGGCGGAGTGTTCGGAACCATTCGCCTGCTCAAGAACATCACCGGTTTGTGGCTGCTGGAAGGCTGTCGTCGCGTCTGGAACAAGAACGGACGAAGTTATGAATGGGAGGCACTAATGGCGATGTCAGATGCCGAGGAACCTTTTCGGCGAATTGTTGATCCCGATGATCCTCTATTTGTCCGGCCCGGCGACATGACGCGAGCAATCGACGAATACTGTCTCAAAACTGACCAGCCCGCTCCTCACGGTCCGGGATCGTATGTGCGGGCCGTGCTGGAAGGCCTGGCTCTGAAGTATCGCATTGTGCTCGAGCAGTTGGAATTATTAACCGGCATTCCAGTCGAACAGATCCGCGTTATTGGCGGCGGCTCACAGAATTCGGTGCTGAACCAATTCACGGCCGACGCGACAGGAAGGAAAGTTCTGGCTGGGCCCGCCGAAGCCACGGCGCTCGGAAATCTGGCGATGCAGATGGTCAGCATCGGCGCAATTGCTTCCCTGGACGAGGCGCGAGACTTGATCGAGCAGTCTTTTCCTGCGCGGGTGTTTGAACCCGCAGAGACAGAAAAGTGGGACAGCGCATACAGCAGGCTGTTGTCTTATTGCGGCGAAGGATCAGCGGCGCGGCGGCTAGAAGCCGCCCCGAAACTTAGGTAGACGGCCCGCTGGGCCGTCTACCTGGAGCTTTGAGATTTTCAGGCGTAGAGACGCGGCACATGCCGCGTCTGAGTTGGACGCGACATGTCGCGTCCGGAGAGCCGCAAAGCGGCGCTGGGCGCGATTTATCGCGCCCGCCTCAGACGCGATGTATCGCGTCTCTACGGCCCAAACTTGACGGCGTCGGGCGGTGAGTCGGTGACAAATCCTCATGAACCATAACGAGTCCACCAACACGCTTCACAGAATCTGCTTCTGTTTGCAGGTGAAACGGAACAGGCTGGAAGAGTATAAGGCCCGCCACGCCGCTGTCTGGCCTGAGATGCTCGAAGCCCTTAGCCGGGCCGGCTGGCACAACTACTCCTTGTTTTTGCGCGATGATGGTCTGCTCGTCGGATATCTTGAGACCGCCGATTTCAACCGGGCCCTGCAACTGATGGCCGCCGCGGAGGTGAACCGCAAATGGCAGGCAGAAATGGCCGAATTCTTTGATGGCATGCCCGGGCGCAAAGCAGACGAACAGATGGAGCCTATACCGGAGATCTTTCATTTGACATGAAAACACGTGAAAAGATTCACCACAAAGACACAAAGGGCACAAGAAATCTTGGTGCCTTTGTGTCTTTGTGGTGAATTCTTTCATGCTAAATACGAATTCCTCATGCCCACGCTTACACCAGTCAAGTACAAACACGTGAACTATCTTTGGAACGCTGGAGTCGCCGCCGGGCTTTCGCCCGCACAACGGCTGGTTTATCGTTCCAACCTGCTCGGTTCAGACCAGCGTATTACCAACACGGGGGGCGGAAATACTTCCGCCAAGCTCCTCGAGAAGGACCCGCTTACCGGTCATCAAGTAGAAGTCCTCTGGGTAAAAGGTTCAGGCGGCGACCTCCGCACCAGCACGCTGGAAAATTTCGCCTCGCTCTACCAGGAAAAACTGCTTTCGCTGCAAAAGATCTACGCTTCGGCCGAACCGGGAGGACCAAAGACGGAAGCCGAAGATCGGATGGTGGGTTATTACCCTCATTGCACCTTCAGCCTTAACCCTCGAGCTCCTTCAATTGATACGCCGTTGCATTCATTTGTTCCCGCAAGGCACATCGATCACGTGCATCCGAATTCGGTGATCGCCGTTGCCGCTGCGAGGCGTTCCAGGGAGCTGACGGGTGAAATCTTCGGAAATGAGATTGGATGGACTCCCTGGTTGCGCCCCGGCTTTGAACTGGCGCTCGAATTGCAGCGGCTATGCAGATCTGATCCAGGCCTGAAGGGCGTCGTCCTGGGACAACACGGTCTGATCAACTGGGCCGACGACGATAAGGCTTGTTATGACTTGACGCTCGCCCTTACCGAGAAGGCCGCCGCCTACATCGCATCGAAAGACAGGGGAGAGAAAACATTCGGGGGACTCAAATACAAATCGCTGACCGAGGAAAAGCGGAACGAAGTTCTCTTTGAGCTCCTACCCTGGTTGCGCGGTCAGATGTCGCCGGGAAAGCCCCTCATTGCCACCGTGCAGTCCGACCCGGCGATTCTTCGCTTCGTGGATAGTCACGATGCGGCGCGTCTGGCACAATTGGGGACCTCATGCCCTGATCACTTCCTGCGGACGAAGATCAAACCCTTGTATCTGAATTGGGATCCGCAAAGAGAGAGCATTGACGCGCTGAAGCTAAAACTCAGTGCCGGGCTGGAACATTACCAAAGAGATTATGCGGCATACTACGACACCTGCAAGCGGCTGGACTCGCCGCCGATGCGTGATCCCAATCCGACAGTGATCCTGATCCCCGGAATCGGAATGATCGCCCGGGGCAAGAACAAAAGCGAGTCGCGCGTGACGGCTGAGTTCTACAACTGCGCCGTCGAAGTTATGCGCGGAGCTGAGGCGATCGATCAGTATGTCGCCCTGCCGCCTCAGGAAGCTTTCGACATTGAGTACTGGCTTCTTGAAGAAGCAAAGCTGAAGCGGATGCCGCCGGAAAGGGAGCTGGCGCGCAGCATCGTGCTGGTAGTAGGAGCCGGCAGCGGGATTGGAAAGGCGGTAGCGCGCCGGATCGCCCGCGAGGGGGCTCATCTGATTTGCGCGGACCTGGACAAGACGGCCGCCGAAGCCACAGCCCGGGAGCTGACCGATATTCACGGTCCGGGAATCGGCGTGGCCGGCTCGGGAATTTCAGGCTGCGGCCCGGCGATCGGCCTTTCAGTCAACATTACCGATCGCGCGAGCGTGCGCGAGATGCTCAAGCAAACCGTCCTGGCCTATGGCGGGCTCGATCACGTCATCGTCACGGCGGGCCTGTTCCCTTCACCGGACCGGGAAGGCCGAATCAGCGATGAACAGTGGAAACTCACATTCAACATCAACGTGCTGGGCAGCCACCTGGTCGCAGATGAAGCGCGGCACATCTGGGAAAAGCAGGGTCTTCGCGGCAGCCTGGTGCTGACCACAAGCGTGAATGCGGTGGTCTCGAAGAAGGGCTCGCTGGCCTATGACGCCTCCAAGGCGGCCGCCAATCATCTGGTGCGCGGTCTGGCAGTGGAGTTGGCGCCGCTGGTGAGAGTCAATGCCCTGGCGCCGGCCACAGTCATTGCCGGTTCAAGCATGTTCCCGCGCGAGCGCGTGATCGCATCGCTGGCCAAATACGAGATCCCGTTTGACGAATCCGAGGAGACGGAAATCCTGCGACGCAAGCTGGCCGATTTTTACGCGCAGCGCACGCTCACCAAGTCTGCCATTACGCCCGAGGACCAGGCCGAAGGAGCACTGTTTCTGGTCTCAGAGCGGTCGTCGAAGATCACAGGTCAGATTCTGGTGGTCGACGGAGGATTGCCAGAGGCATTCCTGCGGTAGGCAAGGGTTATGAAGGAAGGGGGATGAAGGCAGAGGGAACTTTAACCACAAAGACACAAAGAGCACGAAGTAAGACGTGGGGCAGGCAGAGGCCGGTCAGCTGTCCAAAAGTGAAAGCGGTCAAGGGTTTTTCCGGCTGACCGGCCTCTGCCTGCCCCACGTCTTCCCTTTGTGCCTTTGTGTCTTTGTGGTTAAAGTTCCCCTGCCTTCATCCCCCTTCATAACCGTCTTTTTCAGAAACTAAATCGATCAATATTCGATTTGTTAAAAATAAACGGAGCACCGAGCATCACCTCGTCATCGCGCACTTCGATCCTGCCCAGTCGCCCCGCCGCAATTTGGCGATCGCCTCGCTTCAGTTCACCCGCACTCAAAGCGCGCGATGTGTAAACCGTGAGATATCCGAGATCCAGCGTGTTCCACAGCACGATGCTTTCGATCACTCCCGCATGTACATAAGGCTTGCACATATTGGGCAGAGAGAGCCCGATGACTTTCACATCGCTGCGACCCGATTGCTTGACCGCTTCGGCAGCTCCCGGTACTGCCGGAGCGGCAATCGCCATGATTAACTTGACGTTCGGATAGACCTTCAAGACTGTCTGGGTCTCGGCGAACGCGCGATCGCGCTCCCCTTCGCTCGGCTGGATCGCCACCAGCTTTATGGAAGGATATTTTTTTGCCAATCGCGCCTTGATATGTTTGATCCATTCGTTCTGATTGGCGGCGGTCAGGCTGGCCGTAACAATGGCAAATTCGCCCTGATTGCGCAGAATTCTCGCCGCTTCATCTGTCAACGTGTAACCGATGCCCTGCGGGGTGGCCTGATTGATGAAGAAGTCACGCGCATCTCTTTCGGCATCCGCGTCCCAGGTGATCACGCGAATGCCCTTCTGTCGCGCCTTACGCAGCACGGTTGAGATCCCGACCTTATTCTCAACGCTTACGGCGATCACATCAACTCCTCTGGTGATCCAAGCTTCGACCGCTTCGTTCTGTTTGGCGGGATCAAGATCAGTGGGTCCGTCCCACAGCAATTCGACTCCCAATTCCTTTGCCGCCTCCGCGGCGCCTTGGCGGCAACTGACAAAATAGGGATCGCCTTTTGCTTTCGGCATCATTGCAATCACGGGCTTGCGGCCGCCGCCAATGGTTGCTGCAGACGAGCCCGGCGCATCAGCCACATTCCGAAGCTCTTGCCGCAGCGAGCGAACCAGAAACCAGTTACTTGCGGCTACAGTCAGGGCGGCAATCAAGATGACCGTACTCAAAACGGCGACTTGTGAATTTTTCACGTCACTCTCCTGTTCAATAATGTGGGCGCGGGGCTCCGCCTCGGCGCGTCTCCAGACGCGATCCAGCAGAATGGTAAGGATCAATAATGCTCCGGTGAGAATTCCCGCCAGTTCCGACGGCTGCGCGCTCAAGCGCAAGCCGTTTTGCAGGACTACGATGGCAAAAAAGCCGAGAACTGTTCCAAAGATAGTTCCGCGACCGCCGTAGATCGATGTGCCACCGAGTACGGCGGCTGTGATCGCCATCAGCTCAAAACCTATGCCCGCGTCCGATTTCGCCTGGCCAATATGCGCCACATAGATAACAGCCGCCAGGCTTGCAACCAGCCCGGAGAGCACGTAGACAAGACTAAGACGGCGAGCGACAGGAATCCCCGCATAACGACCTCCCTCTGCGGAGAACCCTATGGCATAAAGACTGCGCCCCACGACTGTGCGATGCAGCAACAATCCGTAGCCGATAATCGCCGCCACCAGCACAAATAACTGCGGAGGAGTTACACCGCCAAGATAGCCCTGTCCGAGAAAGAGAAACTTCGGTGGAAATCCCGAGTAGTTCTCGATACCACGCGTCAGGCCTTCGGCCATGCCGCGAAAAAGCGATAAGGTGCCGAGCGTGACGATCAGTGGAGGTAAATTGAAGCGCGCAATCAGAAGCGCGTTCAGTCCCCCGCCGGCACCGCCAACAAGAAGCGTCAAAACGACCGCCAGCGGCAGAGGAACTTGAGCGTCGCGCCACAGACTGCCCAAAACGACTGCCGCCAGTCCCATCATTGAGCCAACGGAGAGATCAATTCCCCCAGTGATAATGACCGCCGTGAGCGCAAGGGCCAGCAACCCGACCTCAACGCTCAAACGTGTTATTTCGAAAGCATTCGCTGATGTCAGAAAATTTCCGCCGGTGAGGCTGAAGACAATACATTCAAACAGCAGTACGAGCAGCAATGCCCACTCGTTATTGGGAAACAATTGTTCGCGCCAAGTCTGAGAAACTGTGGAAAGCTCACCTCGAAGACGCGAAGGACGATGATTTTTCGGACCCTGATCAGTTGACACGCCGTCTTTAACGATCCTTCTATTTTTATAGAGACGCGGCATGCCGCGTCTGAGTTGGACGCGACATGTCGCGTCCTGGCGCGATTTATTGCGCCCTCCTCAGACGCGATTTATCGCGTCGCTACAGTCCTAAATTCTCTGACGGCTCAAACGTCCCAGCACTACGTCTGAAGCCAGAGCGGCCAGGATTACCGCTCCTTGAATCGCCTTTTCCCAAAAAGGATTAATTCCCAGAAAGATCAGCGCCGTGCCGATGGTCCCAAGCAAGGCGACGCCGATGAGCGTTCCGACCAACGATCCGCGCCCGCCGGTAATGGCCGTGCCGCCCACCACAACTGCGGCAATCGCCTTCATCTCCAGGCCCAATCCGGAATTGCCCGGCACTTGCGCAAAGCGCACGGCATTCAACAGCGCCGCCAGGCCCGCGAGCGCGCCCATGATTACAAACACCCTGAAGACCACAGTCCCGGGCTCGATGCCGGCGAGCCGCGCTGCTTCAGCATCCGATCCGACTGCGTAAATGGCCCGCCCCGCCCAGAGATTTTTCAGCAGCCACACGAAAACGCCAAACACGGTTGCCGACGCGGCCACTATAAGCAACTCTCCGGGGACCTGCCCCAGGCCAAACCATTGAAAATCAACGGGGAGGTTCTGCACCCACGCGCCCTCGGTGATCCAGCGCAACCCGTCACGCCAGGCCACCATTGTCGCCAGCGTAACAACGATAGATGGGATCTTGAACCGCGCTGCCAGCGAGCCGTTTACCGCGCCGAGCATTGCGCCGAATACAATTGCCGCCGGCACCAGCAGCGGCATCGGGATTCCGGCCTTGGCCAGCCAGGCGACGGCCACGCTGCACACGGCAAACTGCGAACCGACGGAAATGTCGATGTGACCGCACAGGACTACGAGCGTCATCCCCACGGCGACAACCAGCACCGGCGCATTGTTCATCACCAGATCGTGCCAGTTCGCCACGCTGAAAAAGCCGGGTGCCACCAATCCGACCAGCAATAACAGAGCAGCGTAAGCCAAAGCGGCCGAGATTTCGCGTTTGTAGCGGTTGAGTTTCATCCCAGGGCCAGTGCCAGGACCTTTGCCTGCGTGGCCTCGGCGCGATCCAATATTCCCGATATTGTGCCGGCATGCATGACCGCGATGCGGTCGCTCATTCCCAGGATCTCGGGCAGCTCGGACGAAATCATCAGGATCGCCAACCCTTGTGCGGCCAGTTCAACCATCAGAGAATGAATCTCGGCCTTTGCGCCCACATCAATTCCCTGCGTGGGCTCATCGAGCACCAGCACGCTCGGCTTGGTCGCCAGCCAGCGGCTCAACGCCACCTTCTGCTGGTTGCCTCCCGAAAGCGTTGCGACAGCCGCCCGCAGCGAGGGCGTTTTGATCCCGAGCCGTTCAGCGTAGGCTGCGGCGATTCGACGTTCTTGCCGGAAGTCGAGAAAACCGAAACGCGACAGCCGATCAAGCGCCGCCAAAGTCATGTTCGGGCTTATGGCCATCTCGAGAATCACGCCGTGTCTCCGGCGATCCTCGGGCAGATAGGCGATCCCCAACCTGACGGCATCCGCCGGACTTTTGATGCCGACCGGCTCACCGCGCAGCAGAACTGTTCCGCCATCCACCGGCGTCAAGCCGAACAGTGTCCTCGCGAGTTCTGTGCGGCCCGAACCGACAAGCCCGGCCAGTCCCAGAATCTCGCCAGCCTGCACCGTTAATGACACGTCCCGCACACCGGTGGCATGAGAGCTGAGCCGGTGAAGCTCCAAAACTGTTTCGCCCGGCTGAACGGACTTTTTCGGGAAAACCGCGGATAACTCCCGCCCTACCATTAATCGGATCAGTTCGTGACGATCCACTTTTGACATTTCGCGCGTCTCAATTGTACGGCCGTCGCGCAGCACGGTGACGCGGTCGGCAATCAGCGGCAACTCATCGAGTCGATGTGAAATGTAAATGATGCCGGCATCCTGCGCGCGCAGTTCCCCAATCACGCGAAACAGGTTCCTGGTTTCCTCCTCAGAGAGCGATGAGGTCGGCTCGTCCATGACCAGAGTTCTGGCGTCAGCGCCCAGGGCGCGTGCGATTTCCACGAGCTGCTGCTGAGGCATGGAGAGGTCACCCGCGCAGGTCTGCAGATCAATCTTTGCGCCTACGCGCGCCAGCAGTTCCTCTGCCTGGCGACCATGCTGCCGCCAGTCAATGCGCCACGCGCGCTTGTGCTCCAGACCGAGCGCGATGTTTTCCATTACTGTCAATTCCGGGAAAAGCGCCGGTTGCTGATAGATGGCGGCGATGCCGAACAACTTGGCTGCCAGCGGTGAATTATTCGAGATCACCTGGCCGTCGAGTGTAATTTGCCCTTGATCGGCCTGCACAGCGCCGGTGATGATTTTGACGAGTGTTGATTTTCCCGCGCCGTTTTCGCCCACGAGAGCGTGAACTTCGCCCGCGCGCAGTTGGAAGGAAGCACCTCTGAGCGCCTGAACTCCCCCATAGGCTTTCGTAACGTTATCGGCTGTTAAAAGCGAGCTGTTGGTCACTGGATGAGATTCTTGCCACAAAGACACCAAGGCTCGAAGGGTTATGAGGGGTAATGAGGAATGCGGAACGGGGAATGAGGAATGTGGAATGCGGAATAAGAAGTGGTTTGCTCCAAGTTTTGAAGAGATAACTTGAAGTTATTCCGCATTCCGCATTCCCCATTCCGCATTCCTCATTACCCTTCGTGCCTTGGTGCCTTTGTGGTAAACACTTCTTATGCGAATTTATGGAACGAAGTGCTAGAGTCCCGCCGGCAAATCTCGGGCGCATTTCCGGCATTCAGTGTGGCGAAAGCACGCGACAAGATGATCGTTCACCATGCCGGTAGCCTGCATGTGCGCGTAGCAGATGGTCGAGCCAACGAAGCGAAATCCTTTTTCCTTGAGGGCCCTGCTCATCGCGTCGGATTCAGGCGAGCAGGCAGGCAGATCCTTCAGACTCTTCCAGCGATTCAAAATCGGCTTTCCTTCCGTGAACTGCCACACGTACTGGTAAAAGCTCCCAGACTTCTCCTGAATTGCAAGAAAGGCTCGAGCATTCTTCACTGCGGCTTCGATTTTCTGCCGGTTGCGAATGATGCCTGCATCGGCCATGAGCCTTTCAATCTTTGCTTTTCCATAGCGCGCCACTTTCTCCGGGTCGAAGCCATCGAACGCGCGGCGGAAATTCTCACGCTTGTGCAGAATCGTCCGCCAGCTCAGGCCGGCCTGCATGCCTTCAAGAACAAGAAACTCAAAAAGCTTCCGATCGTCATACAGCGGAACACCCCACTCTGTGTCATGGTATGCGATCATCAAAGCGTCGGTACGGGGCCAGGGACAAGTCTTCATTGGGACGTCTTTGCCGGCAGCGGGCGCAGCTCGATATGGCGGAAGAAGATCTCCGCTCCTTCAGACTGAAACAGCAGTTTACCCGCGGTCAAATCGGAGCCGGAAGCTTTGTTTACAATCTTGCCGTTAACCAGATAAGTAAAGGTAGCGCCGTCGCAGAATGCCTCGATCCGGTTCCACTGTCCATCCGCGCTTTCCACATCTTCTTTGCCGCGGAACCCGATCTGGTCTTTCCAGTCGGGATCGCGCCCGTACCAGTTAATGCGACCACCCTCAAAGGTCTTGGATTGACCATTGGGATCCCAGACAAACTGGCCGTTGCGGTCCTGCTTCACAGTCGCTGTGACTGAGGGCAGAATTCGCCGGCCCTCCTTTGTATGGCCCCGCACCAGGATGATGTCGCCTACTCCTCCCTGGATGATCTGAAACTCAACCGAGCGCATCCAGGGAGCGTTGAAATCCGGGTCGTAGGCGCCTTCGGGCTGCTGGCAGTGCAGCAGAATCCCGCTGTCCTTGGTCCTGTTCTTGCGGGCTCCCCAGGTTATGGAGCCCCAGCGAAACTGTGCGCTCAAATGATAATTGGCATATCGCTCCCTGGTGATCAGGCCGCCCCAGTGCTGCCCGCTGGATCGAATCGCAGGCTCGCCATCCACCTGATCAACCACAGTGAAGACCTTGTCGGGGTCTTCAAATTTGGAGTCAACCAGCCAGGTATAGAAATTGGTCAGGTCTTTTCCATTGAACAGTTCAATCGTCTGCGCGGGGGTAACGGCGGCATCTTCCTGGTGCGAACGAGCCGGCGCGAATGAATTCGACGACAGCAGAAGCAGCAGTACAATCAAAAAACAGATTCGAAGAATGCTTCGGGTTTCGGACTTCATGGCGCCTCCTCGATTGGTTGTGATCTGTCAATTGTAAACGTTTAGTTGCAAAAGTTCGGGTTAGAAATTTTCACCACAAAGACACAAAGGGCACAAAGGCGTCAACTTTGTGTCTTGTGTCTTTGTGGTGAAAAAGTACTAGAATGCGGCTCATGCTGAGCTTTCTCTCAGTTTTTTCGCTGCCCGCCTTCCTGCTCGCCTCCTTGATCCTCCCGGCCTTGCAGAACGATAAGCAGGCAGATGCGCAAACAGCGGCTCTACGCAAGGGCGCTGCATACCTGCAGCAACATCAGATAGGGAAAGCCATTGAGGAGCTCAAAACGGCTGTCGCTCTCGATCCGAAGTCCGCCCAAGCCCATATGCTCTTGGGTGAGGCATATTTTTTGCAAGGCTCTCACGAAATGATCGCCGAAGCCAAGGCGGAGCTGGCGCAGGCGCTTGCGATCGATCCAGGTTTGATCTGGTCCAGATTTTATCTTGCGAAGATTTACCTGGAGCTGGGTCGAACGCAGCGAGCGAAGGAAGAGCTGGAGCGCGGCTTGAAAACGAAACCGGACAGTCCGTACTTTCTGGCACTGCTTGGAGAGGCGAATCGCAAGTCAGGCAACCCTGAACTTTCCGTTCGGCAAAACAAGAAGGCACTGGAACTGGACCCCTCTCTCACTGCCGCCCGCTACTATCTCGGACTGGCGCACCTGGATCTTAAGCAGCCAGAAGACGCAATCCGGGAATTACAGATCGCCGTCAAGTCAGAATACGTGATTCCCGAGATGTACCTCACGCTCGGATCGATTTATTTTGAAAAAGAGAACCTGCAAGCGGCCCGGGAATTGTTTCAAAAAGCAATCGCACTCGATCCTTCTCGTCCCGAAGGTCACCTTAAGCTTGCGCAGGTTTACCGGCGCGAGAAACTGTTTGCTGCTGCGCTGAAGGAATTGGCTTTGGCAACGCCGGAGGGAAGGCGATTTCTCAGCTCGCCCTATTTTCAGCAACTTCAGGCCGACGTCTTTTTTGAGACCGGATTGATCCATCAACAGCGAGCTGAGAACGCGGAAGCGCTGCAGGCTTATTCACGCGTGCTCGAGATCAGTCCGGACCACGGAAATACGCACCGGCAGCTAGCTGAAGTGTTGTTCGCGCGGGCAGAATACGCCCGCTCATTAGAGGAAGCGTTAAAAGCCGAGAAACTTGGGTGCCCGGTGGACGCGCCTCTGCTGGAACAAATCAGGGAGAAAGCAAGGCAGCCGGGAAAGAAGTCAAGGTAGCCGCCTTCAAATGCGGATTTCGGAATGCGGAATGCGGAATAAGAGTTTCTGGCCCCGGCTTCGAAGCCTTAGGCTGCAGATATTCAGCAATCCGCAATCCGTATTTTGCGTTCCGCATTCCACATTCCGCATTCCGCATTCCGCATTTGGAAGTTGATTAGGAAAACTTGCTAAAAAGCAAACAGTTCCCAACCAGCAACGTCATCGTTCGGCTCGTGCTTCGTCCAGTTGCAGCCACTGATCCGCAGCTACGTCCGTTAACGACTGTCGTTTTCCGCTGGGCCACAGGATTTCAATTCGCTTAACCCTGGATTCACGCCCGAGACCGAAATACAGTCGGATATCGCTGCTGCTCAGGTAACTTCCTGCATTATTGATTTCTTTTGACTGTACTCTGCTGTTGGTTTCAACACGGACCTTGGAACCCAGACCGAAGGAATTGCTTTCTCTGCCGCGTGCCCTGATGGCGATCCAATGGTTCTGGCTTCCGCCATCATTTCTCATCAAAATAGGGCGCTGGCCGCAATTGGACACAACAATATCCAAGTCCCCGTCATTGTCGAAATCGCCCACGGCGGCTCCCCGCCCTACATGCTCGATTTGAAAGGCGGAACCGCTTTCCGCAGACACGTCTCGAAAGCGCCCTCCCGTGTTCCGGTAAAGCAGATCCTTCTGGGCGTAAGAAAGCCGGCTGTTATATAACGCGATGTTGTCGATCACGTGTCCATTGGTAACGTAAATATCCAGATCTCCATCATTGTCGAAGTCAAACAGCTTTGTTCCAAATCCAAGCGGCAGGAAGCCAGAACTCAAACCGGCCTGTTCGGTTATATCTTCAAACGCCAGATTTCCCAGATTGCGGTACAGGGTGTTGAGCTCCTCTGAGAAATTCGTGACGAATATGTCGGGCAGCCCGTCGCCGTCGTAGTCCCCAAACTCCGTCCCCATTCCCGCTTGCGGTTTCCCGTGTCCGTCGAAACCGACGCCGGCGCTGTAGGCCAGATCGACAAAAGTGCCGTTGCCGCTGTTTCGATACAGGAAATTGCGGACGCCGTCGTTGGCTACGTAGACATCGACGTAGCCATCCAGATCAAAATCTCCGAAAGCAACGCCCAATCCTTTGCCCGCGGGATTGGCAATACCAGCCGGCTTCGATACGTCTTCAAAGGTGCCGTCCCCTTTATTCCTGAAAAGCTGGTTCGGAACTCCGTCAAACAGCCGCGGATCGCAGTACATCCGATATCCTTCTCTTTCAAATCCGCAGTACGGATTGTCGTCAATGTTGTAATCCAGGTATTTCGCTACGAACAAATCCAGCCTGCCGTCGCGATCGAAATCGAAAAATCCGGCGCTGCTGCTCCAGCCGCCGCCGCTCACTCCCGCTTTGGCAGTCACGTCCGTGAATGTGCCGTTGCCGTTGTTGTGATACAAAATATTAGCGCCAAAGTTCGTCACGTACAGGTCAACAAATCCGTCGTTGTCGTAATCTCCCACGGCGACTCCCGTTCCGAAAGCGCCATGGCCGCCGGTACCGGCCCTGGCGGTAGCGTCGACGAATTTTCCGCCACCCACGTTGCGGTATAGAACATTTCCCGGCGATGCTTTTCCCTGTGAAAGATCGGCGCCGTTTATGAAGTACAAATCGAGCAGGCCGTCGTTGTCGTAGTCCAGCCATGCGACGCCGGAGCCGAATGTTTCCGGCAGCAGCTTGTTTTTTGAGGCGCCATTCTCATGCTTGAATGTGATTCCCGACTGCGACGCCACGTCCACGAACCGCACCCGAGGGCCGGGGGATGGGGATTGGTAGAGAAAAACGGGTGCAAGCAGGCATCCGATTGCAACTGAGACGCCCTTCACCTTCTGTTCTCCTTCAGTCGCTGCAGAAACTTTGCCGTCTCCGCCGGATAAATACCGATTAGATGATTGCGATACGATGGCGCGTAATTCCCCCAGGGCCTCATAATTGTGATCAATCGACTCGGTTGGTTCGGAAGATGACAGTCGATGCAATTTTCCGCTATCTGCTTTCCCAGCTTGATGAACATACCGCACTTATCAGGCTGATGACAGCGCGCGCATCTCTGGGAAAGTTCGGTGGTACTTCTCTGTTCCCTGTGAACATCATGGCAGGTCGAGCAGGTCAAGTCGCTGCTGGAAGCAAAGCACTTGCTCAGGCGCAGCAAAGCAACCTGGTTTCCGTGGACATCGGGCCGTGCATTCGCCTGGGATTGTGGCGCGAAATACTTTTCCAGGTTTTCTCCCGGCTTGTAGCTAAAAGATGGCCGTCGCGGCTGTCCGATACCCGAATGGCAGAGGGCGCAGTTATCTATTCTTCTGGCGCGGCTGAAGCTTCCAGGGTTCAGGATGTATTTCGCGGATGTTTCCTGCGGATTATCGGTTTGATACTGCACATGCCGAGCGCCCGGGCCGTGGCACTTTTCGCAGGAAATACCCAGTAGATACTCACTCGCATATTTCACGCGGCCCGCAGTCGATTCCAGTGTGAAATTTGTGGCGTGGCATTCCAGGCACCGTGGCGGAATGATGCGGTCAAATTGCACTTCTCCATCAACATATCCCGGGCTGTTGACCCAGTCATTGATTCCGGTCAGATAAGAGACGGGCAATTGAAACAGCAGGCTATTTTTCCAGAAGAGGTATGACTGTCCCTTTCTCCCGGAGCCCATGACCAGGTCAAACTTTTCAGTTCTGACCTGTGTGCCGCCTTCTGTCCTTTGATAGCCGGTCTGATAAAACGCGCCATCGCGCTGCTCCATCTTAAAGTAGGTTTCCGGCTTGACGGTCCTGAGGATGTTATGACCATCCGAGAACCTGCCTTTGACTGAATAGGCGGCGGCCGGGCGAGATGTGTTGAAATGCGCGGTGTTGACAAACCTTCGAACTATCTCCTCGTGGCAGGGACGGCAGGCCGCGACCGCAGCAATAGCGGCGTCTGTTTTCTCGCTGGTTTCGTTCTGGCCTGCCGTCTGAAAATTGAAGAACAGGTAAAGCAGGGGAAGCAGGATCATGTCAGGCCAAAGCGGAATCGGGAATTCACACTCTGATAAAAATCTTTCGCCTGTACATCCAGTACAGGACAAGCCATTCAACGGTAAGGACCGCCAGCGGCCTGACCAATGCGCCCGACACTCCGAGCCACGGTGCGATTAGATTTGTAAAGGGGGAAACGATTCGCGAAAAAGAAACCAGCGTACCGGCAAGATAAGCTGCAATCGCGTTCATGCCGATTACCACAAATGCCAATGACCACCCGCGGTAGCCTCGGGCGTCAATGATCCAAAGGAAGAATAAGAACAGCAGGCAAGCCCAACCGGCTGAAGCGATGCCGTAGGAGACGGTCCAGAGTTTCATCACGACCGGTACCACGGGATCCAGAGCTAATCCCAGAGCAATTCCAGAGACACCGATTAAGCCGATGATTTTCATTTTGTAGGCGAGTGTCCGGCTGCTCAGCAAGAGCTCACCAATCAGTAAACCTAAAAGAGTGGTGGCGATGGTGGGAATCGTCGAAAGCACAGTTCCCCACCCTTCAGGGTGTGTCCGGCCAAGCACGGCAACATCCGCCCAGCTCACCAGATTTAAGTTGTTCTGGTAACTTCCAGGCGAGATGCCCGGTGCCGGCACGAAGTGCAGCAGCAGACCGTATCCGACCAGGATGACGGCGGCGGCGGCGGCCTGAAGACGCGCCGAGTTTCCGGCCAGCAGAAATGCAATGAAATAGGCGACCGCAATCGGTTGAAGCGCGCTGCTGAGCTCGATCCAGGCCGCCGAGCCTGATGAAACGGAAGTGCGCAGCGAGCCGAGCAGAAAAAGTATCAGAGCTCTGGCGAATGCGTGCCCTGTCATCCGGCCGTGACTCTGCACGCGCGACCGGCTGGCATAAGAAAACGCGACCGAAACCCCCACCATCAGCATGAAGGAAGGCCAGATCAAATCGTAATATCTCAACCCGCGCCACGGCGTGTGCTCCATTTGATACGCCAGGAATCCGGTGACGGGATCTTTTCCCAGAATTGCGAGCGATCTCACCACGGCGGCTCCGCCAATAATCCAGAACATGGTGAAACCGCGGAAGGCATCGAGCGATGCAAGTCGCCCAGCGGTTTCAGCTTTCGGCTCGGGCACAGCCTCCGGCGTCCCGGTGGCGGGAGCCTGTCTAAGCTCTGGAACTGGCAAGGAAACTTCGGTCGCCATAAGACAACCTCCGCGGAATGGCCTGATTATACAGTTTTTGCAACATTTTTGAGTGGAGAGACGGCCCGATGGCCGTCTCGGGCAAAGTCGACGGCAGGGTGATGCCGCGACATTCCCTGAGACGGCCCTCATGAGACGGCCCTCAGGCCGTCTCTCCGCGAGGCGAAGCCTTGCCGCCAGAGGCCGGCGGCAGAGCCGCAATTTCGCGTCAAAGATTATTTGACAGAAAGTATTCGAAGTGGTCTTATGTTTCATACACAATCTAACCTTCAAACCAGGACAGAACTGAATTAAGGAGGGGTCCTATGCGGCAAGCCTTCAGTCCTTGTTCGAGCAGTGCGGACAGCGCGTCCGTCCGATTTTTCCTGAGAATAATGGTTCTCGTCTTATGCGCCGGCGGGCCGCTGATGGCCCAATCTGCGCTATCAACGATTCGCGGGACTGTCACGGATCAATCCAAAGCGGTGGTGCCCGGCGTGGAGGTGATGGTCACGGACATGATGACCAACGTGCGGGCAAGAATGGTTATTACAGACGACAACGGGAATTTCGAGATCTCTGATTTAAAGCCCGGAACCTACCGTTTGGCCGTTGAGATGCCCGGCTTCAAAACATTTGTGGCTGATAACATCGCGCTGGAAAGCGGGCAGGCGCGGCGCATCGACGCGGTGATGCAGGTGGGCGAGGCTACCGAGCACGTTACCGTAGAGGCGGGCGCAGCGCTCATCAGCACCGAAGGCGGCACAATCGCGGGAGCCATTACCGCCGACCAGTTCAAAGATGTGCCGCAGGTGGACACCGAATCGCCCTACCCTGGCCCCCTTGGGCTGCTCACCACATTGCCAGGGGTGCAGGGAGCCGGGTGGAATGTCACGATCTCAGGCCAGAGGAGCACCCAAATATCGGCGCAGGATGACGGAGTCCAGAATGACCGCTCCGGGAATCAGTCGGTGAATATTTACACCTACGATGAGGTCAAGGTCGTCACGGTCAACAACACGGCCGATCAGTCCCGTGCCGCCAGTTTTAATGCCACCTCCAAACACGGCACCAATGCCTGGCATGGCATGGCATATTACAAGCATACGAACTCCGCTCTGGGAGCGAAGAGCTTCTTTGATCCGGAGAAAACACACTACAAATTTCATGATTTTTACGCGGACGCGGGCGGGCCAATTATCAAGGACAAGACTTTCTTCTATATAGGTTGGACGCACATCCGTGTGCCTGCCGGTTCTTTCATTCTGGCCAGCGTGCCGACGCTGAAAATGCGGCAGGGAGATTTCTCGCAATTCTCCAGAACGATTGTCGATCCGCTGACCGGACAAGCCTTTCCCAACAATATCATTCCGGCGAATCGTCAGAACGAGACGTCCCGCAAGGTTCAGGAGATTTACTTTCCCACGCCCAATCTGGGAGGGCCGGACAAGTTCAGCAACAATTTCGGGTTCAATTTCCCGTACCCCGATGACTACTTTCTGGCTGACTATCCGTTGTTTCGGGTGGATCACAACCTGACCAAGAGCAACTCGTTGTTCTTCAGATATCAATATTACTGGTCTCCGTATGTTCTGGCCAATCTGCTGCCTGCTTTCGCGCGTACCAGGACGCGATATCACGATAAAGGCGTGCTGTCGGATACGCATGTGTTCTCGCCCGTCATCGTGAACACGTTCCGTTTCGGATTCAATGGCAACAAGGTGCGCGACGGAATCACCGTGGACAATTTCACGCCGCCAAAAGGAGACGAAGCGGTTTCCAAAATCGGCTTGAAGGGAGTCAATCCGAAGGGCCTGAGCGCGATGGGATTCCCGAGGATGGATTTCTCCGGAGTGACCAGCCTGACGAGCCTGCGTGCAATACCAGGCGGAACGGTCAATGACGAGTATGATTTTTCGTATGAAGACTCGCTCACCTGGTCGAAGGATCGCCACGTTTGGAAGTTCGGCGTGCAGTACAACAAGTTCAACAGCTTCAGATCCGTGATTGAGGAAGGCACGTACGGCCGTTTTAGCTTTAACGGATCCTTTACAGGAATCGGCTATGCCGATTTCCTGCTGGGCATCCCGCGCACCAGCGTGCGGCTGGATCCTCTCCTGGACCGCTGGCGCAGGGCGGGCGAGCTGGCTCTGTATGCGATGGACACGTTCAAGGTAAGCCAGAGATTGAACATCGACTATGGTCTGCGGTGGGACTACTTCATTTCGCCGACTTTCGATGACGGCCTGCAGCTCAACTGGGATCCACAGACAGGAAACGTAATTGTGCCCCAGGCCGCGCTCTCGCGCGTCAGTCCTCTTTTCCCCAAAACCATCAAGATCGTGCCCGGCAACGTTGTGCCCGAGGAGGCAAAGAACGATTTTCGTCCACGATTTGGTTTCGCTTACCGCCTGCGCGAGGATCTGGTGATCCGCGGCGGCTACGGCCTCTACACGGAGCGGCTGGATCCCTTCAGCCGGCTCCAAGGCGGGGGACCGTTCCAGATCAGCGAGAGCTACACAAACCGGATCGAAGGCGGGAGTCCGCTGTTTGCATTCCCGGAACCGTTTCCGGCCAACCTCGCTCTGGCGGCGATTCCTTCACAGAGTGTCTCCGGTTATCCGATCAAGACCAGGAACGGAGTCATCCATCAGTTCAATCTGAGCGTGGAGAAAGAGGTTGCTGACCTGGGATTTCGCGTCTCTTATGTCGGCTCGCGCAGCCGCGGCTTGAACTATTCGCTCAATCTGAACAAACCGCGACCCAGTTTGACGCCTTTCACCCAGGACCGGCGGCCTTTTCCACAATTTGTGGGCGCGACATTTATCCGGGAAGACGGCGAATCCAAATACGACGCGCTGCAACTGGAAGCAAAGCGCAGAATGGGTCTGATCACGTTCAACGCAAATTACACTCTGGCTTGCAACCTGCACAACTTCTTAAATACCGAAAACCCGTATGACGTCACAAACAACTGGAATCGCGACGACTTCACACAGCGACAGCGCGCCGTTGTCACGTCCATCATCGAGCTTCCGTTCGGCCGGGGCCGGCGTTATCTGTCTGACGCGCCCGGCATCGTCGATCAAATCCTGGGAGGGTGGAAGCTTCAGACGATGAGCTTTTTCGCGACCGGCGCCTACTTTTCGCCCGCGTTTTCCGGTTCGGATCCCTCCAATACAAACACCTTCGGCGGCCTTCCGGACCAGGTCGGTGACGGCAATTTGTCCCGCGGCCAGCGCGGTGTGGATCGGTGGTTTGATAAAGCAGCGTTCAAGGAGCCGCCCAAGGGAAGATTTGGAAACAGCGGGGTCAATGTGCTCCAGGGGCCCGGCTTGAATGTTCACCACCTGGCGCTGGTAAAGACCTTCCAGATACGGGAGCGCTACTCGCTGACATACAACGCGGGAATCTCCAACATCTTCAACCATCCCCATTTTGTGCCTCCGGTGAACGACATCACATCGCCGGATGCGGGACAACTTGTGGCGGTGCCGGAATGGAACCCGGAAAAGACCAACAGCCGGCGCATGCAGATGCAGTTGCGTTTTGAGTGGTGAAGCTCTTTTAGTTATTGGTGCCTTTGTGCCTTGGTGGTGAGATTTTTTAACCACCAAGGCACCAAGGCACGAAGGCCTGTTTCTCGCCGCGGAGAATCTCGTGTCATCCCACAACAAAAACTTCCTGAAGATCCTTGCATTCCTAGCCGCCCTCGGCCTGCTGGTTATGGCGGCTTTGTCCCAGCAGGCCGGGATGACCCGACAACCGCGCGCCTTGACGGGGCTGGCCGCAATTCACGTCCCGAAAGGCTTCACCGTAGAACAAGCGGCCGGGCCAGATCTGGCGCCCTACGTCATGTTTGCCAGCCTAGATGACCGCGGCCGCCTCTTCCTGTGCCAGTCGACCAGCCCCAACACGATGACTACTGAAGACATGCTGAAAAACCCCAGCTATGTGATTCGTGTCCTGGAAGACACAAACGGGGATGGGGTGTACGACAGCGGAAAACTCTTTGCGGATCGAATTCCGCTTCCCCAGGGAGCGGTCTGGTATCGGGGGAGTCTTTATGTTACGGCGTCACCGGATCTGCTCCGCTTCGATGATACCAATGACGATGGCGTCGCTGACCGCCGCGAGATTGTTTTGACCGGGTGGACTTTGAGTGTAAACGGGGCCCTTTTGCACGGGCCCTTCTTTGGTCCGGATGGTTGGCTCTACCTGACCGACGCGCGACGCGGGTACAAGATCAAGACCAAAGAGGGCGCCACCCTGGAAGGAAAAGGCGCGCGGATCTGGCGCTGCCGGCCCGACGGGTCGGGACTGGAATGGATCAGTGCCGGCGGATTCGATAATCCTGTTGAGCTGATCTTTACGCCTGCCGGAGAAATGATCGGCACGATGACGTACTTCAGCGATCCGAAACAGGGCCAGCGTGATGCTCTGATTCACTGGGTGGAAGGAGGCGTCTACCCCAAGCCGCATCCCGTAATCGAAGAGTTAAAGCGCACCGGCGATTTGATGCCAGTGATGACAAAGTTTGCGCGGATTGCGCCTTCCGGCCTGGCCCGATACCGGGGCACCGCTTTCGGCCCCGAATACCGGGGCAACTTATTCAGCGCGCAGTTCAATCCGCATCGGGTGCAGCGACACAAGCTGTTTCGCGACGCAGCTACCTTTCGAACCGAGGATGAAGACTTCTTGACGTCCGACGATCCTTATTTCCATCCCACCGACGTAATCGAAGATGCCGACGGCAGCCTGCTGGTGGTAGACACAGGGGGGTGGTTTATCAAAGGTTGTCCTTTGTCGATTGTGGAGAGACCGGAGGTTCGGGGAGCGATTTATCGCGTCCGCAGGAAAGATTCACCGCGGATCAATGACCCTCGGGGAAATGCTCTGAAGCTGGAAACACGCGCCCCGGCGCAATTGTGTTCCCATCTCAAAGACTCAAGGCCGGCAGTTCAAGACAAAGCTGTCGAGCTGCTGGTTCAGGCAGGTGAAAGAGCCGTCCTTCCTCTCGCTGAAATGCTGCATAGTTCGGCGCCGGCAGAAGTCCGATGTGCGGCGTTATTTGCTCTATTTAGAATCGGCACACCGAAAGCCGGGCAAGTTTTGCGGGCCGCGTTGAAGGATACATCCCTTCAGGTTCGGGTGGCGGCGGCTCGGGCGATGGGGATGGCGCGCGATGGTGAAGCCGTCGGTCGTCTGATCGAGATGGTCAGGAATGACCAGGCGCCCGTGCGGCGGCAGGCTGCCGCTGCCCTTGGGCAAATCGAGGATGACCATGCCGTTCCGGCGTTGATAGCTGCTTCAGCCAACCCCGACGATCGATTTGTGGAGCACTCGATCATTTTCTCGCTCATGAGCCTGCAGCAACCCGCCCCACTCATTGCCGCCTTGAAAAATCCTTCACCGAAAGTGCGCAAAGCAGCGGTTATCGCACTGGATCAGATGGAAAACAGTCCGCTCAAAGCCGAACAGCTTACTGCTTTGCTGGGTAGTGCGAACAGGGATTTGCGTCATGCGGCACTCTGGATAGCTTCGCGCCATCCACAGTGGTCCGGCAACGTGCTTGCGTTTTTACGTTCGCGCTTGCGTGATCCGAAATTATCTGCGGACGAATCCGAAGCTCTGGGGGAAGCCCTGGTTTCATTCTGCCGGGATTCTGGCGTGCAACAGATGATAGCGGAATTACTCGGTGATCCGGCAGCCCCAACGGAGCGAAAGATACTTCTGCTGGATACGATGGACCGCTGCCCCTTAAAGCAGCTTCCCACGCTTTGGATTCAAAGCATCGGGGGGATATTGAAGGATACCGACATAAAGGCGCGTTCGCGCGCCTTGGCCTTGATCCGTTCACACCAGATCACCGAATGGGCGGATGAATTGACGCGTATTGCAAGCAATGACGCTGAGACGGCTGATCTTCGAACGGCCGCCATTGGAGCGCTGGTTACCTCGCGCCCCCAGCTTTCTTCTGTACACTTCAATTTCCTCCTCCGGCAGCTTGCAAAGGACAAGGAGGCTGCCCTGCGACTTGCCGCATCTCAGGTTCTCGGACGCGCGCGATTGACCGAGCCGGATTTAATGGTAATCGCGCGGCAGTATATCCCCGAGGCCGATCCTCTCATCCTGCCCGGCCTGCTGGATGCCTTCCGCGGCGCCAGCAGCCGGGAAGTAGGCGAAGTGCTGGTGGCCGGGCTGCTGAAATCGTCACAAGGGCTGGAAGCGTTCGGCGAAAAACAGCTCCAGCAGTTGTTTGCCGGCTATCCCGACGCGATACAGAAATCTGCCAAACCGCTGCTGGATCGCTTTCAAAGAGTGCGCCAGGCGCGCGTCCAGCGCCTGCAGCAGCTCGAATCCAGGTTGAGTGGCGGAGATGTCGCGCGCGGCCTGAAGATCTTTTTCGGACAGAAGGTGGCCTGTTCGAGCTGCCACACCATCGGAGCCCAGGGTGGGCAGGTGGGACCGGATCTGACCTCGGTTGGCGCGATCCGCTCGCGGCACGATTTGCTGGAAGCGATCATCTTTCCCAGCGCCAGTTTTGTGCGCGAGCATGAAACATATCGAGTGGAGACCCGCGACGAGGTCTATTCGGGCATTCGAGCGGAACAAACCGCAGATTCCATCGTGCTTGTTACGGGCCCGGATTCAAAGCTGCGGATCCCTCGGGATAAGATCCGTTCGATGCAGCCGTCCAACGTTTCGCTCATGCCTGAAGGCCTGGATCAATCGCTCACGCGCCCGGAGCTGGCCGACCTGATCGCTTTTCTTGAAGCCCAGAGATGAATGTCGCCGCCAGGCCTGACTTTGTGCCCTTTGTGCCTTTGTGGTGCAAACATTCCTGTTCACCATGAAGCCCGGCCGAAGCATCCGCGCGCGTGTGATACTGCTCCTGTTGGTTGAATGTATTCTTATCTGCCCGTTGCGCGCAGCCGGGGCTTCCGACGAAACGTTTTCTTTTTTCTACCCTGCCGTGGTGGTGACAGCCGCAGAACGCCAGGCTTTGGATCGCGGCGAGGTCTTGGTGCGCGTGCTCCCAGGTTCGGACAAGGAACTCGCGATTCTTGCAATCGTGAGGGTGAAGGCAGCCGGCGTCACTCTCATTGAAAATGTACGTGAGATAGCAGATTTCAAACGCGGTCCTCTGGTACTGGCAATCCGCCGCTTCTCAGATACGCCCAACATTCATGACCTCGACAGCCTTGCCTTGGGCGACGCGGATCTGGAAGGTATCGGCGCCTGCAAGATCGGCGACTGCAATCTGAAGCTTGGCGCCGGGGAGATGGAGCGTCTGCGGAAGGCAGCAATCGGGGGTCCGCGAGATGCGCCGGCGCTGCAGAATGCATTTCGGCACATTGTGCTGGATCGTGCTAAAGCTTATCTGGACCGCGGACACCAGGGCATTCCCGACTATCAGGATCAAAAGCAGGCGGTGAACGTCGAGGCGAGCTTTACGCGAATAATTCGGCACTCGCCGTATCTTCTCAAAAATTTGCCGCGGCTTGTGCAATACCTGGAAAACTACCCCCGAGTTCGGTTGCCCGACATGGAGTCGTTTCTCTACTGGTCAAAGGAACTCTATGGTCAAAAGCCGGTCATCATTGCAACACAGGTGAGCATGATCAAACCTGAGGCTGGCGGAAATTTGCCTGAAGCTGTGGTAGCCGGCAAGCAGATATTCTCCACTCATTATACGAATGGATCCCTCAACCTGACGATGGTGTTGCGAGGGTCCGCCGGCTCGCACAATTATCTGGCGTATGTAAATCGGTCCGAAGTCGATCTGCTTGGCGGCTGGCTGGGGTGGCTGAAGCGAACAGTGGTAGAGCGCCGTCTCAAGGAAGAGGCGGTGAAGATTCTTCCCGTATTAAAAGAACGGCTTGAACGCAGAGAGGCTTTGCGTCGTAAAGCTTACTGAAGCCACCGGCCTCTGCATGCCCCACGTCTTGCTTTGTGCTCTTTGTGCCTTGGTGGTGAAAAGTTCTAACTCGAATTTTTGTAACTAAGTACCAGGTCAGGCTTCACTGCGCAGAAAACAAGTGCCAAACAGGAATACTTCGTTGGAGGATGCATGAAATATCGTCTGTACATTGCAGCGTTCCTGCTGCTCTCCCCTTTCCTCTGGAGCCAGATGCAATCTGGCAGGCCGGCCAAACAGTTTTTGAATCGGGATGGAAGCCAGCCACCGGGTTACACGCACGTGGTGACATCGCGATCCGGGAGGCTGATTTTCATTTCGGGACAGGGAGGCGCCGGCCGCGACGGCAAGCTTCCGCCGGATTTTGCAGCTCAGGCGAAGAACACGTTTGACAACCTGGCCCGCTGCCTGTCGCTTGCAGGAGCAACTTTTCAGGACATAGTAAAAATCAACTACTACGTTACCGACATTAGTAATACGTCGGAGCTGCGAAGAATCCGGGCCGATTACCTGAACATGACCGCGCCTCCCGCCTCGACTCTGGTCCAGGCAGGCCTCGGGTCTGGTCTGCTTCTCGAAATTGAAGCGATCGCTGTGATTCCTGAGTAGTGCTCTCCGGTGGATGGGGTGGATGGGGTCAGGTCTTCAGAATTCATTTTTTAGCGCAGTCAAGTAGACTGCTTTGCAGCGCCGCTTCGAGACGATCGATATCGGCCGCAAACTCGGGGCTACTGAGTATCCTCTCTTCGAGTTCCTTGACCGCCTGGCTCACCGTGCTTTGTCGCTTTCCCGTAATTTCTGAGATGCTTTTGCCTGTCAGTCGAGTATGCCGACGTAGCGCATAGATCAGCATCCGCATCCTTTGAGTTGCAGAATAAGTGCGAAAGACAATGTCGACAGCGGTTCGAATTTCGGACGGCGAAAACGGAGATGGCAGGAAACGCAATTTCCTTATCGTTGGGATGTCAGGATTATCTGCTGCCATCACGATCATCTGCCGTACCTTGTCGACGTAGGCTTCGCTCCCTAGGATGAGCCCCGCCGTGGCTCGTTCGAACGGTGCCGCCGCTGTTTCCTGTTCTGCGGCATCAACGAAAGATCTGTACGCTTCTGATCCGGAAAAATGTCGCAAAACACGACCGGTGCTTACCCAATCGACTGAGCGCATCCCGCCGACGTAATTGCAATAGCTCGACCAATAATACTGGTCAGGAGAATCGACCATTCCGGCTCGCTTTGGATTGAGATGGATGTATCGCGAACAATCAAGGAAATACTCGCCATCTTCGACGAGCACTGCCTTGTACCTGGCCTGCCAGAGGTGGCCCACTCGGTCATGCCGCAGATTAAATTGGGATGCATAGCCGCCCAGCAATTCTTGCATCCAACGACCGAGTTCGCTCAAAGGTGTTTCGCACAGGAGGTGGAAGTGATTGAACATTAAACAAAATGCGTACACGATTAGACAGCCTTCCTCGACCAGTCGGCCGATCTGATCAAGGAAACGGAGCC
>DASXQR010000131.1:0-19634 GCA_036507075.1 Acidobacteriota bacterium | reverse complement strand
CAGGGAACGAAGGACCGTGTCGTTTACTATCCGATGGCTCAAGCGGAGTTCGCGCTTCTGAAGAGCTTCTATCAGAAGCTGGGGGTCGACGAGCGGGCAGAGTTTGGTCTCTTTGAAGGAGGGCACATCGTCTACGGCGACACCGCTTTCGCATTTCTCGACAAATGGCTGATGCGCTGATTCCGAGAAAAATACGATCCCCAAAATCTGCGAAAGAAAATTTTCGGCAAGGCTGGCCTTGCCGAAGCAAGAGGGAAGGAGAGGGGAGGATTAATTCTGATGCCCGCTATTCGGGGAGGCCGATTTTCTTCCGAAATGTCTTCACACGCGGATCCCCGCGAAGCAGAGCCAGTTCCGGATAATTCAGGTACAGACCCACACGCTGCGGTCCCAGGGCAGTCATGCGATCGACGGCTTCAAGGGTGCGCTCCTTGTCCCCGAGTCCGGCGAAAATCAAAGCTTGCTCGTTCGGGTAATTGGAAGCTGCCGCCATCTTCTCAGCTTCCTCACGTCGCCCCGATCGAGCATAGACGTAACCGAGAAAGCCCCGGCCCTGCGGATTCCTGGGCACATGCGGGTCATTAGTGAGGAGATGGAGTGCCTCTCCCGTCCTCCCCTGACCAAACCGCGCGCGAGCGAGAAACTGGCTCTTGAAAGGATTATCGGCAGGCAACTTCAGGCAATAATCGGCCGCCTCATCGTATCGGCCAGCGGAAATGAGTACGGTGGCCAGGACCCCGCGAACCTCGTGTGCAAGCGGGTCGGCTTTCTCGGCAGCGTGCAACTGCTGGAGTGCCTCGTCGAGGCGGCCGAGCACCGCCAGTAGCCAGTATCCGTAATCTATGTACGTGCCCGAGCGATTGCGATCGAGCTCGATGGCGCGGCGAAAGCTCTTTTCCGCCTGTTCCCACTCCCCCTCGCGTGCGTACACCATGCCGAGCGCGTCGTGTGCTTCCGCCAGCAGTGGGTCCAATTGAATCGCCTTCTCGGCTGCTGTTCGCATTTTCAACAACTCATCGGCAGGATGATCCAAAGGGAACACAACAGACCGCTGAGCGTAAGCCGATGCGAGACCCGCATAGGCGGGCGCAAACGAAGAATCCTTGGAAATTACTTGCTCGAAACGCCTGATAGCTTGATCCAAGGCGTCTACGTTGAAAGCATGAGCGCGGGCGCGAAGATACAGATCGTAGGCTTCGACGCTGGTTTCGTAACGCCGCCGGCCGCGGCCGAGCTTCAGCCGCAAGTTATTCACGATACCCAGGGCAATCTCGTCCTGGATGGCGAAGACATCGGTCAACTCGCGGTCAAACCTGCCCGACCACAGCGTGAAATCGTCACGCACGCGAACCAACTGAGCGTTGATCCGCAACCGCTGGCCGGCGCGCAGCACGGAACCTTCCAGGATGTAGCTGGCTCCCAATTGCCTTCCTGCCTCACGCACATTCCGCGGCTTGCCCTTCAGAGCAAAGGATGAAGTCCGGGAGCGAACTGCGAGCCCATCGATTACCGAAAGGTTGCGAATAATCTCGTCGCTGAGCCCGTCGGCAAAGTAATCGTCGGCTGGATCGCGGCTCAAGTTGTCCAGTGGCACAACGGCGATATCGATGGGCGCGCTTCTATGCAAACTCCCCCACCAGCCTATGGCTGACAGTGCAATAGCAAGGGCAGAAAGCGCGACCGTAACCCACAGCCGCCCAAAGCGGGTTTTCCGCTCCTCACGCGCGGCCTCAACCTGGCGAAACACGGGTATGTAACCGCCCTTCGGCAGTTCGATGATCAGCGGATCCCCGCTGCCTTCGCTCGCGTAATACTTGCTAAGCCGCGCCCGAAGCCGCACTGCCTCGGTCCTCACAATTGCATCCAGCTTGGGGTCGAAATCCGGCTTGCGGCCGAAAACTTCGACGGCAATGAGCGATTCCTTCAACTCGCTGTCCTTACCCTCCAGATGCTGCTCGACGACAAACCGGAGGAATCGGGACAGGCGCTCGTTGTGGACAAACCCCGCGCTCGAAAATACCCGCTCCAATTGCTGCCGGACGGCTTGCCGGTTGAACTCCTGGGGCTCCATAAGTCTGGAGGATTTCCTTAGTTTTCAAATGAGTGCAAATGTTATACAACCCCTTTTCAACCCCTTTCAACTTTTCTTCGCTTTTAAACCGGATCACTCTCTCGCGTATGCAAACTATTCCAATTATGCGAGCCATCCCACTGATGATCCTGTTTGCCGCATCCTGCTCGGCTCAAGGGGCATTGGGAACCTGGAAGATGGATCCAACCCGCTCGACCTTCATCGGAGACCCTCACCCCAAGAGCTTCACCGTGCGGATTGAACCGCATGCCAAGGGGGAGGTGTTCACGATAGACACGATCTGGTGGGACGGCCGTGCCACGACATCCAGCACCATTCTGTACTTGGATGGAAAGGCCCGGGATTTTCAGGAACTCAAGTGTTCGGGAACCCAATCGTCGCGCCGATTGGACAACGGGACCGTAGAGATCCTTCGCAATTGCGACAGCGGCAGGCGGATCCGCCTCGTGCGGCGATTATCGGCTCAGGCGAAAGAGCTGATCCTGGACATTTCGGAGCAACCGTCCGACGGCCGCCGCTTCGTCCGGCATTTAGTGCTGGAAAAACAGTAGGAGGAGATCATGAAGACCTTTACAGAAGGGCGAGTTTTGATCATGGTGCTGAGTATCCTGGCGACAGGCGTGGGAAGAATTTCTGCGGGAACCAACGTGTGGACAAGCCATGGACCGGATGGAGGAAACATCGACCTCCTCGTCGTTGATCCGAAAAACCCCAACACACTGTACGCCAACGCCAGCTTGCGCGGGTTATTCAAGAGCACGAATAGCGGAGAAAGCTGGACGCCCTTGCGCATTTCCGCTTCTGCGCTCGTGATTGATCCGCAAAATTCGAATACCGTATACGCGGGGGATTGGGAGCGTGGGATTCTCAAGAGCACCGACGGAGGAACGAACTGGGCTGACGCAAATTTCGGGTTGCCGAAAGGACAAGTCTCGGTTCTCCTGGTTGACCCGCAGAACCCGAGCACGGTTTACGCCGCGATTGACAGTGGAGTATTCAAAACTATGGATGGTGGAGCAAGTTGGAGGGCTGCGAACTCCAGCCTGATCGGCGACGGCAAGAATAAGGTGATGGCCCTGGCGATTGACCCGCTGAATTCGGGCACACTTTACGCGGGGGTTGAGGACCGCGGGATATTCAAGAGCACGGATGGGGGAACGAACTGGCATCTACTGTTTTCTGATTTGCACCGCGCGGCCGTGGCGATTGATCCGCAAAACCCGAGCACGTTGTACGCGGGGACTGACAACGGCATCTTCAAAAGCACAGATGGAGGAGAAAGCTGGGTAAGTTTAGCCTTGCCGGTAAAGGAACGCTTTGTTACTGCATTGGTAATTGACACGCAAAACCCGAGCACGCTCTATTGTGCCGCAGTTTCAGTGGTCTTCAAGACCACAGACGGCGGCAGTAGCTGGACTGTGGTCGATCGCGGCCTGCCGGTTTTTGCCCTCGCGCTTGCCCCGGGAACCCAAGATTCCAGCACTATCTATAGAGGCACGTGGGGCAGTGGAGTGTTCAAGAGCGCCGACGGAGGAGCGAACTGGAGTGCGGTCAATTCCGGGATTAACGCTACTTCGATTACGGCGGTAGCGGTCGATCCTCAGAATCCGAGCACAGTATACGCGGGAACTGTGCAGGGTGGCGGAGTATACAAAAGCACAGATGGCGGAGCGAAGTGGACAGCAAGCCACGGCCTGCGCGACACTCCCCTTTTCCTTACGGTTGATCCGCACAGCCCGGGCACGGTGTACGCGGGGACTTACAACGGCATCTTCAAGAGTACGGACGGGGGAACAAACTGGGCAGAGTTGAGCTTGCGCGGTTGTTCCTTCTTCCTGGTGATCGATCCCCAAGACCCGAGCACGATCTACGCGGGAGATTTCAAGAGCGCCGATGGAGGAAGAACGTGGACAAAATTGGACTTGCCGCAAGGTGTGCATTGTCTCACTGCGCTGGCGATCGATCCGCAAAGCACGAGTATGCTCTATGCAGGAGACCTTGAAAACCGTGTATTCAAAAGCGCAGATGGAGGAAGAAACTGGAGTGCTGTCAACTCCGGGTTGGCGCCGCGCGGTGATTACTCCATCGATACTTTCTCTCCCGGCGGAATTCCTTCGCTGACAATTGATCCGCAAGACTCAGGCACAATATATGCGACGGCTTCAACGATCCGCTCCTATGAGTACACGTGCGCCGGTGTGTTTAAGAGCACTGACGGGGGCAGAACCTGGCTCCAGTTGGGCTTACCGAATAGCTGCTTGCTGGCAATGGATCCGCAAAATCCGGCGACGCTATATGCCGCGGCTGCATATGGCTACGCCGGAATTTTCAAAAGCACGGACGGGGGAACCAGTTGGAGCCCCGTGAGTTTGGAAGGCTTGACGGGCAGTCTTTTTGAACGCCCTGCGCTGGCCATTGATCCGCAAAATCCAAATCGCCTCTTCCTGGGGACGTTTGGCGGTGGGGTCTTTGAGATTACTTTTACTTCGCCAGTACTCACCCTGGATTCCACAGGATACTGCGTCGGAGATTCGTGGAAGTTAAAGATGAGCGACGGTCTGCGCAATACCTCGATACGCCTCTTGGGAACCAGCAATGGTCAATCCTGGGAGATTGCAGAATGGCGCAAAACTGACACCAACGGCAGCTTCAGTCTAGAAGGAAAGTTTGGCGAAGGAACTGAGGGCAGCTACACACTGCGCGTTGAGATCGGCGGAGTGTTGTCAAACGCCATCTCTTTTGTAGTCTCGAACTGTAAACAATGAAGGGGGACCGAGATGAGAAGTCTAACGAACTGTCCTTGGAATTTGTTTGCCGTGGTGGTAGCGCTCTTCGGCATCGGAACAGGATCAGGGAGGCTTTCTGCAGGAATCAACCTATGGACAAGCCATGGGCCTGAAGGTGCCTTTATCGGCGCGCTGGCGATCGATCCACAGAACCCGGCTACGATTTACGCGGGAACTTGGAATCAATCAGGCACTGGGATATTCAAGACCACAGATGGCGCAAGGACCTGGAGTCCTTCCGGCTCGGAAAGAACACCGAATTTTGTCAGTGCATTGGCGGTTGACCCGCAGGACTCAAGCACCGTATATGCGGCAACTTATTACGGAGTGTACAAAAGCATCGACGGGGGAGCAAGCTGGGCAGCCGTGAACACTGGGCTCGTGGGCTGCTGGACCCTGGTGGTTGATCCTCAAAATCCGAGCACGATCTACGCGGGAACCGGCTATGGGGATCTTGATGTTCGTGAGATCGGAGTATTTAAGAGCACCGATGGAGGTAAGACTTGGCCCTATCACGCGCTCAGTTCCAGTCACGGCATTTATGCATTAGCCATGGATCCAAAAAACCCGACTACATTATACGCCGGCACATTCGAAGGGATTTTTAAAAGCACAGATGGGGGAATAACCTGGACAGCGGCGAATTCCGGCTTCACCGGTGGCTACGTCACGGCCTTGGTGGTGGATCCTAAAGATCCAGGCACGGTATACGCGGGAACTTATCAAAGTGGAGTATTCAAGAGCACGGATGGGGCAACAAGCTGGTTCCGCTCCGCGCTACCTTTGACGACCGTGCGGACCGTAGTGGTGGATCCGCAAACGCCAAGCACGGTATACGCCGGTACTGAAAACGCGGGGATATTCAGGAGCACGGATGCGGGAAAAAGCTGGAGTGCGGAGAACTCCGGTCTCACATCGATTTTTCTTCCTGCACTGGCGCTTGACCCACTAAGCCCAAGCACGGTGTATGCGGGGACTTACGGTGGTGGCGTTTTTGATATCACATTTTCATCGACATCAACTCCCCTACTCGCACTGGATTCAGCCAAGTACTGCATCGGAAATTCCTGGAATTTGAAAGTTAGCAATGCTCTGCCCAACGCCTCCATACGCCTCCTAGGAACCAGCAGTGGTCAATCTTGGGAGATTGCAGAGTGGGAGAAGACCGATGCCAGCGGCAGCTTCAGTGCAGCAGGAACAATGCCCGAAGGGACCGAGGGGAGCTACACGCTGCGGGTTGAAATCAGGGGAGTGTTTTCAAACCCCATCTCCTTTGTAGTCTCGAACTGCAAACCATGAATGGAGACCGAGATGAGAAGTCTAAGGAATTATTATTCTCTGTTTGACCTGGTGATCTTGTTGGCCATGAGCGCTGAGTTTGGTTTTGGTGCAAAGTGGCAGAACTTATACCTTGCGAATTGGGTTGTCAGCGCGGGACTCACCAGTCCCGATGTTCGCGCGCTGGCCATTAACCCCGTCAACCCGGCTACAGTCTACGCAGCGGGTGCCAGCGGTGTGTTCAAGAGCAGTGATGGCGGCGCAAGCTGGCGCAGCAGCGGCGTGCCCCTTCTCTATAACACTGTCGCTCTGGTGATTGACTCCGATAACCCGGACATTCTCTATGCTGCGATTGCTGAGCCAAACTTTTGCTCCCATTCCGATCGTCGCTTGTTCAAGAGCATCGATGGAGGCACGAGTTGGAACAATAACATCAGCCCGAATATCAACGGATGTGACATTATCCATTCGTTGGTGATGGATCCTTCCAATCCGAAAACTCTCTATGTGGCAAACCACGACGATTTATTCGGAGATACCTGGTCTCCGCTGGTGAAGAGCACTGATGGTGGCGCAATCTGGAGCTATCTTCTAGGCCCTCCATTCGCTGCCCTGGCAATTGATCCAGTCAATGAGAACACTCTCTACGCGGGGACTTTTGACTCGCCCTATTACGGATACGATGGCCCGGATTACAGGAATGGAGTGTTAAAGAGCGCTGATGGCGGCGCGCACTGGAGCACCACGGGTCTCACGAATACCGGAGTCAATGTGGTGGCGATTGATCCTGTCAACCCAGGCATTCTCTATGCAGCGACTTGCAGCTTTCGCGGCTATCCCCGTCATCCTAATGTTTTTCGGGGGTTGTTCAAGAGTACCGACAGCGGCGCAAGCTGGTTGGCAATCAATAACGGTCTGGCCGACCTGATCAACACTGGCTCAAACATCGCGGCCCTGGTGATTGACCCGGACAATCCAGACATGCTCTATGCAGGGACATCGGGCAGCGGTGTCTTCAAAAGTATCGATGGCGGCACAAACTGGAGCTCCTTCAATGACGGCTTGACGAACCTCGACATTCGAGCCTTGGCCTTGGCGCTAGGGAACGTAAACACTCCCTATGCGGGTACCTCCGGTGGTGTTTTCAAAATTATCGATAACGAGCCGGCACTCTCACTGGAATCGAAGGAATACTGCATTGGGGCGTCCTGGAAGTTGAAGGTGAGCAATGGCGCCATCAACTCTTCTGTGCGCCTCTTAGGAACCAGCAATGGTCAATCCTGGGAGATTGCAGGCTGGGGCAAAACCGATGCCAATGGGAGCTTCAGTGTAGCAGGAACATTTCCCGAAGGGACTGAAGGGAGCTACACACTGCGTGTTGAGATCGGCGGAGTGTTGTCCAATACCGTCTCTTTTGCGGTCTCAATGTGTAAGCCATAAGTTGCTTGCGGTACAGGTTGCAAGATCAAAAACTGATTGCCGGGAAAGGAGATCCTCGTCGATGAAACGTCTACAACGCACGAAATGGTTGCCGGCGATTCTCTTGCTCGCAGCAGCAAGGCTGCTGGCCCAATCACCCACGGGAGCTATCGTCGGGACCGTGACTGACCCGACGGGCGCTGTCATTCCCGCGGCGGGGATCACGATTATCAATAAAGATATCGGCCTGAGCCGTGCTTACATCACCGAAGTGAATGGCTTCTACAGCGCGGCGGCTCTGCCGGTGGGATCCTACGAGATCAGGGCAGAAGCGAAGGGCTTCAACACGCTGATGCGGCAAGCCATTCTCGAAGCCGGTTCCACTACCACCGTCGACCTTTCCCTCCAGGTCGGCGAAGTAACGGAACAGGCCACCGTGATCGAAACAGTGTCGCCTCAAATTCAACATGATTCCCATCAGGTCGGCGGGGTGGTCACCCGAAGTCAGATCGAATCGCTTCCTCTCAATGGCCGGAGCTTTCTCGAGCTGGGCAAGCTCGAACCCGGCGTGCAGCCGCCCTCCCGATCCAGCGACAATCGCACCCTTGTGTCGGTAATGGGGGGACCCGTAGGGGCGGGAGGCATTCCGGGGCGGTTCACTCGCGTCACCGTCGATGGCGGAAGCATCATGGCGGTCGGCCAAGGCGGCGCGGCGATGGGCTCGTCTCAGGAAGTGGTGCAGGAGTTCCAAATCGCGACCGTCAACTTCGATCTGTCCACCGGCCTGACCGGAAGCGGATCTGTGAACATTGTCACCCGATCAGGGACCAACGAGCTGCATGGAAGCGGGTTCTTCTTCTTCCGCGATCATAACCTGGCAGCTTATCCGGGGCTCGCGCGAGACGCGTTTAATCCTGACCCCTTCTTTCAGCGCAGGCAGTTTGGCGCCGCCGCTGGTGGTCCGATCCGAAAAGACAGGGTCTTTTTCTTCGGCAACTATGAGCGAAGCGAGCAGCGCAGCGTGCGCGCCACCCAGCAGCTCACGCCCGAGTTTGCGCCTCTGAGCCGGATCACGCCGAGCCCGCTTTTTGAGACTCAGTTCAGCCTTCGCTTCGATTTCCGCCTGACGGATAACCACTACCTGTTTTTGCGCCATTCTCATGATGGAGTGCGGCAGTTCGCGCCGGGGGCCGCAAATCAGACGGCTTATCCTTCTAACTGGCCGCGGTTGACGGCATGGGCCGACCAGAGCCTGCTTGGTATCACTTCGACACTGTACCCCACTTTGGTCAACGATTTCCGCTTCTCCTATTTCTTCACGAGTTCCGCCAGGCTGCCGGCAGGCGAGAGGGACTGCGCGGGTTGTCTCGGTTTGGGAGCGCCGTCAATTACAGTCGCCGACACCGGCCTCACCCTGGGCAGTGTTGGGACTGTCACAGGTCTCGCCCGCCGCTATCACTGGAGCGACCTTCTGGCCTGGCAGAAAGGCGTACACCAGTTCCGCTTCGGCGCCGACTGGGAGTACCTCCGCAGCGGCAATCTCACCATTAATAACGAGCCGGCTACAATCGTCCTCTTCTCTCCACGGCGGGTGCGGGATTATAACGCCCTGCCCTCCACTCCGCCTGGGCTTCGCATCCCGCTGCCTGCGTCGTTTCCTACACTCCCCGACATACTTCAGTTGCCTCTCCAGAGTGTCACCGTCGGGATTGGCAGCGCCCGCGTGTTGCAGAAAAATTTTGGCGACACGCGCACGGGCGACATCGTCCATCTCTTCTTCCAGGATACCTGGCGCCTCCGTCCCCGCTTGACGTTCAACTATGGCCTCGGCTGGACTCTCGACGACGAGATCAACTATGACCTTAGCAAGCCGGCATATCTGGCGCCCATTCTCGGCTCCGGAGGTCTCGGGCCGGTGCGAAAGAACTGGACCAATTTTTCGCCTCTCATGGGCCTGGCCTGGAGTCCGGGAAGGGACGGAAAAACGGTGCTGCGCGCCGGCGGCGGCATCTATTACGACTTCCTATTTCCTGGCAACGTCGACACCGAACGCTACTCGCTGGGTCCACTCGGCACGGGCCGGCGTAACATTCCCGGCAGCCGCATTGTCAACCCGCTGTCGGACATTCCCGGTGTTCCCTTGAACATTCCGCTCGACTTCCGCGCCAATCCGACACTGTTCACCGGGACTCGTCTGCTGGAAATCCTGCCTGCTGTTCGGGCGGCCCTTGCAAGTGGCCTCAATCCCAGCAATCGCAATTTTGCCCTCAGGAACATCGAAGCTGATAAGACTGGGTCGGTCATTCAGGAGTTCACTCCAAATCAGTACGCGATCCACCTAAACGTGGGCCTGCAGCGTGAGATCTTTCCTCACTGCGTACTGAGCGCCGATTTCGCCTTCCGCCGCTTCGTCAATGTCGGCGCCGGACAACTTGATTTCAACCATTTCAACAGCGTGCGTGGGCCTGTACTGCCCCGGTGCGTCGGCGCGCAGCGCGACGATCCGAAGGCCGGGTGCTCGCTCGGACCGATCAACGTCCTTACCAATTTCGGCCGCGCCGCTTACAAGGGACTGCTCCTGCGTGTGGATCGGAGATTCTCGCACGGCTTCCAGGTTCTGGCCTCCTACGCGTACTCCCGGAACGCCGGCCTCAATGCCGGAATGGGTTCGGGATTCAACCTCGACAACTGGTTTGAAAGCTATGGCCCCATCCTGGGCCAGGACGTGGCACACCTGCTGAACTTCTCCGGCGTCATCGATCTGCCGCGGCGCTTTCAGCTTGGCTTCATCGCTGCCTACAGCAGCCGGACTCCATTTTCGGCCTGGGTGGGCAGCAACGATTTCAACGGCGATGGCACGACTGCTGATCTACTCCCAGGCTCTCATGTTGGCCAATTCAATCGCGGTTTCGGCAAACACGATCTTGAAAGGCTGGTTAACGAATTCAACCCGAATTTCGCGGGTAAGCGGGACCCCCAGGGTCGCTTGATTCCGCGCCTGCAGTTGCCCTCGCACTACGAGTTCGGGGATAGCTATTTCACCCTGGATCTTCGCCTCAGCCGTAACTTCAACATTCGAGAACGCTGGCGGCTGACGCTGTTGGCTGAGGTTTTCAACCTCCTGAATATCGCCAATCTGCAAGGACACACCGGCGACCTGACCAACGCAGGCTTTGGCCAGCCTACGTCGCGCGTGGATCAAGCCTTCGGCTCGGGTGGGCCACGGGCCTTTCAGTTGGGGTTAAAGATGGGCTTTTGATAACGTTTAACCACATAGGGACAACGCAGCGCTGGAGCGGGGTTGGGGTCTGTCCCCATTCGAGCGGAGGTCTCGTGACCGGCCAGAGGCCGGCTGCGGCTTGCCAACCCGTCGAGAGCTGCGGTAGGGCAGAGCCTTACCGCACGGCGGGCGGCTGAGCCGCGAAGTATAAGCGAGCGGCACTTCAGACTGACCAGCCAGATCGGTAGCGTCGACAGCGGTGCGGTTAAGCTGAGCCGTAGAAGACTTTTGCTTCCGCCGTGACTTTGATGATGAAGTCGGTCTTGGCCCTCGTATAAGCGACTCGATCATTCGGATAGACCGTGGCCAATCTTTCCTTAAGTTGTTGATACTGTCTGGCCAGGGCGGGATTTTGGATGAGATAGTCCCTGAAGAGGAGTCGCTCCCAGTGCTCGAAATCATGCTCGATCATGTGAATGTGATGAGTTCGACAGCCTCGGGAGTTCCGCTTGATGAACCATGCATAGAAGGGAGGCGTGTCATCACCCGAGGTCGGTCTCCAGAGATAGTCATAACCTTGAGACTCCAGGATGGGAGCGATCCTTGTTTTGGTTTCTTGAAGGTCTGTTACTTCCACCAGCATATCCACAATCGGCTTTGCGGCTAAGCCCGGAACCGCGGTACTGCCGAAATGCTCGATTCGTCTGATCAGCTCCTGCGGCAGACAGGACAGGAGATGTTCCTTCTCGTGTTGGAACGACATCGGCCAGCGAGGATCGTATGGGACGACAGTGATATCTTCCTGTATCAATTTGCGGATTCTTTCGTCGTGTGTTTCCATTCCACCACTCGGGCCTGGTCCAGTCGCTAGTTAACTGAAGATGCCCTTCAAGACAAATCCCTGTCGATCCATGGCGGACTGGTGAATTGTAACAGCAACATCACCTGGTCGCGACGATGCCGGAAAAGTCCTTCTGCGAAAGAAAATTTTCGGCAAGGCACAGCCTTGCCGAAGGAGAGGGGGAAGGAGGAGGGAGGACTCCGGTAAGGCGGAGCCTTACCGCACGGCGGGCGGCGAAGCCGCACTGGCACGAAGGGACGGAAGCTGACGCCGATTCAGGCGCCTAGGCGAAAGCGATGACTGCGACGACTGCATGAATCGCGACGCCTAAGAGTGCTGCCCGCGCGAAAGTGCCGGGCGGAAGTTCCTGATGGCCGCTGAGAATCGCGAGCGAGCCTACAGGAAGTAGAGCAACAAGCCAGTTACCAGCCCCGGTGAGTAAGATGAAGACACCACGGTACCAAGGCCGTGCAGGGCTGCATTGATAACGATGACGGTGCCGAAACTCGTCACGAACCTGGAAGCTACTTAGGACGCGGGAGGTGAGAGGCATTGGCTACGTCTTTTTCTGTACGAACACGACCTGGCAAGGAGAAGCGTCTTCACCGAGTAACCTCCTCAGCGATAGCCGAACAAGGGCGCGAACACGACAACTACCAGTGCGGCCTATATTGCGTACACGGGCAGATAGGCGATCTGCCATCGCTCCAAATCGGCAAACGAGCTCGGCGGCGGTAACTTCTCGGTCGGCCATGGATTCGTGCTGCGCTTTCCTTCCGCCGGCTGGTACACGTGGCGGGGCGCTATCGTCGAAGGTCGGGGCGTAGAACCGGATGTCGATGTGCCGCTGTCAGCGGACGGACTTCGAAGGGGCAAGGACAACCAGCTTGAGACTGCGATCGCGACAGTGGAGGCGACGTAGTTTTAAAGCACTCTCGCCCGAAATGAGGGTTCTTCAATCTGCCGCGGTGGTTCGATTCCCACGCGGCTCGCCAAAATCTCTTGACGACAACTTTACCGAATGCTAATTTTTTGGCATGTCCGCTAAAAAATTGGCACAGCCGGACCTCAGCCGTCGCGAACGACAGATCCTAGATGCGCTCTACCGGGCTGGAAGTGCCACGGCGGCGGAAGTTCGCCAAGCCATACCACGGGCACCGAGTTACTCGGCCGTTCGGACGCTGCTGCGTATCCTCGAGGACAAGGGTCACGTGCGCCACGAAGAGGAGGGAACGCGATACGTTTACAGACCCGTCATCGAGCGAGAGCGCGCGAAAGGTTCTGCGCTCCGCCACGTGCTGAACACGTTTTTCGAGGGGTCGACAACCCAGGCAATTGTCGCGCTGCTTCATGAAGACTCGAAGCAATTGTCCGCTGAGGATTGGGACCGTCTCGCGGAGATGATCGAGCGCGCACGGAAGGAAGGAATGTGACGTGACAACCGAGCTGCTCCCATTCTTCATCGGCTGCACCGTGCGAGCGAGCCTGTTGCTCGGCTTCGTCTGGGGGCTGACCGCATTGCTGCGCCGCGCGTCCGCGTCGACGCGCCATTTCCTCTGGGCGTGTGCGATTGTCGCGGCGGCGCTTGTGCCCTTGATGATCGTGATGCTGCCGCCGTGGCAGTTGCCTTCACCCGCACCATTCGCACCTGTGGCTTTAGTAGTCACACATTCAGTACCGGATGCCATCGCCTCGGAGCCGCGGGATTCACGTGCAATCAGTAGGCCGACATCAGAACCGATGTCTCTCGATCGACACGTCACGCCTGCGAGCCCATTGACGACAGCACAGTCCGATCAGTTGCCGCATACGGGAATCGTAGCGACCGTGTGGATCATCGGCACGACTGCCGTTCTTCTCTACACAGTACTCGGATTTGTCGCCGCATGGCGCCTCCGCCGGTTAGCCACACAGTTCGAAACATCTTGGACGGACACAGCGCAGACGCTGGCGACAGATCTCGAGATCCGCGGCGTCGCGTTTGTCGAATCACCGACGGCAGCCATGCCTGTGGTCTGCGGGCTCTGGCGCCCGACGATCGTGCTGCCGCGAGACGCCCGCACGTGGCCGCAAGAACGCCTCCGCATCGTCGTGCTGCACGAACTGGCACACGTCAGGCGGCGGGACGCCCTCACGCAAGCGGTCGCGCAGTTGGTCTGCGCCGGCTATTGGTTCAATCCGCTCGTCTGGATAGCGGCCCGCTGCCTCCGTGCCGAGCGCGAACGTGCATGCGATGACGCCGTCCTCACGACTGGTACCAAGGGTTCCGAGTACGCGCGCCACCTGGTCGAAATTGCGCGGGCCATGGAACCCCGCTGGCTCCCAGCATCGGTTGGACTGCCGATGGCCTACCGCTCGCAGTTGGAGGAACGACTGAAGGCGATCCTCGATCCGCAGGTCTCGCGATCGCCTACACGTTTCGGGCGCGTCGCAGTCATGGCGGCAGTAGTGCTAATGTCGATCCCTATCACGGCTGTCGAACTGGGACCGCCCACCGTCGTGCGACGCCAAGTCCCAGGCACATCCGACGCGCATGCCTCAGCATTCCCGACCATCCGATCGGTCGCAGTGCCGCCGGCGGTCGCCGGCAGCTGGTCCGACAACCTCGCGGGTGACTCCATAGCGACCGCAAAACGGCCGATAACTGGCGTCATTCACATGCAGGAGGATCAGCAAGACAGCCGCACGCACAGCGGGCTGCGACTGCTTGGCGGAGCCAGAGCTGGCAGGACGACACGTGTCGGGTCACTCAACACCATCGCCATACAGCGACCGTCACAGGCGCACTCGTTTCAGTGGACTGGGACTCTTAATGAGGGGGAAACCCTCGAAGTCCGTGGCTTGTATGGCTCGATTCGGACGATCCCGAGCAACAACGGGCTGATCCAGATCGACGCGCGCACCGATGATTCGGCCCGCGATCGTATCGACGTGGTGCAACGCGACACGGGAATCACGATCTGCAGCGTCGTGTCGACTCCACAGGGAGACCAGAGCGCGTGCCAGCCAGGCCGTCGAGCCGCGAGCGCGCAATTGATCGACGATCGTGTCGATTTCGTGGTGCAGATCCCCGCTGGCGTTCGCTTTGCCGGCAGCATGATTCGCGGAGACATTGAAATCAGCCGTGTGCGAGCGGATGTGAATGTGGCAACGGTGGAAGGCGACATCGCACTCCGCTTGGCTCCGGGCGATGGCGTGGAGTTCAGGGCGAATGTAATCACGGGATCGATCGATGCCGATTTCCCAATTTACGACAGCACTCCGGTACTTCCTTCTGGCGATCGTCCGGGTGGTCCCGGCGCGCCGAGAATCGTTCACACCATCATCGGCGGGGGCGGCCTCGCGCTTGTAGCGACGACGGTCAATGGTGACATCCATTTGCGACGTCGATAGCTCGCGATAACCGAGACCGCTGACTAAAGCCATTTTGAATCGTAAGGAGCGTATATGGATTCCACAGCCAAAGCCGCGATCCTCAGTGCCAAGAAATTAGCACTCCTGATCTTGAACGCATGCGTCGTCACATCGTTCGCCGTGGTCAGAGAGCAGCCTCTTGCCCAGAAGGTCAACGACGCGCGTATTGAACGCGTTTTGCATGGGTTGCGACCGCCGGTCGCGATTAAGGGCAGGCCTGAGGTGCGCTGGACGATAGCGGAACGGATGGCGTCGCACCACGTGCCTGGCGTGAGCGTCGCCGTTATCGATGATGGACGGCTCGCATGGGCGGGCGGGTTTGGCGTCAAGGAAGCCGGTAAGGCCGATTCAGTGACGGCATCGACACTGTTCCAAGCCCAGTCAATCAGCAAAGCCGTTGCGGCGACGGCCACGCTGGTCCTGGTGGATTCCGGCCGCCTGTCACTCGACGAGCATCCAAACACCTACCTCAAGTCCTGGAAACTACCAGACAACGAATTCCAGGTTCAGGAAAAGGTGACGCTCCGCAGAATCTTAAGTCACAGCGCAGGACTCACGGTGGGCAGTTTTGATGGTTACAGGTCGGGCGAACCGATTCCCACCCTTTTGCAGATCTTGAACGGCGAGAAACCAGCCAATAATCCGCCGATTCGCGTGGATGTGACTCCGGGTTCTATCTCGCGGTACTCCGGTGGCGGGGCTGTCGTGATGCAGCAGCTCTTAATGGATGTGACCGGCAGACCATTTCCCGACTTGATGAGACTACTGGTGCTCGAGCCTGTCGGCATGGCCGTGAGTACATATGAGCAGCCGCTGCCCGGCGTTCGTACCAATGAGGCGGCCAGCGGCCACGATGGCGAAGGCGTGGTGGTTAGAGGCAGATGGCCGATTCAGCCGGAGATGGCAGCAGCCGGACTCTGGACGACGCCTACCGACCTCGCGAAATGGGCGCTCGAAATCACCAACGCCTGGAGCGGACGTTCGAGTAAGCTGCTCTCGAAGAAGATCGCTACAGAAATGCTCACCATTCAGAAGCCACCGTTTGGCTTGGGTGTGAACATTCAAGGAACAGGACAAGCTCTCAGTTTCTTCCATGGAGGGTCAATCTGGGGCTTCCGAGCGTTGGTCGTGATGTTTCCGGCAATTGGCAAAGGCGCCGTGATCATGGCGAATGCAGATCGGGCCGATGCGCTGATCGGTGAATTGATCATGAGCGTTGCCGCCGAATATCAGTGGCCAGCCCGTGCGCAATCTGTGCGCGAAGTTGTGCCGCTTACCTCCACACAATTGGACGGCTTGGTCGGCACCTATTCGTTGCCGCCGGCACCATCCGGTCAGCCGGTTGTCTACGAAATCTCGCGCGACGGCGAACAATTGTTCGCCGAGCTCAAAGGGTTGGGCTCTTACCCCAAGACCGAACTGTATCCCTCAAGTGCCAATGCCTTCTTTAGTACGACCGGATTGAATGTTGTTTTCACACGCGATAGCTCTGGTCGAGCAGTGAGCGTCAAGATGGGTCAGATAGAAGGCACTCGCAAGCAATGATGGTGGGCATGACACAGCGACGACGGGTCGGAACCCACAAGAGAGGAGGCTGTTGATTTTACTCTTTGGCACCTGTCCTCTTTTACATCACGGGTGAGGTATGGCGTTCGGAGCTGGCGGCGCAGTGGCGTCCAGTACGAACCCTACTTGTACGCGACCGGGCTCTTCGACCGGAGCTGGAAATCTCTGGAGTGCCAGTCGAAACGCACTTGACACCGTACGTCGAGGGGCGCGTCAGCGCGCAGACCGCGTTCCGGGTGTTGATCGAGTCATTATCAGAGTGGTGCGCAACCGCGCACGTGGCAATGGCCGATTGATCTGTGGGCCTACGATCAACGACCTCGGCTGCTGCGCCGCGAAGCGGCGGCGCTCGCGTTGCCGCACTGAACAACGGCGCGCGAATCGAGTTGCAGATGATCGCAGTCAAGCGCTAGCGACTGGACCAGGGTCTCGGCTTCGATTCCGCCGGGAACCAGTTTGGCCGTAACCGGATCGCGTCCAAGGTGGCCGGACAGGTAGAGCGTGTTACCGACAAGAATCCCCGGACTGTAGGGAAGTCCCGTGTTGGGAGACCTCTCCGGACGAATCACTCGCCGAGCGTCCCGGGACTGCAATGCCGGCGCCCCGCCTTGTGACATGAGAGTTACTACGACTCCAACGATCACACCTGCAAGACTGGCCAGGACAATGACCCGATTACGAGCTCTCAACATGATGATGCCTCCTTATATTGTTCCACTGGAGATCCCCTTCAAGACAACTCCCCGTCGATGCACAATCGTCTCCTCAGCCGCCCCGCTCGCCTGGGACTTCTTTTTCGGTTTCGCTATGCGCCTACGCACCACCCGACAGAAAAACCTGCGTAACCAAAGCCGGATTCATCAGGAGCATAAGTGTTTCCATGATCGTCAGGTACGGCTCGCTCGGCTGAAGCCTTAGAACCATCGCTGAGTCAAGGTTCGACACCAGCCAAATTGTGCCGGTTGTGATGTACATACTGCCAGCACCACAAGCGTCAAGGCTGACCACTTCCCGATTTGCCGGTCTAATGGTGTCCATGAATTCTCACGAGGCACGTACGGTCAGCGGCTTGTTGGACGGTGCATCGCTGCGCTGGCCGAATACCAACATCGCTGGGGAAGCCTCTGGTTCGAACGGCGCGCCGGCGGGACTTCCGAACACTCGCAGAGAGCGGAATCCGGCGCGCGCAACGGCGTGGCGCAGTTCCTCGGCGCTATAGAGGCGCTGGTGTCGTTCGTATTCCCCGTTACCGCGCGCCCCGCTCACGGTGACTCTCTCGGTCATATGTGGCGGTTCTAATGCGAGCGTCCGCGAGATGGTAACGATGACTCCTTCGCGCTCTTCACGATCGGCCTTGCGAAAGCTGGCGAGAACCCTCCTGCCGTTTACGACCTTCAGCCCAAAGCGCCCGCCAGGGACCAGCACGCGCGCGGCCTCACCCAATACCGCTTCATTCTCTTCCTCCGTCTCGAAGAATCCGAAAGCGTCGATCAGGACGGCGGCGCTGAAGGACCTGGATCGAAGTGGCAGTCGTCGCATGTCGCCCCGGATCCAATGAGTCTGAACTCCAAGGTCGGCCGCAAGGACCTGCGCCCGCGTCAAGAGCGCGCCGGCGAGGTCGACCCCGACAACAGCAGGACCGCATTCTGCCAACGCGAGCGCATGTCTTCCATGTCCACAACCGATGTCGATAACCCGCGACTTCGGCGTGAGCTGGAGTTGATCCCAAAGGGCCCTCACTTCCAACCGAATCTGATCCGACACGGGCGGCAGACCCCACCGCTGCGCATAGCCACGCTCAAAGTACTCGCGAGCCCAATCGGACATTGCTAGTTGTTGAAGCCGTTTAACAACTCAGCTGAGCAGCAGCTGCAGTCGGGCTCAGTATGCCCGGACCGGATTTCCCCGGCCGGGCTTTACATAATCTGGCAATGACGTACCTTCCCACAAGTTTTCCAGTGCATGCAAGAGAACAGTGATCAGAATAGAAAACATTGATGCCTGTCACCATACCGGCGGTCCTGGAAATCTGCGAAAAAAAATTTTAGGCAAGGCATAGCCTTACCCTGGAGTTTCTACATTCGGGGCTATCCGAAAACGTTGAAGGGGCGACAGGACCGCGGAGTGGTCAAATAGAATAGCCCGGGGCAGAGCGTGTTTTTTGCGCGACGCCCCGGGTCGATGATCACAATCAAACGTGGACCCCGGCGGGGTCCAATAGGCCAGGTTCAATCCCAAGACATATCTCAGATCAACCGGCCAACATGCATTTTTCCGAAACCAAATTATGCAACCCCTTCCGGGGTTTTACTTCACGCGTGGTTCTTAACCCGGGGCGACGCGCAAAAACGCGCTCTGCCCCGGGCTACCCTCTTTGACCGCTCCGGTCCTTCAGGGAGGCTCCCTTGGCGAAGGTCATCTTCACGACATTCTTGTACGTCTCGCCGGTGCAGATCAGCCCGTTGTGCGACCAGACTGGATTCTCCCACTTCCACTCCTCCGCCACTTCGGGGTCTGCCTCCTTGATCAGGGCGCGGAGCCGGGAGAGCATCTCGCCCCTCCAGTCGCCCAGATCCTCGATTCTCGCGTCTATTACCTCAGATGGAGACTCGGCTTTCTTCGACCGGCTCTTCTTCATGTTACCTGCCTCTCCTTGGGTCGCTTTTCTCGCTTGTGTTGCGACGCCGCAGTCCAGTACGAGAACCGTGGGGCGCGATCGTAGAACGCGCCGATGATGGCTTTCGACTTCACTGCCATCTCGTGGACGGCTCGATACGCGAAATCGATGACTTTTTCCCGATGTCCGATTGCAAACGCCGCATTCCCGCCCGTGTGTCCCGTATCCGTCGATGCCGTCGCGTAACCCTCCTGTAGTGATGAGGCCAGCGCGCCATAGCTGATGGCCCCCGCCCAGCCGCCGTTGCCGACCGCCTGGAACTTCCCGTTCCAGGATGCGGCCGGCAGCCACACCTCAATCTTGATGTCAGAGTCCGACGAGGGAGTGAGCGTGACTGCCAC
>DASXQR010000130.1:0-9022 GCA_036507075.1 Acidobacteriota bacterium | reverse complement strand
CTGCAACCCCAACCATGCCTGCAAGAGCGGGATGCTTATATCTGCCGGCTGCCGATTGGTCATAGTGCTTTCACCGCAGAGTCGCCGAGATCGCCGAGGTCTCGCAGAGTTGCAGTCCAGCCTCTGCGAAATCTCAGCGTACTCTGCGGCTCGCCGGTGAATGCAATTGTGGCCGGCTTCCAGATATGTACTGGGGCGATACGCCTGCTTCTCGGTTTATGAATAATCCGGGCTTACGCGCGCGGCTCGGATGTCGCCGGCGCTCCCGCGCCTCGGCTCCGACTTACGGTTTGACGGGCAAATTGCTATTCCAGATATCGATGTCTATTTTCCATGAGTCGTCCGGCTGGCGCTGCCACACGGCAACATACTTGCCCGAATCAGTCTTGGACCCGACGGTCATCGAAAACGTGCCGATTTCTATTGCCGCGCGTCCATAAACATTCACGCTGGTGGTGGTGACGGCCAGGTCTTTTGCGCCGGCGTTCCGGTAATCCGTCACCAATTTCTGAATAGCGGCGCTGCCAGAAATCGCCTCCTGATTTGGCGGCAGCACCCGGGCATCCGCAGTGTAGATGGCGGCCACACCTGCCCCGTCGCCCTTGTTGAAGGCATCGACGAATTTGGAGATTTCGGCGCGGATCTTGCCGCGAACAACTTCAGGATCAGGCCTGTTTCTTTGAGCGCGCAAGAATGCAAAGAGCAAAGTGAAAACACACAAAGAGACCGCAAGTACGATGCTGAGTTTCTTTTTCATTTCTTGTCCTCCAGGAGAGATTGGTTCGGTTCAGGGCAAGTTTACGGCAAGGCCGGCTGCGCGGCAACCACCTGCCGGCCAAGACTGCTGCAACGGCGCGTTCGTCAGAAGGCACCACGGACAACCGGCCACGCACAACGGACCATGGAGAACCGACCATGAACAAAACTCTGTGTCCCTGTGTTGAAGCCCTTTTCACTTTGTGATCTTTGAGCCCTTGTGGTGAAGTGTTTTCGATGCGCCGCTCACCTTTGCTGTTCCGGAGCCTGACCTACTACTGGCGGACGAATCTGGCTGTCGTTGCCGGCGTCGCCAGTGCCGTTTCGGTGCTTGCAGGAGCGCTCCTGGTCGGAGATTCCGTCGGCGAAAGCCTGCGCGATCTGGTGTTGCAGCGTCTGGGCAATACTGATTACGTCGTCTCATCGGCCGCATTCTTTCGCGAGCAACTGTCCCGTGATCTGGAATCCACGGATCAATTTCAGCGCGCCTTTCAAAGCGCCTGTCCCATAATCCTGCTTGACGGCGTCGTCACGCATCAGGAAAGCGGGCGCCGCGCCTCGGAAGTGTTCGTGTACGGAGTAGACGCCCGGTTCTGGAGATTCCAGGGACGCGCCGATAGATCTTCAACGGCTCGAAGCGCGTTGGTAAGCCCGGGTCTGGGCGACGAACTCGGCGCCGGAACGGGAGACACGCTTTTGATTCGCTTCGAAAAGCCTTCCGATATTCCAGTTGAATCACTGCATGGAAGAAAAGAGGAAAGCGGCGCAACGCTCCGCCTCCGGATTCAGGACGTTTTGCCGGCGTCTGAGTTGGGTGAATTCTCCATTCGAGCGCGTCAGGAACGCGTGCGGGCTGTTTTCGTGCCGCTGCAATTGATGCAGCAGCAGCTTGGAGTTGCCGGCCAGGTAAACACCCTCCTGGTTGCCGTCCGTCCCCTCGTCGAAGACTCGGTACGCGATTCCAGCCGCCTGCTGGAGGAAAGTTTGCAGGCCAGCTACGCCCTGGAGGATGTGGGCCTGCGGGTTCAAGTGTTGGAAAGGCTAGGCGGTCTTTCACTGGAGAGCACCAGCACGATTCTCAGAGATGACTTTGCCCAGTCAGGCGCCGAGACGGCAACCCGCATGGGACTGGTTGCAAGGCCCGCGCTGATCTACCTGGCTAATGCCATCCGAAGCGACTCCCGAGAAATTCCTTATTCTGTCGTGGCGGCTATCGATACGGCCGACGTCGAATCCATTGAGCCGCCGGCTGAATTGCCGCCCATCGTGCTCAACCAGTGGGCAGCCGAAGATCTCCGTGTGAAACCCGGAGACAGGATCGCTCTGGAGTACTACCTTTGGGGTGATGGGAAACTTCGAACGGAAAGCGCAACCTTCCGTCTTTCCGCTGTCCTCCCCATGAACTCGGAAATGGTCGATCCCGAGCTGACTCCAAAGTATCCGGGCATTACCGAGTCAACGCGCATCACCGATTGGGATCCGCCGTTTCCCATGGACATGAAGCGCATTCGCCCGCGTGATGAGCAATATTGGCAGAGCTACCGCACTTCCCCCAAGGCCTTCGTGCCGCTGAAAATCGGACAACTGCTTTGGGCGACTCGCTTCGGGAAGTTGACTTCCCAGCGGATGTTTCCTCAAGCGTTGAGCCGCGCCCGCAACGCAGGGTCGCAAGCCGTACCTTCGCCTCCCGGGATTCCATCTGAACTGCAGAAAGCATATGCGGAGAAGTTGAAGCAGAGAATCAATCCAGCGCGTGATGGGTTCCTCATTTCCGCCGCTAAGGCGGAAGGCCTGCAAGCTTCGCATGGAGCAGCAGATTTCGGAGAGTATTTCCTTTATTTCAGCTTCTTTCTGGTTGTTTCGGCGTTGCTTCTGACGGCGCTTTTTTTCAGATTGGGGATCGAGCAACGCCTCAAAGAGATAGGAATCCTGCGGGTATCCGGATTCAACCAGCGCAGCATCCAGGCGCTGTTTTTGAGCGAAGGCCTGGTGCTGTGCATTGCTGGTTGCGCGCTCGGAATGGCCGGAGCGCTGCTGTACTCAAGGTGGATCATGTTTGCGCTGGGCACCTGGTGGGCCGGTGCGGTAAACACCCCGCTGCTGCGCCTGCATGTCTCCGCCTCTTCCCTGGCCTGCGGCGCGGCCGGCGGCATTATCACGGCGGTCCTTTGTATTGCCTGGACCCTGAGGTCCTTGCGAAATTTCTCCGCGCGCGCCTTGATCGTCGGAAGTGAGGACAATCGAAGGTTTGAAGGAAAACGGTTTGAAGGTGAAAGGCTGGCCGGGCATTCGACTTCCAGACTCTCAAACGTTGGACTTAAAGGCACTCGATCTGCTGCCGCAGGAACGGCATTGGCGGCTCTTTTGTTGTTGTCAGGCTCCCGGATTGGCCCAATATCTCCGGTGCTGGGTTTTTTCGGGGCAGGCACACTGTTGCTGGTAAGTTTTCTTCTGGCGTGCCGCCTCTGGCTGCATACCAGAAAGCACGCGCTGCTGAGCGGGTTTGGCTGGAAGGCCATTGCGCATCTGGGCATCCGCAGCGCTACTTACCGTCCTGGCAGAAGTCTCCTGTGTATCGCTCTTATCGCTTCAGCTACATTCATCATTGTCGCGGTGAGCGCCTTTCGCAAAGGAGAACCCGGCCTCCGCGGCGTCAACTCAGGCACAGGTGGGTTTGCGCTGCTGGCTGAATCTGTGGTGCCACTGCCTTACGATCCGAACACGCCCGAAGGCAAGGCTGCCCTCGGTCTTGGACCGGAACAGGCGGCGATTCTTGAAAACGTCCACTTTGAAAGATTTAGATTGCGACCGGGCGATGACACAAGCTGCCTGAACTTATATCAGGCCCGCGACCCCAGGATCCTGGCGCCCTCGGCGGCATTTATTTCGGCTGCGCGGTTTCGATTCCTGGAAACGCTCGCACAGACGGCCGAAGAACGGGCCAATCCATGGCTGCTCCTGAACCGGTCGTATCCGGACGAGGCGATCCCGGTCATTGCCGATGCGAATTCAATGAAATATGTGCTGCATTTGAAATTGGGTGAAGAACTGGCCCTGCCCCGGTCGGGCCGTTCCAAGCGGCTCAAAGTAGTCGCGTCTCTGGATGACAGCTTGTTCCAGAAAGAGTTGTTAGTGTCGGAGAAAAACTTCTTTCGGCTGTTTTCGGATCTGCAGGGATTTCGTTTCTTCCTGTTGGATGCAAAACCGGGCAGCGAGGCCGCGGTGACCGGCGTACTGGAAGATCGGCTGTCCGATTTTGGGCTCGATGTTTCTACAACGGAAGCGCGCCTGGCGGGATTCCATCAGGTGGAAAACACGTATCTGTCGACATTCCAGTTTCTGGGATCTTTCGGCCTTTTGCTGGGCACGTTGGGTCTGGCGGCCGTGCTGTGGCGAAACGTCGTTGAGAGGCGTCGCGAGTTGGCGCTGCTTCGCAGCGCCGGATTCACTGCGGCAAATCTCGGCTTAATGATCATCGCCGAAAATCTGCTGCTGCTTGTTACGGGAGTAGCGGCAGGAACCGGCTGTGCGGCCATCGCGATTCTGCCCGCGTTTTACCAGCGTGGAGGCGAACTCCCGTTCATGTCGATGCTGTGGCTGCTGTCGTCGGTGACCGCCGCAGGAGTGCTCGCATCATTGATTGCAACCAAAGCAGCCTTACGCGCCCCGCTGCTTGCAACCCTTCGAAGTTGAGCACGAATTACACGAATTCCCACGAATCTAATCTTCCTAATAACTTCGTGAAAATTCGTGTAATTCGTGTAATTCGTGACAACTGACAACGGACACTACCCCATATCAGCTAGACTTGACTGCTGCAAACTCAAATCATACTCTTGGAGTGACCCGTGTTGACAAAGAGTGCCATGCCTGGAAAAAGTTGGAAACTCGATACCCAGGCAGGACGTAAATTGAATATTATGCAAACCCACGTCCGTCCCTTGAAATTCTTGTCGCTTCTCCTTCTTGCGATTTCATTCCAGCTCACCTACTCGATCAGTGACTGGCCCGATTGGCGGGGACCGGCCCGAGACGGGATTTCCCAGGAGAAAGACCTGCCCACTCACTGGTCGCCGGCGGGAGAGAACCTTCTTTGGAAGGCCCGATACGGCAGCCGCTCGGCTCCCGTGGTGCTTGGGGACCGTCTCTACCTTCAGAACTCCGTTGGAAAAGGGGACAGCCTGCAGGAACGGGTTATGTGTTTTGACGCAAACAGCGGCAAGGTTCTCTGGGAACATCATTTCAACGTCTATTTGAGCGATGTGCCCCCTCACCGGGTGGGATGGGCTGCTCCCGTGATCGACCCCGCCACGGGAAACGTATACGCCTATGGAGTAGGCGGCACCCTGCTGTCGCTCAGCCCCAACGGCAAACTTTTGTGGGAGCGTTCGCTGGCGGAAGATTTCGGCCTGGTCACCACTCACGGAGGCCGGACAGTTTCTCCCATCATCGAAGGCGACCTGGTCATCGTCAGTGGCATTAACTCCGGTTGGGGGGAACAGGCGCGAGCCGCGCACCGTTTCATGGCTTTTGACAAGAAGATCGGCGAAACCATTTGGGTCAGCTCCCCGGGCGGGCGGCCTTTTGACACCACCTACTCGCCTCCGATTGCTGCGGAAATCAACGGAATGCGGTTGATCATCGCAGGCGGAGGAGACGGAACCGTGCACGCCTTGAAAGCGCAGTCGGGCGAACCAGTTTGGAAGTACGTGATCAGCAAGCGCGGCGTCAACACGGGCGTGGTGGTAAAAGGCGCCACTGCCATTGTCAGTCACAGCGAGGAGAATCTCGATACCAGCGACATGGGTTTGATCGCGGCCATTGATGCTTCAGCCAGGGGCGAAATCGGCAAGGACCAGGTCAAATGGCGCGTAAACGGGTTTCAGGGGGGGTACTCTTCGCCGGTGATCGACGGTGATCGCGTTTATCAGGTCGACAACGGTTCCAACCTGTATGCCTTCGACGCCGGCAGCGGAAAGGAACTCTGGAAACAAAACCTCGGTACGGTTCAGAAATCATCGCCCGTTCTGGCAGACGGGAAACTGTACGTGGGAACAGAGAGCGGAAAGTTTTATATTCTGAAGCCCGGACCGGAGCGCTGCGAAATTCTGGATCATGATCTGCTCGGCACCGAGGCGAATCCCGAGCCTGTGATCGCGTCGGTGGCTGTCTCGAACGGCAGGGTTTACCTGGCCTCGATGGAGACCCTGTACTGCATCGGCGAAAAATCGGGGGGCGCGGCGCGCGGACGCCGGACCCAGGCGCCTTCAACGCGGTCATCAAATCAGCAGATGCCGGCATCAGAGACGCAATCCGGCGCCGGCAGCGCCGCGGGCGTGCCGGCATTCGTGCAAGTCTCTCCCACAGAGCTTGTGCTCAAACCCGGGGAAAGCGTGCAGCTTCGCGCCCGCCTCTTTGACTCTCTCGGTCATGTGTTAAATTCTCCGGCGGGCGGGGTTGTCTGGTCGCTCGATCAGTTGCGCGGTACCATCAAGGACGGCCTGTTTACGGCTGCTTCTGATGCACGGCCGCAGGCCGGACAAGTCAAAGCGACCGTGGGCACGCTGTCGGGAAGCGCGCGCCTGCGGGTCATTTCTCCGCTCCCCTGGAGCGAAAACTTCGACGGCATTTCCGACAACGTGGTTCCGCGCCAGTGGATCAACGCGACCGGCAAGTTTGCCCTTCGCGACATGGAAGGAAGTAAAGTACTGGTCAAGCTCGCCGACAATCCCTTTACCAAACGCGGGCGCGTTTTCATGGGCCCTTCCACCTGGTCCGGCTATACTGCCGAGATCGATGTGCGCGCCGCCGAGCGGCGCCGGCAGATGGGCGACGCGGGGGTCAACGCGCAGCGTTACTCGCTGATCCTCTTCGGAAACCATCAACGGTTGGAACTGGAATCCTGGCAGCCCGAGACGGCTCGCACCGTACGGGTGCCGTTCCCGTGGAAGGCCGATACCTGGTACCGGCTCAAGCTACAGGTTGAAAATCTTCCCGACGGCAAAGTGCGCGCGCGGGGAAAGGCCTGGCCTGCAGCGGAAAAGGAACCCGCCGAGTGGCTGGTCGAAAAGGTGGATCCGCAGGGAAATCGCCAGGGGAGTCCCGGAATCTACGCAGATGCGCCATTTGAGATTTTCTTCGATAATCTGAAAGTGACACCGAATCGGTGAAGAAAGGATCTTAGATTCACCACAAAGGCACAGCGCGGCAGAGCCGCAACTAAACGCGTCATTGGTCATTAGTCAATAGTCATTAGTCATTAGTTGTCATTAGTCATTAGTCATTAGTTAGAGAATCTTGCTAAAAAAACAAGAAATCGCCAGCAGGTTACACAAAGAGCACCAAGGTCTTTATGTTCTTTGTGCAACAAGTTGGCAACTTCTTGTTTTTTAGCAAGACTCTTTAACTAATGACTAATGACGGATGACCAATGACTAATGACGGATGACCAATGACGCTTTTAGTTGCGGCCTGCGGCCGGGCTGTATCCTTTGTGGTGAAACTAATGCAAATGACTAAACAAAAATTATTGCTGCTGTTGTCAACATTGCTCTTCACATTCCCCCTTCTTTCCGTGATCGCGTCGGACCCGGGAACCGGCGACTGGCCGATGTGGGGCGGGACCGCCGAGCGGAACATGGTCTCCAACATGAAGGGCCTTCCCATTTCCTGGGACGTGGCTAAAAAGAAAAACGTTAGCTGGGTGGCCGCCCTCGGCTCGCAGAGTTATGGAAATCCCACTGTGGCGGACGGCATGGTGTTTGTGGGCACCAACAACGAGGGATTGCGCGATCCCAAGCAACCCGGCGACCGCGGGGTTCTGATGGCATTCAAAGAATCGGATGGGGAATTCATGTGGCAGCACACCAGTGAAAAGCTCCCTGCCGGACGCGTCAACGACTGGCCTTATCAGGGTGTCTGTTCTTCCGCGATGGTCGAGGGACACCGCCTTTACTACGTCACCAATCGATGCGAAGTGGTCTGTCTCGACACGCAGGGCTTCCGCGACGGCGAGAACAACGGACCGTACAAAGATGAAAAGTTCGCCGGCCAGAAGGACGCCGATATCATCTGGAAGTTTGACATGATCGAAGAAGTGGGTTCGCATCCCCACAACATGTCAAACGCCTCGCCGGTTTCCTTCGGCGATCTGATCTATGCCAGCACCGCCAATGGACAGGATGAGAGCCACGTCAACATCCCTTCGCCGCGTGCTCCCAGCATCATCGCCTTGAACAAGAACACAGGAAAGCTGGTGTGGGAAGACAATTCAGTGGGAGAGCGGATTCTTCACGGGCAGTGGGCGTCGCCCACGGTGGCACGCATCGGCGGCGTCGACCAGGTAATGATGGGCCAGGGCGACGGTTGGATTCGCGGCTACGAAGCGGCCACTGGCAAGAAGCTCTGGGAGTTTGACACCAATCCCAAGGACTCGGTTTGGCCCAAGACGCGCAATGAGCTGATCAGCACGGCCGTGGTGTACGAGGGCCTGGTCTATGTGGCAAATGGACAGGACCCCGAGCACGGGGAAGGTGTCGGCCACCTGTACTGTATCGACGCGACCAAGCGCGGGGACATCACCGAGAGCGGCCGCGTGTGGCATTACGACAAAATCCGCAGATCCATTTCTACGCCGGCTATCAAGGACGGGCTGGTTTATTATCCCGACTTCAGTGGCTTCCTGCATTGTGTGGAAGCGAAGACGGGAAAAGTTGTCTGGACGCATGACATGCTTGCCGCCATGTGGGGTTCCCCGCTTCTGGTTGACGGCAAGATTTATCTGGGCGACGAAGACGGCGACGTGGTCGTGCTGCAGGCGGGAAGAGAAAAGAAGGTCCTGGCGGAAAACAACATGGGCAGCTCTGTATACGCAACGCCGGTGCCGGCTCACGGAGTGCTCTTCATCATGAACCGAAACCAGCTCTTCGCGCTGGCGGAGACGAAATAAATCTCGTTCGGCTGCAATCGAAACAGGATTTCACCACAGCGACACAGGGTTGTGCGTTGTCCGTTGTCAGTTGTCCGTTGTCAGTTGTCACTTCAGACGACCAGTATGCAAGGAACCACTGACCACGGACCACTGACAACTGACAACACCAGATGCCCAACCGCATGCACTTGATTCTCCTCCTACTCGGTTTGTGGATTCAGGGTGTCGGTTCACTCGTCCAGACCGGGACTGCACCCGCGGATGCGTGGCCTCAATTTCGCGGCAATCTTCAATTGACCGGCGTTTCACTTTCGCCGGTTCCCTCAGAACTGAAGC
>DASXQR010000129.1:0-32150 GCA_036507075.1 Acidobacteriota bacterium | reverse complement strand
TTTCACCGGAGCAGCCCGCCACGTCTGATCAACTCAGAAAAGCTGCCGAAAAGGTACCTCACAAAGAGCACGAGAGTTACTCAAGCTGTCACCACCATTGAATTTCTGATCCTCGGTGGTGAGAGGCACTCAATCTCCCCCTCCTCAATCTCCCCCTCGGTGGTGAGAGGCACTCAATCTCCCCCTCGGTGGTGAGAGGCACTCAATCTCCCCTCAATCTCCCACCCTCAATCTCCCACCCTCAATCTCCCATGGCTTTTGACGTCTGCGCCTTAGGTAAAATGTCTGTCAGGGCCCGGCGGACTCGGGAACACCCGAACGTGTTTCTTTCTGGACCGGCCGCAGCTCGATTGGTCCGGACGTAGTTGGCATTAGTCATATCGCTACTCAACGGCCTCTGCGGTCTAATCAGATAGAATACATCAGAGTCAACAGATTTCATCCCGGGTCGGCTCGTAAGACTTGACAGTAATCGAATATCAGCAATGAATCTTCGCAACATAAGAGCGTTAGGAGCGATTGTCCTCTTTACCTGGTCCATCTGGGCGGCGCCCTGGAAAGATTGGCTCGATGTAGTTGGCGATAGAGGAGACTCGTTCGCAGCCAAGAGAGTTCGGCTCGCTTTCCAAGGAGTACCTGTCGATGACATTGCGACGAAGTTGAATGAGGTATTACCGTCTACTGCTCCGATTGCTTTGGGTCCGAGCGTCCGGTCCGATCTTGTTCTTATATTGACAGAAGCGCTGTATCCCAGGATCGTGGATCGCAGATCTCGAGTGCTGTTGGAGTGCCTTACGGAATCGGAATATCGAATCGCCAATATGATCCCACTGGCCCAAGACTCATCAGGCAAAAAGTGGGTCCTGTCGTATTCTGAAGGGCTACCGCCGCCGCCTTCACAGGGCGCATCGAGGAAGCCCAATTACAGGTTGTCATGGCTGACATTTTTTGCTGCCGTAATCGGTCTTAGCGGCCTAGGCGGCTTCGCGTTCTTTCGTCTGGACATGGGCTGCTATATCGTGCGCGTTGCTGCAGCAATCTTGGGTGGTCTCTTTGTGGTCAGTGTGCTGGCAATGGTTGCCACCTGGATACAATTCCCACTAGAGCTGGGCAGCATTACCGTCGTCGGTGTAGTTTTCTTTTTGTGGCTGGCCATACGCTACCTCCGCTCAGCGGGACTTCGGACGGTGGTTCAACGATTTCACGGCAAGCGCTTTACACCACTCGGTTGGATTTTCGTGGCGATGACATGCTGTTTCTTATGGCAGGTCGCACTGCGTCCGATAACGCTCTGGGACGGCAGATCAGTCTGGCTATTTCATGCCAAACGACTTCACTACGCTGGCATGATGCTTAAACAGGATCTCCTGCACCAAGACAGCCAATGGGCGCATTCAGATTACCCTCTGTTTTATCCTACGTTGTTGGCATACTTTAGCCCAGCAACAGAACCATTCAACGAACGTATGGCTGCTCTCGGTATCGGCGTGTGTTTTGGAGCCGCCGTGATACTGCTGTGGCGCTTAACAATGGCCTGCCTAGGTACTTGTGCCGCCACAGCGATCGCGGTCACCTGGATGTTATTGATGTGGAGACTTACGGCAGGCGGCTATGCCGATGGCATCCTTACATTGCTGCTCGGCTGCGAGTTCTTCGGGTTGCTGTTGGGATCCCGACGCATCGGCCTGGTAGCAGCAGGTGCTGCCGCAATTACCAAACTGGAAGGTTTAATCTTCGCATTGGTGATTCTCATTGTACTTGACCTGGTTACGAGGGCTGCAGAGCGTGGGGCCACTTACAAAAGGGTTCTGGAGGGAATGGTAGTTTTGCCCGCTGTCGTACACCTTTTCTGGAGCAGGGCTATTGGATTGGCAGGTACCTATCCATCCTTCCACCGGATCAAAACCACACAAGAGTTGCTTTATCGTCTTAAGGTAATGTTGGCGGAAACTTCGAAAGTGTTGACGACCGGTGGCTATCTTAACGCTGAAACTGTCATTTGGCAGGGCTTTGTATTCGCTGTGGCGGGTCTCGTGATCCTCGCATATTCAAAAACGGGAAGATCTCGCGCTACTTGGGCCGCAGTGGCGATAATACTATTATCCCTGGTTTTTGTGCTGTTCAATTTTCTGGTGACACCGTATGACGTTCAATGGCACGTTGCGTCATCAATCGACAGATTACTATTCCTGCCGAGCCTCATCGGAATGGCCCTGTTTTTCCTCGCAACCTGTAAGCCGCCCCTGTACGGGCAGGAGGCGATCACGTAAATAGCTTAAGTTGTCTAGGCGCCAGTTACATTTTGCCGGGTGGAACGTCGTTTGGCCTTCGCCGGTACGGGAGGGCATTTTTGCTGCTCAGGTCATCTCTCGAACTACACATGAATCGCTTTGGATATAGAACAGTTCAATATCCCCGCAGGGTTGAGGTTGCGTGGCGTTTTTGCCATATCTTTAGGAGGGGACGGGAGGTAGCACAGGTCGATGGAGACTTCGTCTTTGCCGAATCATTCGTATATATCTTATCCAACAGCCCTGCTTGGCTGAAAACGCAGATTCTGGGAAATAACAGGGGGGGAAATGATTAATTTCATGGAAGAAATGTCGTCTGTGCTGATCTCTCTTCACGCATCCGTGTGACTTAAGGCGCAAACGTCTGGTAATCTCTTTCGGTTCGCCGTCCTCGAAATCCGATAGCCACAGCCGGGGCCTTGATTTCCTCACTCAGCATGTCGCCGGGGATTGAGCAGCTCTTCGTAGATGGCCAGCGTTCTTTTTACTTTTTGCTCCAGGGTAAAGTGCTTCATTACCCGACTTCGTCCTGCCTGGCCGTAGCGGTGACGAAGATCTGCGCTATCGATCAGTTCTGTCAAGGCCTCCGCCAGAGGTTCCGGATTGCGGGGTGGCACCAGCAGGCCGGTGACACGGTGCTGGACAAGCTCGGGGATGCCGCCAATGTCGCTGGCAACCACGGGGAGCGAGGCGGCCATGGCGGCAAGGATACCGGAAGAAAGGCCTTCGGATAGAGAGGGAAGAACGAAGATGTCAAAACCGCGCAGGAAATGAGAAGTGTGTTCCTGGAACCCCAGGAATCGGACCCGTTCCGATATTCCCAGGGCCCGAGCCTGCCTTTCAAGCTGGATTCGCAGCGGTCCGTCGCCCACCAGCACGAGACGCGCGGCCGGACGCTGGCCCAACAACAGTGCAAGTGCGTCGAGCAGCGTGGCATGGCCCTTCTCTTCGCTCAAGTAGGCCACGCAGCCGATCACGGGCTCCGAGGGCGGATAGAGGCGCGCCGGCGCCGCGTTTTCTACTTCTCGAACATCCACGCCCTCATAGACCACTTCCACGCGAGAGGCAGGGATGCCGGACTGGATCAGCGTTTCGGTGATTCCGCTCGAAACGGTCAGGATCCTGTCGGCCGAGTACAGGTATTTCCAGCGGCTGACCGGTCCGCGCAGAGGAAAATTCACGCGGCGCGAAAGGACCCGAACCGGGATGCCCACGCGGCGGCTGAGAAATGCGGCCGTCGCAATGCCACGTGGAGTGTTGAAATGGATCACATCCCAATGTCTGCGACGCAGAATTTGGATCAGTGAGCGAGCTTTGAGGAGATTGATCTCACCGCGCCAGCGCAGCGGGAAATGAGTCACTCCAAGAGCGCGCACTCTGCGGGACAAAGGGGCACCGGACGGCGCCGCGAGCGCCACGCCCAGGCCTTCCTGGTACAGTCCTCGGATCAGTGTGAATATCTGTTCCTGCCCGCCCCGCCAATTTGTTTCGTTATCGAGGAAAAGAACTTCCATTTGTCCGTAGTCCGTGGTCAGTAGTCCGTTGTCGGGTTCCGGGTTTCGGGTTTCAGATTTCGGGTTTCGGGTTTCTAGATTGCAGATCCAAGATCCAAGATCCATCGTCGTTGACTGCCAAGTCTAAGCACTTTCAATTTTGAATCCGCAATTCGCAAACAATAACGTTCAACTCGCAACCCGAAAACCCAAAACCCGTAAACCACCACAACGGACTACGGACAACGGACCACTGACACCTATCGGTTTTCCCGGCGTTCCATTTCCAGCACCTTCAAATAGCGGAAGAATACCGAGATGGCTGCCAGAACAGAGACGGACAGGCCCGCCAGACCGTCCTGAAAGCCTCGCTTGGCAAAATAGCTGCGCAGGAAGGCCGCTGCCGGGTGTGCCAGCAGGTGAGAAGCTCTAACGCGCACGCCACGCTCACGGCAGTCTTCGGCAGAAAGCCGAGAGTAAACATCCAGCCGCTTGAGGAAGTCGCTGACCGATCGATACGAATAATGCAGCAAGGGGTTTTCAAGCACGCCTACCGAACCATCGACACGCACCGATTCGTGAAGTCGACCTCCCTGCCAGCGTGCTTTTGATTTTTCAAAAAGTCGCAACTGATAATCCGGCGACCAACTGGTATGTTCGATCCACTGGTTAAGAAAAAAAGTGCGGCGCGGAATGCGGTAACCCTGATGTGCCTGCTCCGGTAGAGCCAGTATCTCCTGCTGCAGGCCGGATGTAACGCGCTCATCGGCATCCAGGCTCAAAATCCACTTTTGATTAGCCTGCTGGACGGCGAAATTTTTCTGGTTTACATAGCCCTGCCATTCTCTCTGAAAGAAGCGTACTCCAAGCCGCCGGCAGAGCTCAGGCGTCCGATCGGTGCTGAAGGCGTCGACCACCACAATCTCCGCGGCCCAGGATACACTCTGGACGGCCGCCTCGATGTTCAGCTCCTCATTGCGAGTAATCAGGATTGCGGCGACGTTCATGATGGCTTTCTTTTACTTCCCGTTCGTTCCGATACAGATCTACTGCGCGGCCCAGGGAGAAATTGTGCAAAATGTCGCGCACGCTGCGATCTGACCGCACTGCAGCGGACTTTTCAGCGGCCCGGTGAGCCTTCAGTTGAGGCCATTTCCGAAGGGCCGCCCTGAATGCTGTGTAAAAACTCCAGTCGGCCACCATCCAGCGACTCGCCAGCAGAGCCAGCAGCATCGCCAGATGCCGGCAGACGAAGGCGCCGTTGTGGATATTTTTCCAATGAAACAGCAGCCGATTTCGCACGGCCACAACTTCGACCTTGCGGCTGCAAAACTCCCGATTGATGGTCGAACTGGCCCGGTGCCATGCAACGGCGCGCGGCTGATAAACCACTTTCCATCCACGTTTCCAGGCCCGATAAGAAAGATCGATATCTTCCCAGTGGAAGGGGGCAAACATCTCGTCAAAACCGCCCCATTCTTTGGCAGGCTGAGATCTGAGAGCGCAGAATCCTCCCACCGCATAGGCAGAGAGCAGATCAGGCGCGGCTCCGTCCTCCGGATGCCGAACATCGTAATTGAAGTAAACCGACCAGAATCCCCTGCGAAATCGTCCCACCTTCCCTGATGTGGCGAGCAGGCCGGTGTCGGGTTCGAATACTCGCGCCGTGACGGCAAATACCTCGGGATCGCGGAATGGCTCCAGCATCGCTGTTACAAACCCGCGTGCGATCCAGACATCGTTGTTCAGCAGTATCAGATAAGGAAATCGAGAAGCGGCAATTCCGCTATTGCACGCGGTCGGAAAACCGCCCTGCTGCCGCCGCTGCACCACCTGCACCGGCAGCCCCCGCAGAATCTCAACGGTATTATCCCGGCTGGCATCATCCACCACAAGGATTTCAAGGTCCCCTTCACCATCTTCCATGTAGCGTTGAGCTTCATCGATTACAGAAGGCAGAAACTTTCGAAGCAGAGCGGCTCCGTTCCAGGTGGGAATGACGATGGAAGCATCCATGAATCTAGGGAAATTCCTGAGTTTTCACCACAGAGGCGTAGCCTGGCATGACCGCAAACTGCCCCCTTCAAATGCGGAATGCGGAATAGGGGTGTGATGATTCGATTTCAGCCTCGGAGACTTGACTTCGGATGCATTCCGCATTCCGCATTCCACATTCAAAATGGATCTGAACTTCAACTCTGCAGCAATGAGTGGCCGGTCATCTCGTTTGGCTTTTCGATATCGAAATACTCAAGAATGGTGGGAGCCACATCGCGGAGCGCGCCTCCCGGGCGCAGCCGGCCCGAGAATTCATCATCCGCCAATACGAAGGGCACGGGGTTGGTCGTATGCGCCGTGTGCACTCCTCCGGTGGCGGGATCAATCATCTGCTCGGCATTTCCATGATCTGCGGTGACCATCAGCACTCCACCAAGATCCTGAACCTTGCGATAAATCCTCCCGATACACTCGTCCACGCTGGCAACGGCCCGCCGCGCGGCCTCAAGCACTCCTGTGTGTCCCACCATGTCCGCATTTGCGAAATTCATGATCACGCAGTCATCCTGCGCCTGATCGAGCTCGGCCAGCAGCCTGTCGGTCATTTCAAAGGCGCTCATTTCAGGCTTAAGGTCATAGGTGGCCACTTTCGGTGAAGGAATCAGCACGCGCCGTTCTCCCGGAAAGAGTTGTTCTTCTCCTCCGTTAAAGAAGTAGGTCACGTGCGCGTATTTTTCCGTTTCCGCGATTCGCAGATTTTTTAAATTGCGCTCCGCCAGGATCTTTACCAGCGTGCGATCCAGCATGATGGAGACAAAGGCGGCCGGAAGCCTGAACGTCTTGTCGTACTCGGTCATCGTTACGTAGTTTGGAAAAATGGCGCGCCGAGGAAAGCCGTTGAAATCCTCCTGCGTCAGCGCGCGCGTCAACTGGCGCGCGCGGTCAGCTCGAAAGTTAAAGAAGAAAACCCCATCCTGCGGCTGCAGGGTGGCCACCGGCCGGTTGGCTTCCATTATCACCGATGGAACAATGAATTCGTCTGTCAATCCTTCCGCGTAGGACTGCAGGATCCGCTCTTCCACGCCGGCGGCGGGCACGCCGGTTCCATCTACGATGGCGCGATAGGCCTTTTCCGTTCGCTCCCAGCGATTGTCTCGATCCATGGCGTAATATCGCCCGCTGATGCTGGCAATCTTCCCCACCCCGATCGATCGCATATGCTGCTGCAGCGTTCTCGCAAAATTCACCCCGGATGTGGGGGACGTGTCTCGACCATCGCTGAACATGTGAACATAAACGCGCTTGTTCCCCGCCGCTTTCGCGGCCTCCAGCAAGGCAAGCAGGTGCCGGATGTGAGAGTGGACGCCGCCGTCGGAGACCAGTCCCAGAAAATGCAGAGAACTTCGACTGGCGGCCGAAAAAAGGTTTGAAATGGCGGGATTGCTGCTCAACTCTCCTTCCTCGATGGTTCGGTCGATGCGTGTGATGTCCTGATACACAACCCTTCCCGAGCCGAGGTTCAAGTGTCCCACCTCGCTGTTTCCCATTTGTCCCGGAGGCAGTCCGACGCTTGGACCGGCGGCTCCAAGCTGGGTTGATGCATAGCGCTCCTTCAAATAGTGGTAGTTAGGCGTAGCTGCTGTTTCCACAGCATTGCCTTCACGCACGGCGCTCAGCCCCCAGCCGTCCATTACAATCAGGACGAGGAGGCGTTGATCCTTTTTCATCACAGGTTTGTGGTCATTGGTCATTGGTCATTGGTCATTGATCGATCCCCGGGCGCCGGACTGGAAACCGGTAAAACCGCGCCGCCGGGCCGAGCTCTTCCTCGATTCTGAGAAGCTGGTTGTATTTGGCTACACGATCCGAACGGCTCGCTGAACCTGTTTTGATCTGGCCCGCGTTGGTCGCCACGGCCAGATCGGCGATGAAGGCATCTTCAGTTTCGCCTGAGCGGTGCGAAATAATGCATGTGTACCCATTCTGCCTTGCCAGCCCGATAGCCTTCAAGGTCTCGGTAACGGTCCCGATTTGATTCAATTTTATGAGAATCGAATTCGCAACCTTCTGGTTTATGCCCCGCTGCAACCTCTCTACGCTGGTGACGAAAAGATCATCTCCCACCAGTTGGATGCTGCCGCCCAGTTCCCGGGTAAGTTCCTTCCAACCCTGCCAATCGTCCTCGGCCAGGCCGTCCTCGATAGATATGATCGGATATTGCCGGATCCAGTCGACATAGAAACGCACCATTTCGCTGCTGTTTCTGACCTGTCCCGACGATTTCCTGAAAATGTATTGCCCGTCGCGGAACAACTCACTGGCCGCCACGTCCAGTGCCAGGAACAGATCCGAACCGGGCTTGTATCCCGCCCGTTCAATCGCCTGCAGGATGACTTCAATCGCCTCGTCATTGGACTTCAAATTTGGCGCAAATCCTCCCTCGTCTCCCACCGAAGTCGCGTATCCGCGCGCTTTCAACACTTCCTTCAACCGGTGGAAGGTCTCAACTCCCATGCGAAGCGCGTCGGCAAACTTGTGGCTCGCAACCGGGACCACCATGAACTCCTGGAAATCAACATTATTGTCAGCGTGCGCTCCTCCATTCAGAATGTTCATCATCGGAACGGGAAGAGTAGTGGCTGCGTCGCCACCCAGATAACAATAGACGGGAACCTTTAGGTAGGCCGCGGCGGCGCGCACGCAGGCCATCGATACGGCCAGGATGGCGTTGGCGCCCAGCCTTCCTTTAGTCGGTGTTCCGTCGAGATTCAAAAGAAGTTGATCAATCGCTTCCTGCTGCATCGCGTCCTGCTTGAGCAGCGCCGGGGCGATTTTTTCGTTCACATTCTGAACGGCTCTGCGGACCCCCTTGCCGCCGTATCGGCTTTCCTCGCCGTCTCTAAGTTCAAGCGCTTCGTGTTCGCCGGTTGACGCGCCTGAGGGGACCGCGGCGCGACCCATGGCGCCACCCTCAAGATATACTTCTGCTTCTACCGTCGGATTGCCGCGGGAGTCGAGAATCTCGCGCGCATGAATTCGAGTAATTGCGGGCATTCATTGCTCCGAAAAAAATGCGTTGTAGGGGCGGCCTAATATGGCCGCCCGCGTGCGTGCCGCCAACCTAAATCGCCGAATCGGGCGGCCATGTTAGGCCGCCCCTACTGAGCCTGGACGGCTGTAATGGCGGCTACGTTGATAATATCCTCCACGCTGCATCCTCGCGAAAGATCGTTCGCCGGCCTGGCAAGACCCTGAAGTATGGGACCGATTGCCACGGCATCTGCCAGTCTTTGGGTCAACTTGTATGCAATGTTGCCGGCATTCAAGTCGGGAAAAATCAAAACATTGGCTCTTCCTGCGACCGTGCTGTCGGGCGCCTTGCTCCGGGCGACAGCCGGAACGATCGCGGCATCCGCCTGCAACTCGCCGTCGACCTGCAATTCCGGGCGACGTTCTCTTATGGTGCGGGTGGCTTCAATGACCTTGTCGACGAGCGCATCTCTGGCGCTGCCCCGTGTGGAGAAGGACAGCAAAGCCACACGCGGCTCGTCCTGCAAAAAAATCCGGGCATTTTCGGATGCGGCAATGGCGATGTCGGCCAGTTGAGACGCGGAAGGATTTGGAACCACGCCGCAATCGGCGTAGATAAACGCTCCCCTGGTTCCCATTTCGGTTTTGGGCGTAGCCATCAGAAAAAAACTGGAAACCACAGAGATCCCTGGTTTCAGCCCGATGCAGCGAAAGGCCGCGCGCACGGTTTCAGAAGTCGTATGAATGGCGCCTGCCACCGATCCGTCTGCCAGGCCCGCCGCCACCATCAGGGCGCCAAAGTAAAGCGGCATTTTCGCCTGGCTTATTGCTTCCGACTCGGTTACTCCCCGCGCGCGCATTCTTTCATAATAGCGCCGGGAGAAATCGCGGAGCAGGGGCGACGAATCAGGGTCGCTAATTTCAATTCCGGCGATGTTTACCTCCTCTTCGCCGGCAATCTGATGGATCTTATCGCGCTCGCCGACCAGCAGGGGTTGAACAATTTTCTCGCTGGCCAGAATGAAGGCGGCTTTAACTACGCGCGGATCGGCGGTTTCCGGAAACACGATCTTCTTTAACCGCTGTGCGGCGCGCGCGCGAATTTCGTTCAGGATTTCCACTGTTGTCAATCCGGAGTCTTTGTGTCCTTCGTGTCTTTGTGGTGAAATTCGAACAACTACAAAGGCTTAGCGCGGCGAAGCCGCAACCAAAAGTCAAGGAGAGACGGCCTGAGGGCCGCCTCTCTGCGGTGCCCTGCCAAGCTGAGACGGCCCTCAGGCCGTCTCTCCGCTCCCAAATAATTTGTGCAGGCCGCGAAAATTCTCATGGTTAGTAGTACAGAGCGCACAAAGATCAAGGGGGGAAACTTAGCAGATTTCGACGGAAGGTCCAACTGAACTTTCGGCTTTCGACGTTCCGGCTTTCGCCTTTGTCAGCGCGCCCGCATTTTGAGGCGCTTCAACTTCTCATTCAGTGTAGTGGCGTTCAGATGCAGCAATTGCGCGGCTTTTTTTTGATTCCCATCGGTCTTTCGGAGCGCGGAACTGATCAGGCTGCGCTCAAAATCGGCCACCAGATCCTTCAGGCTGGCGCCTCCTTCCAGAAGCTCCCAATGGTCCGGCATGGAACCAGCCGACTCCAAAACTTCTCTGGGGAAGAGATCTGCCGTAATCCGGTCTGCCGGCGCCAGCACCACAGCGCGCTCGATGGCGTTCTCCAGCTCCCGCACGTTGCCCGGCCAGTCATGCTCCAGAAACACCTTCAGCGCATCCGGATCCAGCGTGCAGTAATCGCGCCCGTTCTCCTGGCAGTAGCGGCGGATAAAAAACTCGGCCAGTAATGGAATATCTACGCGGCGGTCCCGCAGCGGCGGCAACTGAATGGTAATCACGTTGAGCCGGTAATAGAGGTCTTCGCGGAAGCGTCCCTCTTCCACTCCCTTGCGAAGGTCCGTGTTGGTGGCTGCGATGATTCTTACATCGACCTTGATGTTGTCAATTCCGCCCACGCGGCGGAACTCGCGCTCTTGAATCACCCGAAGCAGTTTGGTCTGCGTCTCCAGCGGAATGGTGCCCACTTCGTCCAGGAAGATCGTCCCCCCGTTACCGACCTCGAATAAACCCTTCTTGGCGTAGCTGGCGCCGGTAAACGCCCCTTTCACGTGTCCAAACAGCTCGCTCTCGAGCAGTTCGATTGGAATGGTGCCGCTGTTTACGGCGACAAAGGGCGCATCGACGCGGGGGCTCAAATTGTGGATCGCCTTGGCAACCAGCTCCTTGCCGGTCCCGCTTTCCCCCTGCACCAGAATGGTGCTTCGGCGCGGCGCCACCTGCGCGATCAGGTCGAAGACCTGCTGCATCTTTTCACTCTTGCCCACAATATTCTCAAAGGCGGTGCGTTCCCGGAGCGTGCGCCGCAGTTGCTGATTCTCCAATTGCAGCGAGCGCTTCTGCAGCCCGTTCTGGATGGCCAGCAGCAGCTCTTCGTTCTTAAAGGGCTTGGTAAGAAAGTTGAAGGCCCCGGCGCGCGTCGCCTGCACGGCGGATTCGATAGTGCCAAAGGCGGTAAGAATCAGCACCACGATGGTGGAATCGATTCTGCGAATTTCCTCCAGCGTCTTCATTCCGCCGATTCCCGGCATCATCAGGTCCAGCAGCACCAGATCGAAGAATCCTTCACGGATTTTTTCCAGGCCTTCTTCACCGGTGCGCGCCACCTGGCAGGAGTATCCCTCGTCCTGGAGCAGCTTGGTAAGCACTTCGCGCAGAATCTCCTCATCATCGATGATGAGAATCTCGCCGCTGTGCATTGCCCCCGGCTCAGTGGATCCTGCGGACGGGGAACTGGAGGGTAAACTCGGTGCCTTTACCAGGTTCGCTCTCCACTCTGATGTTTCCTGAATGCTCTTGAATGATCCCATAACTTATCGATAGCCCCAGACCGGTCCCACTTCCCACCTCTTTGGTGGTAAAGAAAGGATCGTAGATTTTCTTGATGTGGTCACGGGCAATGCCTGTCCCCGTGTCCCGGATTCTTACCGAAATCCCGTTCTCCTCCCGGGCGGTGCGAATCTCAATTCGGCCCCCCTCGGGCATTGCATCCTTGGCATTCATCAGCAGGTTCATGAAGACCTGCTGCAGCTTGCCGCCGTTCCCATAAGTTTCGGGAAGCGTCGGGTCCAGATTCGCGGCCACGTCGATTCCCTGGTTCTTGAACTGATGATCGAGCAGTGAAAGCGTCTCCAGCATGAGGTGGTTGAGGTTCAACTCCTGAAAATCGCTGCCGCTGAGCCTGGCAAAGTTGAGCAGATTGTTCACAATTTCCGATGCCCGGAAGCTTTGCTTCTCGACTTTGGCCAGAATCTCGTAATGCGGGTGATCCCTGGGCACATCCTTCAACAACATTTGGGTATAACTGGAAATTCCGGCCAGTGGAGTATTGACTTCGTGGGCCACCCCGGCGGCCAGCAACCCCAGGCTGGTGAGCTTCTCGGCTTGGACAAGCTGATCCTCCAGCCTCACCTTTTGCGTTACGTCGTCCATCACCACCAGCGTGCCGGCCACGACATCATCGCGCGATACAAACGGCGCGAAATGAAGGTTCACCAGCCGCTTCTGCCCGTCGGACGCGGAAACCGCCACCTTGTAGAAATTGAGCGGCTCGGACAGAACCCAACCTTCTCCGGCAGCGGCGCGCACCTGGTCGAGAACCCCGCCTGGAAGGATGGAACTGATCGCTTTACCCAGGCAATCCCGCCGTGAATATCCGAGCAAACCCTCCACGGCCGTATTCACGCTGGTGATCACCCCGGCGGCGTCCACCGTCAGCACTCCGACGCGAATGCTTTCAATGATGCTCTCGCTGAAAATCTTAAGTTGTTCCAGCTCGCGCGCCTTGGTTTCCACTCTCTGGTACAAACTGGCATTTTCAATCGCAATCGCCGCGTAGCCGGAAATGGTCTGCAACAACTCGAGGTCCTCGCTCGAGAGCAGTTCTCCATCGCGCCGTTTGCCGGTGGACAGGAAAGCGATCACCCGGTCACGCACGCGCAGCGGCTGCACATAGTAGAGGCCCATCTGCTGGAGAGCGCTGCGTACGGGACGGACTGTTTCATCGCGGAAAGTCAGATAAAGAGGCTTCAATTCGACATCGCACGCGCCAAACAGCTCCTCCTGCAGATTGAAGACATTCCTTTCGGCCGGCACATTGAGCGCGTACCGCATCAGGTACCAATCCCCCTCTTGCCGCATGAAAAGCGCGGTCTGATCGACGCTCAGCGTCTTCTGCAATCGTTCCAGCAGACGCGCCGCCAGACGATCCAGGCTGATTTCCGAAGAGAGGGTTTTGCTGAACTCAGCAAAGGAGGAGCGATAATCATACTGCTCCTGATAAAAGAAGCGATCGATCGAGCCCTGGATGCGTTTTCGCATCGGAGCAAACAGGAAGGCCACCATGAGAGCGGCCAGAGCAAAGAAGATGAAGCCGGCATCAGGCGCGTAAAGCAGGACCAGCTTGCCCGCAAAAAGCACCAGCGCGAAGTAGACAGCCAGCAGAGCGGTACTGGCAACAAAGTACGCCGCGCCCTGCTTGAAGATGATGTCGACGTCCATCAGCCGGTATTTGACGATGGCGTATGCAAAGCCCATCGGCATCAATGCAAGGCTGAGGATCGACGATTCGAGCCACGGGCCGGGCACGATCCCCATCAGATAAGGCACTCCGTAGAGCAGGGCAAAGGGAAGAATCGCCAGCACCGTGCCGCGCTCGATCCATTTCAGTTGCTGGCGCTGTTCAACCGATCTCGAGCGTAGCCGCGAATGGATGAGCACGCCTGCGGCGGCCGCAAACCACCCGATGAAGTAAATCAGGTGAATGCGATCGAAGAAACGGGAAAACGGCGGGTTGCGCGGGATTCCAATCACGTTGAAAACACCTGCAAACCAGAGCGCATGCGTAGCCAGCAGGCTCACACCGCTCCCATAAGCGGCAAACAGGAACAGTCTTCTCGGCAGCCGGGTGCTGACAATCGGAAAATTCAGACAGAAATGGAAAAACACTGCCGGCAGGAGCAGCAGGGCAGTCGACGACATCCAGTAAGTGAAGATATCAAACGCGTCGGCCGTGCCTGTGTAGCGAAACAGATACAGGACAAAGGAGAGCAGGCAAACCAGAAAGAAATGGAACGCAAACTGGCCTCGCCAGTTTCTGAAGAAGATCAGAATTCCGATCGATAGATAAACAAAAGCAAGCAGCGCGCGGTAAACATCTGTGCGGCCGAGCAGGCTCTGCAAACGAAGATTGACTACATACGATATTTTCCGCTCGGCTTCGGCCTTCCTGATTAAATACACCGCCTCGGAAGGCGCCGCCAGACGATCCAGCGTGCGATAGTAGTCATCCAGATCCCGGATCGGTCGTCCGTTTAACCCCAAAAGCCGGTCACCCCTTTCAATTCCCGCCTTTGCTGCCGGTCCTTCCGGCTCCACAAGGCGAGCTACCACGCCTTCAGGGGCGCTGGTCCAGACAACACCGTCGGAAATTTCCCGCCATCGGACGCGGGAATGCAAGTTCAGTACGGCCAGATACACGACGGCCACTGATGCGCCAATCGCCACAATAATTTTGAGCCTGACTGAGAGGTGCGCCATCCAGTGGTCCAGTTCCACAGAAAAAGCAATATTTGTGCCACCATCCAAATCCCTGATCCATGCCCCCTAAACAATGACCTCTCAATGACATAGTCGTTTTGCGCACGGTGCTTCCGGAACAGTATTATACAGCCGGTTGGATGGAATTCAAAAATTTGGATATGGGGGGATAGTTTCTTGGCTGTTAAAAATTCAGTGACAGACCGCCCCGTACTGTTCGTGGATTGCGGACGAGGACAAAATCTCCCGCTTCGGTATGAACCAGACCAACGTCCTGGTTGAGGAGGTTTCTTAGATCAAGAAGAGCTTCGAGACGAGGGGAAAAGCCAAGCACATCCGGGAAAGGAATGACCTGACGCACAAAAAGATTCACACTCTGGTTTGAGATATTGAAGGTATCTCCGAAGAAATCGATGGTGGAAAAGGGCCGTCCCGGAACAATACGCACCAAACCGGTCACGTCGGTGTGCACAGCCGGGATTTTTGCCTGCACCGTAGCGGTCACGGCGTGATAATGATGCCGCCCGATCGCATCTTTGACGGAACGAACCAGCGTCGTGGCAGGCTCGACTCCCAGGGCCGTACCATAAACGTAATCGATGCCGTAGGTGACCGTCTCGGTTCCAGTGCGCACTCCGGTCCGAATTCCCCGGTCGGTAGTACTGCCGGCAATCAGATCGTACAGGCTGTTGCGGGCTCCCTGCGGGCTCATCAGCATATAGGCACTGCCGCCGTTTGAGTGGTCCACAAAGTAGGCGAATTCGGTGGTGATCGACCCGAGATCCTGAGTGCCGCCGAGCTCATAATGCCTGCTACCGCCGACCTGCAGCCGATCTCCCACCTTTGTGATCTGCAGGGGCTCGGATACATCGATGAAATTCCCGTCAGGCAATGGCAGAGCGTCCTGATTTGAAGAGCGCCTGCTTAGCACACGCGCCGTGAGATTGCCGCCGCGCCAGGGCTTCCAGCCCGCTTCCACCGTCGGATTGTAATGAGTCTGGGAGGAAGCGGCGCGCAGTTGATTGACTTCCATTCCATAAGCTAGATTAAACTGCTCTGCAGGAGACCAGCGGTGTTTGAAACCCAGCGCCAGAGTTTTTGCCGTTCCAACCGCGTTCATAAAATCAGCGTCTTTCCCCAACGCTGCCGGATTAGTGACAAACAGCATATGCGGTGAGTTGAACGCGAGCCGGCTGAAGCCGAGCACCATTTCGACGCTCTGGTTTTGGCCCAGGTCATAACGCATCGAATTACGCACCTTCCAGAGCGAGTCATCACCGGCGATGAATTGTCCCCCAAACGCATAATTCATGCCTGCCCCTAAATCCTCGGAGTAAGCAAAGTTGGTCAGCATTCCCGAATACGGACTGCCGGGGATGACCGTGAAATCACCCGCTGTCCAGCCGGCGCCCGAGTAGATCTCAATTACCCCGCTGCTTCGCGAAAGCGCTGCAGTTTCGACCGGCGTTCCGGACGTCCCGGGTATGCTTCTAAGTATCAAACGCCCGTCGGCGGCGCTGCGCAAAATGGTCTTCAAATCATAGTTCTTGGGCGCCGGTGCGGAATCATCGACGCCGAAAACCTGCTGCAGGACGATGGTGAGAAATGTTCTTTCGCCGGGACGGATTCGCACCACCGGCGCTTCGCCCACGGGCTTGAATCGGGGGCTTTCGATCGTGACCGAATAGCTGCCCGACTGTAGATTGGCGGCGATAAACCTCCCGAAATGGTCGGATTTCAGCGTCTGGCGAATGCCGGCTCGAACCAGAGAGAGCGCGAGATTTGCGACAGGATTGCCTTCCTGATCCTTTAATATTCCGCGAAGCTCGGAACTACGGCCTCCATGGACAGGGATAGAGAAAACAATCAAGAGGGCGATTAGAAGTGGTGATCGGCGCATGGACACCCCTTTATTTGCCAAGCCTCTCCGCGATTATGTCAAGCAATAATATTACCCCAAGTAAAGGGCAAACTGCAACGCGCCCCTTAACTTATCGATACAAATCCTGCTGATTAAACGGATGGCGGAGAGCGACTTTTGGGTCAATATTTCCGCAACAATTGAAAGTCGAAGGTCGAAAGGAAACGGTTACCAACCGAACCGCGCGCGTAAGCAAGCGGACCCATGCAGTAAACGCTAAGCACGAAATTGATCAGAAGTGCTACATCGAGGGTCCGCTTGCTTACGCGCGCGGTTCAGTTGCTAACCGCTTCCTTTCGACTTTCGACCTTCTGACTTATACCAAATACGACACCGCCAGCCCTACTTGCGCAAAGACGGTGAGCAGATACATGTGTTTCCACGAGATGTGGTTTTCCTTGCCGCTCAATTCGTCGGGCCGTCGCACGATCAAGTAGGCGATGTATGTTCCCCACACACTCAGGCAAAGACCGAGCAGCATCAGCAGCGCGCGATTTCCGTGCAATATATTAAGGTAAGCCCCGATCGTGATCAGCAGAAAGGGGAAGACCAAAAAGGGTGACATCATGTAAGCCGCCTTGCGTGCGCCGAAGAGCACGGGAAGCGTATAGCAGCCGTGAGCACGATCCCCTTCCACATCAGAGAAGTCCTTTGTGGTGGTGGCGCCCAGAAAATAGAACCCAAATACGGAACCGATCCACCACGGCTCGGCGTGGGTGATCGTCTTGACGCAAGACCAACCTGCGACAAAGAGCAGGGTTCCGCGCGGAATGGCGATGGTCACGTTGGCCCAGAAGCCCCGGCCTTTCGTTCGAACAGGAGGAGCCGAGTAGATGAACGTTAAAAGCACAGCGGCAAGGGCCATAAAAAAACACTGCCAGTTGATCAGGGCCGCTAATGCCAGGGCCAGGAGAAAAGCTGCCGCGCAAGCCTTCCAGGCCTCACTGATGGAGAGTCGGCCGCTGGGAAGCATCCGGTCCGGTTTATTGATCCTATCGACTTCGACATCAAAGATCTGATTCAAAGCATTACTGGCGGCATTCAGGACGGCAGCCATCAGGCCACCGATCAAGATCTGCCGCGATATCGCCACTCCTCCCAAAACCCAGTCCGATTGCCATCGGGGGGGAGCCCCGAGCGCAACAATCGATCCTGCAATCATCCCCACGGCCGGAACAATCAGTGTAAACGGGCGAATGAAAGTCCACAGCTTGTTAAGCATTTATTTTCTTCACGGGCGGCAATAGGTTATTGGTCATTGGTCATTGGTCATTTGGTCATTGGTCATTGGTGATGCAGTGTGAAAGTTTCGAGGCTTGGTGTCTTGGTGTTAGAAAAAATTTGAACCACCAAGGCACCAAGCCAGGCTCGACAAGTCGGATGACGAATGACCAATGACTGATGACCAATGACCAGTGCTCTGTGTGTTTGTGGTGAAGTTCTTTCACAAGTTCACCGGCCTGCCGTCAGGATCCCGGCCGCGGTTCCGGCGGCCACGGCGGCGCCTATGGCCGTGTTGTAAAAGTTCAGGATCTCGTTCTTGGAAGACTCGTCTTGGTATCTGCCCGCCCCGATCCAGCTTTCGGCCAGATTTCCCACGGTTGCCCCAAGTACGACTGCTGGAAGAAGAATTGCCGGGACGAAGCCGGTCGCCCACGCCAATAGTGAAACCAGCGCCGACGCAGCCAATCCGAGCAGCGTCCCTTCAACCGAAACAGCTCCTTCGGTTCCGGGCGGCACGCGGCGGCCTGTGCGGATCAGCACTGGCGCCTTTCCAAAAACCTGTCCGAGCTCGGTGGAGACTGTATCGAACGTGGCGGTGGCAAACGCGCCCAGAAGCGCTGCTTTCCAAATGATCGCGTTCGGGCTGAAAGGCAGACCTGCCGATACGAGAGCCGCTGCCACACAATTGGCAAGCGCGTGACGCGCGCTCCTTCTTCCCTTATTCTCCTGCGCAATTTTCCTTTCCTCTTTCCATGCCTGCTTGACCCGCGTGCTCGCCGTACCAATCGCAAAGAACGCAAACAACAGCAAAAACCCCTTCCAGCCGCCGCCCCAGAAAATGACGCTGCCGCAGATAAAACCGGCGATGACACCGCTCAAAGTCACCAATCCGAAGAGAAAAACCAGAAGCGAAAGTATCGCGTTCACAACCACGGCGCTGCCAACCGAACCGAGAGGGTGACAATTTCCCAGCCGGATTGTTTCCACCAGAAGAACGAAGAACGCGCCGGCCGCCGCGATCAGGAGATTGTCGTCGACAAAGGCCGGCAAAGACTCCACCAGCGCGCACGCCAGCGACACCAGCAGCGCCGTCCAAATCCACTCGGGTCGCAGCACTGCCGCGGCGCCCACAAACCAGCCGGCGAGAACCAGAAAGGTAAAAAAGCCGCTGACAAGAAAAGTGCTCGAACCCACCCAGGTTTTGCCGCGATTCCAGGGCAGCGCTGTTCGCCCCCACCGCCGTCCCGCGATATTCGACAGCGAGTCACTCACCGCCAGTATTCCCCAGATGGCGGCCACAAACTCGAAATGCCGGCGGAAAAGCAGCAACAGCAGAAACACTGCCAGCGCATAGTAAAATTTTCCCGAGATCCGCGGTTCTCCCGGCCGTGATGTTCCCCAGAGAGGGGAAATGAACAGGCCGTAAAACATGGCAGCCACAGCAAGAGCAAGCGCTGCCGGCCAGTTGAGGTACTTAAGCAGAACAGCGAAGATGACCGGAGCCAGATGCTCGAGCTGCCTTCGGTCTTCACTGTATCGAATTGGCATGAACGAGGCCCTGCTGGCGCATCCATTCCACAAAACTGCTCAGACCTTCCGATAGCGCGCGCGGCTGGTAATTCAGCTCGTTTTCGGCCTTTTCGGAAGAAAACATCCAATTGCGCGCGAAAATCTCCACCGTTTCGCGGGTCATCAACGGTTCATGGCGCGTCAGCGATGCTCGCGCCTCTTCGATGCGCCCCACCAGCCTGGCAACGCGAACAGGGATTTTCAGACGCGGCGGTTTGCGCCGCAACAGTCTGGCTACCAGAGAAAAGAAATCCAGGAGAGAAATATTCTCACCCCCAAGAATGTAGCGGCCCGTCTGCGAGCGCCGCATCGCCGCGATGTGGCCCGCCACCACGTCCTCGACATGCACGAAATTCCACTTCTGACGGCCTCCTTCCACCAGGCCGGGCATGCGGCCCCGGTCGAACATTCGGATCAACTGAGCCATCAGATTTCCGTCCGTCAGCTCGCCCGGACCGTAAACCACGGTCGGATACAGAGTGGTGATCGCCAGACCTTCGGCCACATACTTCCCCGTGATGTTGTCGGCAAGGCTCTTGGTGCGGTCGTAGTCATTAAAAGGGTTGCTAGTGCGATTGCAATTCTCGGTGACCGGCTGGCCGTCAGAAGGGCCAAAGACAATAAAAGAGGAGGTGTGCAGAACCTTCTTCACCGCCAGCTCACGGCACAGGTGCAACAGGTTTTCATAACCCTGAACATTGACGCGATCAAACTCTTCAGGATTGCGGCTCCAGGCTTTAACTTTGGCGGCCAGGTGAAAAACATAATCGCAGTTCTCCATTGCGGGGCGAAGGCTGTTGGGCTCCTGAATGTCCCCCAGGAAAAAGTTGCACCCCTCAAGGCCCGACAGCTTGCTGTCTTCACGCACCAGCAGGTTGACGATAAAACCGCGCTTCAACAGCCCCTGAACCAGGTTCTTGCCGATGTACCCCGTTCCTCCCGTGACCATCACGGATCGAGTACGTTCCACCAGTTTTTCGTCAAAAAGTGAATCAGCCGTGGTCATGGGGCCGCTACTGGAATCGGATTGCCGTCTATCTCGCCGGGAATGTCGACTGCGAACAGTCTTAGCACGGTAGGAGCGATGTCGATGATTCGATAGCTTCCGGGTGTGACCTTGCGGTTTATCAATAGTATTCCGGCCGTGTCGCTTTCATCGGAAGCGCAGTGATCGCCGCTCCATTTTTTCAGATTGGCTACCACGATGTTTTCCGGAACTGCGCCCAACGACGTCTGCCAACTGGTCCGATAGCCGCTGCGAAAGGAAATCTGAATATCCCCCGCATTGTCCGCGTAGGGCCCGGAGTAGATGTCGTGCTTGAGATAAGAATTCTGTATCACTGGTTCTCCGGTGTCCGGATCGCGGTACTCCTTGATTTTCGCTGCAATCGCCTTGACCACGTCCGGATATTGTTGGGAGCTGACAACGCCCTTGCCTTCACGGCCCTGCAGGTTGATGTAAATCTGCCCCAGGCCGAGGGCATACGCCTGAGTGCGGCTCCAGTCGACATTGGGAAAGAAACTGCCGCCGCTGAACAGGTTATCCAGCTTCTTCATGTTGGGATCGCTCTCGGCGCCCTTCAGGGCCATAAAGCCATTGCGCACCAGCCAGGTGTTGGTGTTGAACTCTTTGCGCCAGCTATGGAATCCATGGTCGGAAACAACGATTACGATCGCGTCCGGTCCGGCCGCCTTCATGACGTTCCCGATAATAGAGTCCATTCTCTGGTAGACGCGTTTTACGGCATCGCCGTACTTTGCCGCCAGCTCGGGCTCGTAACGGGGATGCAGCGGATCAAGCAGCCGGTAAAACATGTGAGAAGCGCTGTCGGTCGCTGTAAAGACCGCCGAATAAAAGTTTGCCTGCCCGCCGCGAATTTCGTCCAACAGAGTTTTTTCCAGCGTGCCCATGTTGCGGAACAGATCCTGAAGAAATACTTCCTCGTCGATGCGCTCTTCATTCAAGCCCCAGGTTTCATGGATCCAGCCAAGCGACTTGTACATGCCGTTCCTGCGGACCAGGTCTGCCGAGTAGGCTTCGGGACTGGAAATCGGGATGGGGGGCCTCTTCGGATCAAGACTGATCGGAGACAGATACAATCGGAGCTCCGGGTAGGTCTCCAGCACAAAAAAGCGGCTGCTCCCCCGAATAGTGACAAAGGGGCCGGCATCAAACCTGAAATCGAACCAGTCGCTCCATTGCCGCTCCTTCACTTGCTGCGTTCTGCCCTGAACCTGGATTTCAACGCTGTCCTTGGAGGGGCTGAGCTTCAGCCTCATCGGAATGGACACGCGCTTGTAATCTTTGCGGCGCGGATCCTGAGGGCCTTCGATTTCCGTACTCACCGAGCCGTTCTCTTTCAGCTCCAGGCGAACCATCTTTCCGCCGAACTCGGTATCGCCGATGTCCCACTGTGTCAGATCGGTGGCATAGTAGAAGTAAGTCCCCCAGGTGCCCCTGACATCGGGAACTCCCAGACCGGAAAGCAGCGTTACGTTGGGAATGTCTTCAGGCGGAAACGTCAGCGGCATGCGAAGCACATCGGCGACGATTCCCGCCTGGCCGAGCAGTTTCCAGAATGCCGTGCCTTTGCGATTATTGATCAGGCGCGGCCGCGAGATCGGAATGGTGCTCCAAAGCCAGCGTGCTTTGTGGATTTCAACCAGCCCGATGTCGGGGAAATAAGTTTTGGGATCTCTCTTCAGAAAATCAAAGATGTTGTGCTTCCCCGGATTTGTGCCGGTCGCGAACGACGCCCACGCCACGGGCGATTCAGGCGGATTGGTAGTGCCCAGAGCCTGAAACAATCCTTCCTGTTGCAGTTTGCGAATGATGGGAAGATCGGCAATCCACTGCTGCACCAGGTCGGGATCAGCGCCGTCAAAGCCGAGCACCACCACAGTGGGAGCATCCTTCTTTTTAGCAGCCCGCGAGTTGTGACAACCAGAACAGAATAAAAAAAAGATGAGCGCAAAAATAAAAAGTAAGTCACGCCGCATAAAGCAGGATTGTATCACGTCGCCATCTGCGCTCCGCTCGCATGCGAGTTGCGGGTTTTCTGGTTCCGGGTTACGGGTTTCGAGTTGTCGAACGCAAGATTGATATTTCAACTCCACGCCCGAGTGGCGAGTATGGGCTTGGTGCCTTGGTGGTTCAGATTTCTTTGACCACCAAGACACCAAGCTACAAAACTATGATTTTGCGAGTTCATCGGGCCGCGACAATTTTTCAATTTTCTAATCGCGGTTCGAAATTTTGTCGCCGATTGGCTAAAATCCTATCAAGTGAGTTCGAAAGCTTTTCTCATCTTTTGCATCCTTTGGTGCGCCGCTGCGGCTCCTAAGCCGGACGGGTTCTGGTTTCGTGACGTCGCTCGGGAACGGGGGATCACGCTGAAAAATCTCTCCGGCTCTTTCGAAAAGCGTTACCTGGTGGAGCAACCGGGCAACGGGCTGGCATTTTTCGATTACAACAACGACGGTTGGCCTGACTTGCTGCTCGTCAACGGCTCCTCGATGGCTGAATTCCAGAAAGGAGGAAGCCCGGTGGCCCGCCTGTACAAGAATCTCGGCTCCGGCAAATTCCAGGACGTTACGGCGGCAACAGGGCTGGAAAAATTTCGCGGCTGGGGCATGGGCGTTTCCATTGCCGATTACAATAATGACGGCTTCGAAGATATTTACATCACCGCCTTTGGACCCAATCTTCTCCTGAAAAACAACGGCAACGGTACGTTCACGGACGTGACGGATGCAGCCGGCGTGCAGGACAAGGGTTTCAGCACCGGGTCGGCTTGGGGCGACGTCGATCGCGACGGTTTCGTTGACCTGTACGTCGCCGATTACGTCGATGCAGCAATGAAGGAGTTCCCCGAACCGGGAAGCAGTCCTGTTTGCCAGTTTCGCGGCATCCCGGTAGCCTGCGGGCCGCGCGGAATGAAAGCCTCAAAGGATCATCTCTTCAAAAACAACGGCGACGGCACGTTTGCCGAAGTTACCGACAGCAGCGGTGTGGGTAGCGTCGCACCGGGCTACGGGTACGGCGTTGCCATGGGCGATGTCGATGGAGATGGATGGATCGACATTTTCGTGGCCAACGACTCCACGCCGAATTATCTGTTTCATAATCTGGGCCAGGGCAGATTTGAGGATGTGGCGCTGCAATCAGGCGTGGCATTCAATGAAGATGGCCACGCGCAGGCCGGAATGGGAGTGGCGCTTCAGGATTACAACAACGACGGCCGGCCGGACATCTACGTGACTACTTTTTCGGACGATTACAACACGTTGTTTCGAAATGAAGGAAGGCTGGTGTTCAGCGATGTCACCGGCCCTGCGGGTCTGCGAAGCTCCACATGGAAAGAGTTGGGGTGGGGAACGATACTGGAGGATTTCAACAACGACGGGCTGAAGGATCTGTTCGTTGCCAACGGTCATGTTTACCCCATCGTCGACCGCTACGGCTTTTCTTCCTACGCGGAGCGAAATCAGCTTTTTGAAAACGCCGGCAATGGAAAATTCCTGGAGCGAACACTCCAGGCGGGACCCGGTTTTCAGATTGTGAAATCGAGCCGCGGCGCCGCCTGCGCGGATTTCGACCGGGACGGCCGTGTCGATATCGCCGTGATCAACATGGACGACATGCCGAGCCTGCTGCTGAATGAATCCAAATTGCAACACTGGCTCGCCGTCAGGCTCAAAGGGACGCGGAGTAATCGGGATGCTATCGGAGCAATCATAACGGCCACGGCAGGCAGTCTGGTGCAGACCTTCCTGGTTCAATCGGGCAGCTCGCACATGTCGCAGAACGACAAGACGGTTCATATCGGTCTGGGTTCGAACAGCCGTCTGGCCCACCTGGAAGTACGCTGGCCTTCGGGCAAGAACGATCAGTTTACTAATCTGGCGGCAGACCAGATAGTGACGATCGATGAGAATAGAGGAATTTCAAAATAATGAACCGCCAACAAACAGTGAAGCCGGATCAAAGAAAAAGCCGTCTACGTCCGCGTGCACGTGACACGTCAACGTCCACGGTCTCGTCTACGCTGACCATCGCGACAATACCTGGACGGACATGGTGGACGTTGGCGTGGACGTTGACGTGTTCGTGCGCGTGGACATGGACGGTTTTTGCTTTTACGCGGCTCCTCTGCTCTCCCACGATGCTGCTCCTTTGCGGGGTCACGCTGGCGGCCGGGGCGCGCTCGCCGGGGCAGGTTCGACAGCCATTTGTTCAGGAAGCGCCGGTGCGATCGAAAAGTGCGGCGACTACGTCGGTAGAACTTCAGGGTGCTTCGCGCGCTTTGCAGCAGGGAGATCTGAATCGTGCCGAAAAAATTGTGCGCGGCATTCTGGCACGCGAGCCAAAAAACTGGCAGGCACGCCACTTCCTGGGACTGGTTCTCTTTCAGCGCGGGGATGTCAAATCGGCGGAGGCGGAATTCCGCACAGCCGACGCCGCATCACCCCGCTCCGCCTCTTTCTTCTATGACTTTGGCGTGGTGCTGTTGAGCCAGAACAAGTTTGAAGAAGCAGCCAGGCAGCTCGAAAAATCCCTGCAACTGGACCCCCATGACCCGATGGCGCTCGTTTTCCTCGGCCGCGCATATCACGAACTGAACTACTCACAAAAGGCGCATCAACTCTTTCTCAAAGCGGTAGCTCTCGATCCGGCCGTGCGCGAGGGTTACTACCACCTGGGTTTCTCCTATAAATCGATGGGCGATATTGTGCAGGCGGAGAAGTACTTTCGACAGGAGCTGCAGCGCGATCCCGGTCATGCCCTTTCCTGGTACGAGTTGGGCGAGATCGAATACGAGCGAGGAAACTACGACGCGGCCATGGAAGCGGTGGACCACTCAATCCAGAACCTGGGTGCAAGGGCAAAGGCACTATACCTGCGGGGAAAGATTCTGCGGCAGCGCGGCCGCAACGAAGAAGCACGCCAGTGCTTTCTAAAAGCGACGGAAATTAAACCGGACATGGTCGACGCCTACTTCCAGCTCGCAACCCTGGCCCGGCAGGCAGGAGATACGGCCGCAGCCGAGCACTACCTGACCTTGTTTAACCAAATCAAGCAAAGGCAAGGGAAGTGAAGGGGTTTTAGGGTTATGAAGGGGAATGAAGGGTTATAAAGGGGAATGAAGGGGTATGAAGGGGAATGAAGGGGAATGAAGGGTTATGAAGCGGAAGGAAGGGGAAAGAAGGGGCGGAAGGATTATGAAGGGGCGGGGGGGGAAAGTAAGTTGGTTAGCTTGGTGTCTTGGTGGTAAAAAAAATTCAACCACCAAGACACCAAGCTAACGAATCGGTTCCCCTGATCACCTGGGGGGCGGGATATCCGGTCTCTGATTTGGACGAAACGGCCGCATCTGGTTGCGCTGGCGCTGGGCGTGCTTTTCCTGCAGCGCGTGCCACTGCTCGGGTCTCAGGATGCCCCGAATCTTGACCAGCATCATCATTCGTTGTTTGGCCAACTCGCCACGAACCTGTTCTACTGCCGTTACCTGAGCTTCAATCTTCCTTTCGTCCAGAGTGTCGGACTGCAGCATGCGATTCAGGACAAGCGATTTGGTCCTCAGGTCGAGCTGAAGATCCAACATTGGCTCCCGATAACGTTCAAAGATTGCTTCTATCTGATCCTTTTGCTGGGGGCTGATATTGAGCGCCTGGGCGATCTCGGGGTCATTTCTCCACCATTTACCGGGTGGAATATCAATTTGGGCGAAAATTGAGCTGCTCCCCGCCAGCAGCAGTAACAGGCAGACAGCGAAACACTGCTTAAGAAGTGCCGTCATAAGCTTCCACCTTGTCCAAACTTTTCGGAACCTTAACCAGCAAGTCAAGCGGGCGCAGCGGATCGGAATTGTCGTCACGGATCGCCTGGTTAATCTCGCGCAGCAACTGATCATCGCGCACGTCATCGTGCAGCACAACAGGACCCGCGGGAACGTCCCGACGATAGGGAGACAATTGAAACAGTACAACTGAAAAAATAAAAATCGACGCCACCGTTGCCCAGACACGCAAGTCAAACAGGCGCGCAATCGGACTTCGAGCCTGTCCGATTTCGCGGACACGGGAAAGAATCTGGCTGCGCTGGCGCGACCAGAAATACTCCGGTTTTTCATCCAATTGCTGCCGGAATTGCGCCGCCTGCGAGCGCATGTCCTGTTGCACGCTGCGAAATTTGGCCAGACACTCCGGGCAGTCGTTGAGATGCTCCCGGGTTACGTGTTCTCCATCCGGGGTCAGGTAGAGCATCAGGCATTCTTCCAGGCTGAGGTGTTCAGTTCTCATAGGTATCTCTCAACAGGTCGCGCACCTTTTGCACTGCCCGAAACAAATGGCTTTTGATGGTGCCGACGTTCATTTTTGTAACGCTTCCGATCTCTTCAAGCGATAGGCCCTCATAATGACGCAGTTGGAAGACTATCTTCTGCTGCGGCGACATCAGACAGATCGCCCGTTCTACGCGCCGCATCATCTCGCGGCGCAGCAGGTGGTCCTCGGGTGATCCCGAGGGATCGGCAATCTGCAGCGGGATCTGTTCGCCTTCCTCGTCCTCACCCAGCGTTTCGGTTACGGTCCGTCTTAACTCCCTTTGCCGTTGTTTCAGAAAGTTGAGGCAAAGGTTGATGGTGATCCTGGTCAGCCAGGTTTCAAAAGAAGATTCTTCCCGGAACCGATGGATGTTCTCAAACGCCTTGATGAAGGCGTCCTGAGTCAGGCCATCGGCGGCTAGGGCGTCCCGGACGTAGTAAAGAGCAATTCGGAAGATCTTCTTTTGATGGAACTCTACGAGCCTGCCAAACAGGTCTGTTTCGCCTTCACGAATCCGCCTAAGTAGTGTGGATTCTTCAGCTTTCAGGCCAAACACCTGAGATTTGAGCACCGACACGGATCCTATCTTCACCCCTATTAGATCCCATCTTAAGACACGGGATTACAGAAATTAGGTCATTTTGAGCACCAGACTTGCGGAATGCGGAATAACGAATGCGGAATGCGGAATCGGTATTTCGGGTCAATTCTCAGGAGTCCGTGGTTATTACCACGGGCGAGATAAAGCGGTCAGGTTCCGATGAGGAATCGAATGAGGGCAAATAACGTTCACCGATTCCGCATCCCACATTCCACATTCCGCATTCCGCATTCCCCATTCCGCATTCCGCATTCTGCGGCGGCGCCCGCATTAGAGCAGCGCTTTCGCCTGCGCAAACAATTCCTCGACGCGCGCCTGCAGCGCCCGTGTCAACTCGGCATAACTTTGGAAAGGCTCCGTATCCATCGGAGGTCCAAAGACGATGCTCACCGGGTGCAGTCGGATGCGTGACTGATGACGCGACATCACTTCGAATGTCCCGGCTATGGCGGCCGGCACGATTGGCACCTTCATCTCCCTGGCAAGAATCGACGTCCCGTGCTTGAAACTCTTCACCAGGCCATCGGCCGACCTTTCCCCTTCAGGGAAAATACACAGAATCTTTCCCTGTCTGAGCCCCGTGGCGCCGGCTCGCAATGCCCGCACCAGGTGCGTGTCGGCATCCAGTGGAACGATGTGCATCCACCGGGCAAACCATTTTCGAATTCCCGAGCCGAAATACCGGCTGTAGCCCAGAAAGAAAACCTGATCGAACACCGCCTGTGGAAAAAATGACACGAAAAACAGGCCGTCCAGGTAGCTCGAGTGATTGGGGCAGATCAGATAGGGTCCCCGCGCCGGCAGGTTTTCTTTTCCCTGCACCCGCACGCGAAACAGTGGAATCCCGATGCAGTAGCGAAAGAACAACCGCACCAATAGCATCATGAAATGGCTCAGCGGGCGCGACTTCAGGAAATTTTCAGCGAAGGGCTCGTCCTGCGCCAGCACTCGGGACCAGCTCTGGCCCACTTGACCGGCAGCATCCCGTTCGGCCGTCTTCTCCGGGTCAAATAACGCGACTAATTCCTCCAGCGTGTAAATTTCCGCCGCCCTTTCATGGGGCGCGTCGCCGTCAAACATCTCCTCCAGGTGACTGAAAAGCTCTACCCGCTGCAGTGAATCCAAACCAAAATCGAGCTCCAGGTTGCTCTTCATATCCAGAGCTTCAGGCTTCTTTCCAATTCTTGAAAGAAACTGGTACACCTCCTGCGCCACCCTGTTTTCCAGTTGAGGGCTCGCCGCCTCCGGGGACTCGACCGATTGCGCCTGCCGGCGTTCACGTTCGCTCTGTTCGAGTTGGGCCTGCAACTCGCGCCGCTTTAACTTGCGCGTGGTCGTTCTGGGAAGCGGCTCGGTGCGAAGCTGCAGGCCGGTAACGCGCTTGTGCGAAGGCAGCCGGTTGGCCAGGTTCTCGATCTCGAAACGAATAATCTCCATCGAATTTGCGATCTTGTGCGACTTCAGATAATCAAAATCGGGAACCACGATCGCCTGCAGTTGCTCTTCCCCGGCGCGCGTCATTCGGGGGACGACGGCGACTTCCTTGATGGAAGGATGGCCGGAATAATGCCGCTCCAGTTCCTCCGGATAGATGTTCTTGCCGGAAGAAAGCACGATTACTTCTTTAAGGCGCCCGGTGATGTAGCAGCAACCGTGCGCATCTCGACATCCAAGATCGCCGGAAAGGAACCATCCGTCTTTGAACGAAGCGCGCGACTCCTCCTCGTTCTTGTAATAACCGCGCGTCACGATCGGTCCGCGTATGGCAATTTCCCCGTGACCTTCCTGGTTTGGTTCCAGGATTTTCAATTCGACGCCCTTCAGGGGCCAGCCGACGCTGCCCCATTGCTGGTTCTCCAGCGAGGTGGCGGTGCAGGCACCGGTCGTTTCCGTCAAACCGTAGGCCTGCGCCAGATTCAATCCCCAGGCGGCCAGATCGCAAATCACAGCCGGATCGAAGTAACTTCCCCCGGCCGCAAAAAAGCGGAACCTCCTGCCGAACGCGGCGTGCACGCCGGGGAAGAACCAGGCGCCAAAATTCATGCCGTTCTGCCGCAGCGAGAAATTCCATTTCATCAGGAACCTCACCAGGCCCTGCACGTATCCGGGCTTCTTGCGAATCTCCGACCAGATATGTGAATGCAGCAGATAGAAGAATTGCGGCACGCAGACAAATACCGTAACGCCGAAATTTTTGAGAGCGTGCAGAACCCTGGACCGTTCCACAGTCGCAAGAAAAGTCACCGTGGCGCCGGCCGACAGCGGCGTCATCAAACCGGTCAGCAAGGCTAAAACATGATGCAGTGGAAGAACCGAGAGCACATGGTCGTCCTCGCCAAATGTCACCCGCTCGAGAAGCGCAGTCACTTCCGCGCCAAAATTATCTTCGGTAAGAATGACACCCTTTGGATCACCCGTGGTGCCGGATGTGTAGATGATCACCAGCGGATCGGCGGCAGGAAATAATGACTGGGCGGGAGCCGCGGCGTCTTTGATCCGTTCGCGCGCCAGAAGGCCGCTGCCGGCCGGATCGATGACTTCAAGGGAGACGGCAGCATGGGATTCTGCAGTGATCGGGCCGTTCTGCGCATTTCCTTCCGGGACGGCAGAGAGTTTGTCCCGGTTGGCCGGATCTGAAAAGACAAGACCTGCACCCGAGTGGCGCAACAGGTTTGAAAGCTCTTCCGGAGAGAGCAGGATATCGAGCGGCACCGCGGTGCGGCCCGACAGATAGATTCCAAAGAATGTGATCACCCAGTGAGGGCCATAATCCATCAGGATGGCGACCGGATCGGTCTTGCCTTGAGATCTCCGGTGGATAAACTCGGCGATTCGCTGTGCGGCGGCAAACGTTTCGCTGTAGCTGAACACTTCCAACCCGCTCTCGGAAACAAGCTGCAGCGCCGGTTTTTCGGCAAAACGACGAGCATTTACCAGAAACTGAGAGAGCAAGAAATTTTTCCCCCGGATGTGGTGATTCTAGACGGGGGGCCGTTGGAAAGGAAGCTTTGGGGTGTGTCCGTTGTCAGTTGTCAGTTGTCAGTTGTCCGTGGTCCGTTGTCAGTTGTCATTTGTCGGGTTCCGGGTTTCAGGTTTCAAGTTTCAGGTTTCGGGTTTCTAGATTGCAGATCCAAGATCCATCGTCGTTGACTGCCAAGTCTAAGCATTTTCAATTTTGAATCCGCAATTCGCAAACATAACGTTCAACTCGTAACCCGAAAACCCGAAACCCGTAAACCGCCACAACGGACAACTGACAACGGACCACTGACAATTCGTTAGTATCTCGTCTTCCGACTTTCTTCCTGCAGCACCGTGCCGGTGAAATTAATGAACGGCAGGTTAAAGGCGGTCCTTGCCTTGCCCTTAACTTCGACGCGGCTACCCTTGGCGGGCGTCATGCGCGAAGCGATAACCCACATGCTGCCCGTTTCATCCTGCAATTCGAAGGCGCCGTACTTCCAAACTCCATAGCTGCGGGTCACGGTTCCCTTTACAACCGTGGACCGGTCGACATAGCGTCCGGGATCGGCCTTGATTTCTGAGATGTGCCGGTGAACGGAACAGGCAGAGCCCAGCAGGGCAACCATCAAAGTTGCCGCAAGCATGATTTGTCGCATAGATTTCTCCTTCATCATGGATCAACTCTTCAGAATTCAGTTTAGCTTCGATCTCGCTCCATGCACAGGGTTTGTCAAGAGGCTGAATTCCAAAGCCCTGATCCTCTGCTAGTTGGATTCGGTCAACCAGGAAAAGTATCAACCACGGCGCAATTTTTGTGAACTTTTCCCATCTGCCGACATCTAACTACACGAAGAAATTTGTCCGGAGGCGTAAATGATTAAGAAACTTCTACCTTATTTGGCTTTAGCGACCAGCTTGGTGCTGTTCTCGGCCACCTATTTTCGCTGGCAGTCGGAGCCCTCAGAGAGCCTTCGGCAAAACACGCAAGCAGTGAAACCTGAGCCGACCGGCAAAGTGGAAATTCAGTCGGAACCAGGCATGACCACTTCCAACGCTGCAGCGGCGCCGGCAGAGACGTCCGCTCTTCCGAGCGGCAGAGATACGTTTCCCGCTGCTCCCACTTACAGTAAAGAAAATCGCACGTCTGCAGGACAGACGGCGCAGCCTGTTTATCGCGAACGTGAGTCTGGAGGCCGCCAGCGACGAACCGTCTACTCAGCGCATCCGGATACGGCAAGCCGGACGCCGGAAGCAGCCGTCCCGCCGGTGAGCTCTGCGGGCAGTTCTTCTTCAGCTCCATCCGCGGGCACGTCGGGAGTCACCGCCGCTCAGCCCGAACAGGTTCCCGAATACTACCCGGCGTCAAACGGGACGTCCGCGCCCGACTATCCGCGTGATTCGCGGCGCGGCAGGGATGACGCATACCCAAATCAACCGGATTCTGCTGCTCCTCCCGCTCCGCGGCAGGAACGCCTGGTAATACCTGCCGGGACAGAATTCAACATTCGAACCCTGGATCGCGTCAGCAGTGAGGACAGCCGCGGAGGAGAGCGATTTGCGGCGGCAGTGGAAAATGACATCCATGTGAACGGCCGGCTGGTCATTCCCGCCCGCAGCGAGGTGACCGGCAAGCTGGTGAGCGTCACTCAGGCCGGAAAGGTCAGCGGCAGGGCCGAGTTGGTTATGCAGCTCGAGAGCGTCATTATTAATGGAGAAACCTACAATCTTCGGACCAACCAGTTGACCAAGCGCGGCGAAAGTTCGGTGAAGGACGACACCACCAAGGTCGCCGCCGGTGCAGCCATCGGCGCGGTTCTAGGCGCAATCACCGGAGGTAAGAGAGGCGCCGTGATCGGCGCAACCATGGGAGGCGGCGCCGGAACCGTTCAGGTAATGATGGCCCGCGGCAAGCCGGTGCGCGTCGGCCCCGAAACCCAACTCCAATTCCGCCTGGAAGCGCCACTGGAAGTAACCGTGCGGTAAACCAGCCGCTGCAAGAAGATTCGCCATTGTAGAGACGGCCCGCTGGGCCGTCTCCTGCAACCAGCTGACAAAAGTTTTCTGCAGGAGACGGCCCAGCGGGCC
>DASXQR010000128.1:0-31107 GCA_036507075.1 Acidobacteriota bacterium | reverse complement strand
AATGCCGCCGTTGTATAGCCTCTCCAAAACGGCGTGCCATCGAAACCGAGCAACACTCCCAAACGCTGCGCAGCCGGACCGCGGGTCAGAGCCGCCAGTATCGGTTTGAGCAGGATTTCCTGTTCCTGCCAGCGCCGTTCCGACCGCAGCGCGTTTTGCTGTTCCGGCTTTAAATATTCAATCCAGCGGCCATAGCCGGTGCCGGGACTGCCGAGATTTTCATCTAATAGATTGTAAAGTCCCTGAGAAAGGTTGAAGCGCTGCAGCGGATGCCTCTCCGCGTCGGAAAGCCGGTCGATGAACGTCTGGAAGATTCGCTGCCGGATCCGCCGATCGACGGTTCGGTACCACCATTGCGACAAAGTGCTCACAGCCTGGTGGCGAGTCAGCAGGTCCGGGTCTTCGAGCAACGGAAAAAAGGCTTCCAACAAATCGGAACGCCCGTCCATTCCATAGAACTGATAGGCGAAGATGCGAGCGGCGCCGCGCCGCGTAGCCGCCTGCGGGGAATGAAGAGCGGCGCGAATGGCGTCAAGACCGATGCCGCGGTTGCCTAACTGGCGGAGCGCCCATGAAGCGCTGTGGGAAGCCATTTTGACCGGATCCCGCAGTTGGGCCACCAGTGGTTGGATCGTTTCCGGGCCGGCGATGCGTCCCAGGCACTCCGCGGCCAGCGCCCGCACAAAGGAGTTTTGATGTTTCAGGAGCGGTACGATACCAGCTTCAAACTCAGCGCGGCGCGCCGCCGGCACCTGCCACAGGTTGTCGAGATCGTCCAAGGTATGCAGCACTGAGTCGGTGCGAGGCCGGCGGGCGGGTTTTTCGTCACGGTTGCCCAGCCCCCGTCCCGACTCGGCCTGGCGCGGGTACAGGGCGGACAAAGCCATAATGGCGTAGCGCGTTTCGCGCATCGGGGTGATGAAATTCTCGATCGTATCGGTTTGAAACCATCCGCCGAAATCCTGCTGCCGCGACAGCAGCCAGCGAGCGCCCTTTTCCAGCCGCGCACGCTCCTTGTCGCCTGCTCCCGCCGTCAAGAGCGTATGTATGGTTTGCCCGGTGAGATATTCAGCGCTTGCCGCCGACGGAGGTCGCCGGTCGCCTCCTGCGGGCTTTTCATCGTTGCCCGGCCAGCCGCCGTCTTCGTTCTGGCGATCGATCTGGTAGCGGATCTCGGCGGCGATTTCAGCCTGGTAGCGCTGCCGGTTCATCAAAGCCAAGCCGTGCAGTCGATGCAAACGGTCCTGCGTTCCTTCCAGGCGCCGGATCGACTCGGCGCCGGCAAAGATCTCTTCAATGTGGTCGGCCGACATCCGGGCCGATTTGTCTCCGGTGCGGCGCGCTTTCTCTGCCAGCACGCGCCAGTCACGCCACGCAAAACCAAACTTGCTATCCAGAGGGGACACGCCGTTGTCTTCGTCAGCAGGCAGCGTGGTGCGGTGATCCCATGCTGCCTGCAAAAAACCGGTAAAACGGTCCAGCCGCGCAGTAGGTCTGCCGGCAACGGAGTTTTCATAATCAATGACCAGACCTCCCTGTTTGCCGAAAAACTGCAGCTCGATCGCTACGAAGCGAACCCAGTTGACGCCGGGATTGCCGTACAGGGGAGTGGGGGCATTGTAAACTCGCTGCATTAAGTACTGGAACTGGCTTTTGGCCCGGATGGGGTAACCATTTTTAAAGGCGGTCAAGGCGCTTTCCAGAGGAAAAACCGTCGGATGGCAGGCGGTGCAGCGCTGCGCCTCATCGTGAAGCATCACAGAGCGGCGGTAGTGCGATCCCAGTCGCGGCACTTGAGCAAACCAGGCATCCCCAATGCCGAGCATGTAGTGCATCGCGGTCTCAACCGCTTGCTCAGGATTCTGGTACGGAGGCATCGGGTAGACGGTTGAACGCAACAGGTAGAAGGGATGATTCCCCAGCACTGCCAGGTAATAGCGTCCGGGTGTCAGGACGCGGCTGATGAATTTCGAGTAGCGCACTTTCTGACCGTCATGCAGCACTTCCATCGGGTCCTTGCCGCGCGTGTAAGGCTCAATCGAGTCGGTTGCGGGATTGTGTCGGTAGAAGAGCAATTGTAAGGGAATATCGCGGTCTGCCAGGTCCAACTCGAAATAGACCAGCCTTGGCTGCGGTTGATCGAACTTGATCTCGAACCAATCCCAGCCCGCCTTGTACTCGTCTTGATTATCCAGATACTCGACATCATCACAACTGCCGTAGACGGATCTGCCCAGTACGAGCGAATTGGCCTGTCGCCACGAATCATTGGGCTCGGCCTCGAAAGCAATTTGCTCATGTGCTGACAGGTCGAGGCGCTGCACCACGATGCTGGCATTGGGCGCGGCAGCACGACGTTTTGCCGGTGCACTTTGCCCGTTGGAAGAAATGCCGCGATCGATTGCCACTTCCCGCTGCCCCTCTGTGAGCTGAGACTGCCAAAGAACAATTGCCGGTCCGGGTTGTCGCGGGCGAAAGGTGACAAAAAAGCTTGGATCTCCTGCGTGCAGGATTTTGGCCAACTGGAGACCGCCCGGTCCTTGAAGCGAGATTACAAAGCGATCATCCGCCTGTAGTACAGCCGCTTCTACGGAGACAGAAAATGTATAGAGGAAGGACGGATGCAGCGCTTCCGTGCTCCAGTGGTTCTCTTCCCCAGGAGCCAGCTTGCCGGTCCAGGGCTGGTTTAACTTCAGCTTGGCGTACCCAGCCTCTTGCTGGATCAGCGGCGCAGGTTTTTCCGCGGAAACTGACGTGAAGATCCACCCGGCCACCCCGAGCAGGGCCGCCGCCGGCAACACGGCGCGCAAGCAAACAATTTTTTTTACCACCAAGGCACCAAGCTCCTAAACTTTCATAATACCAAATCGATAGCGGTGACGAATGTCTTCGCCGGCCGCAGATTTACGCGAAGCACACCGATTGACCCGTTTTAATCCGTGTAATCGGCGGCTCATTCCCGATGAATCGGCCGCGGATTTACGCGGAGCACCGCCGATTGACCCGTTTTAATCCGTGTAATCGGCGGCCTATTCATTCCCGATGAATCGGCCGCAGATTTACGCGGAGCACGCCGATTGATCCGTTTTCATCCGTGTAATCGGCGGCTCATTCCCGATGAATCGGCCGCGGATTTACGCGGAGCACGCCGATTGATCCGTTTTCATCCGTGTAATCGGCCGTCTATCACCACAGCACCTTCGCCACCAGCGCAACCAGCCGCATCTGATTGCCTTCTTCGAGCCGGTAGTAGCCGAACGTGGGATTGGTCACATCGATGGATTGAGGAGCCCGCAGACGCGAGAACCAGGGATGGTTGAAAGCGTTGAGAAACTCCACGCGTAACTGCAGCTTTATCGATTCAGTAATGGACGTGTTTTTGTAGAGCGAAGCATCCAGGTTCTGCAGCGGATACAGCCGCACGTCGGAAAAGCGGGTGGGAAAGGTTCTCAGATTAAAGTTCAGGTTTGGCGCCGTCCGGGGAAAGAGCGTCGTATCGAATGCGTGGAAAAGATCCCTCCGGTCCGAAGGAAGCTTGGCGCTGCGCTTTTCCAAAGGAGGGGCATTGGGATAATCCGCCGGAAAACCCGATTGCAGCGTCAAATCCATGTTGAACTGCCAGCCGCCGATGACCTTATCGACCACCGGGTTTACGTTAGATCCAAACCGCCGGCTGCGACCAAATGGAAGCTGTGCGGTCCAAAGGACCGCCAGTTTTTGCGGCGCGTCAAACTGGGTCAATCGCCTCTCCGGCCTGGAGGAGTCAGGATCGCTGAGAATGAAATCCTGGTTGTTCAGGAAGCTGACGGCCTCGATGTTCTTGGAAATGGTATAGGCCACCAGCAAAGACATCCCCTGGTTGAACCGCTTGGTCAAGCGACTCTGCATGGAGTGGTAGTACTGCTTTCCGATGGGAATGCTGCCTACCGAAATGGCCCCGTAGTGGGGATAAGGACGCAGCAAAAGCTCGCGTGAGATGGTGGCCCCGTTAAGGGAAGAATTCGCGGGAATGAGCCCCTGCAGAGGATTCGGGAGTCGTGCGGTGTAGTAAGTGGAATCTTTGCCCAGTTCTTCGCGCGGAATGACATTGATGTTGGCAGAAACCGGCAAGCGGCGTGATTGATTCCCCGAGTATGCCACTTCCACCAGCCACTCCCCGGGAAGCTGCCTCTCGACCCCAAACGAGAATTGATGGGAGTAAGGAAGCGGCCGATCCAAAAAAACCGTGCCGATGTTCAGGCCCGTATTCGTGTTCGCTCCCAGGCTGTTTCCGATGGGCCGCAGCAGTCCTTCAGGAAAGGCGTTGGTTAAAGTCACGCGGGGTGTCTGTCCGGAATCATTGCTGGCAATCAGCGGCGTCTGGCGGCTGAATCCTTCCGTGGAGCCGCGTTCGTTGGCTCCCAGGAAAAATAATCCGTAACCCCCGCGCACCACCCATTTCTCAGACAGGCGGTAAGCCATTCCGACGCGCGGCTGGAAGTTGTTCTTGTCCAGCTCAAATGCTCGTCGATCATTCTCGGAGGCAAACAGAATGCCGCCCTTGAGATTCAAACCGGGCACACTGCCGGCCAGCGGATGCGCAGCGCTGAAGGCAAAGCCGCGGTGCATGCGGTTAAAACGCTCCACCGGCGCTGTCTCCATGTCCCAGCGTAATCCCAGATTGGCGGTGAGACGGGGCGTGACTTTCCAATCGTCCTGCGCAAACAGCGCATAATAATGATGCTGGAACGCTGGATCAACATTCACATCGACAGAACCTGAAATCGGATAGCCGAGCAGGAAGGCGGCAAATTCGTCCCCCGAAGCCGCGTCTGCCCTTGTCGGATCTCTCTGTGTGAAAACCTTGTTGAAAACATAGCGGCCACTGGACAGTCCCGGGGTGAGCGAGTTCTGATTGTAAAGTCGGAACTCGACTCCCGTCTTCAACTGATGATTGCCCTCGACGCGGCTCAAATTGGCCTGATAACTGTAGGCGTCGTTGACGTCTTTGCTGAGAATGCGACTTGTTCCGACGGTTGTATATTTCCCCAACTCGAATCGAGGGAAATGCAAAAAAGTAAATTGAGAAACGAGGCTGTCGGCAAATTCCAGCTTGCGCGGGTCAAAACCGACCGCCGGCGGACTTCCACCCGTGTTGACGTAGCGCGCCAGTCCTGCGCGCAGATCCAGGATGGTAGTCGGGTTCAGCGTTGACGTCCAGTCGACGCTCCAGTTGTAGAAATTACGATGCAGCGGATTCTCCGTGCTCGGCTCAGCGGGGCTGCTTCCCCCGAAAAGAATGTCATCGAATTCCGTATATGGAAGTCGCCCGTGACGCACGTAGATGTTATTGTTGGCATTGATCGCCCAATCCAGTCGCGCCAGCCATTCGTTGTAGTAGTTTTTCGCGCCAAGGAAGGCGGCGTAGTTGTCCTCACCCGGCACGCCGGTTCCGAAGTTCGGTTTGGGAACAAAGGCGAGCACCTTGGCGGCAACAGGGCTAATGCGATTCGCCGGAATCTTGTTGCCGGCGAAGGCCTCGCGAACAATCCTGCCGTCCACTGTTTTGGTGGTGAGCGGATCGAAGATAGTTACCGGAACAGCCGAGAAGTCGCCGTTCCGCATAGCGTCGGTAGGCACCAGCGCGCTGTCCCCGCCGGAGGACCGTTCCTGTAAACCTTCGTAAGCAACCATGAAGAACACCTTGTTGCGTCCGTCAAACAGTTTGGGAACATAGACAGGCCCATCGACCTCGAATCCGAATGTGTTGTTGATGAAGTGCGGCCGCGGCTGTTTCAGATAATTCAACACCCAGGGATTGGCACCCAACGCGTCCATCTTGTTGAACTCGTATACGGATCCATGGAAGGCATTGGTCCCGGACTTCGAATGAATAGTCGTAACGCCGCCGCCGGTGCGGCCATACTGGGCGTCGTAGGTTCCCGTGTTGACCTTGAACTCCCGCACCGATTCCAACGGTGGCTGGAAGTTGACATCGCGGTTGGCAACGGTGTCAGTGGTTCCGTCCAGCAGGGTCTCGTTTTCGCGCACTTTTCCGCCGTTGATCGAGACGCTGGTGGCGTTGCCAAGGGCGTAGTTTTCCATCGATCCCCAGTAAGTACTGGCTTTGATGACGCCTGGAACGGCCCAGACGAGCTGAAAAACGTTGCGGCCGTTATTCGGCAAATCGGCGATCTGCTGGCTGGTGATCACATGGCCGCGCGTGGCTGTTTCTGTTTCCAGAAGCTGGCTTTTCTGTTCCACGACCACCGAGTCGGAAACTTCACCCACTTCCAAAGTGACATCGATTCTGGCCTTGTCGCCGACTTGCAGCAGAATGTTCTCGCGAATGAATCTCTTAAAACCCGGCAGCTCGGTCGCCAGCCTGTAAGTGCCGGGGAGCAGAAATGAGATCAGGTAATTGCCGGTATCCTCGGACACGGTGGACAATGAAGTGTTTCGCTCCACACTGGTGACCGTCACGGTGACGCCCGGGACAACAGAGCCGGACGGATCACGGATGATCCCGGAAATAGAGGCGCGAATCTCCTGGGCCTGCACTGCCGAGGTAAAAAACGCAAGTAGGATGCTGCAGCCGAGGAAGGTTGAAAAGAGTCTTCTCATACTCCCCTCCCTTCTTGAGTGGGAAACTGAGTTTGGCCTGAAAGTGCTGTTTGGCCAAGTATACATCAGTCATCGTGCATTGGTCACTGGGGTCATTGGTCATCACAGTTAGAGTAGTGCACGTTTGGTAGCTTGGTGCCTTGGTGGTTAAAAAAAAATGAACCACCAAGACACCAAGCCGGTTCCGGTGGTCTCGGATGCAACCTAAGTGGTATCGGATGCAACCTAAAAGGGCGTTGCAGAAGACAAAACTTTATTCTCCCGGGAACACAACGGCTTTTTGTTTCACCTCATAGTAAACTATTCTAATGGCGGTTACCGAACACCGGGCGCGAAAATCCTTATTTTCGTCAAGCCGTAACGAAATGCGTACTCCCGGGAAACATAAAAGAAAGGCCAAGAGCAGAAAACTGAAGGCTCTTCCGCTTGAATTGCTTATCAAGAAGATAGAAGCGACGAGTATTTCGGCGCGCACGAAGCGGTCTATCTTTCTTCAGGGAGACCCCGCAAACGCGATATTTTTTATACATACTGGAAAGGTAAAGATCACAGTGGTTTCGTCATCCGGGAGAGAAGCCACGCTTTCCATGCTTGGGCCGGGAGAATTCTTCGGAGAAGGCTGCCTGGTGGGGCAGTCTCTCCGCATGAGCAGCGCCACGACGCTGGAAGCCTCCATCCTGCTGCGAATCGACAAAGCAGCGATGCTGAAAGCGCTGCACGACCTGCCGGACCTTACCGAAGCTCTGCTGGGCCGCATATTGGCTCGCAACATCGACCTGGAAGAAGATCTTTGCGACCAGCTCTTTAATCACAGTGAGAAACGTCTGGCCCGGGCGCTCCTGAAGCTCTCGCGCTTTGGCGAAAAACACCGTGAGTATTTACACGTGCCCAAACTGAGTCATGAAATGCTGGCGGAAATGGTGGGTACCACGCGCCCGCGCGTCACGCATTTCATGAACAAATTCAGAAAGCTCGGTCTGATTGAATATAACGACGTCGTAATCCTGCGTCCCGCACTGCTGACAGATCTGGTTCTGCATGATTAGCACCGCTCTACCTCGCCGCAAGATTGCTGCCTTGAAGTGAAGGAAACGACTTCGCTCCTCGAGATTTAATTTCTGGAACATATGTGCAATTTTGAACAGACTTGTATGCCCGTTAGAGGGATACTCGGCGGCACCTGAATCGCTGTCTGGAGAATCCGGCGACTGTGCTGTAGCGGCAAGTGCGCTGGTATCTGCAAACGTTTCAGCGCGTTATCGGGAATCTCCTATGCGGGTGACACCATCACCCGCATAGGAAACGGAGGTTCCAACTTGCCAAATTCCAACGAATATGCGACGTCGAAACTCTATTCCGGCGCCAGAAGGATGGCCAGGAGAAGTTACAAGAGGCAGCAATTTGGCCGGGCATCGCAGACTTGCCACTTCTGCGGGCTCGAAGGGGAGGATTTGCTGATTTTAGAAATCCCGCTGGTCAGAAGCCCCAGCGGTATTTTGCAGAAGGCGCTGGTGTGTAACCAGTGCAGCCGACAGTGGGACGGTCGCAGGTAAGATTTCGGACTTTCGGTAGCTTGGTACGCTGAAGTTAAAAAGAAATAAACCACCAAGGCGCCAAGTAAGATCCCAGCTTTCCCTCCCTCCCACTCCCCCGCTCTCCCGCTCTCCATTCTTCTCCGCCGCCAGGGACGATCTGAGTTATTATCCTTTTATCCATCGGCCCACCTTTAGGGAGGTAAGCGGACATGAGACGTTTACTGACAAGTACCTCACTGGGAGTCATTTTGCTGGGTTGCGCGACCCTCTGCTACGGCCAGGAGTCGCGCGCAGTAATTATCGGCCGTGTCACCGACGCAAGCGGCGCGGTGATACCCGGGGCGGCCGTGCAGGCCGCCAATCTCGCGACCGCTGTTAAAGCTTCCTCCGTGACCAATGACGACGGCAATTACGAGATTCCTTATCTGCTGCCGGGACTGTATCGAGTCACACTTGAAATGCCGGGTTTTAAGACTTCCATTCGCGACTCGATCGAATTGCGTGTGAACGATCGCCTCACGCTGGACTTCACGCTGCAGGTAGGAGAGGTCGCCGATTCTGTGGTCGTAACCGGCGACACGCCGCTGCTGGAAACATCAACGGCATCCATTGGCATGGTCATGGACGGAGGAAAGGTGACGCAACTGCCGATGGTGGGGGGAAATCCGTTTTATCTGTCACGGCTGGCGCCCGGGATTCTTGCCAACGGAGGAAGGTCAGCCGGCAATCCGATGGACTTTGGCGCGGCCACCGGCATCATTGTAAACGGAACACGCAGCGGCTCGAGTGAAGTCTCTCTGGACGGCGCGCCCAACATGTTCGAACGCAGCGGCGCTTTCTCTCCGCCGCAGGACCTGGTGCAGGAATTCAAGATCCAATCTGCCACCTACGACGCCAGCCTGGGTCATGCAGCCGGCGCGGTGACCAACGTGAGCATGAAATCCGGAACGAATAAGCTGCATGGGACCGCTTATTTCTTCGACTCGCGCATCCGCGCGGTCCCATGGTTCACCAATCGCTTCTTGCATGACCCGAGCACAGGACCTGTCACCGACCAGAAACGGCGGGAAGTAGTCCCGGGCTGGCTGCACCAGCGCTGGGGAGCCACGTCAACCGGCCCAGTGGTAATTCCGCGCATCTATGACGGTCACAATCGCACATTTTGGAGTTTCGGTTACGAGGACCTGCACATTGTGCGGAATCTGACTTTCACAGGAACCGTGCCGACATTGGAAGAGAGGCGCGGCGATTTCTCGGCGCTGCTTGCGCTCGGATCTCAGTACCAGATTTACGATCCGGCAACGATTGCGCCCGCTCCCAATGGCCGCTTCAGCCGCAGGCCAATCCCCGGGAACATTATCCCTGCCGGCCGCATCGATCCGATTGCAAAAAAGATTCTCGGCTTTTGGCCGGAACCCAATCAACCCGGAACCGCCGACGGGCGGCAAAATTACTTCCGCACGCAGAATATTATCCGCGACAATCGTTCCGTGGTCGCGAGAGTGGACCACAACTTCAGTGAAGACCATCGCTTCTTTGTACGTGTCAACAACAACCAGTACCAAAACAGCGTGCAGACAATGCCGACTATCGCCGTGGGTGACCTTACCGATCAAACCGGCTACGGCCTGGTCGTGGATGATGTCTATGTCTTCAATCCCCAGCTCTTGCTCAATCTGCGCTACGGCATGACGTATCAAAACCCGGTGGTGTCTCGGTTCAGCCAGGGATTTGACCTGCTTTCGCTCGGGTTTCCACAGAGTCTGGTCGACCAGATCCGAAACAAGAACAATCCGGCCGGAATCGCTTTCCCTCAAGTGGTGGTCGACGCGTCGGCATATACCAATCTGAGCGCCGACGGAGGAAACGGCCGCGCTATTTATTACCAAACCCTTGGCGGCACCGTCACCAGAATTTCGGGAGCCCACAGTGTCCGTTTGGGCGGCGAATTCCGCCTGATGCGTGAGAACGGCAACAACTTCGGCAATGTGGCGCCGCGCCTTGAATTTGCCAGCAACTGGACTCGCGGACCACTTGACAACTCTACGGCTGCACCCATTGGCCAAGGTCTGGCTTCGTTCTTATTGGGCGTCACCAGCGGTGGAACAATTAACATCAACGCCACGCGCGCCGAGCAATCCTCCTTTACTTCCTTCTATATTCACGATGATTGGAGAGTGACTCGCCGGTTGACGATGAACGTGGGCCTGCGCTACGAATATGAAGCTCCCACCACAGAGCGATTCAATCGATCTATCCGCGGTTTTGACTTTCAAACTCCCAGCCCAATTTCAGAACAGGCGCTTGCCAACTACAAGAAAGCTCCTATCCCCGAAGTGTCAGTGTCTGATTTTCGAGCTCTGGGGGGATTGCTGTTTGCAGGAGCAGGCAGCCAGCCGCGCGGGCTGTGGAGTCCGGACAGAAATAATTTTGCGCCTCGCATTGGGTTGGCATATCAACTGTCAACCAAGACAGTGGTCCGCGCCGGCTACGGGGTCTTTTATGACGTAGTCGGGGTTGACCAGCAGGACGTCAACCAGGGTGGTTTCAACCAACCGACCAACATTGTTCCCAGCCTGGATAACGGGTTGACATTCCGTGCGACGCTTACCAATCCGTTTCCCGACGGCCTGCAACCTCCGGCGGGGGCCGCCGGCGGGGCGCGCACCTTTCTCGGGAGAACCGTCAGTTATTTCCATGAAAGACCTTTGAACCCTTACATGCAGCGCTGGTCCTTCTCGGCGCAGCGGGAGCTCCCTGGGCGCGTGGTAGTCGAGACAAGTTACGTGGGCAACAGGGGTCTGAAGTTGAGCGCTAATCGCGAGCTGAATCCGATTCCCGCCCGCTATCTGTCAACTTCAGCCGCCCGGGACCAGGCGACAATTGATTTTCTGAGCGCTCAGGTGCCGAATCCGTTCTTCGGCATTCCTGAATTTGCCGGAACATCTTTGGCCGCCCAGCGCATCGGCCGCCAACAACTGCTGCGCCCCTATCCCCACTTCACAAGCATCACCGCGAATGTCCCTATCGGGTATTCCTCGTATCATTCGCTTCAGTTGGCGGCGGAGAAGCGCTTCAGCAAGGGTGTGACTTTTCAGTTGGCGTGGACCTGGTCTAAATTCATGGAGGCCACGGGTTTCCTGAATGACAGCGATCTGGCGCTGGAGAACGTGGTTTCCAGCCAGGACTATCCGCACCGGTTCGTTCTCAGCGGGATTTATGAACTGCCCTTTGGCCGGGGGAAGAAGCTGTTTGGCAGCTCGCGCGGTTGGATGGAGCTGCTTATTGGCGGATGGCAACTGCAGGGCTGGTTTGAAGGCCAGAGCGGCGACGCGCTCGGTTTTGGCAACGCGATTTTCAATGGCGATCTGCATGACATTCCTTTGCCGCTCAGCCAGCGCAGCGCGGAGCGCTGGTTTAACACAGGAGCGGGCTTTGAGACAGACCCGCGCAAGCAACTGGCAAATAACATCCGGACTTTCTCGACGCGATTTACAGGGGTCCGAGCCGATGGTATCAACAATGTCGACCTGTCGCTTTTCAAGAATTTCAAGATCAGTGAGCGATTCAAGAGTCAGTTCCGGATGGAAAGTTTTAACGTCCTGAATCACGTTCAGTTCGACAATCCCGGTACCACTCCCACGAGCAGCGCCTTTGGCACTATCACCGCCGAAAAGGGCCATGGCCAGCGCCAGTTGACCTTCGCAGTCAAATTAATTTTTTGAATGTTGCGCGTTTGTTGATCACTTTAGAATAACCACAAAGGTCACGAGACTCCCTTGTGACCTTCGTGCCTTTGTGTTGTCATTCCGCGTAATCGAGCGCTCGCGAGATGGCCTTCCATCACGAGTGTTTTGATCTTGCCCGTAACCCAGACGCCGATACCGGCCGTCGCCAGCGGCACAAAGAGTAGAAAAGATCCGGTCAATATCAGTATCAGTATTCCAGCAGCATCGTGAAAGAACATAACCCCATCCTTTGAACCCTCCAAAAGCAAGCGCGATGCCAAACTGCGGTGGCAGTTCAGATCGGGCGTTGACGCTGCGTGGAAATCACTGAGACTTTTAGCCTTAGCTGACGAGCACGCTTTGCCATGGCCGTCGGGCGTCGGCCCGAAGCCGGGTGCGAGCCTATCCCGACGAACTCCGGCGCTATCTTTTCGGATAGTTGGCCACGAATTACACGAATTTCACGAATTTATTTTGAAGATTGAAAGATTCGTGAAATTCGTGTAATTCGTAATTCGTGATCAACTCCGTGCTCAGCTCTAGAATCGGCGTCCTGCTTTTTCTTTCGATTCCCTGGTTGCTGCCTGCAGCCAGCCCAGCGGCCCCCAACTTCATCATTATTCTTTGCGACGACCTTGGTTATGGCGATTTGGGAGTCTACGGAAACCCAACGATCCGCACACCCAATCTCGACCGGATGGCCGCTGAAGGGCAGAAGTGGACGAGTTTTTACGTCGCTGATTCAGTCTGCACCCCGAGCCGGGCCGCTCTGCTGACAGGACGCCTCCCCATCCGCAGCGGCATGGGTTCAAATTCAGGCAGCCGGCGCGTGTTGTTTCCCGATTCGGCCGGCGGACTTCCAGCCAGTGAAATCACGATTGCGGAGCTTCTCAAGCAGAAGGGATACCGCACCGGATGCATCGGCAAATGGCATCTTGGCCACCTGCCTCAGTTTCTTCCGGACCGTCAGGGATTTGATTCTTACTTTGGACTTCCGTATTCAAACGACATGGACTGGTTTGACGTCAGCGTGCCAAACGACAAGAAACGGCAGATGACTTTGAATCCGAAGATCCAGTACTGGCAGGTGCCGCTGATGCGCGGCGGCCGGATCGTGGAGCGGCCTGCCGATCAGACGACGCTCACGCGGCGATACACAGAAGAAGCAGTCCGGTTTCTGGAGCAGGCACAGGGCCGTCCCTTTTTCCTCTACCTGGCGCACACCATGCCGCACATGCCGCTGTTTCGATCCGGAGAGTTTGAGGGCAAGAGCCCGCGTGGACGCTATGGCGATGTCGTACAGGAGCTCGACTGGAGCGTCGGCCGGATTATCGAGACACTGCGGCGCCTGAAGTTGGACCGGAAGACGCTTGTTGTTTTCACCAGCGACAACGGACCCTGGCTGACCTGGAACGAGCAGGGCGGGTCGGCGGGCCTGCTGCGCGGAGGCAAAGGTGGAACGTTTGAAGGCGGAATGCGGGAACCGGCAATCTTCTGGTGGCCGGGTGTCATCCGGCCCGGCGTGGTGTCCGAAATGGGCTCCACGCTCGACATTCTTCCGACTTTCTCACACATGGCCGGCGTTGAGCTTCCCGCAGGCCGTATTCTGGACGGCTATGATCTCACCGAGGTCCTTGAACGCGGCGGCGCCAGTCCGCGCAAGCTCATGATCTACTATCGCGGCACGAAGATTTACGCGGTTCGTTCGGGTTCCTACAAAGCCCACTTCTTCACCAAGTCTGAATATGGCAGCGATCCGGAAGTGCCGCAAGATCCCCCGCTGCTCTACAATCTGGACCAGGATCCCTCTGAGAAATTCGACATTGCCTCGAGCCATCCCGAGATAATCGCGGGTATCCGAAAACTCGCCGAAGATCATGCCGCAAGTGTGCAGCCGGTCGAGAGTCAGTTGGATAAGAGGATCGGAAAATGAAATTCACCGCGACGGCGAAAGCAAAGACTGCGGTAGTACCAATTGCGTAAATTCGCGTGTGAATTCCGCTTTCGCGCCTTCGCGGTTCCAGCTTTTTCTTTCAAGAACCACCACCCCATTTGAAATTGGTATACTTGGCACACTCGTAAGGAGGTCTCGATGACCCGCTCTCTTTCTGCCCTGCTTTTTGTTTTCACGTGTGCAACCATCTTCGCGCAGCCGGCCGCCGAGCAGTCACTGTTGTTGCAAAAACCGACCTTAAGCCGGACCCAGATTATCTTTGTGCATGCCGGAGATTTGTGGAGTGTGCCACGCGAAGGTGGCGGCGCCAAACGACTCACTGTCAGCGCAGGGCTGGAGAACAACCCGGTATTTTCTCCCGATGGATCTCAGATTGCCTTCAACGGCGAATATGACGGCAATGTGGATGTGTTCGTGATGGCGGCCGACGGAGGCGTTCCCAAAAGGCTGACGTGGCATCCGGCCGTTGACAACGTGCTCGGATGGACGCCCGATGGAAAGCGCATCCTCTTTGCCTCCTCGCGCACGTCCTATTCATTTTTCCCCGAGTTGTTTACCGTGGACCTGGACGGCCATTTCCCACAGAAGGTCGAACTGCCGATGGGTTATGAGGCGGCGTATTCCCCCGACGGCTCGCAACTGGCGTATGTCCCGATCGGGCGCGCTTTCACCGCGTGGAAACGTTATCGCGGCGGGCGAACCACCCCGATCTGGACCGCAAGCCTGGCAACGGGCAAGGTGGGGAAAGTCCCGCGCGAAAATTCAAACGATTTCAATCCGATGTGGATCAGCGACAAGGTCTACTTCCTGTCGGACCGCAATGGTCCGGTAACGCTGTTCTCTTATGATCCGAAGACGAGTCAGGTCAAGCAGCTCATCGAAAACCGGGGGCTCGATTTAAAGTCTGCCGGCGCCGGGCCCGGCGCCATCGTGTACGAGCAGTTCGGCGCGCTGCATCTTTACGACCTTACCAGCGGCAAGACCAAAGCAGTGCCGGTGCACCTTGAGGCGGACCTGCTGGAACTTCGGCCTCGCATGGTGGACATCAGCAAACGGCTCCGCAACGCGCACATTTCGCCGACCGGCGTGCGCGCCGTATTTGAAGGACGCGGCGAAATTATTACAGTTCCGGCCGAAAAGGGCGATGCGCGCAACCTGACCAATACGACGGGCGCGATGGAGCGCGACCCGGCCTGGTCGCCCGATGGCAAGACGATCGCGTACCTGTCCGACGAGTCCGGCGAGTATGAGCTGCATCTGCGCGCGCAGAACGGCATGGGCGAGGTAAAGAAAATCAAGCTCGGCGAGAAGCCCGGGTTTTATTTCACGCCACGCTGGTCGCCCGACAGTAAAAAGGTCGCCTACGTGGATAACCACCAGACCGTCTGGTATGTCGACATTGACCAGCAGAAACCGGTGCGCATTGACAAGGACATCTACTGGACTTGGGGAGGAGCAGGCGAGCTCACGCCCGTTTGGTCTCCCGACAGTAAGTGGCTCGCCTACGCGCGCCGGCTGAAGAACTACATGAACGCGGTTTACGTTTACTCGCTGGCCGGCGGCAAAAGCACACAGGTGACCGACGGGATGAGTGATGCGCGTTACCCTGTTTTCGACAAAGACGGCAAGTACCTGTACTTTACGGCCAGCACCGACTCGGGTCCCTCGCTTCAGCCCGATATTTACAGCTTCAGCAGACCCGTGTCGCGCAGTATTTACCTGACGGTGCTTTCCAAGGAAGAGTCTTCACCACTGGCGCCGGAGAGCGATGAAGAGAAGGCCGAAGAAAAAAAGCCCGAACCCGGACCTCCAAAGCAACTGACAGGCGCAGACAAAGCCGGCGCGACGTCTGACAGAGACTGGAGAGGTGACGCAGGAACAGGCGAATCTGCCGGGGCGACTCCGGTCGGGTTTGTGACGAACACCGAGGAACCAAACGCTCAGCCTCAGGAGGAGAAAAAAGAGGAGAAGAAAGAAGAGCAAAAAGCAGACACAGGTAAAGCACAGACTGCGCCAAAGCCGCAGGCGGTCACCGTCAAAATCGACTTTGACAACATCGGCCAGCGGATTCTGGCGCTGCCGCTGCCCGCGCGGCGATACGTGTCGCTTCAGGTCGGAAAACCGGGCCTGCTTTATGCCGTGGAGGCGCCTGCATTCGCGCCCGGCGTGGAGTTCGGTCTCACGGTGCACCGTTACGACCTGAAGTCGCGCAAATCCGACGTGGCAATCTCAGGCGTGCGCAGCTTTGAGATCTCGCATAATGGCGAAAAGATGCTGTACCGGCAGGGCGACAACTGGATTATCGCTTCGCCCAGGCCGATGGCAGCTTCCGCAGCCGGGCCTCCTCCTCCTGCGCCTGCGGGCGGCGGAGCGAGCGGCGCGTTGAAGATCGACGGACTTGAAGTGAAGGCCGACCCGCGCGCCGAATGGAAGCAGATGTACCGCGAAGCGTGGCGCGTCGAGCGCGATTTTTTTTACGATCCCGGATATCACGGACTGGACCTGACAGCCGCGGAGAAGCGCTACGAGCCGTACCTGGAATCGCTCAGCTCGCGGCGCGATTTGAATTACCTGTTTAACGAAATGCTCGGTGAATTGACCGTCGGTCACCTGTTTGCGGGCGGCGGCGATACTCCCGATGTAAAGCGGGTACTGACGGGCCTGCTCGGCGCTGATTACAAACTGGAAAATGGGCGCTATCGTTTCGCGCGCGTTTACAACGGCGAAAACTGGAATCCTCAATTGAAGGCGCCACTGACCCAACCCGGTGTGAACGTGACAGCCGGTGAATATCTGATTGCCGTGGGCGGCCGGGAGCTGCGCGACACGGACAATATTTACAGCTTTTTCGAAGGAACGTCCGGCAAGTCGGTGGTGCTTAAGGTCGGGCCGGACCCTTCGGGCGCGAATGCGCGCGAAGTAACCGTGGTGCCGGTGGTCAGCGAAACCGGATTGCGCAACCTGGCATGGATCGAAGACAACCGCCGCAAGGTGGATCGCATGACCAACGGGCGCGTGGCATATGTTTACATGCCCGACACGGCATTCGGCGGCTACACGAACTTCAACCGGTACTTCTTTGCTCAGATCGGAAAAGAGGCAGCCATCATCGACGAGCGCTTTAACGGTGGAGGAGCGCTGGCGACCGACATCATCGAATACCTGAAGCGCCCGCTGCTCAGCCTGGTCGCTACCCGCGACGGCGAAGATGAGGTTCAACCCCAGGGAGCGATCTTCGGACCGAAGGTAATGATCATCAACGAATTTGCCGGCTCTGGCGGCGACGCCATGCCCTGGTATTTCAAGCGCGCCGGCGTGGGAAAACTGATCGGCAAGCGCACCTGGGGCGGTCTGGTGGGAAGAGCCGCGGCGCCCTCGCTGATGGATGACGGCTTTGTGTCGGCGCCCAGTTCTGGAGTGTGGAATCCTAACGGGCAGTGGGAAGTGGAGAACCAGGGCATCAGCCCGGACGTTGAAGTCGAACACGACCCTGAACTGGTGCGCCAGGGCCGCGATCCACAACTGGAAAAAGCGATCGAAGTGGTGATGAAGGATCTGGAAAAGAATCCGGTCGCACGCCCCAAGCGTCCGGCATACCCCAATTACCACGCGCCGCAGATAACGCGAAAGTGAGGTTGCGATTAAACCGCGAAGGCGCGAAGGATTTTGATTCGAGCCGTAGAGACGCGATACATCGCGTCTGAGGTAGGCGCGATAAATCGCGCCCGGGCCGCTTTGCGGCGCTCCGGACGCGACATGTCGCGTCCAACTCAGACGCGGCATGCCGCGTCTCTACGGTGGAAATCTACCGTCTCTACGGTGGAAATCTACCGCGTTGGCTTGGATTTTCGGATCAGGTCTGTGATGGCGTGCAGGTGCGACTGCAACGCCTTGCGGCCTTCCGCGCTCAGAGAGTACCAGCTCACCGGTTTGCGCTGCACGAACTGCTTTCGCACGCGCGCATAGCCGGATTCTTCAAGCTTTCGCAGGTGAGCCCCGAGGTTTCCGTCGGTTTCACCCAGCAGCTCCTTCAGGCGGCTGAACGACAATTCCTGGTGGCGCGCCAGCAGAACGCAGATTCCCAGGCGCGCCCGATGTTCCAGCATTTTATCCAGGCCTTCAAAGCCATTCCAATCTTCACCGCTGCTTTTAGGAAACTGTGGCGCCACTTTGCCTCTCCCCTGTAAAGGCAGCCGCCACCATGCTGATCGCAATGATCGCGCCCACAACGGTCCACGTGTGCCCGGAAATGAACAGAATGGCGACGTACCCGGTTCCCATCAGCAATCCGATCCACATCAGCGGCCGTTCCAGGTGTATACCGGCCAGGAAATAACCAAGGGCGACAATCACCAGAATGATGCGCCCCAGATTGACCTGTCCAACAGCGCCGGTGATGCCTAGTATCACCACCAAGGCGATGGCGCCCATCATCCCAAGCCAATGCAGGCAATGACGAATCCCAATGTCGGCATCGCGCTGCCCGAGACGCTGCCCTTCCCGGTAACCCAGAATCGCGCTGATCACACCGCCGGCAGGGCCTGCAATCATCCAATAGATGCCGACCCTCACGGGGGCAAAATCCACCAGCGCGAAGCCGACGAGTACAATTGCCGCCCAGAGAAAATAGATTGTCCTGGGCGATCGCTTCCCTTCCGACTTCCGCAGCACTTCCTTTACAAACTGCAGGTCTCCTTCGATAGGTGTTGTATCCACGATATTCTCCTTTTTATAGAGTACTCTGAATAATAGAGTAAAGTCGAAGGTAAGTCAAGGAGTTTTCGCCCGGAGTGTCGGCGCAGATCAGGCCACATTGTATTCACCACAGAGACGCCGAGGTCGCCAAGCCCACGCTGAGCTTGCCATGCAGCTCCGCGAAACTCAGCGCTCTTCGCGCCTCTGCGGTGAATACAATGTGGCCGTTTGCACCGCGTCATGATTTAGCCAGCATGCCTTAAATTAGCTTGGCTTTCAGTCGGCTCGTTCGATAAGATAATCGCCTCGCATTTATATTCACCTTAAATTAACCGGAGTTGAAATGGCCATTCGCGGCGGATGCCGTGGCATTCTGACGGTGGCAATTATTGCCTCGGGACTTTGTTGCGAGTCTTACGCGCAGGGGGGCGCGCTTTTCCGTTACGCGGTTTTCCCCCAGATTGCCGTGGGCGGCGGCTGGTCCTGTGACTTCTTTGTCACCAACCAGGGGTTTTTGCCTGCAAACAACCTCTCCCTGAGCCTGTTCCGGGACGACGGCTCTCCTCTTTCTGTAAGCGGCAATCTTGGCTCGGGGTCTTCCTTCATCTTTAACGTCTCGGGCGGCGCCACTCAAAGCATAACCGCCACATCCAGCAGCGGCGTGCAGCCCGGATATGCGGTTCTGCGCGCTCCCTCCGGGTCATCTGTTCGAGCCACCATGATTGTGCGCCTCGAACAGAATTCCCAGGTGCTGACACAGCTTGGCGTGGCACAACAGTTTCCTGGCTCGAGTTTTTCGTTTGCGGCTCAGGTCGATCTGCAAAAGGGCATCAACACGGGCCTGGCACTGGCAAATCCTGTTTTGGATTTGACCAGCGCCTCGGCGCTCGATCTGGTAATACAACTTCTCAATCCGGACGGAAGCCTTCGCGGGGCGGTGGTGGTGCGCTTGAATCCTGGAGCTCACACGTCGCTGTTTCTCAGCGATCCAAAACTGTTTCCGGGACTGGACAAGTTTCAGGGCACGGTGAGCGTTTCGGCTCAGTCTCAATTCGGCGTGATCGGTTTGCGGCTGGATAGAGACGTGCTGGCAGCACTCGAAATCACCCCCGGTGTGATGCTGGCGCCCTTCCTCGTGTTCGGCAGCCCGGCCGCCGAAACAGAGCCAAACGGTGCGAATGCCCAGGCGCAGGCTCTCGCTCCTCCGGCGCTGGTCTCAGGCACATTCACGCCGGCAGGAGACGTGGACCTGTTTCGGTTTTCTGCAAGGAAGGGTGACATCGCTACGGCGATCATAGAATCTGCGTCACGCGGATCCAAAGCGACGGTGATACTGGTCCTGGAAACCTCCGCCGGCGGCACCGTCTCGCAGTCAACCACGCTCGGCTCGGGTGATCCCTTTGTCCAGGCGGTGTTGCCCGCGGATGGAACCTATTTTCTGCGGCTGCGCGAATTTTCCGGACTGGGGGGAAGCGATTTCACATACCGGCTCCACCTGAATGTGAGGACGCCGTGATGGCTCGCGGTCCCGTTCGATCACTTTGGAAACCGCTGTTTGCAGGAATGGCGATCCTTTGCCTCAGCACAGCCAATCATGACGCCCAGGGTCTTCCGCGTTTTTCCATCTTCCCCCAGATTGCGATCGGCGGCGGCTGGTCGTGCGATTTTTATGTTTCCAACCAGGGATTCGCAACCGTTACGGATCTGACTATTTCCTTTTTCGGAGATGACGGTTTTCCGTTGTTCGTACAAAGTAATCTTGGACCCGGCACGCAGGTCCGTATCAGCAGCCTGAATGCAGGAGCAACGCAGGTTGTAAGCGTCACCGGCAGCGGACCGGTGCAGCCCGGGTACGCGCTGCTGCAGGCGCCCGCAGGCTCGCTGGTGAGAGCCACTATGGTCGTGCGATTCGAACAGAATGCGCGGCTGATCACCCAGTTAGGAGTTTCCCAGCAGATTCCGGCGACCCATTACTCGTTTGCAGCACAGGTGGACATCGCGCGCGGAGTCAACACGGGCATGGCCTTTGCAAATCCGGCGCTTTCCACCGACTCGGTCGGCGCGCAGGACGTTATCGTGACCCTTTTGGAGGCCGACGGGCGTTTTCGGGACAGCGTTTCGGTCAGGCTGGAGCGTGGCGCGCATACCTCTCTGTTCCTCAACGACGTGCGGCTGTTTCCGGGACTGGACAAGTTTCAAGGGGCCGTCAGTGTTTCTGCTCCTTCCAGGTTCGGCCTGATAGGCCTGAGAGTGGAACAGGGTATCCTGGCTTCCATCGCGATCGACTCGGGCCCGCTGCTGCAGGGGTTTATCGTCACGTCCAGCGTGCGCGCCGAAACCGAACCTAACAACAGCACCGGACAGGCCCAACTGATTTCGCCGCCGGCTATAATTTCGGGCGTCATCAGCACAGCGGGCGATGTCGATCTTTTCAGTTTCAGCGGCAAACAGGGCGACACGGTTTCAGCGCTGGTGGAAACTCAAACTTCCCAATCCCCTATCGATTCCGCTCTTTCGATAGAGAACAGCTTTAGCACGACTTTGTCGGCAAACGATCAAAATGGTCTTATCGGCCAAAACGATTCTTTCGTTCAGGTGGTGCTGCCTTCGGACGGGACTTATTACTTGCGCGTCAGGGACGCAGCCGGCAAGGGCGGAGCGGATTACCGCTATCAGATTCACGTCAACGTTGTTGCCAGGGTCGTTCCCCGGATAGATATGCTGACGCCAAACACTGCCACTCAGGGCGCAACGGTCAGCCTGGTGATTACCGGCACGAATCTCCGCCGGACCACAGCAGTGCAGTTCAGTTTATCGTCTTCGATAACGATCTCCAACCTGCAGGCATCCGATACGCGGGTTACCGCGACGGTGGTTATTGGTCCAACGGCATTCACGGGCTCGAGACAGGTGTCGCTCGTTACCACCTCGGGCACAACGAACTCGCTTCCCTTCAACATCACCGCTCCTGTGAGGATAGATTCGCTCAGTCCTAATAATGGTCTTATCGGAACGACGGTCAATCTTATCGCCCGGGGATCGAACCTGAGCGGGGTCACGCGGCTGGACCTGAATCCTGCCGGCGGAGTGACGGTCAACAATCTTCAATCTACCTTCTCACAAGTGACCGCAGCGCTGGTGATAGCAGCGGATGCAGTTCCGGGGCCCCGCCAGCTCTCGGTGACGACATCAAATGGAACTTCCAACGCGCTGCCTTTTGAAATAAGAGTGCCGGTGGTGATCGACTCGATTTCGCCCACCAGCGGAGAAAAAGGCAAAACGGTGGATCTGGTGATTCAGGGGTCCAACCTGAACGGCGCAACAGCCGTTACCTTCGATCCGTCTTTCTCGATCACAGTAAGCAACATTCAATCTTCGAGCACGCAGGTGACCGCCTCAGTCGCAATTTCTGAATTTGCCAGCAGCGGCGTCAGACAAGTTTCCGTGACCACCCCGCGCGGAGTGTCAAACAAACTTCCATTTACGGTCATGGATCCGCTGCGCTTGACCTCCATTACGCCCTTCCGGGCCACGCCCGGAACCACGGTCGCGCTGACGCTGCGCGGTACACGCTTGAGCGGCACAACTTCGATTGAATTCGTCCCGTCGGCCGGGTTGACTGTAAGCAACGTCCAGTCTACCGACACGCAGATTACGGCTCAATTGGCGGTCGACTCGACGGCGGCCTTTGGCGGCAGAATGGTGTCGGTCAGTACCGCGGCCGGTCTTGCGGGGCCCCTGCGGTTTTCGATCACCGGTCCGGTCGGCGCCGCAAATACGCCCAGCATTTCCAATTTGAAGGTGAACGCGCCTTCGGGCAGTTTTGGAAGCCTGGTCACAATAACGGGAAGCTTTGACTTCACCGACCCCGACGGAGACATCTTCTTCATTGGCGCGCTGGATGGAAGCGCCCTGATAAGCTTCCGGTTTGACAATCAGCCGCTCTTTACTTGCACCATAAACAGCAGCGGCGATTTTTTGAACAGGCTGGGCCAAACCTCGGGAAGCGTCCAGTTTGAAGTCAGCTTCCAGCCCAGCCGCCTTACGATCAGCAGCGGGACGCTCCCGATCGACTTCTCGCTCAGCGACGCGGCAGGAAACAAGAGCGCCATCATTACGTTCCGGATGCAGTCCTGGTTCTGCGGCATCTACGATCGTGACGGCACACCGGATGCAGGTCCAGGCTGGGAAAGCGAAGCGGCCAGACGGCGGAGGAAAAACGTGGCGTAGCCAGCTCGTATTTTGAAGCAGGCGCGTACCAACTTAGCTTGGTGTCTTGGTGGTTTATTTTTTTCAACCACAAAGGCACCAGGCCAGCCCGAATTCAACATCCTTAAAACGACAATTTCAGCCCCAACTGCACCTGTCTCATCGGCCGGGCGGTGCGTATCTGGCCCACTGTGCTCGAATTAATGCTGGTCGTCGGGCTGCCCAGGTTCACGATGTTGAAAGCGTTGGTAGCCTCAGCACGGAACTGCAGTTTGCTGTTCTCTGTCAGCCGGAAATTCCGGAAGATTCCCAGATCGATGTTCTTCATTCCCGGTGCGTCAAGGATATTCCGGCTCGCGTTGCCATCCTGGCCAGTCAGATTCTGAGTAAACGCGTCAGGGTTGAACCATCGGCCCACCACTTCCGCGCGCGGCCTGTTGGCATCCAGCTCCGGATTGCCTACCACATTAGGACGGTCGTTGGTGCTTCCATCCAGATTATTGTCCCGACCGCTGGTGATGGTAAGCGGCGTGCCGCTTCGCAGCGAAGCGATCGCCGAAAGCGTCCAGCCGGAGACTACGGCCTTCAATACCGACTCCGTGTGATCGAAGTAATCGAGATTCCAGAAGCCCGAGATTGAGACGTTGTGCCGCCGATCATTGTCGGTCCGGGCTCTCTCGGCCGCGATGTTGTTATAGTTCTGCGGCTCTCCTCGAGTGCTGCGCTGTAGAGTTGCCCCCTCCAGGCTCTTGCCGAGGGTGTAATAGCCTTTCATCTGGAAATTTCGCGAGTACCGCTTTTCAGCCGTGATCTGCAGGCCGTGATACGCCGTATTCAAGACCGACTCAATCAGAAAAATCTGACCGAACGTGCCCGGCTGGATCGGCCGCCGATTGTCGACGTTGCCGGTCGTGGCTCCCGGACCAAAAACGGGATAATTCAAATCGCGGTCGAATGGCAATTTGTGCCCCAGACTTCCCACGTACGAAGCCGTGACGCTCACATCACTGAACAACTGGCGTTGCACGGAAAAATTCATTTGGTAAACGTATGGCAGGCGAAAATTGAGACTGGGACCGCGCACCCCGGCGGGAAAAACGAATCTGGGATTCCCAGGCTCGTAATTATAGGGGAACGGTGAAACACCTCCGGGCAGCAGACCGTAAGGATCTGATAGCGATTTTACATTGTTGAAACGCTGCCGGATTGAAAACGGCTGCCCGTCGGCTGAGGAATTCCATTCGTTTGCCGAAATGCTGCCATAAAAGAGACCAAACGCAGCGCGGATCGCGGTCTTGCCATCGCCAAAAGGATCCCACGCTAATCCGACGCGAGGAGCAAAGTTGTTCCTATCAGTGTCAATAATGCCGCGGTGAACACCGGGATCACCCGGAAACAACAAACCCGGCAGCGCGTTCTTAACCACCTGTGAAGTCGCTCCTTTCACATACGTCAGCTTGCGGTTCAGGGGATCCTTGTAAGGAAGCTGCAGGTCGTAGCGCAGGCCGAGATTCAGCATCAGCCGCGGATGGATCTTAAAATCGTCGACCACAAACAGCCCCGTGTACCAGCCATTGTCATTTTTCGTCACCGGGGCATCCTGATTCATCGTCGTGGGAAGTCCCAGCAGAAAATCGGCCAGCGAATTGCCGGTGCCGCGCGCATTGTTGGTGGCAAAACTGAAAGTGCCATAGTTATTCAGTGTGGTGTCGTGTGTAACTTTTTCCAGAAAAATTTCACCGCCAAACTTGAAGGAATGGCGGGACCGGGCCATGCCGAGAGTATTTCTCAACTGATACAGATCGCTGCCCGCCTTCGGCCCGGCAATCGCGCTGTTCAGATTGAATCGACCTGAAACCTGAATCTGCGGCAGCGAGGGTGCACCCTGAATTTGGTATTTCGACCCGAGATCACCCAGAGAAACCTCAGGTACATTCAGCCGTCCTCCGACATTTCGCAGGTATGTCAGGCGCAGCTGATTGATGGTCGTGGGACTGATCGTCCAGGTGTCGGTGACATTGTAGTTTTGCTGCGTCCAACTGAACTGCCGGCGGGTCCAGGCAATACTACCCAGCAGCCCGACCACATCTTTACCGCGGGTAAAAAAATAGCTGCCCGTCAATTGGTGAGAAGAGCCCAGGGCATGATCGATTTTGAACTGGGCCTCATTGGTGTCCCGAGGGTGCGGCTCCTGCACTTCGTAGAGGCCATTGGGAAGGTTCGGTGCAGGGATGTATTTGGCGAGGATCTGCTTGACGGCTGGATCAAAGCGCGAGACGGGTATCACCGCGTTGGGAAAGGGCTGGCCGGTCAGAGGATCTCTGGGCTTGGTCTGCCGGGATTTTGAAAAGTCGCCCTGGCGCTCTAAATCAGTGGGAGGCTCGGCTGTGTTGGCGAAGCTTACCTCTCGCTGCCGCAGTCCTGAATAACTGAAGAAGAAAAAAGTGCGGTCGCGAACAATGGGCCCGCCGACTGTCCCGCCGAATTGGTTTCTCTTGAGCGGCTCTTTGCGTAATTGCGTCTCGCCGGGCAGCCAGCGGTTTGCATTGAGTTTCTCATTGCGCAGATATTCAAACAAAGAACCATGCCATTTATTGGTTCCCGATTTGGTTACTACGTCGACAGCGCCCCCGGCGAACCGTCCGTATTCCGCGGAGTAATTGTTAGTGACAACGCGAAACTCCTGAACCGCGTCGGGGTTAGGCGCGAGATTACCGGTGTTGCGCAGGCCGCTCGAGTTTATCCCGCCATCAAGGCTGTAGTTGACCGAACCGGCTCCACCGTTCGAGGAACCGTTGACAAGCGTGACACGCATGGGAGCGCCAAAGTTGTCGCTCGCTTCAGAAGTCGTGTCAACCCCTGCCGTCAGCTCCAGCAGGCTGTAGACCTCGCGGTTGACCAAAGGAAGATTCTGAATGTCATTCTGGTTGACCGTCAGCCCGAGAGCCGGAGTGGACGTTTCCACCAGCGGCGCATCGCCGCTTACCGAAATCACCTGACTCTGTTCGCCGACTTCCAGCACGGCGTCAACACGCGCGTTTCGGTTCACTTCGATTACGATCCCAGTCCGGACGAACTTGCGGAAGCCGGGAAGCGACGCCTCCACGCGGTAATCACCTACGGGCAGGAGACGAATAGCATACTGCCCTTCCTGGTTGGTAAGCGCGCTACGGGAGAAATTCGTGCCGGTGTTGGTCGCGGTCACTTCGACTCCCGGCACTACCGCGCCGCTCGCGTCGGTTACTGTTCCCAGGATAGTACCCGTGGTCGCCTGGCCTTGAACGATCAACCACACGCAGGCGAGACAAACAACGCAAACTACGAACCTTCTCAGAACGTTCATCATGGAGCCTCCAGGGCAGAACTGCCTGTTGACTTGTTTCTGTTCGATAGCCGAAATAGTACCACCGCGAGCGCTCTGAAGTCAGGCGCTACCTGGTTTGAGCCCAGCCTCACCTGCTCGCGCTCAGTACCGCGGTGCGTGAGCCCGCGGTGCGCAGCCAGCCGAGCCGCGGGCTCACGCACCGCGGTACTGAAATTGTGCAGACGGGCTAGGGGCCCAATCGCGTACAATATTTGTCCAGCCCGATTGTTCCAAATATTTCTGGAAATCAATAGATGGTCCATGTTCCTCAGCCTCGTTGACAGGGTTCAAATGAATCGGCGTGCTTTGCTTTTCGCTTCGTTATTCCTTTTTCAGACTCTCGCATTGCCCAAGGCTGCCCTGACCTTCCAGGCCGACCTCGCCCCGGGAGCCGCAATGCAGCGCCCGTTAGGGGCGGGGGAGGTCGAGGCCTACACTCTGCGCCTGGGGCCAAAGGAGTTTGTCAGGCTGCGCCTGGTCCCCTCGCGGATCGACGTCATTGTCGCTTTCAGCGGACCGAATGGAACAAAGATCGCCGAATTTGAAAATGCAAAATCTCCGCCGGGCCCGGTAATGATCTCTGCAGTGACCGAAACAGCCGGCGTTTACCGGATCCAGATTCGCTGCGCAAACAAGGATGGCGCCGGTGAATACCGGATTCAATTCCTGGAGCAACGAGCCGCCGCCGCTCCGGATTCCGACACCGTCTCGGCCGACCGGCTTTTCACGGAAGCGGAGCATTCCAGGTCTGAGGGAAATGCTCAATCGCTTCGCCAGTCGCTGGCAAAATATGAAGCGGCTTTGAAGCTTTATCAATCGACACAGGACAGTCTGGGTCAGGCCCTCTCGCTGACGGGCCTGGCCAGAACCTATGATGTCCTGGCGGAAAAGCAGAAGGCGCTCGGACTTTACAACCAGGCGCTGGCGCTATATCGCAAACACGAAGATCGGAGCCGTGAAGCCTATCTGCTGGGTTTCATCGCACTGATCCACGATCATCAGGGAGATCGAACCCAGGCCTTGTCACTGGCCAATCAGGCGCTCTCGGCTTCGATGGCCGCCCAAGACACCCGCGCGCAGGGCATCAGCTTGAACAATCTGGCTTTGATTTACGACAACCTGGGAGAAAGACAGAAGGCCCTTGACCACTATTCCCGGGCGCTGCCGCTTCATCGCATCGCCGGCAACCGGCGCGCCGAAGGGACTACGCTTCTGAATATCGGAGTCGTTTACGACAAGCTGGGAGACAAACAGCGGGCTCTCGATTCGCTCAACCAGGGATTGGAAATCCGGCGCGCCATCGGGGATCCACGGGATCTGGCCGCCGCGCTTAACAATCTGGGAGCGCTCCATTTTTCCATAGACGATTATCCCCGGGCTCTCGATTTCTACAATCAGGCTCTCAAATCATGGAGAACTTCCGGAGATCCGAGCGGTGAGGCGGCCACGCTTCATAACATCGCGCACATTTACGATTTGACTGGCGAATACCAGAAGTCTCTCGATGTTTACAGCGAGGCTCTGCGCCTGCACAGAAGCTCAGGCTTTCGGGTGGGTGAGGCAAACACGCTGACAAACATGGGCAGGCTCTATTCTCGAGTGGGCGAGAACCGGAAAGCGCTTGATCTTTATTCGGAATCTCTCGCGCTGCATCAGGCGACGGGGAATAAAAGCAGCGAAGCGGCAGTACTGACCAATATCGCCGGCATCCAGGAGCGGTCTGGCGACAGGGCCAAGGCGCTCGAGAATCTTGACCTGGCCCTCAACCTGCGGCGGAATCTGCGCGATCCGGGCGGCGAAGCTTCCGCTCTTAACAGCATTGCCAGGATTTACGCCTCGCAGGGTCAGATTGACAGGGCGCTGGAGCTTCAACGCAAGGCTCTGGAACTTCATCGTTCGGTCAACAGCCGGCGGGGGGTGGCTTTAACTCTGACAAGCATCGGCCTGATTTACGCTTTGAAAGGAGACGTCAAGGACGCGATCGAATATCACCGCCAGGCACTCGAGCTTTTCCGGGCTATGGGACAACCCGTGGCCGAGGCGACCACGCTCTACAGCCTGGCGCAGGCGGAAAATCAGGCCGGCAATCTTTTGGAAGCGCGAGAACGAATCGAGTCCGGTTTGAAAATCATCGAATCGATACGCACCAGGGTGGCGGCCCAGGAGCTTCGCACTTCTTACTCTGCTTCCATCCAGAATTACTACGATTTCTATGTCAGTCTTTTAATGGCGCTGCATCAGAAATTTCCGGATCGCGGGTTCGACGCCGCAGCGCTGCAAGCCAGCGAGCGCGCGCGCGCACGCACACTGTTGGAGATTCTCAATGAAGCCAATGCCGATATCAGGCAAGGCGTCGATCCGGCGCTGCTCGCCCGTGAGCGACAAGTACAACAGTTGCTGAATTCGAAGGCTGAGAAGCAGGCGCGCCTGTTCTCTGCTTCTCAAGGTGGAGGGCAAGCGGCCGCGCTCGCCAAAGAGATCGACATAATCGCCGAGGATTACGCGAGCCTTCGCACTGAAATCCGTCAATCCAGCCCCCGATATGCCGCCTTGACGCAACCCGAGCCGCTTGACCTCGACCGGATCCAGCGGCAGGTCCTGGATGAAGATTCGATATTGCTGGAGTACTCGCTCGAAGGCGCGCGCAGTTTTGTCTGGGCGGTTACCAGCGGAGGGATCACCGCATTCGTCTTACCTGCGCGATCGGAAATCGAAGATCTGGCAAGTCGATATTATCGGGCATGCAGGGAAAATCAGGTCGACCAGATAGACGAGGCAGGCAGGCTTCTGAGCCGCGCGATTCTGCAACCGGTGGCACGGATGCTGGGTACAAAGCGCCTTCTAATAGTCGCCGACGGAGCGCTGCAATACGTACCCTTTGCCGCTCTGCCTGTTCCGGGTACGCAGGCATTTCGGCCGCTGATTCTGGAACATGAGGTCGTGATGCTGCCTTCGGCGTCCACGGTTGCGATCCTGCGCCGTGATTTCGGCGCCCGCAAACCGGCGCCCAAGACGCTGGCTGTTTTTGCGGATCCCGTCTTCAGCGCGGAAGATGCACGGGTCAAGCTGCCCGGCCGGGACGGCCGGCCGGCGCCGAATGCCGGAACGTCCGGGCGCGCTGCAAAAGATCTGCCGCTGACTGCGCCAGATCCTCCCACGCGTTCAGGCGCGAGTGACCTCTTGCCCGGCCGGAGCGGCGGCGACCTACCGACCCGCTTCAGCAGGTTGATTGGAACGAGGCGCGAAGCGGCTGCTATTTTGAAGCTGACGGCACCCGCGGATCGCAGGCAGGCCCTCGATTTCCAGGCAAGCCGGGCCATGGCGACCAGTCGGGAATTGGAGCAGTATCGAATCATTCACTTTGCGACTCACGGGCTTCTTGACAGCAGCCATCCGGAGTTATCCGGCGTCGTATTGTCGCTGGTGGATGAGAACGGCAACCCTCAGGATGGATTTCTGCGCCTGAACCACATCTACAATCTGAAACTGCCGGCGGAGCTGGTCGTCCTGAGCGCATGCCAGACGGCGCTGGGCAAAGAAATACGCGGCGAAGGACTGATCAGTCTTACTCGAGGCTTCATGTACGCAGGCGCGCCGCGCCTGGTGGCCAGCTTATGGAAGGTCGATGATCGCGCCACCAGCGATTTGATGGCGCAATTCTACCAATCGATGTTGGGCCCGCGACGACTCCGCCCGTCCGCAGCCCTTCGCGCCGCACAAATCTCGATCTACCAGCAAAAGACGCGCAGTTCCCCCTACTATTGGTCGGCATTTGTTTTCCAGGGTGAGTGGAGATAGCCGCGCCGTAGGCCACAACCAAACGTGTCATCGGTCATGTGGAAAGTCACATTCCTTCACCGCAGAGGCGCAGAGAACGTAGAGGTTGCGCAGAGACATGCAGACGAAACTCTGCGCATTCTCTGCGTCCTCTGCGCCTCTGCGGTGAAGGAATGCAGGTGCCAGACAAAACTTTGTTAAAAAGCGAGAAGTTGCCAACTTGTAACACACGGCGCGAAGCCGCAGCACAAACTAGATCACTACTCAAAATTTACCAAGTCGCCCTTACGTGGGGATATCCCAGGATTTTTTCATCCTTGCTGATCAAGGTTGCGTCGTGACTGACGGCGGTCGCAATGATGATTCGATCAGCAGGGTCGCTGTGGAGCGGCTCAGGCAAGGAGGCGGATCTAAAGGCGATTTGGTTATCAACGGGAACAAAGTTGAGGAACGGCAGTGCTTCCGATCTTGCTATCCAATCTGCTGTACTGATCCTGAGCTTCAATCGGTTCCTGGCGACCAGCAGCGCCACTTCCCAAACACTGATGGAAGAGATGTAGACGGCGTTCTTGCCTCGACTCTCCTCGATAAGTCGCCGCGATCTTGCCGAAAGCTCACGCGGATCGCTCACCCACCACACCCAAACGTGCGTGTCGAGGACGATCACTTCAGAGATTCCCAGTCTTCAAGGGCGACGGGTTTGGTCGGATGGTCATATTCGATGACCGAATGGCGGAGTTCCTTCAGAATATCCCGCGCGCTTTCCGAATAAGGCACTATCTTGGCCACCGGCCTGCCGCGATCGGTAATGATCACTTCCGTCCCGGTCGTTTCCACTTGCCGAAAGTACTCCAGCGCCCGAGGTTTGAATTTGGACTTGGAAATCTTAACTGGTTTCATGACTATGGTCATGATACCGTGGTCAGATAAGCGTGTCAAACTTTCGTGTCCTTTGTGCCTTCGTGGTGAAAAGGCGTTTCACCACAAAGACACAAAGATCACCAATTGGCCTTATTTGGATTTGGTGCCCTTGGCCGCTTCCGGCTTAGCAGCATCAGCGGCAGGCTTGGCCTTCGGGGCCGGCGGTTTGGGGTTCCAGAAGGCCGGCGCAGCCGAGGCTATTTCCTCGGGAGCGTTGCTCAACTCGGGCAAGAACCGACTGACGATGGTTTCCGTACCCAGGACGGACTCGGCCACGGTCTTCAGATATTTCTGATACCCGTCTTCACCCAGGAGTTGGCG
>DASXQR010000127.1:0-26343 GCA_036507075.1 Acidobacteriota bacterium | reverse complement strand
TTTTGAACGTGGAAGAAGGATGGGAGATGGTGGAACACGGCGTTCCACGGCGACCGAATCTGAATACGTTGGACGTCAGGCGTAATCGTAGTCGTGCCCGTTGACGTGCTCGTGCTCGTGGACGTAGATGGCTTTTTGGTTACGGCTATGCTTCCCTGCGCCTCTGTGGTGAAGTCTTTTTCCCGATGGCAACCAAACTTCACTACTCAATTTTCAATTCTCAAACCGCCCGCGGCAAACTAAAATCCCCGCATGGCCCACATTGCCCAGGTCTCCGACAAAGACGCCACCGGAAAGTTAAAGTCCATTTATGAATCTGCGGTAAAGCGCGCCGGCAAGGTTTTCAACATTGTCCGGCTTCAAAGCCTCAATCCCGAAAGCCTGCAAGCCTCTTTGAATCTTTATATGGCGACGATGCACGCCTCTTCGCCTCTTTCCCGCGCCGATAGGGAGATGCTCGCTACCGTCGTTTCACGCGCCAATAGTTGTCATTACTGAGTGGAAGCTCACGGGGAGGATCTCCGTGCCCAATCAGGCGATGAAAAGCTTGCCGCGCAGATAAAGGCGGATTACAGAAAAGCGGGCCTCAATCCCGCGCAGCGCGCTCTCTGTGAATTTGCCGAAAAGTTGACGTTCCACCCTTCGTCCATGAAGACGTCCGATGTGGATCATCTTCGATCCGTGGGGCTGGAGGACACGGCGATTCTGGATGCGGTGCAGGTGATCGCATACTTTAACTATATAAATCGGGTCGCCGACGCGCTGGGCGTCGACCCCGAAAAATGATCCACCACAAAGACACCAAGGACACAAAGGTCTTTGTGCCCTTTGTGCCTTTGTGGTCAAACCCAAGGGAGCGCACCATTGAAAGCAACCATCAAAACCGACAAAGGCGATATCCACATCGACCTCTTCGACAAAGAAGCCCCCAAAACCGTCGCCAATTTTGCCAAGCTCGCCAGATCAGGTTTTTACGACAATCTGACTTTTCACCGCGTCATTCCCAATTTCGTCGTCCAGGGTGGTTGTCCCCGCGGCGATGGCACGGGCGGCCCGGGTTACAAAATCCCGGACGAAATCAACCCGAACAAACATCTGGCCGGGTCGCTCTCAATGGCCCATGCCGGCCCCAACACTGGAGGCAGCCAGTTTTTCATCTGCCACTCTCCGCAGCCCCACCTGGACGGCGTACACACCGTCTTTGGCCGCACGCAGGACATGAGCATCGTCAACTCCATCCGCCAAGGCGACCGCATGCTCAAGGTGGAGGTGGAAGACTAAATCTTCGTGCCCTTTGTGTCTTTATGGTGAAATACTTTTCCACCACAAAGGCACAAAGACACCAAGGGGGGTGAAATGGAAATTGCGATTGCCGGCTCGACCGGCCTCGTGGGCAGCGAACTGGTAAAGGTTCTTCGATCTCAGGGACACAAGGTTCGCCGGCTGGTTCGCTCGGAAAACGAGGTGGGCACGGACAACGTGCTGTGGCACCCGCGACAGGGAATTCGAGATATTCAGCGGCTGGAAGGGATCGACGCTTTCGTTAACCTTTCCGGCGAGTCCATTGCCGGCGGACGATGGACTGCTTCCAGGAAAAAGGAAATTTATCGCAGCCGCGTCGAAGGCACTCGCATCCTGGTCGATCGCATCGGGCGCTTGCAGAAGAAACCCTCCGTTTTCATCAACGCCTCCGCAATCGGTTTTTACGGCGACCGCGGTGACGAGACCCTCACCGAGCAAAGCCCGAACGGGGACGGTTTCCTGGCCGAGTTATGCAAGGCGTGGGAATCCGAAGCGATGCGCGCGCGAGAAAAAGGAATGCGCGCGGTGACCCCGCGCTTCGGTCTGATTCTGTCGCAGCGCGGGGGAGCACTTGCCAAGATGCTTCCCATCTTCAGGCTGGGCGCCGGGGGCAAGATAGGAAACGGGAAGCAGTGGATGTCCTGGATTTCGATTCACGATGTCGTGCAGGGTCTGATTCACCTGGCGCAGAAGAACGAGCTGGCAGGGCCCGTTAATTTCGTTTCTCCTCATCCGGTCCGCAATGAAACCTTCACGAAGGTCCTGGCCCGGGTTCTGCGGCGCCCGGCGATCTTTCCTGTCCCTGCCGCCGCGTTGAAGTTGATGCTGGGCGAGATGGCCCAGGAGCTGCTGCTGGCCAGCCAGCGCGTCGCACCCCAGGAATTGCAGAAAAGTGGTTTCCAATTCGCGCACCCGGACCTTGAGGGTGCCCTGCGGGCCATTCTCAAATAATCTTTGTGTCCTTTGTGCCTTTGTGGTGAATGTTTTTACCACAGAGGCACAGAGGACACAAATCATCAACCAGATGCCTACTCTTAGAACCATCGACCTTCTTATTATTGTCGTCTACATGCTGGGTGTGACGTGGTTCGGTTATTACTTTGGCCGAAAACAGAAGGATATCCGCGACTACTTCCTCAGCGATCGGAACGTCCCCTGGTGGGCGCTCGCTTTTTCCATTGTCGCCACTGAAACCAGCACGGTGACATTCATCAGCGTCCCCGGATTCGCATTTCTCGGCGATTTCCGTTTCATGCAACTGGTGATCGGTTACATGATCGGCCGTGTCGTTGTCGCGTACGTCCTCATCCCGCTTTACTTCAAAGGAGAGCTCTTTACCGTTTACCAGGTGCTGGATCAAAAATTCGGCGCCGCAGTCAAGCGAATAGCGGCTTCTCTGTTTCTCCTCACTCGCTCGCTGGCGGATGGCTTTCGGCTGTTTGCGACTGCCGTCGTACTGGTTGCTCTCACCGGCTGGGGAGACGTAACGTCCATTCTGATCATCGGGGGCGTCACGATCCTGTACACCTTTCTGGGCGGGATGGCGGCCGTCATCTGGACTGATGTGATTCAACTCTTCATTTATCTGATCGGCGCGCTGGCCGCGGCGTGGCTGCTGGCGTCCGATATTCCCGGTGGATGGGCGGGAGTGTGGGCGCTTGGCAGTGCGGCAGGGAAGTTCAACTGGTGGGATTTCACTTTCTCGCTCTCAAAGAGCTACACGTTCTGGTCAGGAATAATCGGCGGAGCTTTTCTCACCACAGCCACGCACGGCACCGACCAGCTTATGGTGCAGCGTTACCTGTGCGCGCGCGATGAACGCCAGGCGACTGTGGCGCTCTGGAGCAGCGGCGTAGTTGTTTTTGTGCAGTTCCTGCTTTTCCTACTCATTGGGGTGATGTTGTACCTGTTCTACCAGACGCATTCCCTTCCTCCGGGGTACGCGTTGACGCCGGACCGCATCTTCCCGCACTTCATCGTTTCACAGCTCCCGCCGGGCGTCGTGGGCTTGGTGATCGCCGCGATCTTCGCTGCCGCGATGAGCACGCTCTCCTCATCGCTGAATTCATCGGCCTCGACGTCGGTCGTCGATTTTTATCGGCCGCTGCATTCGGCGCAAAGCGAGAGGCATTATCTAAACATCTCTCGCGCTCTGACGATCATGTGGGGCCTGGTACAGATTGCCGTGGCAGTGGCGGCGATCCGTCTTTCCAGGCAGGTGGTGAACGAAGTCCTGGGCATTGCGTCTTTCACCAACGGTCCCATACTGGGCGTATTCTTTTTGGGCGCCCGCCGCCACCCGGTGCGTGCGTTAAGCGCGATGGCCGGCCTGCTGGCAGGAATTGCCGTCATGCTCTCCGTTCGTGTCTTTTCCCCCATATCCTGGCAGTGGTACGTCCTGATCGGCTCCACGGTAACCTTTTCCATCGGCCTCGCCGTCGATCACCTCCGCCCAAAGAACCCAACCTATTAGTGTCCTCTGTACTACTAACCATGAGAATTTTCGCGGCCCGCGCAAATTATTCGGGAGCGGAGAGACGGCCTGAGGGCCGTCTCTCCTTGACTTTTGGTTGCGGCTTCGCCGCGCTAAGCTTCTGTGGTGAAAAAACCCCGAACCAACCTGTTATAATCTCCCAATCACTATTGCGGAGGAACAAAACGTGCCCTACCCCGAACTCATGATCACCCCCATGCGTCAGGACCTCACGCGCGTGGGCGTAAAAGAACTTCGGACCGCCCAAGAGGTGGATAACGCGGTACAGGAGTCCAAAGAACATAACAAGACTTTGATGATCGTCGTCAACTCGGTCTGCGGCTGCGCTGCCGGCAAAGCCCGCCCGGGCGTAGCCATGGCCCTGCAGCACGCGGTCAAACCGGACCTGGTCACGACGGTTTTCGCCGGCCAGGATCTGGATGCGACGCAAAAAGCGCGCTCTTATTTTTCCGAATATCCGCCCTCTTCGCCCTCGGTGGTTCTGCTGAAGGACGGCAAACCCGTCTTCATGCTCCCGCGCCACCAGATCGAGGGCAGGGAAGCGTCCGACATCGCGCAGATCCTGACGCAAGCCTTCGACCAGCATTGCGCGCGTAAGGAGCAAGCGGTCTGACAAGTGTCGAATGACGAGTGACGAGTGTCGAGTTTTTTAATGTCACCGCGTAATGACTGGGAAATTCAATGGCTGATCGTGGGAATTGATGAATCACCAAAGGAATCGCTTGAAAGCCAACACTCAACGCGCGCAACTCAAAACTCGCCACTCGACACTCGCAACTCGTCACTCGAAACTCACTTGACCCATCTCCAAGGGTAGGTTAAAAAAGATCTTTTGCCCCACCACTCCTGAGTAGCTCAATGGCAGAGCATCCGGCTGTTAACCGGAGGGTTGTAGGTTCGAGTCCTACCTCAGGAGCCACTCTTGGCGATACACAGAACTTCCTTCCCCGACTGGGCGTCGAGGGATCCGGGATCTAATCGGGAAGGAGTAGATGATTTTGCGCGGTCATCTGCTGCTCGATCTCGGCCGGCGCGACGAAGTGGCCGCCTGTTTTCGCCCCGCGCTTGAATGCCGGTGCTCGGAACCCGAGCGCCGCTTCCTGCGGCGGAGAGTGGCAGAGTGCGAGAAGGTCGCCGGATTACGGTCGATCGGGCCCTGCAATCTGCCGCCGTTCAGGACCAGGCACCGCTCGATGTGCACGCACCAAGGGAGCCGTTCGTTTACAGGGCGTGTTGCCCAAATCGACGCCGGCTGTAGACGGACACGCGCATTCACCGCCGAGCCGCAAAGAACGCCGAATTTCCGCAGAGTTTCATCACCACCTCAGCGAAACTTGGCGTTCTCGGCGGCTCTGCGGTGAACATAATGTCCGTCTCCCATTCGTTCCGATTTGGGCAACGCGTCCTTACACTTCGCGGCTCCGTTGGGATTGTCGGAAAGGCCGAGCTGGGACCCGTCTTCCTTTTCATCGAGCCGCGCTGAAGATGAAGCAACGCGGGAGTCAGCGATAGGATGCTGAAATCACCAGCGCGGGGCTGGTCCCGATGTTCTCCATCAATCCGACCTGCTCCCCGGTATTTACATCGTATACCGTGCGCGTCGCCGGATCGACGGTGTAGAGCCGCCTCCCGTCTTGAGCGACCGCCATTGAAAAAACGCTGCGCGCCGGTTCGACCTTTCTGGTCTGCTTCCAGCTTCCGGTGTCGAACGCTAGTATGTTTTGGCCATACTGGCGGTCGCTCAAGGCCGGCTGTCCGACTCCCACATAGAGCCGATCGCCGGCGGGACTGAGCGCGACCAGTCCGTTAGCCACAATCGTCTTTTCGGGCAGATCCAGTCGTGCTGCTGAAGCGATGGAACGATCTCGGAAGTTGAGAATGAATAGCTCACCTTTTCGGCCGACCAGGTAAGTCAGGCTGCCGTCCGCCGCCGCCACGCTGCCGGCCAGGGACGGGAGCCTCAAACGTTCCCCCTTCGGATCCCGAAACGGCTGGCTCACCATGCCGTCTTCGACGTCGGCGATGCTTGCTTCCCCCCGATCCGGACACATCATGGTCAGCGTCCCCGCTTGCGGAAACAATCGGACGATTCCACAGTTTTCAATGTGCGGTGGTCGCGGAAGGAAAACGCCGGAATTGGTGTCAAAGATATCCCACCATTCGTCCGTGCGGGGAACACTGCCCCCGAGGATGTCGAATTGGCCGGGAAGTATCCGCATCTTGTGAATGTAAACATGGCGCCCGTCGCGCGATACTGCGAGCGCATCGCGGCCGTATACCTTATGGTATATGCGCTGCGGTGATTCCACTGATAACAGCACATTCCAGGTCCCAAACTCGATGACCGTGAAGAGTTCCTGATTCATTCGCCTGTCGCTCAGATACAGCCGCCGTCCGTCCGGGCTTACCGCAATTTGCGGGTCATAACCCGACGGGATCGTCCGAATGACACTCAAAGCCTCCGGGTCGATCAGAATGATTCGACTATCCGAGGCCCCGCGTACCGGATCCACGACGCAAAGATATTCATGGCTATCGCGCTCGACCGCCAGTGCGCTTGTGGCAGTCGTGAGCAACAGGAGAACGAGCTCAATTGCGATGGTCCTGGGTTTCACATGCCTGGGGTCAGTCATGAGTAGTATTCAGGTTATCGGTTTGGTTTGTGGCTTTCAACCTCGAGCGCGCTATTCCGTTCGCATCCTTAATGACGCTGCCGCAGTCCGAAACGTTCAATTGCCGTGGAGCAGATGATGATCGGTTTCCGCGAGTACAACCGACTGGAGGGACTCATATGCGGTTGCGTCCACGCCCTTGATGGTCGCCGCTCGAATCCTGGCGGTGGCGTATTTGGACCTCTTCAGTTGCTGCATGATTGGTGTGTCGACTGCGCCGTGAAGGAGAGGCACGATTCGTTCAGCAACATCCGCTGTGGGCTGGGCGCAGTAGTAGACATAGACCTTCAGCGCGATGTCCAGGACTTTGGCCGCTTGGCCGTACGATGCAGGTTGGCTCTGCTGCACTTCCCCATTCTTCCGTTTCTTTTCGGCGGTCCGAATTTCGCAAGTGAACCGCTCACAAAACGATCGATGGCAGGTTTCGTAGTCATAAGGGTCGTGATCTTATCCAGACTTGAGAAAAGCTCTGCGAGCTTTGTTTCAATCTTGACCTTCGACCCCTCGGAGAAAACTCTCATCATCGCGGTGAAGCCAGGCGCCATGTCGATGATGTTTCTCCTCTTTGTACATTCCGTGTCACGTTCTATCAACGTCAAGACCCCCGCGAGCACGCGGCCTAACGATTGGGAATCAGCGGCGGCGGATTTTGCCGCCCGCTGCATGCCTTTTGTTAGGCCCCTGGCGACTTACGAGCGGATATTTCTCTGGGTGCTCTATGGACTCAACAGCTAAATCGATATCCAGGTCGGGCCAATAAAGATGATGTGGTTGTGGCAATTCGACGTTAAGCAGTTGGCCGATGTGCACCTCCATAAACCATGGAAAGTGATCAAAGGGAAGAAACAGTTCTCGATCGCCGATGAGAAGCCAAAAGCCGTGCCTGGAGACATTCGTGACCTCAACTTCCGAAGTGCGCTTTCCACGCGTCACGGATTTCATTTTCATGCTCCCGAAGCAATCGCAGCGCGGTAGTGATACGGCGTTGACCCAAACCGCAACGATGGCCGAGTTTGTTGATTGACATGTTAGCGACGTTAACTGTATCGTTAACTATACCGTTAATCCCCGTCTACTACAATGCGGGAGTTCTGATGCGATCGGAAGACGTTCAGCGAGAGAACTGAATGAAAATCACCCTCCTCTGGTCGTGTATCGCTTGTCTATGTACCGCCTGGTCTGCGCCGACTGTGGGAGTTCCCGGCCCGTACGAGCTGGACTGGCAATCTCTGGCCAAACATGAAACCCCGCAATGGCTGCTCGACGCAAAATTCGGAATCTATGCGCACTGGGGCGTGTATGCCGTGCCGGCGTACAAGACTGAGTGGTACGGAAAGATCATGTACGACCCTAATGATAACCGGGGTGCGTACGAGTACCACCGCAAGATGTTCGGACCTCAGAACGAGGTCGGCTACAAGGACCTGATCCCGAAGTTCCGCGCTGAGAACTTCAACCCGGACGAATGGTCCGATGTCATTCGGGCGTCGGGCGCAAAGTACGCCGGGATCGCGGTCGTCCACCACGATGGCTTCGGCTTGTGGGACAGCGACGTGTACCGGTGGAACGCCGGCAGGATGGGACCGAAGCGCGATCTCTACGGCGATCTCGTCAAGGCGCTGCGCTCGCGCAACCTGAAGGTCATCGCGACAGAACATCACATGCGGACCTTCGACTGGTATCTGCCGAATGAGAAAGTCCAGGAAGAACAGAAGAAAGCCGGTGTCGACCTGTACGATCCGCGCTACGCCGATTTTTACTGGAACCACCACACATCGACCAAGTCCGAATTCATCCGCGTCTGGGAACGAAAGCTCATCGAGGTGATTGACAAGTACCGTCCCGATGTCTTCTGGTTTGACGGTGGAAACTTTACTTCTCCCGATGTTGCGCTGCCGGTGCTCTCGACGCTTGCGCATTACTACAACCAGGCGGCCGCGCGACGAGTTCCCGTTGCCGTGCTCAACAAATTCGCCGGGACCATGAAGTTCAACTTTCCTGAGGATGTCGGCATGCTCACTTACGAGACGGGCCGGGATCGCCCCGACTTCGTGGCGAAGCCCTGGATCGATGACCAGAGCATCGCGGAAGTCGGCTGGGGGTATGCGCACGATCTCGTACTGCGGACGCCGCGCGAGATCATCGTGGGATTCGTGGACCGGGTCGCGCGCGGCGGCGGTCTCCTGTTATCGCTCGCACCGATGGCGAACGGCGTCATTCCGGAAAACCAGAAGCGCGTCCTCGCCGAAATCGGGGAGTGGCTGAAGGTGAACGGCGAAGCGATCTACGGCACGCGGCCCTGGCAGGTTCAGACTGAGGGTCCCACCGAAAAGCTGGTGTACGAGCGCGCGCGCCATCGATTCTGGCGGTTCGATGCGGCGAATGCGGAAGACATCCGGTTTACACGCAAGCGCAACGAGCTGTTTGCTGTCGCGCTCGGCTGGCCTGAAGACGGAAAGCTACAAATCAAGACGCTCAGAACCGGAGGGCCGCTTGCATCGGCCCGCATTGCGACGATCGCGTTGCTCGGATCGCCCTCGCGGATCCGTTGGACGCGAACGGCGGACGCCCTGGATGTGGAGCTCCCGTCGGAGAAACCCTGCAAGTATGCGTACGCGCTGAAACTGACGCTGCGCGGAAGTTTGAAATAGCACGTCGCCGGAACAGTCCCCCGGCGGGAGGCAGCATGCGGCTATTAATTTGCATCTGTGAATGTCTGTTTCTCGCCTTGATGTTGGTCGCGGGCCAAAGCATCACGGGATCCGTTTCGGGCACGGTCGTCGACCCGTCGGGGGCCACATTCGTCGGCGCCAAAGTTCAGCTGACGAACGTCTCGACCGGCCAAAGAACCATGGCAACGGAGTGACCTTCAACGGCGCGATCGATTTTGGCCGCAACGTAAATAACCCCTTCGACACGGGCTACGCGTACAGCAACGCCACTCTGGGCGTGTTCAACCAGTATTCAGAGCCTTCGGCGCGCCCGATTCCGGAGGCGTTGGTCAGCAATATCGAGTGGTTCGTGCAGGACACGTTCAAAGTCACGGCGAGGCTGACGCTGGACGTCGGAATGCGTTTTTATCTGATGCCGCACGCGAGAATTGCCGGTGGAGGCATGGCCGGCTTCTTGCCGGCGGCCTACAATGCCACGCGCAAGGTCCAGCTGATTCAGCCCGCCCTTGTGAACAACGTCCGAGTGGGCCGGCACCCGGTGACCGGACAGGTGTTCACCGCCAACTATATCGGCGCTATCGCGGAGGGTACCGGCAACGCGTTCAACGGGATGATCTCGCCGACGCTCGACACGAGCGTTCCCGACTCGCTGATGGATAACCGCGGCGTGCATTTTGCGCCGCGCATCGGCATCGCGTGGGATGTGTTCGGCCACGGCAGAACCGCCGTTCGCGCGGGATTCGGCGTGTTCTACAACCGCATGGCGGGCGTCCAGCTGTTCGATCTGGTGAGCGATCCGCTCGAGACAAAGAATCTCGCTACCGATTCCCGCCACGCCGGCCGCGTACGCGAATTGAAGACGTTGCTCGCCAGACGCCTCAAGGAAGCGGAGGACCTCGTCGACTTCGAGAAGTGGAGTGCATGATATGAACCGGCGGCTATTTCTGACAACGGTCGCGGCGGCGACGGCCGCGCCTCTCGGTGCAGCTCAACGTGAATCGGCCAGGCCATCTCGCCGCAAGCCAAATATCGTTCTCTTCCTGGTCGACGACATGGGGCGCGACTGGATTGGATGCTACGGCGCGGCGCAATCGACGCCGCACGTCGACGCGTTTGCCGCACTGGGCGTGCGGTTCGAAACGGCCTACTCCATGCCTAGCTGCACGCCGACGCGGGTGGAACTTCTCACCGGCCGCTATCCGTTTCGCACCGGCTGGGTCGACCACTACGATGTCCCGCGCTGGGGAGGAAAGGGTCTCGACTGGGAACGCGAAACAACCTTCACGCGTCTTTTGCGCGACGCGGGGTATGCGACCGGGATTACGGGCAAATGGCAGATCAATGATTTTCGTGCGTATCCCGATGCGCTCAAACGTCACGGCTTTGACGAGGACTGCATGTGGACGGGAGTCGAAAACGGCAATCCCGCGAGCGCTCAGCGCTACGCGGATCCGTTCCTTCAAATCAATGGTGAACGGAAGACGCACCGGGGAAAGTACGGGCCTGACATCGTCAACGACTTCGCGCGAGATTTTGTTCGCCGGCATCGGGATCGACCGTTCCTGTTGTACTACCCGAGTATCCTGGTCCATGGACCCGGTGAGCCCACGCCTGACAACCGCGCGAATCCGCTGCGAGATGAAAAGGGTCTGTTCGCTGGAATGCTCAGCTACATGGATAAGCTTTTCGGCACCTTTATCAAGGAGGTCGATGGGCTCGGCTTAGCCGACAATACCTTCATTGTATTTGCCGCCGATAACGGCAGTCCCATTCCCGGGAGCCTGAACGGGGTGCCATTCCCGCCCGGGAAAGGGCGCCTGACGGATCTCGGCGTTCACGTACCGTTCATCGTGCGGGCGCCGTGGCTGACGACGTCAGCGCGAGTCTCTACCGACCTGATTGATTTTTCCGATGTCTTCCCGACACTGTGCGAGCTCGCGGGCGTGACCGTGCCCGCAGGGCTTCGACTCGATGGACGATCGTTTGTCGGTTCCCTCACCGGGAGGGCGAAAAACAAAAGAGCGTGGATCTACGCACAGCGCGGCACGAGCCGCATGGTTCGAGAGCACAGATACAAGCTGGACTCCGATGGCTCGCTTTTCGATCTGAGTGTCGACCCATTCGAGGATACCGATTTGCGAACGAGCCGAGACGCGGATGTCGTGGCTGCGCGCACGCGACTGAGCGCTGTCCTGAACGGGCTTCCGGCTGACGGACCGGTCCCTTTCGAAGGATATAAACCGCGACGCGGAACGGGCGGGTGAGAGCGATGCCAACAAGCATGAAAGACATCGCCCGGGACCTCGGGGTGTCCGTGATGACCGTGTCGAAGGTGATTCGGAACGTTCCCGACATCAGTGAGGAAACCCGCCGGCGCGTGCTGAAGCGGATCAAGGAGCTGAACTACACACCAAATGCGGCGGCGCAGGCGCTCGTCACCGGACGATCCAAGGTCATCGCGCTCGTCGTACCTGACCTGGTGCATCCGTTCTTTGCGGAAGTCGCCAAGGGCCTCTCGGCGGTCCTGCGAAGCAGGGGCTATAGCCTCGTGATTTCCTCCTCAGAAGAGGATCCGGCACTGGAGCAGAACGAAATCGAACATCTGCTCGCACGGGGAGTGGATGCGCTGATCATCGCTTCCGTACAGACGGCTCCTGAGAGCTTCGGCCGCATCGAGGAACGGCGCACACCGTACGTGCTGATCGATCGGAAGTTCGAACGGCTTTCTGCAAATTTTATCGGTGTCGACGACGTGCATGTGGGCCGCCTCGCAACGCAGCACCTGCTCGACGTCGGCTGCCGGCGGATCGCGCATATCGCGGGCGGGGACGTCAGCACCGCGAGCGGGCGCCTCGACGGCTACCTGCAGACTCTCCGGCGGCGCGGCATTTCGGTGCAGGATGACTTGATCGTATCGCGGCGGGCGCATGCCGACGATCTCGGCGATGTAACAGGGTATGAGGCGATGGAGCACCTCCTCGGCGTCCGGCCGAGGCCTGACGGTGTGTTCTGCTTCAACGATCCTACGGCGGTGGGAGCGACGCTTGCCATACTGGATCACGGCTTGAAGATCCCCGACGATGTGGCCGTGGTTGGCTGCGGCAACGTTCATTATTCCAAGTTTCTCCGTGTCCCGCTCACCTCCATTTCGCAGCAGACGGAAACGATGGGTCGAAAAGCAGGCCAATTGGCGCTTGCACTGGTGAACGCGAAGGGCGCGGCGCCAGCCAGGATAATTCTCCTGGAGCCCCGACTGGAAGTGCGACAGTCGACATCCAGACTCGTGATCCGAGGAGCGCAGCCGGCCGCGCGCCGCACGACCGGCAGGAGGACACCCGCTAAACGGCAGCGTCGATAGCTTCAAGCGACTGGTGCCGCCCGACCATGCTGGCGCGGCGTCATGAAATCCCCGATGGTGGGCAACACGAAATATGATTCGCAGCCTATCGTTGACCCTGATACTGCGGGGTCACTTCTACTCACGCTTCAAGCCTCGAGGTGGTTGCTTGGCGGTACGTGCAGATTAACAGGCTGATGAGCAGTGCAACGGCGGCAAAAAGAAATATGGCGGCATCACCGACCTGAAGGAATTGAGAGCGAATCTGAACGAGCACTGTATTCCGGAGACCATCATCAACGGCGATGTTCCTGACTACGACACCTTCCTCGAACAGCGGCGGATGCTGATAGCCGCTAAAATAAAGGCTTACTTCCGAATCGTCTCGCGTCGACCGAGTCCAGTTGCGGGCCGGTGCAAAGCTTCACCGCCTGGAAAAAGATTCAAAGTCGACAGTAACTTAGGTTTTATTGTAGTGACAGGCATTAGAGTTTCCCTAAGTAGCTGTCCGATCGACAAAGCTCTTTAATGAGGAAAGGGCCGTGCGGCAAAGTCGGACTGTGGACCAAGGCCGATAGCGTCATAGCATTTGACGATCTCGCCCCATACGTCTCTTGTATCGCCGCGCTCCAGCCTTAGCAGCCGTGGAGGGAGCGGGCGGATTCAGGAGCGCTTTGACGAAAGCGTCGCGTGCCTCGTCGTGCAGAATCAGTGTCTCGAAATCCTTGATGGTCTCAGCAGCGGCCCGCTGGGCGCTTGCGACTACAAAGTCCGTCACCGAGGTTCCACGCAGCTCCGCCGCGCGCGCGATGATCCGTTTTTGATCGCGCGTTACCCTTGCCTCCAGACGCTCAATCTTTCCAGTCTTGATTCCAATTTGATGCCGTGGCATTTGTTCCCTCTCAAAAAATTGTACGGCAGACCGCCGTACAGCTCAACTACAACTGAGGTGTCTCACTTTTTGAGCACCTTCGTAGTAATTATTGACCTCGATTGGCTGCCGACGCAACCTCCATGCTTCCTGAAAGGCACCGATGAAAGTGCATTCATCAGTAACGATTCGACGAGGCCCCATCCGCGAAAATGCCGCTCAGGTCTCTTTAGGCACCTGAGTGACTGTGAGTCACCAACAGAACGAATCAAGGTTCGGCGACCACTGGAACTCCAAGGAACTTACCTTCGGGAAAAAACACGTCAACGGCGCCAACCGCAATCGGAGTATTGGAGTCGAAAAGTAGCGACCCTTCCGAACCAACATCGCAGTTTGGAAAAAAATCAGTCACGTAAAAGTTACGCCGAACCAGCGGGAGAATGGTGAGGGAAGTTGAGCAGAGAGGTTTGCCTTGTGTGTCGAACGCATCGACTCGGATTAGCGCTGGCTGGTTGGCGGAGGCATTGACCACCGAGTACGCTGTGCGTCGAAGCTCCGCCGCGCGGTTGGGTGCAGTGTAGCCAAACGTCCTGCGTCTGAACTCGGGAGCGTTGAAGAATGGAGCTCGAAAGCGCCTGGCAGGGCGAACTGCGTCAAGGCGTGTGGTGCCGGTCAATTCCTGTTCAAAAACACCACCTGGGCGGAACTGAAAAGTTGAAATACTCGCCCAGACAAGCACTCTCTGGCCCGGAGGGACAGCGGTGCGCGCCCAACCGTTATGCTCGAGAACTACGATATCGAGGAACCTGGGGAACTCCACCATTCCGTTCACTGGAACGGACAGACCACTGGTCGTCAAAAAATTCCCACCGCTGATGCTGAAGAACTCCATTCTTGGTCGAAACTCTCCCGGCCCAAGGTTTAGAAATCCGTAGAGTGTCCGGTAAATGGGTGCATCTGAGCGGAGCAAGTCCACGGCAATAGGAAAGATGACTTGTTCATCAATACTGGGAGCTTGCGCCAACAAATCCGGCACATAACTGAGGTGGAAGAAGAGCAGGAAGAAGAAAGCGCTGGTGATTCGGCCAAATCTCATGAGTGCCTCCTGTGATTGTTAAGATGCGCTGGGAGGGAAAGGTGGCTGGGGAGTTCCAACATTTTGTGCCGATACCTGGCGGCTGCTAAATTCAGATAGAATTCTACCGTTTGTCAGGCTCATGAATGGGCGAGGGTGATCGAAACGAAGGGAAGTTCCGAAATCGTTCAAGATGGGAGCCAGGACTCCCTAGACGACTGGCCCGTTTTCCTCGGTAGAATAACCAATATGGGCTGAGAAATTATAACCACAAAGACACAAAGAACACGAAGGCCAAGAATTAATAGTTGGATTTCAAAGTCCAATCAACAACCATGGAATTACCCATCGCGTGCACTCTTACTGAAGTTCAACTGCAAGAACGGCGTCGAACGGTTCTTGACAGCGTCGGCAGTGCAATTGAGAGCGTGGAACCTCTTCCCGAGGGATATCAGTACACCTTCGCGCCCGACGCCGGAATTCTCATGCTGCTCAGCCATCTTGTCTCTTTGGAGAGTCAGTGCTGCCGGTTTCTCACCTTCAAAATAGTTGTCGAAGCCGGAGGCGGACCCATCATCCTCGAAGTGACCGGTCCTCCGGGAGCGAAAGAACTGATTGCTGAGTTTTTGGGCGGTCCCAGGTAATCTACTTCAGGTCAATTTCGCAGGAATGCGATAGACAGAGTTTGAAACAGTTCAAGTGGTGAACCAGGTTCTTTTCAACAAAGTCCATCCGCAGTGTCTCACCACCGGGATGCCGGGCTGGTGGTGGACCAATGCCTTCGTGACTATAATTGCGGCGATTGTTTGTTGCTTTGTCGCCATATCGTGTGAGGCGAAATGTCCCACTGAACCTCCATCCAAGCCAACGCCACTTGTTCCCGGGCTCGACAGCTTCATGTCGCCGGATCAAGTCAGAGATCGTTTGAGGGCAGGCGAAGGATGGAAGGTAAGCGAGAGGTCCGGCCTGCCTAAGGGCGACAGGCGGCCACCGTTTAACATTCTTGCAATTGATGTTTCAGCGCACACGAACCTGGGAATCCCGGGGCGATTGCGCTTGAACTTCTTCAATAACCGATTGCAGAGTACGCAATTCTTTCCTTCGGATCTGAACAAGTATCGGATGATTCTGAGCAACAAAACAGGATTGAGCATTTCGGGTATCGGAAGTCTCCCCCCCCAGAACAAGAGTCGCCGTCGGCAGATCTGAAACCGGCGAAAAGTATGTCATCTTTGAAGACCGTTATCTCGTTGAGGAAATCAATTGCTGGGTCAGCAGGTATGCGTAAGATGGCCACGCATCCCGCTTGGATGGAACAGATTTGTCCTGGTTTTTGAATGACAGGAAGGATATGGAGCGGTTAGCGTGAGTCCCTCTCAAGTGGAGCGGACCCGACGCTATATTGCCAATCAGGAGGAACATCACCGCAAGGTGAGTTTTGCTGAAGAATGGGCCAAGCTGCTGAAGGCAATGCATCAGGGGGATTAGATCTACCGGCATTCTGTCGCCCGCCCCGAAAAACCGGTCGGGCTCAGGGCGTAGAAAAATGGTCGGCGGTCCAGGGCCATGCAAGCTCCGCCCTGGGCTTTATTCTTCCGCCCAGCCAAAAAGCGGCCGGGCTGGTCCCGAACTCCACTGGCCCAATCCCCTGCGGGAACTATCTCCGGGACCGTCAGTGACTCGAGTGAGGGTGTCATCAGCGGGGCGCGGATCACGATATTAATTAACGGTCTGAGCCGCACCTACATCACTGAAGCGAACGGCGTCTATACCGCGGCGGCTCTTCCAGTAGGACGCTACGAGGTCCGAGCGGAAGCGAAAGGTTTCAGCACGTGGCAAAATAATGTCGATTTGACTTAGTTCACCTTTTCTTCAAGATAGATTTTAAAACAGAACTTTGGATTTTCATTAGTTTCCCCCAAAATGCAGTCCTTGAGACTTTCTTTTCCCTTTTTAGCTTTAATGTGCCTGGAACAGATCTCCTTCGGGCTACCGGGGATAAATGGCAAGAGCGTAGTGTACGGCAATCGTCTCGGTCCGGCCCTGCAGATTTACCAGGCGCTTCCGATCCGATTTGAGGCGAACGCAGGGCAGCTGGATCCGCGCATAAGGTTCGTTGGCCGTGCGGGTGGATGGAACGTCCTGTTGATGCGGAAGCGAGTCATCATACAGGGCCACATTGCGACTGGAGCGGCCACCAACAGCGGTTCGGCGAAATATCCGGCTGGGTCTGCATCCGCAGGGCGACTCGAAAGTTTCAGCATCGAGCCAATGGGATCTGCCGGGCCGACCTCTCTCTACGGTTCTCATCAGTTGTCAGCTCCTTCTCATTATTTCCTTGGGCCCGATCCAGGCGGCTGGCGAATAAACGTGCCGGCCTTCAATGAAGTCAGGTACAAAGGCCTCTACCGTGGAATAGATCTTGTCTACCATGGATACCAGCAGGGGCTGGAGTACGATTTCCACATCCGCCCGGGCGCGAATCCGCGTCTGATCCAAATGGCCATCAAGGGTGCCTCCTCCGTTCGCCTGGCTGGAAACGGAGATTTGCTCATCCGCTGTGGATCAAGCGAATTCAGGCAACCGCGGCCCCGCGCTTTTCAGATTCTGAAAGGCAAATCGCAAGATGTCGCTGTTTTCTTTCGCCTGGTGGCAAAGAATCGCTTTGGATTTACCGTTGGACCTTACGACACTCATGCTCCCTTGTGCATTGATCCTGTCTTAATTTACTCAGCGATCGTTGGTGGAAACTCCTTCGATGAAGCCGTGGCGGTGACTTTGGACCGCGCCGGAAACGCATACGTAACGGGCCCGACAACATCGTCGGACTTTCCGACTCCGGCACCCTCCAGAGGCAACGTGACTGATGTATTCATCGCCAAGTTGAACCAGGCAGGAAATCTGGTATTTGCAACCTATGTCGGTGGAAGCAGCTCTGATAGGCCCACTGCAATCGGCCTGGATGCTTCGGGAAACATTCATCTAGGCGGTTGGACAGCCTCCTCTGATTTTCCGCATACCTCCGGCGCAGTACAGGAAACCATTGACGCAGACACTGATGCTTTTGTCGCCAAGCTCAACCCATCAGGCTCATCGCTGCTGTATTCCACCTTTCTCGGCGGCGGCGGTTCGGACCAGGCGCTCGCACTGGCGTTGGATGCCGCCGGCAATGCAGTAGTCGTAGGCCGAAGCGATTCTCACCAGTTTGTTACTGCTGGCGCGAAGGGCAGCAGAAGCGGCAGCGCATTTTTCCGGAGCACAGACGCCGGTGACAATTGGATCGGAATGACTGAAGAGTTGGACAGTGGATACGTGGTTGGAATCACTGTCAATCCAAAAAACACAGAAAATCTATACGCGTCAACTTCGACCGGAGTGTTCAAGAGCACCAATGGCGGCGCTTCCTGGACGGCGGCCGGAAGGTTCAGCGCTTTTTCAGCTCCAACAGGTGCTCAGGACCTCGTAATTGATCCCACCAATTCATCGGTGCTCTACGTCGCTACGGTGGGAGGGATTTTCAAGAGTACAGATGCGGGCGTTTCGTACCAACTCAAGAACCGGGGTCTCGGAAATCTGATATCCAACATTGCCATTGATCCTTTGACTCCCACTACTCTCTATGCGGGAGGCGCTATCGGGCTTTACAAAAGCGTTGATGCCGGTGAAACCTGGGCGGTAGTGCCTTTTATCTCGCCTTCTCAGGGTTCCATTCCGAGAGTAACTAGAATCCTATTTGCACCGGGCCAACCGTCCACAGTCTACCTTGCAACCTCCAGGGGAGTGCACAGGTCTACAAACTCGGGCACGACCTGGGCTGCGATCAACACCGGTCTTGGATTCGGGTTTGTACCACAGGTGCTGACGCTGGCAGTGGACCCGGCCAAACCTTCTACCGTATACGCGGGAGTGGCAAACTTCGCAGGCGGCGTCTACAAGAGCACGGACACCGGGAACACCTGGGCGCCGAGCAACAAGGGTTTGTTTCTTGAATCGGGCACGACGGCGGTGCAAACCGTTTATGCGTTAGCCGTAGATCCTGTTTCGCCAGCGATAATCTACGCGGCCACTTCGAACGGCGTCTACAAAACAATCGATGCGGCCATCAGCTGGTCACCCATCAACGCCGGCCTCACGAGCAGGCAGGTAAACTTCATCGCACTGCACCCGCAGCATCAGCGGACTGTTTACGCGGTTACAAGCTGCGGCGGCGATGGATTTGTCGCGAGACTGGATCCGACAGGTACGAAGCTGCTTGCGTTTACGTATCTTGGGGGAACTGAGGCCGACGAAGCTAGAGCAGTGGCGCTGGATGCGACGGGGAATGCCTACCTTGCCGGGAGGTCGGCGTCTCCCGATTTTCCGCTCGTTAACCCTCTCCCGGGAGTGCCCGGCGGAGGTTCCGACGCCTTCGTGACAAAACTGAACACGCAGAATGCGATCGTTTACTCCATGCTGATTGGGGGCCGCACGTCCGATGTCGCCAATGGAATCGCACTGGATTCGGAAAGTTCCGCTTACATTGTCGGGACCACAGACTCGCCGGACTTCCCCGTAACTCATCCGCTTCAAAGCGGCGTTGTAAGTTCGGATGTATTCGCGTGCAAGCTCAATCCCGAAGGAACAGCGCTGGACTACTCGATAACTTTGGGTGGCAGCGGGATTGATCAGGGCAATGCCGTCACTGTCGATCGCACCGGGAATGCATTCCTTGTCGGTACCACCAGTTCGCGTGATTTTCCTGTTGTGGATCCGATCCAGGTGACCGGTACGCCGCCCGACGCTTTCATTGTGAAGCTGGATCGACCCGCCCGGACGATTATCTACGCCGCCCTGATCGCTGGCCAATCGGCAGAATTCGGCTACGGAATTGCCCTGGACGTCGACGAGAATGCCTATGTGGCGGGGAGCACGGCTTCCGCCGACTTCCCGGGTCTACCTCAAGGCCGCAGCCCCTTGTTCACAGATGGCTTCATAGCCAAGATTGGAGTCGATGCCGATCTATCCCTCTCAGTCACGGATTCGCGAGATCCCGTGATGATCAACACTCCTTTCACCTATAAAGTTCGCGCCACCAATCGAGGACCCTCAATCGCGACAGGGGTCGTGATAACGGATCATCTGCCGGAGAATATAGAGGTAATTTCCATTGTGCCCAGCCACGGTAATTGCAATCATTCCGGCGCCGATGTGGTTTGCAGCATCGGAAACCTGGCAGTAGACACCACAGCCACGATAACCATTGAAGTTCGGCCGTTGACCATCGGCAGGATCACTAATTCCGCGATGGCCGCAGGGGTGGAGCCGGATCACGACAGGACAAATAACACCGCCGAACAATCGACACTGGTTTCAAGCATGCCGTCAATCAGCGGCACAGTGAGGAGCGCCGATGGGAAGCCACTGCCCGCGGTCGAGCTGCAATTGACCGGCTCGCAAACGGCAAGGAAACAAACCGACGCCGAAGGATTTTTCCAATTCACCGACTTAACACCAGGCGGTCAATTCAGGCTCACCCCTTCAAAATCCGGATTTACCTTTGCCCCATTATTCCGCGAGATTGACGCTTTATCGACGGATCTTGCGGCTGATTTCACCGGCAGCGCTTGCGTGTATAGGTTAAGCAGCCAAAGTTTAAGTTTTTCTTCGAGTGGGGGCGAAGTCACAATCGCAGTTACGGCGCCGGGAGACTGCCCCTGGAGCGCCATGAGTCACTCTGAATGGATCAAAATTATGGGCGAACCGGGCGGGGCCGGAAATGGCACGCTAAGAATCTCGGCGGCTCCGGCTGGTCGCGGAGCTCGGGCGGGAAGACTGACGATCGCCGGGATAAACGTTTCAGTATGGCAGGAAGATGGTGCATGTGCCATGCCCGGTTTTGAGGCGACGCGGTACGCATTGACTGGTGTGCCGCTGGGGTTGCATGCAGCGGATTTCAACAATGACGGCTTTATCGATGTCGCGCTCTTTTTTCAATCTAACCCTAATGCCAACATCTCGATTCTTCTGGGTGATGGTACGGGCAGATTGCGGCAGGGTCCGACGGTACGATCCGGGATGGACTTTTCACGCTTTGCCGTGGCCGATTTCAACGGCGATGGAAGACTGGATGTAGCCCTCCTCAATACAATTCCCGCCAGAATCCGGCTATTTATAAGCAACAGCATCGGCGGTCTGGAACCCGGAATGCTGCTGGAACTCGACCCTCCAGGAAACAGAACTCTTCCGCGCGCAATTCATGTCGGCGACTTCGATTCGGATGGCAAAGTGGATCTCCTGCTCGCAAATTCCGAGAGCAACGACCTTTCTTTCATACGCGGCGACGGTCAAGGCGGACTTGCCATTCCTGTTTCCGTTCCTCTTGGATTTGCAGTCGAAACTTCAGCGGTAGCGGACTTTAACCTGGACGGGAAACTCGATGTCATAGTCGGACGAGCAGGCAGTGTCTCCACCCTGCTTGGCGAGGGTGGCGGAAAATTTGGCGCGCCAAAGTTGCAGCCATTCGCGTCGGTGCTCGTCGCAGGCGTGGCGGATTTCAATGGGGATAGCAAGCCGGATCTGGTTGTCGGTTCTGATGGGATTGGCATCGCGCGAGGCGACGGTACGGGAAATTTCGGTCTGCCATTGGTCTATCCTGTGGAGGGCGCGCGCACGTTTGCCTTTGCGGACTTTAACAATGATGGAAAACCGGACATTGTAGTGGCGACGAATACGCGCCGTTTGATAATCCTCAAGGGCGACGGCGACGGAGGCTTCGGTGATACGATTCAGCTTCCTCTTCAGCTTCAGCTTGATGCAGTGGCTGTCGCGGCGGCAGATTTCAACTTAGATGCGAAGAATGACCTGGTTGTGCTCGAATCATTTGCAAGTCACCTGTTGGTAAATACCTGTGCCCCCCGGTCCCGACGAAAACCATGATCCGAGTTTTCCTATCAAAAAGAAGGCAGTTCACGCGGATCGCACGGACTTGCATGACAGACGGAAACATCGAGTTGAGCCATGATTGTGCGGCGCCGAGCGAAAGTATGACCTCAGACAGACGCCCATCCGCGAAACGGATACTCTCCGCTCTGGTGCTCTTAGTGTGCTCGGCGCCTTTGCATGCGTCCCAACACAGAGTCATTCCCCTGGCGGCACGGGATATTGCGTGGGACGGCGTTACAAAACTCATCTACGCCACTGTGCCGAGCAGCGCAGGTCGAATTGGCAACAGCATCGTGGCAATCGATCCCTTCACCGGCGTGATCCGCAGTTCTGCTTTCGTCGGCAGTGAACCGACGCGGCTCGCAGCGGCCGGTGATGGCCGGACGCTTTGGGTATATCTGGCCGGATCCGAAACGGTCAGGCGTTTTGACCTGGCAACGCAAACACCCGGACTGGAGTTTTCGCTGGCCCGACCGGGTGAGGCGTTCCTGCGCTTATCCGATATGAAGGTGATCCCGGGATCATCCGATGCTGTCATAATTGCAAGATCGGGCACTATTCCGCCCGCATCGCCGCAAACGCTCATCAGCGTTTATGACAATGGGGTAAGGAGGCCGAATGAATTCATTGCACAGGGTTCCAATCTTTTCGACGCGCTGGAGTTCTCCGGCTCGGATGACACACTATTTGGACTGGAGGCCATAAATCGTCAGACTCTCCGAAAGTTTTCGGTTGATGCCTTGGGGATCAAAAGCGGAGCTGCCATTATCACTCCCATACTCGGAAATTCGATCAAATACGACTCGGGTTTGATTTATGGCAACAGCGGACAAGTCATCGACCCTGTTACCCTGCAAGTGAAGGGCAAGTATGATATTGGGTCCAGCTATGGGGGAGTTTTTATCGTACCGGCCTCCGATTTAGGCCGGACTTTTTTTATTACCCCCTTTTCGTCAGTGAGTTCCCGTCTTATTACCTATGATCTGAACACTTTCGTCCCTCTTTCAAGCGAGGAACTCAAAGGCACTCATGATACGGCCTCGACGCTAATCCGATGGGGTTCCGATGGGTTAGCTTTCATAACAAAGAGTGAGCTTGTTCTTATCCGGACGTCTGTCGGCGCAGACTATTTTCCCCAAATAGTTTTTCCTCAATTCGCGCTCGGCGGCGGGTTTGAGGTTGTTCTGAACCTGACAAACAAAAGCGCGGCTCCATGGCGCGGAAAAATTAGAGCGCTTCAGGGGAATGCCGAACCCTGGGTTTCCCCACTGCAGTTTGAGGGAGTGACTCCGGCAGGCGCTGGCGAGTTTGAGGTCAATCTGCAGGCGCGTGGTTTTCAAAGGGTTGTGTTCAAGGGTGACTCAGTCGCCAGAGCCGGCTATCTTGAGATTGCGCAGGGCGATAAGTCAGCCGCCAGCGATTTGGTCGCTACTTTCTTCTACAACTTCAGGATTAACGGAGTGCTGGCGGATTCTGTGGGAGTTCAGGCGGCAAAACTCGGCGCTCGCTTTGTAGTTCCCGTCGAGCGCGACGCTGCGGTCAACACAGGGTTGGCGTGGGTGAACCTCAGAACGGTTTCTGAATTCACTCTGGCGCTAACCTTGCTGGATCAAGAGGGGAACGTGCTGGAAAGAAAACAGGTCATGGCGAGCGGGCAGACCGCGCGCCTGCTGAGCGAAATCTTTGAAACCTTGCCGGAGAATTTTACGGGTTCTGTCAAACTGCAAGGTTCCAGCGACTTTTATATTGTTGCGTTCCGGCTCGAGGGTGTTGGCGGCCGCGTGCAGTTGACGTCGGTTTCCCCCGCTCCTTACTGGTGAGATTGGTAAATGGCAAAACAAGCTAAATCCTGCGTGCAAAAAACTCCCGGCAGATCAGGAGATCGGAATCCTTTTACCTCAGCACCATTCCATTCTGCCAGGAAGCACAGGTTTTCCAAGCCGAGCCTGGGCCGGCTGTTGCGCCGTTTGATCTGCGGTATTGTCCTGGCAGCGCACTTCAATCCTCCGGTGTGGGCGATCGACATCAAACGTCTCTCGCTTGCGACAAACGATCTGCTTTATGTGCCCAGCGACGGAAAGTTATATGCTGCGGTGCCAAGTGCAGTGGGTCCGGGCGGCAACAGCATCGCGGTCATCAATCCCGACAGCGCGACCGTCGAACACACTGTGTTTGTCGGAAGTGAGCCCACGACGCTGGCGCTCGCCGACGACGGACGCACACTTTATGTCAGCCTGTATGGCGCCGCCGCCGTGCGGGCATTTGACATTCCTTCCAGGACCCCGGGCACACTGTTTTCCCTCGGGACCGACCCAAACTTCGGCACGCTCTATCCTGGAGATATGATAGTGGTCCCCGGAACCACGGACTCGCTGATCGTCGACCTTATCAACACAAACGGAAACTCGCAAGGCTTCGCCGTGTTTGACAAAGGCGTAAAGCGTCAGCGAACAGCCCGCGCATCCGCCCGATTGATTCGCAATCTCGGAAGCAGTTCGGTTTTGTACGGTTGGGGTAATTATGAACTCACAGTGTTCAATATCAGCGCAGGAGGCGTCGATGTTGCCAACAAAGTTCCCGGATTGTCGATCGGGCTGAGCGCCGAATCGGAGGGATCTCTGATCTACGGAGCGGATGGATCCGTTATCGATCCGGTCGGGTTCAAGCGCAAGGGGAGATATATGTTCGCAGACGTGACGTCGTCGGCGTTTGTCGCGCCTGACACAAAACAGGGTGTCACTTATGTATATTTCGACCCGGGCAGCAACGCGCCCACGCCGCGACTGCTGGTGTTCGACCAGCGTACGTTTCTCCTCAAATACAGTTTCGATCTTGTCGGCATTCCGGGCATTTCAAGCAACAGTAGGGCTTTGGGATTCGCAAAAATCGGCGAAAATCGCTTCGTAGTGCGAGCAGCAAGGGATGTTTACATTATTCGTCTGGATGATTCGGTTCCCACTTCAAGTCCGCGTGTCACGTATCCGCAGTTTGCCCTTGGTGGCGGCTACGAGGTGGTCGTTTTGATGACAAACAAGAGTGACTCAGCCTGGGACGGACGCGCCAGTCTGCTGGAAGGAAATGCGAAGCCATGGTCGAGTCCCTGGAAGCTGAATGGCGACTCTTTGGGTCGAAGCAATTTCGACGTGAAGATTCCGCCCGGGGGCACACGAAGATATGTCTTCGCCGCTGATGGCGCAGCGCGGGCTGGTTACTTTGTAATCTCAGGCGCATTGACTTCGACAACTGAAGATCTGGAGATTTCATTCTTCTACAACCTCCGGGACCGCGGCGAGCTGGTCGACGCAGTCGCGGTATTTCCCGGAGTCGCAGGACAGATGTTTCATCTCCCCGTCGAGAGAAGTTCGACAGTAGATACCGGTGTAGCCTGGTCGCCCCAATCTCCGATCGATCCGGCGCTCTCTACAACGATTTTCGGGTCCGTTTATGATAATTTCGGCCGACTGTTTAGCTCTCTTCAAAGCTCATATACCGGGCAGACAGCAAAGTTGATCAATGAGATGACACCCGGCATTCCCGCGAACTTTACCGGCTCTATTTCAATCGTGTTTGGACAACCGGTCCACCTGACAGCGTTCAGAATCGAGCGATCCGGCACGGGAATTCAACTGACCAGCCTCAGACCTGAATTGCCCGAGTAGAGCCTGCAGGATTATTGATCGCCGCGCATGCCGCCAACATTTGGATTGTCGGCTTTGATTGTATATCTTAGACGAGCAGCAACCATGGTCTCCAAACTGCTGGGAGTCGCAATCATCGCCTGTTGGCTTGCGCTGCCTGCGGCCGCGCAGCGTGGACCTGCGACAGGGCCGCTGCGGGTGCTACAGTCGAACCCGCGATACTTCACAGACGGCTCCGGAAAGGCGATCTATCTTGCCGGCACGCACATCTGGCACAACTTCCAGGACAATGGGCACAGGCTGCCCAGGAGCGACGATCCGCCTCCGAAGTTTGACTACGACGCGTACCTGAAATTTCTAGTGGACCACAACCATAACTTCTTCCGGCTGTGGCGCTGGGAGGCGCCGAAGTGGACCGACATGCAGCCGCGCGGAATGATCCATTACGCCGAGCCTCATCCGTGGGTGCGCAGCGGGCCGGGCAAAGCCAGTGATGACAAGCCCAAATTCGACTTAACGCAATTCAATCCCGCATATTTCGACCGGATGCGCGCGCGCGTAGCGGCGGCGCGCGACCGCGGCATCTACGTCTCCATCATGCTGTTTGAAGGCTGGGAGAACCTGAGGACTGACGCCTGGACCTGGCACCCGTTTAACATCGACAACAACGCCAACGGCATCGACGGCGACCGTCTCGGATACTACACCGTGCAGCGGACCGCCATGGGGCGGCGCGTTTTGGAGTTGCAGGAAGCATACCTGCGCAAGGTGATTGACAGCGTGAACGACCTCGACAACGTGCTCTACGAGGTGTGCAATGAAAGCGGCCCGCATTCCATCGATTGGCAGTATCACGTGATCGACTACGTGAAGAAGTATGAAGCTTCAAAGCCGAAGCAACACCCCGTGGGCATGACGGTGCTGTTGCCCGGAACGAATGCTACCCTCTGGGCCAGCCCGGCCGACTGGGTATCGCCGAATCCGGGCGGACCGGAAGAGAGCTTTCGCGACAACCCGACATCAAAGTACATGGGCAAGGTCATCGTCAACGACACCGACCACCTGTGGGGCCACACCGGCGGCGACGCGGTGTGGGTCTGGAAAAGCTTCACGCGTGGCCATAACGTGCTGTTTATGGAAGAGCTTCTCTCTTCCCCTACCTGGCAGGATTCCGCGCGTGAGGCAATGGGCCAGACACAAAGATTCGCGCGACGAATCAACCTCGCCGAAATGGTCCCGGAAGACAACCTCACGCCGACAGGTTTCTGCCTGGCCAAGCGCGGCTCCGAGTACCTGGTGTTCCAGCCGGGCAATCGAGGTGAATTCACGCTGAACTTGAGCGATGCGCCAGGCAAGTTTTC
>DASXQR010000126.1:0-10231 GCA_036507075.1 Acidobacteriota bacterium | reverse complement strand
CGGGGCGGTGGCCGGCGAATCCAACAGTCAACTGGGAAGCGGGAATCCCTTCCAAACCTGGAATTCATTGACGGATCCCGCAGATGCAGATTTTCGTTTAACGGCAGCCACCAGGGCGGGAAACGTACTTTCAGCCCCTTTTACTTTAGATCCAAATGGCACCACCCGAGGCACAGATGGCGTGTGGGACAGGGGAGCATATGAGTTTGTCAGGAAGGAAGTGCTCCGCCGTTGAACGGCTGGGGGAAGGCCTCAAAAGTGTCAGTCGTGGCAATGAAATGCCTTCAGCAAGCATGCTGTCTAAAAGCGTTATGATTGGACTTACCATCGTTGGGTATGTGACTGCACACTTCAGAGTCGGTTGTGTTTACGGACTCTGTCCAACTTCTTCGGATTTAATGTTTTGTGGTCAGGAGAGGTTCTGGTTCCTAGATTGCAGGCCAGAGAAAGTGGGGGGGATTATCGTCCCGGCCGAAACAGTCAGCACTAATGCCACTATTGGCTACGGCTCTCCCCGCTCCCAGGCGCTTGTTACTAGATTTTCAAAATCATGATCATCCAGAACGCGCCCTCAGAATTCATCCGCTACACGGCGCGTTCCTTCGAGTGAGAAGGAAACGGAAAGAGATGCCAAAAGGTGCGAAGAACAGCACTTGGATACGTCATCTAGAGACTCATCGGCCGTATCCCCAGGAGAAGAGCGTTCCCGATCTGGTGGCAGACCAGGCCCTGGCGACCCCAGATGCAGTTGCTGTAGCGGCCGGCGATCGGATCCTGACCTACAAAGAACTGGACGTCCAGGCCAATAGTCTGGCTCATCATATGCGCTCGCTAGGAGTAGGACCTGACAGTGTCGTTGGGCTATGCCTGCATCGATCCACAGCTTCTGTTGTGGGCGCGCTCGGAATCCTTAAAGCGGGCGGCGCATACTTGCCACTCGATCCATCTCATCCCGTGACTCGGTTGGAGTTCCTTCTGGATGACGCGCAAGCTCGTGTGGTTGTGACAAGCGCATCCTTGAGAGAAAAACTCGCTGAGGGCCGCCGCCATTTGGTGACCCTGGATGAAATACCGTCCTATGCCCTGCCTCCGGAGTTCCCTGTCCTCGACGCAAAATCAGATGACTTGGCCTATGTTATCTATACTTCTGGTTCCACCGGCCAGCCAAAGGGAGTGGAGATTACTCACGACAGCCTCCTGAATCTTGTGCATTGGCACCGGAGGACCTTCGGGGTAACGGCTGCCGATCGCGCGAGCCACCTTTCCCCAGTGGGCTTCGACGCTGCCGTATGGGAACTGTGGCCCTATTTGACAGCGGGAGCCAGCCTGCACATTTCGAATGAAGGTATCTTGACCGAGCCTGAAGCGCTTCGCGACTGGTTGGTTGCGCAGGGCATCACCATCGGATTCGTGCCAACACCGGTGGCTGAGCGATTAATGGCTCTGCAATGGCCTGCAGACACCGCCCTGCGTACGATGCTGACGGGAGCTGATACACTACATTACTACCCGCCGATAAATCTCCCATTTCAGCTGATCAACAATTATGGTCCCACGGAATGCACGGTGGTGACCACGTCCGGGCCCGTCCTTCCGAACGCGCGACCGTATCGACTTCCTCCGATCGGCCGGCCCATCGCAAACGTGCAGGTTTACCTTTTGGATGGATCTCTCCAACCAGTCCCTGTCGGCACGGTTGGAGAAATCTACATCGGCGGAGCCGGCGTTGCCCGGGGTTATCGGAATCGACCGGATCTGACCGAGGAGAGATTTCTCCCGAATCCTTTCGGCACCGAGCCCAACACGCGTCTTTACAAGACTGGAGATTTGGGCTGTTATTTAGCGGACGGGCAGATTGTCTTTTTGGGGCGGATCGACGATCAAATCAAGATCCGGGGTTTTCGAATCGAGCCGAACGAAGTCGTGACACTATTGGACGAGCATCCAGCAGTCTTACAGAGCGCCGTTGTGGCTCGGGAAGTTGGCCTTGGGGACCAGCGCTTGGTCGCCTATCTTGTCCTAGACCCGAAATCCCGGCCTGTCGCCAGCGCGTTGCGGACCTTTCTTGCGGCACGTCTGCCCGAATACATGGTGCCGGCCATGTTTGTGGTCCTGCCGGCTCTGCCGCTGAACCCGAACGGCAAATTGGACCGCGCGGCACTTCCTTCGCCAAGTGCCGCTAATACCCTTCGTGACGACAACTTCGCTGCACCTCGAACAGAGGTGGAGGAATGGCTGGCAACAACCCTGGCGCCGCTTCTTGGTCTCGATCAGGTAAGCGTGGAAGACAACTTCTTTCTCCTTGGTGGACATTCCTTGTTGGGAACCCAGCTCATCGCCAGAGTTCGCGACACATTCGGAGTCAGTCTCAGCCTGCGCAGCCTGTTTGAATCTCCCACCCTGGTAGAACTGTCACGCGAGATCGAACGGCTTATTCTCGCCAAACTGGATGCGGGGAGCGAAGCTCTATCGATTCTTAGCGAAGCGCCGCAGTCAGATGCGAATCCGCCGTGACTATGGACATTCAAGTTCCTCCCGGCACAGGGAGGCCGGATCCGACCCCAAGCCTTTCTCATTTACTCAACCCTGAGGTCTTAGCGAATCCATATCCACTCTTTCATCGGCTCCGCAGCGAGAACCCTGTGCACTGGGACCCATTCCTGCACGCTTGGGTCGTCACTCGCTATCATGACGTTGTCCATGTGCTCCGCCATTTTTCTGCTGAACGCACCCCCACGCCGGATCAGCTGACCTCCTTGGGTCTATCGGCGCTGAATCCGATTGCCGAAGTGATGGTGAAGCAGATGCTCTTTATGGATCCTCCCGCGCATGCTCGACTGCGGAACTTAGCATCCGTGGCATTCACGCCTCAGCGCGTCGAGGTGTTGCGGTCACACATCCGGGATATCGTAAAAAGCCTGCTTGATGCGGTGCAATCTCAAGGCCGAATGGATGTGATCGCGGACTTAGGCGAGCCGCTTCCATCCATCGTCACTGCCGAGATGCTCGGCGTGCCCGTCGAGGACCATCCTCAGTTGAAAGCGTGGTCACAAGACTTCGCCGAGATGCTCGGCAATTTTCAGCACAATCCTGATCATGCGCTGCAGATTCTTGAGAGCGTGCGGGAGATGGCCGCCTATTTCCAAACCGCGATTCGCGACCAGCGCTTGCAGCCACGAGGAGGGCTGGTGAGCGCCCTTCTGAATGCGGAGATTGAAGGCAGCCGGCTGACTGAAGAAGAAGTGGTCGCCAACTGTATCATAACGATGGTAGGCGGCCAGGAGACCACCACAAATCTTATCGGCAACGGCGTGCTCTCGCTTTTGCGCAATCCGGATCAACTCGAAAAAATCCGCTCAGACCTTTCGCTGATCCCGTCAGCGGTTGAGGAATTTCTGCGGTACGAGAGCCCAATTCAGTACACGGCCCGCCTGGCTCCTGAAGACACCGTACTGGGAGGAAAAGAGCTTCGCAAGGGGCAGGCGGTCCTGGCCGTAATGGCCTCCGCGAACCGGGATCCGGAATGCTTCCCGGATCCGGACCGGCTGGATATCACCCGCAGAGACAACCGCCACGTTGCATTTGGCTGGGGTGCCCACTTCTGTTTCGGCGCACCTCTGGCGCGCCTCGAAGGCCAGACTGCATTTGAAGAAATGTTAGTCCGAATGCCTGATCTTGTCCTGGATTCCGGTCCGCTCGTTTGGCGAACGAACCAGGCATATCGTGGTCTGAAGGCTCTGCCCGTCAGCTTCGGAACTCCGAAGCGTGCCAGCGATGCCTCGCTGGGAGGTCAATGCGAGAAGAGCGGCCCATGAGTAGGAGTGAGGCAATTGATAGCATCAGCCTTCTTTCGGAGCCCGAACGCCCCAATAACGAAAATCAGTGTGGGCTGGGATGTGCCTCCGATGGATGACGAGACCGGTGGGGTGGGGTGGATTTGCAATGAAGCTGTGGAAAATCTTCATGTTGGCGATACTGACGCTGGTGCTGGCGGATAACGATCCGCTGATGTTCATGGGGTGGGAAGGGATGGGATTATGCGGTTGCCTGCTTCTAGGGTTGCTCGACAGCAAAGGTCAGAGCAAACTCGAATTACATGCTGAAGCTGCGTTTCCAGCGCCGACATGGTTCTTTCAACAGCAGTGGTGGGTTCAGGAGCCTTGGGAGTCGGACAGTGCTGCACATAACTATCCCCTGCCGCTTCGAATTCAAGGTCCCCTCAATCTGAAGGCTCTGGAAGCAAGTCTTCAGGAGATCGTGCGACGGCACCAGGTATTGCGGTCAGTTTTCAGGAATGTAGACGGGAAGCTTGTCCAGATCATCATTCCGGCGGAGCCTATCGAAATAGCGGTAATGGATTTGACGCGGATGCCGGAAGCCGAAAGAAACGCTCAAGCGTCCCGCCTGGTTCTGGAAGAAGCCAGCCGGCCATTCGATCTCAGACGAGGACCTTTGCTTCGAGTTGGTCTGTTGCGATTGGGCGCGGAGGATCACGTCCTGCAGTTGACTACCCATGACATCGTGTATGACGACTGGTCCACGGCAATCCTTATTCGCGAATTGTCCACATTGTATCCGGCGTTCGACACTGGATTCCGTTCCCCGCTCTCCGAACCGAGTTTCCAATATGGAGATTTCGTGAGATGGCAACAGGAGCGGCTGCGTGGGAGAGAACTCGAATCAAGACTTCATTTCTGGAAGCAGCAGTTGAGCGACAAGAACGACTTTCACCATTTGACGACTGATCAGGCCCGTCCGGCACGCCGGAGCTATCGCGGTGCCCGCGAAGTGATGACCTTTTCGGATGACACGGCTAATTTCTTGAAAGTCATGAGCCAGCGAGAGCGAGTCAGCCCGTTTATGATGCTGCTGGCGGCGTTCCAGTGCCTTCTCCACCTTTATTCAAGCCATCAAACCATAGGAGTGGCCTCCTGCGCGGCAAATCGTTCTTTGATCGAGGTCGAAGGGCTGATCGGCCGGTTTGGGAATCAGTTTATTCTTTTCGCTGACATGTCGGGGAACCCGACGTTCCGCGAGCTTCTCGCTCAGATTCGCGAGAATACGCTGACGGCTTATTCCTACCATGATTTGCCTTTCGGCAAGTTGGTAGAGGAACTTGTGCCTGTACCTGACCCGAGCCGGAATCCACTGTTTCAAGTGATGTTCGTTTTGCAAAACGCGCCTAAAGTCGAGTGGCAGATTCCCGAATTGAACATCGGTTGGTTCCCGGTCGAAACCCGAAACGCGCAATTCGACCTCACTGTTCGGCTCAAAATTGAACCAACACTCGAGGTAGCGATGGAGTACAGCACGGACTTGTTTGAACCCGCAACGATGAGGCGCCTTTTGGAGCATTATCGGACCATTCTCCAAGCGATGTTGAAGGATCCGACACGGCGAATCCGCAATATCGAGGTTGACCCGAAGCCGCCACCAATGGAGATTCAACGGACTACTCGGGTAGAGATCAGTACACCGAGAGACGACCTGGAATCCAAGTTAGTGGATATCTGGGAAGCGGCGTTGCGCATCCGGCCGATCGGAATTGACCAGAACCTTTTCGAATTAGGAGGGGACTCTCTGCTTGCTGCGCAGCTATTCGCGCAAATCGAGAAGGCCTTTGGAGTAAAAATTCCCGTGGCCATGCTGTTCAAGGTGCAGACAATAAAAGATCTCGCAAAAATAATTCGCGATCACTGATCCGCGGGTTTGCAATCTTCCCTGGTTGGAGCTAAATGAGGCTCTCACCGTTTCCCCATTTTCTGCGTACACGACCACACGGGTGAGATTCTCTTCTGCCACGGGCTGGCACGGCATCTCGATTCCGAACGCCCCCTTTATGGATTGCGGCGCAATGCCGGGAACAAGAAACTTAACAGAATCGGTGGTTTTCACTACTTCGGTGATCTCGTGGCCTTGTCCACCTGAGACTCTGCGTCTCGAGAGCGAACAAATCCACGTTTGGTGCGCAGCTCTGAGTGACTTTGATTGCGAGTTGCCGCGGTTCGAGGCCCTAATTTCATCCGCCGAGCGAGCCAAAGCCGAGAGATTCCGGTTTTCCAAAGACCGTAATCATTACATCATCCGCCACGGAATACTTCGGCTAATCCTCGGCCGTTATCTAAAGCGACATCCTTCCGCAATTGATTTTTGTTATGGACCGTTCGGGAAGCCGGAAATCCAACATGATGCCGCTCGCAACCGTTTGAACTTCAATGCCTCACATTCCGGAGATTTAGCGATATACGCAGTGACACGCGCATTCTCAATCGGCGTGGATGTCGAGTACCTTCGGCCGGTTCCAAATTTCGAAGAGATCGCCTCGCAGTTCTTCTCTCCGCGTGAAGCGGCGACGTTGTTGGCGGTGCCAACCGAAAGCCGGATTGAAAGGTTTTTTGCCTACTGGACCGGCAAGGAGTCCTTCTTGAAGGCGACCGGTGAAGGCATCGGCGGTGGGTTGGCGAAGGTGGAAGTTACGCTCACACCAGGGGAAGAGGCTGAAATCCTGAGTATCGCAGGACAATTACCAACTCGAACTGAGTGGAAGGTGCGATCGTTTTCGCCCGCCCGGGGATATCTAGCCGCAATTGCATTGGCGCCCAGTCGTCCAACGTAAGCGACCAACCTCTCCAAATTTCCCGATAGCCTTGTCGTATAGCTATGCCACGACTGCAGCCGCCAGACTCTTGTACAGACATATCAGTTAGGGGACCACACCAGCCAAAAGCAAAGTACCTATGAAAACAAACCAGGCTTATCTGGATTATTATCGTTGTCCGCAGAAGTTTGCCGATTTCACGTCGGCCGGTGCATTGTCAAGTGACACCGGTTACTTTTTATTTGGCACCGATGCAGTCTGCTATGGACGGTCCACTTGCGGGTTTCGCGCCCCGAGACCCACAGGTACGTTATTTGACACATTCGACGAGGTGCAACTCGAAGGGACCACTTGCTGTCTGCCGTTTGACCCGACCGAGGCAATAGACAACTTGCGCTATGAACGCTACGTTGCTCACCTGCAAAACGGGACAAGGCTTGCTCCCAACAGATCGGTGAAACAGGCTTATTATCTGGTCCGGCCCTTAATGCCTGTGTGGATGCGCAAGCATTTCCAAAGGATCCACTTGAGTGACTGGAGCCAGATACACTTTCCGCATTGGCCTGTTGACCGAACGGTCGAACGGATCCTGGAAAAACTTCTAATGCTGTCGCTGCGAGCACACAATGCTGACAAGATACCGTTCATCTGGTTCTGGCCAAATGGTGCGCCTAGTTGTGCCATCATTACTCACGACGTGGAGACCTCCGCCGGTCGCGACTTTTGCCCTTCCCTAATGGACCTGGATGACTCATATGCGGTTAAGGCTTCATTTCAAATCGTGCCAGAGAAGCGTTATCGCTTCTCTGAAGATCTGCTGGACAAAATTCGCGCAAGGGGATTTGAGATAGTCGTTCAGGACCTCAATCATGATGGGCATCTTTTCTCCAGCCGCGAGCAGTTCTTGGCTCGCGCCAAACAGATAAATGAATATGCGCAGCAATACCGTGCTGCCGGTTTTCGCTCCGCTATTCTCTATCGAAACCAGGACTGGTACGATGCCCTTCAGTTTTCCTACGACATGTCTGTGCCTAATGCCGCTCACTTGGAACCCCAGCGTGGTGGATGTTGCACGGTGATGCCGTATTTCGTGAACCATATTCTGGAGTTACCCGTCACCACGACCCAAGACTATTCCCTGTTCCACATTATCGGCGATTACTCCATTGAGGTCTGGAAAAGCCAGATAGACTTGATCACGGAGAAACATGGGCTAGTAAGTTTCATTATTCATCCGGATTACATCATTGAGAGACGCGCCAGGAAAACCTATAGAGAGTTGCTGGCCTATCTTTCACAGCTACGCTCCGAAAAACGGATATGGATTGCGCTTCCTCGGGAAGTAAACGATTGGTGGCGAGAACGTAGCCAGATGAAACTGGTCGAAGAAAAAGGCAGGTGGCGAATTGAGGGATCGGGCAAGGAGCGAGCCAGCGTCGCATATGCGCGGCTGCAAGGCGACCGCATCATTTACAGTCATGAGGAGCAGCAGGGCTAATCTCGCCCAGGCAGACAAATAGACGTGAAGATCTTGTTGGTGGCCGAAGAATCGGCCGGCATCCAGTTGCTAAGAGCTCTGGTGCAACGCAACGAGCACGAGATTTCCGTGTTTACTTCGCCACCGCGCGCTTCCCAAAATAGAGCCACCGTTTGGAGTGTGGCGGAAAGTTTGGGACTCTCGCCGCAGCACGCCGCGCTGGTTAGGGATCCTCACTTTGGACCAGAAGTTCGCTCAAGACAAGTGGACATACTCCTCAATGTTCACTCTCTTTTCATAATTCATCCGGAAATTCTGAAGGCTCCTCGGCTTGGCTGCTTCAACCTACATCCCGGCCCGCTTCCCCGGTACGCGGGATTGAATGCGCCAAGTTGGGCGATTTACCGAGGGGAACCTCAGCATGGCGTGACGGTGCATCGTATGGAACCGGAAATCGATACTGGTCCCATTGCCTTCCAGGCGCTCTTCGATATTGACGATAACGATACCGGCCTCTCTTTGGCAGCCAGGTGCATCACAAAGGGTGTACCTCTGATGCTTCGATTGATCAATGCGGCTGCAGCGGATCCCCAAAGCATTCCTCGCATTGAGCAGGATCTTACAAAGAGGGAGTACTTCGGACGTGAGGTCCCCTGCAACGGCAAGGTCTCCTGGTCCCGTCCTGCACGGGAAATACTGAATTTCATTCGAGCGGCTGACTACTTCCCCTTTCCATCTCCGTGGGGACATCCGCGAACCAACCGCGGTGCCCTGCAGATAGGCGTTGCTAAAGCGTCGCGAGCCGGAAGACCTGCTGACGCTCCTCCCGGCACAGTGCTGGAGCCGGAGGAGAACGGTGTTCCCATCGCATCTCTGGATGAATGGATCCTGGTGCAGAAAGTCCAAGTGGGAGAGAAATTCTTCAGTGCTTCAGAAGTGTTAAGGGCCGGAGACCAGTTATGCAATGGTCACGATGGAACTGGTGAAAGCTAGGGTCTAATCGCCTTCCATTGCTCCATAGTCAATGCGCTTTTGGGCAAGGCCATCAAGGCCCATCGAAGCGAGATAAAGAGAGCCACCTTGGTGCTCGCGCATAACCTTATGAATGATTTCATAGCCTCCTACACCGCTTTATTGTTGGAATGTAAAGAATCCGCCAGCGTCGAAATCAATCACCATCCCAGTGACTGCCACACATATTTTTCCAGCCAGATTTTTTTGGAACATTCTTCCCCCGGGTTTCGGAGCATGTTAGCCGGCAAAATCTCCTCCTATTTACGCCTTAACACTTTTTGGGTAGAAGTCTGCATTTTTGGGTAAAAGTTTGCACAGTTGCCGACCGCGCTATTCGAGCAAATCTTTAATTTAAATGGTTTTCGCAGCTTCTATGAGAATGGATTGGTTCTTGCTTTGCCAGCAAAGAGCGTGGCGAGTAAGAAGATGGCGATCTCGTTTTCCTCCTCCTTCCCCCGAATGTTCTTAGGGGAGTTGGCAGTGTGTTTCCTAGTTTTCTAGGTGAAAGGAATTAAACATGGAAAAACCCCGTCGAAATCAATCGTTTCTTCCCGCTGTTCTCATGTTGGTTGCGGCATTGTTGTTGAGCGGTAAAGCCCTGGTGTTCCGCGTTCCAGAAGTCGCGGCCTTTGACGGCCGGACTGATGAAGCAGTGGCAGTTTGGCAGCACAACGATGGTCTTGGAGCAACTTTGCCAGGCTGGGATATCTGGTATTCCATTGCCGGAAGAGACGCGCAGGGCAATCTCGGGTGGCACGCCCGGCGGCCTGATGGGACGATAGCCCAGACGGCACCGATTGCTCCGCCTTTTGGGACTCCTCCGGCCGGTGATGACAAAAATCCTCATGTGGGTTTCGCTGCAGGGTACGCGCTGGCGGTCTGGCAGCATGCCGACGGGATAGGATCCGCACCGGGACCATGGTCTATCTTCTCATCCAGATTGGACCTTGACACCGGCATCTGGACTGACCCCTCGGTCGTTGCCATGGGTACGGTTGTCAATGGCACGACTGAGTTCGATCACTTCGACCCGGCCGTTGCGGTGGATACCAACAGTGCTCTGGCCGTCTGGGTGCGCCGCAGAAATGTTAGTGGACTGCTTAATAGCGAACTGCCTAGGGAAATCTTCTTCGCGGTCCGCG
>DASXQR010000125.1:0-4587 GCA_036507075.1 Acidobacteriota bacterium | reverse complement strand
GAAAACAGAAAAGAGAAAATGGAAAAGAGGAAGAGCGGGGCCGCCCACCCTTTGCGCACAAAACGCGCGCGGTGAAACTGCAAAGGCAATTCCGCTCCTCGAACAGGGCTTGAAGCTCACCCCCGTAGCGGCGCACTTCCTGGCGATTGAATCGCTGGCACTGGCCTACACGAAACAGGGTCGCCTTAATTCAGCCCTTAGCGTGCTGGAGCAAGGCTCCGCGGAAAAAACGCGCGTCTATCGGGACACGGGAATGTTGGGAGCGCTCTGGCTCCGGATCGAATGGCAACGGGCACGGCTTTACCGGAAACTAGGCCGCCAGGAAGAAGCGCGAAAGGTCGAAGCTGAATTGCGGAAACTTCTCACGCTTGCAGATGCAGATCACCCGATCCTCGTTCAGTTGCAAAAGGTGAGCGGAAAGTGATGGGCTGAGTTTCACTCGGGAACTTGCTCTTCCCCCGCCTCCAAAATTCATGCGAACCAAAAACATTCCGCCCAGCGCGCCCCGGCCGTGTGAGCCGGGGCGCGTCGAGGGCAAGTTTCTTCTCGCGTATCAAATTCTTTCGGCGGGTTTACAGGCCGTTGCCGAAGATCAGCGAGCGGTTTGACGTCCCGAGTGTTACCAGAACGGTCGTGGTGGCCGGTTGCGAGACGCCGTCCAGCAGGACCCAATCGACCTGCCAGTGGAACGGCGAGACGTTGAGCGACTCTGTTACCGTGTAGGTTCCCGCCACCAGATTGCAAAGCTGAAACGGAGTAAACAGCGTGCCGATGATGACCACGTTGTTGGGGTCGAGAACGGTCACCGGCCAACCGGCAATCGGCACATCGGCAGAATCCTTCACAAAATTTCCATTCTTGTCATTGAACTTATCAACTGACAGGCATGCAGTCGGTTGGCCACTCCTCACTTTGAAGTTGTCTGTTTTTGAACTCGCCGGCACAAAGCCGAAAAATTTGCCGGGACCATAATCAGCAACCGGTGTGACCCAGACCTTGTACACTCCCCCCGGATTTGGAGTGTTGTTGTATGGACAAAGCTGAATGGTCACCGCACCCTGATCCGAGTCAAGGCCGGTGGCGTGATTGCCCGCGCCAGAGACGCCGGTGATGAGGCCACCGGAAACATGGAACTGTCGGCTTGCTACCGGATCTGTGCTGAGCAGGGTCTTGCCGCTCGGGTCGGTGACCTGGAAATAATAGTCGCCATCGGGCAGACCCGCCGCGCCAGAGGGAGCGTTGGGGCCAGGGCCACCGTCGAGGTACACATCACATTTGTTTTGGTACAAATTGGCGTCCACGATGTTGCCGTTGACGTCTGTGGTAAAGATGGCGCCGCTAACGATGCCGGTTGGAGCCGGCACTACAGCCGTAGGGAACACGAGGGAAACCAACAGCAGGAGCCGCACAGCCACTCTGGGTGACATATTCGTACTCCTTTCAGGAAACGTTGTGGAGGGGAGAAGGCGGAGTAATCTCACGCTAGGCTAGTGCGTTTGGGAAGTCAAGATACAAAAAGTCTTAGAACCTATCGCGCTGCCACCGTTGTGCTATCAGAGATTGCCGAACGTAGCCGCTCCGATGAGGATTTGAATCGGCATTCTGAGCGATCGAATCACTTTGCGCGGGCGGCTGTGACGGCATCGGATGTCGTCTCTCGATAGTGCCTCTCAAGTAGTAGCGAACGAGGTCTAGTCTCTTGTAAATCAGGGATTTGAGTGGGTCCTTATGCAGACAAGAATTGCAGCAGCGAGCACATGGGCGTAAACTTTAAGTAGCGGTCCTTTGGGATTCGCTCCGTCCAGCCTCAGGCATTTCCCAGCCCAGACACCACCTGGCCCGTTCGACTCCCAGCCACAGATTTTCAAAGAGGAGGACTCTTTCCGATGAAAAAATCCATACGATCAATGCTATTGGCGCTGGTCTTGATTCCCGCGCTGGCCATGCCGGTGTTGGGCGATCAACTCGTCCTGCGTGACGGCCGAACGTTCTACGGCCGCATGACCCGCGCGGATTCGAACAGCGTCACGTTTCGCGAGCGCAACGGCGCAACGCGCCGTTTCCGCGTGCGCGATGTGGAGGCCATTCAGTTTGGCGACGGGCCGTTCCGCTACAGCCGTCTGGAGTCGGACGACCGGCGCTACCGTACTTACCCAACATCCGACCAGAACCGGCCCAACGACCGTTATTCGACACGTGAACAGATCGAACGAGTAGTCATTCCCGTGGGTACCGAAATTCAGGTGCGCACGAATGAAACAATCGAAGGCCGCAACGTTGTCGAAGGTCGCACCTTCATGGCGCAAATCGAGCAGGATATCCTGGGACCGGACGGCTATCCTGTGATTCGCCGAGGTTCCGACGCACGCCTGGTCGTCACGCGTCTGGAACGGGACGGTGATTTCTTCCTGGACCTGGATTCCGTCGTGGTTGACGGACGCCGGTATGCGATGAGCACGACCGACGTGGAATTGGAAGGCAGGCGCCAGGGGATCGGCGCGAACAAGCGCACGGGCACATTCGTCGGCGGCGGAGCCGTGTTAGGCACGATCATCGGCGCGATCGCCGGAGGCGGCAAAGGCGCCGCCATCGGCGCATTGGCCGGAGCGGGCGCCGGCGCGGCAACTCAAGTGATTACCCGCGGCAAGGAATTGCGCGTGCCCGCGGAAACCGTGCTTCGTTTCCGGCTGGACCAACCGCTGAGACTGCGACTGTTGGAGTAAATTAGCGCGACGACAGAAGTCTCAGCATAACAGACGACGCGCTGCGCTCGTGCACAGCATGTGGGCGCGGCGCGTCAGATTTTTTCCACCCGTCTTCGACCATTCGGCCTGCCACGCAAAATCAGCGTAGGAAGGCGGCTTCACTTCTGCCCGCGATGTGGTAAAATAGAGGTAACAGCCCTCCAGAAGACTCCACGAAAGGCAGGCCTCCGACATGAACTGGGATCAAATCGAAGGAAAATGGAAGCAAATGATGGGCGCGGTGCGCGAACGTTGGGGCAAGTTGACCAACGATGACTTGGACGTCATCGCCGGAAAGCGCGAAGCCTTCATCGGCAGAGTCCAGGAACGCTACGGCTTCACCAAAGAACAGGCCCAAAAGGAAATTGACGAATGGGCCAAGAAACTGGACGCGCGCCGGTACGAACGCGAAAAACGCGCTGCTTAGCAGCGAGAATCTAACACTGCAGAGTCGTCCTGGATTTCAGCCTCAGGCAAAGCTTCCCGGCCTCGCAGCAAGGTTTCGCGAGAGCGAATTCTCCCCAGCTATGAAAGTTTTCACCGAGCGCGGAGACAGGATCTCCAGTGAGTCCTTTCCTGCACTTGGCGTCGCGCCACGAGTTCAGGCAATTGAGAGCGCCAGGGCGCGCTGCGACGATCGAAAAATTAACCTTAGGAGGATTTTGTCATGGTGATGCTTATAGACTTAAACCCAAGTATTGTGGCACTCATGGTAATGAGTGTGATTCTCGTGGCGGCGTTCGTCGGATGGATGCTCTATCAGAAGCGCCGCACCGCGCACCTCCGCGATAGTTTCGGACCCGAGTACGACCGCGAACTGGAAAAGACCGGCAACCGGGACAAGGCAGAGGCGCTGCTCCTGCAGCGAAAAGAGCGCGTCGAACATTTGAACCTGCGCCCGCTGCTGTCCTCGGACCGCGCGCGCTTTCTAGGCGCATGGCGCGCACTTCAGGCGCGCTTTGTGGATAGCCCGGAAACCGCGATTGCCGACGCCGACCGCCTGGTCACAGAAGTCATGGAGAAACGTGGCTACCCCGTGACCGACTTCGACCAGCGCGCCGCGGATGTTTCCGTGGACCACCCGGTGGTCGTGGAGAATTACCGCGAAGCCCACGCCATCGCGCTACGCCAATCTCGCAACGAGGCCAGCACGGAAGAGTTGCGGCAAGGTCTGATCCATTACCGCGCGCTGCTCGATGAGTTGGTCAGCGAAGAATTGGCGCCGGGTAAAGCAGCTTGATGTAGCAAGGTAGCGAGTTTCCCGCCCGGGGGATCCCAGCACGTGAGCGGGGAGGCAAGGCGCGCCACCAAGCCAATGCCTCCCCGCTCATTTTATGTCCGCCGGGACTTTCGGGGCACGCCCATCCTCGACACATGGACAACGAAAAACAACGCCCGGTTCCGCTGACCATAGTGGCTCGCATGGGCGCATCACATGGGAACGGGCTGAGTAGGTAAGCTCTTGGTGGCAGGAATTTTCCCACTGGGGTCCGATTGCCTGCGTGACAATTTACTTTAGATAAATCTGAAATTCTTTCCACCATTTTTCTCCCCACGAGAGTTTCCGGCCGGCAGTTTGTCCTCCGTAAATGTCGATGAGCAAGTCGGTGGTGGCGGACAACGTTGCAAAGAGCAAAGGAAAGAAATATTGCCGTGCGAGAACTATCGGAATCACTATCAGCGCAAATGCCAGGATGACACTGGAGCCAATCCAGAATATGAGAAACAAGTTGGACAAACCCAGAAAGACGTCTTTTTTGAAATACAGCCAGGACAAGTGCATGCCCAGTGCGGCTGAGGCAAAGAAGATGTACAGATGAATTGGAAATCGGCTTATGATTCG
>DASXQR010000124.1:0-57538 GCA_036507075.1 Acidobacteriota bacterium | reverse complement strand
CGGGTTGGCGGGTTGCGGGTTGGCGGATTGCGGGTTGGCGGATTGCGGGTTGGCGGATTACGAATTTCGGGTTACAGTTTTGAGCAAATAAAGTTGTCATTAAGAATTGGAGTTGTTTCACCAATTTTGAATTTTCGATCTCTAATTCGACAACTCTGAACCTCTCAGCAACCCGCCAACCCGCAACCCGCCAACCCGCAACCCGCCAACCCGGAACGCGAACTACGGACAACGAACCAAACCTAGATTTTCCTTCCCACGGCTTCGCCGATCAGTTTCAATTGGCGCATCAAGTCGGCGAATTGCTCGGGGAATAAGGACTGCGCCCCGTCGGAGAGCGCGTTCTCCGGATCGCAATGAACTTCCACCAGCAGACCGTCGGCTCCCGCCGCAACCGCGGCGCGCGCCATCGGAATCACTTTGTCGCGAAGGCCGGTCCCGTGGCTGGGGTCGACGATAATGGGAAGATGGCTCAGTTTCTTCACAACGGGGATGGCTGAAAGGTCAAGGGTATTCCGGGTGTATGTCTCAAACGTTCGGATACCCCGCTCGCACAGAATCACTTCATGATTGCCGCCCGACATGACGTATTCTGCCGACAAGAGCATGTCCTCGATCGTTGCCGACATTCCCCGCTTGAGCAGGACAGGGCTCTTGATCTTCCCAAGCTCCTTCAGGATGGTATAGTTCTGCATGTTGCGCGCGCCCACCTGGAAAACATCCACATAGTTGAGCATCATCGGCAGATCGTTGTGGTCCATGATTTCCGAAACCACCTTCATCCCAAAGCGGTCCGCCGTTTCACGCATGTATTTCAATCCCTCCTCACCCAGACCCTGAAAGCTGTAGGGCGACGTGCGCGGCTTGAACGCGCCGCCGCGCAGCATTCTTACTCCCTGCGTGGACAGTGCCTCGGCAGTGCGCTGAATCTGGTCGCGGCTCTCAACCGAGCAGGGGCCGGCAATGACGGTGACCTTGTCGCCGCCGACTTCAACATCCCCCACGCGGATGCGCGTACCCTCGGGTTTGAAAGTGCGGCTGCTCAGTTTGTAGGGGTGGGTAATGCGGATGACTTCCTTTACTCCACCGAGCAGCTCGTAATCACGCGTGTCTACGACCTTCCCGCCCACCGCGCCCAGTATGGTTCGCTCGGCGCCCGTGGAGCGGTGCACATCAAATCCCTTTTCAGTCAGTCTCTTGATAACGGCGCTGATTTGATCTTCGGAAGCGCCACGCTGCATCACGATCACCATGATTCCGCTGTCTCCAAATTAGGTTGGCGAGTTGCCGAGTTTCGGGTTACGGGTTTCGCATAATTTTGAATTTGGAATTCGCGAATCCGCCCCTCGCAACTTGCCCCTCGCCCCTCGCAACTCGCAACGCGCTAACCCGCAACTCGCTAACCCGCTAACCCGCAACCCTTACGTCTTTTCCTCTCCCATCGCCAGTCTCGCGGCGCGGCGCGCTTCGTCAATGATCCGTTCGAAAAGACGCTGCACAGCGTCGGGCCGGAGCGGTCCCCGATTGGCTCGCTGCACGTTTTCAAAAACCTGCCCTTCCCGGTCAGGGTCATAGAGTTGCTGTTGAAGCTGTCGCTTCAATTTGCCGATTTCCACTGCACAGTGCGTGCGCTCGTTGAGCAACTGTACCAGCTTCAAATCAAGCTCATCTATTTTCTTGCGCCAGTCCGTGATGTCCATAGGGTTGAGCACGAATGTTGAGCACGAATTACACGAATTACACGAAGTTAATTAAGAAGATTCGTGAAATTCGTGAAATTCGTGCTCAAAACTCAATTCTTTGTAGCCTGTACAAACGCGGCGATGTACTTGCGAAAATCTTCCTCCCATACCGGCTGTTGTGTCAGTGCGTGGAGTTTCTCGACAATGGCGCTGCCTACTACCACGCCATCTCCGATGCGGGAAGCCTTTTGCACGTCTTCAGGAGTTCGCATTCCGAAACCGATGGCAATCGGAATTTTCGAGCGACTCCGGATCAAGTTGATCTGGTTGGTAACGCCGGCATCGAGATTGGTCTGTTTCCCGGTCACTCCTGTGCGGGCGATGAAGTACAAAAAACCGGTGCAGCAGCCTAAAATCTTCTCCATGCGCTTCGGCGTGGTGGTGGGGGCCGCAAGGAACACGGTATCAATCCAGTTGCGGCGTAAAGGGTGCATATAGCGATTCGCTTCTTCCGGTGTCAGGTCGGACACGAGAAGCCCCGACACTCCCATCCGCTTTGCTTTTTCCGCCAACCGCTCCAGCCCATACTGGAGCACCGGATTGAGATAAGTAAAAAGAAGCACCGGAGCCCGAAGCTTGAGAGATTCAAGGAGCTCAAATGTCTGCTGCAGCGCAACTCCGCCCTCCAACGCTCTTTGATAGCTTGCCTGGATGATCGGGCCGTCGGCGATCGGATCGGAAAAGGGAAGTCCGAGCTCAATCACGTCCGAACCTGCCTGGTCCAGCGCCTGCAGCGCTTTGGCGGTGACTTCCAGGTTCGGATCGCCGGCAGCAATGAATGGAATAAACGCCCGCCGGCGCTCGGCTCTGCACCTTTCGAAAGCTTCAGTTATCGGGCTGGACGTCATAAAAAATGTCTAGTGTCGAGTTTCGAGTTAGCGAGTTACCGGGTTACGAGTTTCGGGTTACCGAGTTTCGAGTTACCTGTCTCGAAACCCGTAACTCGCAACTCGTAAACCCGCAACTCCTTCATGTCTGCCTAGAAGCGAAGTTGGCGCTGCATCGTCGGCATGTCCTTGTCGCCTCTGCCCGACAGGTTGACGATCACCAGCCTGTTCCGGTACTTGTCACGGTTGCGCAGCAGTTCGGCGACGGCATGCGCGCTTTCCAGCGCGGGGATCAGTCCTTCGGTCAGGCTCAATATCCTGCAGGCCTCGAGAGCCTCATCATCGGTGGCGCTGGTAAACTGGACCCGCCCTTCATCGTGGAGCCGTGAGTGCTCCGGTCCGACGGCGGGGTAATCCAAGCCGGCGCTTACGCTGTGGGTCGTCGAGATCTGGCCCTCTTTGTTTTGCAGCACGTACGTGTAACACCCGTGCAGCACGCCCGGCCTGCCGCCGTCAAATCGTGCGGCATGTTCGCCCAGGCCCCTGCCGCGTCCTCCGGCTTCGACCCCGATCATGGCGACCCCGGGTTCCGCAAGAAAGTCGTAGAACAGGCCCAGCGAATTACTTCCCCCACCCACGCAGGCAATCAGATAATCGGGAAGACGCTGTTCGTGCTCCATGACCTGCCGACGGGCCTCCCGCCCGATGACGCTCTGGAAATCACGCACCATCTGAGGGTAGGGGTGGGGGCCAAGCACAGAACCGAGCAGATAGTGTGTGGCGCCTACATTGGTGACCCAATCCCGCATCGTCTCGTTAATAGCGTCTTTCAGAGTACGTGTGCCGGAATCGACCGGAACCACCTCGGCGCCAAGGAGTTTCATGCGGAAAACATTCAGTTCCTGGCGTCCCATGTCTTCGACGCCCATGTAGACGCGGCATTGCAATCCAAGCAGCGCGCATACAGTGGCGGTGGCTACGCCATGCTGGCCGGCCCCGGTCTCGGCAACAATCCGCGTCTTTCCCATTCTCTTTGCGAGCAATGCCTGGCCCAGCGCGTTGTTGATTTTGTGGGCGCCGGTGTGGCAGAGATCTTCACGCTTAAAATAAATCCGCGCCCCCAGATCCTGTGAGAGTCTTGCAGCAAAAGTAAGAGGCGTGGGACGCCCCACATACTGCGAGAGCAACGCGTCCAGCTCCGATTGGAATTCCGCATCTTTGGAAAAGTGGTGGTACGCCGTCTCCAGTTCTTCCAGCGGCGCCATCAGCGTTTCCGGAACGTATTTGCCTCCGTAGACGCCGAAATGGCCCTCCGCGTCCGGTTGCGAAGTGACCTTGCCTGCGGGCTGCCCCTTGCAGGGTTCCGGCCCCGGAGTTAAGGCACTGTACGGGACGTCGGCGGCTCCATTGCCAAGCTCTTGCAGCAGTTCCAGAAGGGCCTTGCCTGGATCTTCAGCGCGCATCAAGGACTCCCCAATGAGGAAAGTTCCGTAACCTGCGCTGGCAAGTAATTCGATATCGCGGGCCGACTGGATACCGCTCTCGGCTACCAGGACGATGTCAGCGCCGAAGGTGCTGCGGATGTAGCGCGCCAGGCGGATGCCGGTCTGAAGGTCGACTTCAAAGGACCTCAGGTCGCGGTTATTGACTCCGATCAGATCCGCGCCGGCGGTGATGGCCGTGTCTGCTTCGGCCTCGGTGTGTACCTCCACGAGCGGCAACAGGCCTTCTGATTTTGCCGCCGCGATCATTTCAGGCAGTTCCCATTCATTCAAGCAGGCGGCGATCAGGAGCACCATGTCGGCCCCATGGATGGCGCTCTCTTTCAATTGTTGGAGTGAAACAATAAAGTCCTTGCGCAGCAGCGGCAGATCTACGGCCGTGCGCACCGCGCGCAAATCTTCCAGCGAGCCGCTGAAAAAGTTCTCTTCCGTCAGGACCGAAAGGGCAAACGCGCCGGCGGACGCGTAACCGCGGGCGATTTCAGCCGGACTGTAGTCCCGCCGGATTAGTCCTTTGGACGGCGATTTCTTCTTGAGTTCCGCGATCACAGAAAGATCGCGCCGACGAAGCTCCGCCAGAAGGGACTGAGGAGTATGCTTTCGGGCCAGCGGCTCACCCGTTTTGATGCCGGACGCCAAGTCGGCGCGTTTCCTGCGTACGATTGTTTCCAGGATGGTCACTGCGTCCTCTGCGTGAATTCGCGCACTTGCTCGAGTTTGGCCAGCGCCGCTCCACTGTCGATCGATTCGAGCGCCATCTGCAGCCCCGCGCCAAGATCCGGAGCGCGGCCGGCAATGTGAAGACCGGCGGCGGCATTAATGGCCACGATCATGCGCGGGGCGTCTTTCCTGCCCTCCAGCACGTCCATCAGCATGGCGGCGTTGTGGTTCGCATCGCCCCCTGCCACGTTGTCCGCTTTGCGGGGTGCGCCGTTGATCTCGGCGGGCGCCAGATAGAATGTGTTGATGCCGCCGTTCTTTACCTCGGTAACCCGTGTCGTCCCATTCAGGGTGATTTCGTCCAGCCCGTCGGCTCCATGCACCACCCAGGCGTGCTCGCATCCGAGCTGCCGCAGAGCCTGGGCAAGCATGTCAGTAAGGCTTTCATGGAACACTCCGACCAGATGATGCGTCGCCCGAGCCGGATTGGTAAGCGGGCCGAGCAGGTTGAAGACGGTTCGCACGCCGATTTCCTTCCGGATGCGCGTGATGCGACTCATGTGCGCGTGAAACAGCGGCTCGCATACAAAGCAGATCCCCACTTCGTCCAGGCAGCGCTGGGCGACGTGGGTCGGCGTGTCGATGCGAATTCCCAGTTCATTCAGCACTTCTGCTGTGCCGCACGAGGAAGTGACTGCATAATTGCCATGCTTTGCCACCGGAAGCCCCGCTCCCGAAATGACGAAAGCGGCCGCGGTGGAGATGTTGAAGGTATCGCGGTCACCGCCCGTTCCGGCGATATCCAGCAGTTGAGGATTATTGGAATGGATGGGCTCATACATATCCCGTATGACGCGCGCAAAGCCCACGATCTCGTCGACAATCTCTCCCTTGTGAATCAGGGCAATCAAAAGGGCGGCAATTTGAGAATCCGGCGTCCTTTCGTCGAGCATGTAACGCATCATTTCTTCGGCTTCCGCCGAAGTGAGGTCCTTGCGCACGATCAGGCGTTTCAAAAAGTCCTGCAGCATAAATCAACAATGGTCAAGGAAGTTCCGGATGATCGTTTCGCCTTGTTGCGTCATCACCGATTCGGGATGGAACTGGATCCCAAATACCGGGTAAATTTTATGATGCACGGCCATAATTACGCCATCTCTTGTGGCGGCATCCACTTTCAGCGCTTCGGGAAAGGCGTCCCGATCCACCACCAGCGAGTGATAGCGGGTTGCCTGCACCGGGGAGGGCAAGCCCCTCATCAGCCCTCCGTTCTCATGGAAGACAGGTGAAGTTTTTCCGTGCATCAGCGAAGGCGCCCTGATGATTTTTCCACCGAAGACCTCGCCGATGCACTGATGGCCCAGGCAAACCCCGAGAATCGGCAGCTCTGCGTGCAGAGCCGCAATCGCCCGGTTGCAGATCCCTGCCTCGGCTGGCCGGCCCGGGCCCGGAGAAATCACCAGCGCATCCGGCTTGCGGCTTCGGATTCCTTCCACGTCAAGCGCATCGTTGCGTACCACTTCTATGTTCTTCTCGATCAGACCGAAGAGCTGCACCAGGTTGAATGTGAACGAATCATAGTTATCGATGACTAGGATTTTCATAAAAACAGTTTTCGAGTTTCATAGTTACGAGTTCATAAAAACAGTTTCGGGTTTTTGAGTTGCGGGTTCATAAAAACAGTTTTCGGGTTCCGGGTTCCGGGTTCCTCAATTCCTCTGCTTGCGGTTTTGAATTTCTCAAATCCGCTGGCAAACCCGCCCAACCCGCCACCCGCCACGCCGCCACCCGTCAACTCGCAACCCGTCAACCCGTCAACCCGTCAACCCGCAACCCGAGAACCCGTAACTCGCCAACCTGTTCTAAGGAGCGCCAACCGACGAGGTGCTCGTCGGTTGCCTTGAGTGCACCAGTTCGATGGCCTTCCACAGCGCGCGGGCCTTGCTCAGGCACTCCTGGTATTCCGATTCGGGATTCGAATCCGCCACAATCCCGGCGCCCGCCTGTACGTAAATGTTTTCTCCCTGAATCACGATGGTACGCAGCGCGATGCAGGAATCCAGATTCCTGGAAAAATCCAGGTAGGCGATACTGCCCGCGTAAATTCCGCGCTGTGTCGGCTCGAACTGATTGATTATTTCCATGGCGCGAATCTTGGGAGCGCCTGTCACCGTGCCCGCCGGGAAACATGCCCGGAAGGCGTCAAATCGCGTCATGTCCGGCCGCAGAATTCCGGAAAGCGACGAAACCAGATGCATTACGTGCGAGTACTTCTCGACAAACATCAGGTCTTCGACCTTAACTGATCCGAATTCGGAAACCCTGCCGAGATCGTTTCTCCCCAGATCGACCAGCATCACGTGCTCGGCGCGTTCTTTCTCGTCGTTTTTCAGCTCTTCCTCCAGGCGGCGGTCGTCTTCGTCGTCTCGCCCCCGTCTTCGCGTGCCTGCGATCGGCCGGTATTCAAGTCTTCGGTCCTGGACCTTCACCAGCATCTCGGGCGAAGCTCCCACCACGTGGATGTCGTCAAAGTCGAGGTAAAACATGTAAGGCGAAGGGTTCACGAAACGGAGAGACCGGTAAATGTCGAAAGTGTCGCCGTTGAAATGCGTGTGGAAGCGCTGCGAAAGGACCACCTGGAAAATGTCGCCCTGCGCGATGTGTTCCTTTGCCCTCCCAACCGACTCGATAAACTTCTCGCGCGTGGTGTTGGATTCCAGTGGAAGCGGATCCGGCTGGTTGAATTCCAGATGTTCCTCCGGACCGAGCGGCTCGAGCAGTTGCTGCTTTACGGTTTCGGCACGGACGGCGGCCCGGTCATAGAGGTCCCGCAACTGCTGCTTCGATTTTTGTGAAGTGAAAACATTTTCGATGATGACGATGCGATGCTTGAGATGATCAAAGGCGAGAACGGTGGGAAACAGCGCGATGGAAGCGTCTGGCAGGCGCAGGTCGTCGTGCGGATGCGCCGGGATTCTTTCCAGAGTTCGCACCACGTCATAAGAAAAAAAGCCCACACCGCCGCCGGTAAATGGTGGCAGATCGGGTGAATGGAAGGTTCGATAGCGGCTGAACTCCTCCTCCAGAAGCCGCCAGAAATCCCCTGCTGCGTGCTGCGCGGCGCTCTCCGGGCCGCGGCGCACCACGGTTGAACCGTTTTTGGTTTCAATGCGCACAATGGGATCGAATGCCAGGAAGGAATAGCGCGCGATCTTTTCTCCGCCCTCGACGCTCTCCAGAAGACAGCAGTTTCGATGATGGCCCCTCATTTTCAGAAATGCTGATACGGGCGTGAGCAGATCGGCCATCACGAAGTCATAAACCGGCACTACGTTTGCCTCCTCCGCGGCTCTCAGAAACTGGTCAAAATCAGGCTTCATTTTTCGCTCCGCTTCTGCAGCTCTTCGCTCACCTGGTTCCACGTCAGATTCTGGCTGGCGAGCAGGACCATCAGGTGGTAAATCAAATCGGCCGATTCCCACAGTAGTTCCGCCTTTGCTCCATTCTTTGCCGCGATGATCACTTCGCCCGACTCCTCCGCTATTTTCCTGGCAATGCGGTCCACACCTTCCGACAGCAGACGCCTGGTGTACGAGTTTTCCGGTTTCTCGATTTTGCGCCTTTCGATCAGCTCGAAAAGTTGTGAAAAGAAATCATCGTACCACTGGCGGCTTTCGATCGTGATTTGGGCGTCTTCAACCCTGGTGAAAAAGCATGAGACTGCGCCGGTGTGGCACGCCGGGCCGCTGGGCTTGACGCGAAACAGAAGCGCATCGGCATCGCAATCCAGGGCGACTGTGATGAGTTGCTGGGTATTACCCGATGTCTCCCCTTTCTTCCACAACGAGTTTCGCGAACGACTCCAATAATGTGCCTCGCCGGTTTTAAAGGTTTTGTGGAGGCTCTCCCGGTTCGAATAGGCCAGCATCAGCACCTGGCCGCTTTCCGAGTCCTGGGCGATTGTAGGGACGAGGAAGTCTTTATCGGGCATAGATATTCTCGAGCACCGGCCGAATCGGCACGCTGTGCTGGGCAAGATAATGCTTCACGCTTTCAATCGAAAGTTGGCCAAAATGAAAAACCGAAGCAGCCAGAACGGCCGAGGCGCCTGCCTGCACGGCCTGAAGAAAATGTTCCTTGTCGCCGCATCCTCCCGATGCGATCACCGGGATTCTCACTCTCGAAGTCACCGCGTGAATCAGTTCCAGGTCAAATCCGTCACGCGTCCCGTCGCGGTCCATGCTGGTGAGCAGGATCTCGCCGCCACCCAGTTGTTCAGCGCGCTGAGCCCACTCTACGGCGTCCAGCCCGGTTTCGTTTCTGCCGCCGTAAGTGAACACTTTCCACGATGGCCCGCAGCGCCGCGCATCCACCGCCACCACCACGCACTGCGTTCCGAACTGTTTGGCGCAATCACGAATCAAATCGGGACGGAGTGCTGCGGCGGTGTTTACCGAAACTTTGTCGGCGCCTGAGCGCAATGCGGAGCGCATGTCCTCGACCGTCCTGATCCCCCCGCCCACTGTGAACGGAATAAAGAGATTACCTGCGATGCGTGACACCAGCTCCCACCAGCCGTCCCGGTTTTCCGAGGAAGCAGTGATATCGAGATACACCAGTTCGTCCGCGCCCGCTCGATCGTAGGCTTTTCCGGCCTCGACCGGGTCTCCTGCATCGCGCAACTGCTCAAATTGAATTCCCTTGACGACGCGTTCGTTCTTTACGTCAAGACAGGGAATGATTCGTTTTGCGAGCATCTTTATTGAAACAAAAAAAAGGCCGTGGGACTTGCCCACGGCCTTGAAAATTTTCCAGGAAGCTGAAAAGTCTACAAAGGCAGCGGGCGGACCTTGATCGATCCGTAATACCAGTGCCAGTTGTAGAACTGCTTCCCGCTCGGTTTCATCGTGACGGGGTAAAGCTACTACAGGGCGCGTTTTGAAGTCAATGGGGAAGCCTCGCCGACTTCCGAATGCGGAATGCAGAATGCGGAACATACTAACTTAATTGTCCAAATCTGAAGCAAAATCGCGCTTCATTCCGCATTCCCCATTCCGCATTCGGCATTCGGATCTCACGATGCTCCCGCTCTCCCCCTCGCGGGTGGTAACATCACTCCCCATGGCAGATTCCGTTCACTCCGCCCTGGTTGAAGCTGCGCTCCGCAAGTTGGTGGACCGTCAAAGTCTAAGCCGTGAGGAAGCCCAGTCGGTTATGGAAGACATCATGTCGGGCAACGCCCACGACGTGCAAATCGCGGCCTTTTTGACCGCGCTGCGAATTAAAGGGGAAACGGTAGAAGAACTCATCGGCTTTGCGCAGGTAATTCGCGGCCGGGCCGCTCCCATCTGGCCGCATAAGGAAGTGGGTGCTGCCATCGCCGGAACCGGCCGCGAGATGCTGGTTGATACCTGCGGAACGGGCGGAGATGCCAGCAATACTTTCAACATCTCCACCGCCACGGCATTTGTGGCGGCGGGAGCGGGCCTGCGCGTAGCCAAGCATGGCAACCGTTCCGTTTCCAGTTTGTGCGGCAGCGCTGACGTGGTGGAAGCCCTGGGAATCAACATTCAGCTTGCGCCATGGCTGGTGGCTCGCTGCATTGACGAGGTAGGGATCGGGTTTCTGTATGCGCCCCTGCTTCACCGCGCCATGAAAGCGGTCATGCCGGTGCGCCGCGAAATGAAGATCCGAACCGTGTTCAATATGCTCGGCCCGCTTACCAACCCGGCCGGCGCTTCTTCACAGGTGGTGGGAGTGTATGCTCCGCAGTTGACCGAGCCTCTGGCGCATGTGCTGAAGGAATTGGGAACGCAGCGGGCTTTTGTGGTTCATGGGGCTGACGGATTGGACGAAATCTCCAACACCGGCACCACCCGGGTATCGGAAGTCTCCGATGGCAGCGTCCGGACGTATCAAGTAACTCCGGAGGACTTTTCTCTGGCCAGGTCGGACGTCAAAGATCTGAAGGGTGGCACGGCGCGCGAAAACGCCGATCTGGTTGTTCGCATTCTTCATGGAGAGAAGGGAGCCAGGCGCGACATCGTCCTGATGAACGCGGCCGCCGCAATCGTGGCGGCAAATCGCGCCCGCGATTTTAAGGAGGGCGTACGGCTTGCCGCCGAGGCGATCGATACAGGCACGGCCAGGGGGAAGCTCGATGCGCTGGTCTCATTCAGCCAGAAGGCTGCGGGTGAGAGTGGGATGGAGGGATAGAGGGATAGAGGGATTGAGGGATGGAGGGACGGAGGGATGGAGGGAAAAACGTAAAGAGCGGAGCGGGCTATCTCGACCATCTCTCCATCCCTCGATCTCTCCATCCCTGAATCGTGGTGGTTACTTTTCGTGCACCCAACGGCCGCCGGCACTCGTATAATGGCCAGAGCGGGGAGTAATTCCATGAAGGCAAAGGCGGGGATTATTGCAGCTTTTTCAATAATTGCGGGCATGCTTGCGTGGGCGCAGCAGGGTTCCTTCCGGCGGCCGGTTACTGTGGAAAACGAAGAACCCGTGACTTTTAACAAACAGATCGTCCGTATCCTGCAGGACCGCTGCCAGTCCTGCCACCATCCGGGCGATATCGCACCTTTTTCGCTTATCACCTACCAGGACGCCTACAACCGGCGTAATCAGATCCGGAGCATTACCACAGATCGAATAATGCCTCCCTGGCATGTTAATTCAGAGTGCGGCGGTTTTCAGGATGATCCTTCGCTGACGGGCGAGCAACTGCACGCCATTCGCCAGTGGGTGGACTCGGAAGCTCCCGAGGGCAACCCAGGCGATTTGCCGCCCCCGCTCAAGTTTGCCAGCGGTTGGTCTCTGGGCCAGCCGGACATGACTTTCAAAATGGAAGAACCGATGACGCCCAACTTTTCCAAGGGGGATGTCTATCGGTGTTTCGTATTTCCCACCAATCTGGGAGAGAACCGCTATGTCAGCGCGGTTGAAATTCTTCCCGGAAGCCGCGCCATGGTTCATCACGTGCTCCTGTTCATCGATACCACCATGGAATCGGTGCGTCTGGACAATGCGGATCCCGGCCCCGGCTACACGTGCTTTGGGGGTCCCGGATTCACCTTTTTGTATGCCTTGGGTGGATGGGCGCCGGGAAACAAGACGAAGTTTTTACCTGACGGCATCGGCCTGTTTCTGCCCAAGAACTCACGCATCGTAATGCAGGTGCACTACAGCGCGCGCAGCGGCGTGGTCGAAGCCGATCGAACGGAAATCGGTCTTTACTTTGCCCAAAAGCCGGTGCAGAAAACACTGTTGACGCTGCCCCTTATCAACCTGAATTTCAAAATCCCTGCAGGTGCGAAAAACCATCCTGTGACGGCTTCATTTAAGTTCCTGCCCTATGATGTCCACCTGCATGCGATCACTCCCCACATGCATCTTTTGGGGCGGACGATGAGCGTAACAGCCACGACCCTGGATGGAAAGAAGGTCTGTCTGGCGGACGTCCCCGATTGGGATTTCCATTGGCAGTCCACCTATTTTTATCAAGAGCCGATTGCGCTCAAGGCAGGGACGCGTTTCGATCTGATAGCGCACTTCGATAATTCTGCCACTAATCCCAACAATCCCAACAATCCACCCAAGGACGTGGGCTGGGGCGAGAACACAAGCGATGAAATGTGCATCGCTTTTCTCAGCTTCACACTGGATTCGGAGAATTCGAGCGGAAGCCCGGGTCTTGCAAAGACCAATCTTGACAGCTTCAGCCCCTTTTGGAAGGTGGATTTGTCCCCGCGGGAGCGAGCCGGGCACCGAAATCACTGATGCCCGTGCGGGTCGATTCGACCCGGCTGGTAAATCTTGCTTCTGAAAAACTGGTAAATCTTGCTTCTGAAAACTGTCCACTTGTAAGGGGGTTTCCATGCTCAAGAACATTTCCTACGTTGCGGTACTCGGGTCTTTTGTTGCGGCCCTGATCGGCTTTGTTTCGATTATCCAGGATAATCGAATCTTTATCACGTCGCGTGCCTGGCTGTTTGTGGCTGCGCTTGGATTTCTGACGGCCATATACTTCATCCTGCTTTCCATCGACGGCCATCTGGAGCGAACGCCGAACGCCTGACGGGACAGAGGGGCAGAGGGATGGAGGGATGGAGGGATGGAGGGATGGAGGGAAAGAGGGATTGAGGGATGGAGGCATGGAGGGATTGAGGGATGGAGGCATGAAGAGATAGAGCGCTGCGACTGTCTCTTCTACAGGCAGCCAACGGTCTCACAGTGCTTCAGTTTTTCAGTACTTCAATCTCCGTCGCTCCATCCCTCCATCCCTCCATCCCTCCATCCCTCAATCTCTACTCACGCCCGTACGGAATCGGATCGGGAATGCCCGCCTCGCGGAATCCTTTTAATCGCAGCAGGCAGCTGTCACATTGGCCGCAAGCCAGGTCTTCTCCCTGGTAGCAGGACCAGGAAAGGTGCAGGGGCGCGGAAAGCCCCACTCCCTTCTTCACGATTTCCGCTTTGGTCATATGGATCAACGGAGTGCGGATTTCAATTTGGGTCTCAGGTCGGGTTCCCAGATTGGCCGCCTTCTGGAACGCCTGGAAGAATTCTTCTCTGCAGTCAGGATAGCCGGAACTGTCTTCCTCCACGGCGCCGACGTAGATTCGCGGGGCGTGCAGTACCTCGCTCCAGGCGATGGCGGCACTCAACATGTTGGCGTTTCGAAACGGAACGTATGAAGCAGGAATCTCGGTTCGATGCAGCTTTGCTTCCGGAAGAGGAATATTTGGATCGGTGAGAGCGGATCCGCCGATGCGCGACAGATGGGCCAGGCTGCAGGCCAGTCGTAGCGAGACGGCATAAAAGTCTCCAATGTTATGAAACGCTCGCAGCTCGCGATTCTCCGTTCTTTGCCCATAACTGGCGTGAAAAAAGGCGAGCGCCTCGTTTTCGCGGGCCGCAATTGCCGCCGTAACGCAACTATCCATTCCGCCCGACACCAGACAGACAGCTAGTCGTGCTGGATTCATAAGCAGGCAGTTTAGATCAAGCTTCTGGGGTTATGAAGGGTTATGAAGGGTTATGAAGGGTCATGAAGGATTATGAAGGGTTATGAAAGGGAATGAAGGGTTATGAAAGGAATGAAGGGGGATGAAGCATTAGGGTGTTGTGAAATCGGAAAATAGGAACAGAAGTTTGGTAGCTTGGTGCCTTGGTGGTTCAAGGAAAAATTGAACCGCCAAGGCCCAAGCCAACAATTAAGAATGCTTTCACCTCATTCTAACGCCTCCATTCACTTCACAACTTTTTCCGTCCCCTTCATAACCCTTCCGTTCCCCTTCATAACCCTTTCGTCCCCTTCATCACCCTTCATCACCGCTCCCACTACCATCCTCGCCGTGAGTTCGTTTGTAACCGCTGCTACTGCGGAGCTGACTCATGGGTGGTACAATGGGGTATTCATTTAATGTCAAAGGAGCGATTTCCCATGTGGGACCGCAAGGATTCAAAATACCCATCTCAGGAAATAACAACGGAGCCATCCATGGAAAACAAGGCGTTTGCAGGCCCAACCGCCGACGGTTTTGTCAACATCGGAGCCAGTCTCTTTTTCAAGGGCGATATTGAAGGGACTGAAGATCTGGCAATCGAAGGCGAAATCGAAGGAAAGATCAATCTGAAGGACAACAATCTTCATCTCGGACCAAAGAGCAGGATCCGCGCCGAGATCTACGCCAAGACAGTGACCATTGAAGGAGATGTTCGCGGTGACGTCTACGCTTCGGAAAGGTTGATCATCAAAAAGAGTGGTCGACTGAACGGCAACATTGTGGCCCCACGACTGGTATTGGAAGACGGCGCGCGCTTCAAAGGCACAATCGACATGGAGAAGAATGTGGAAGCCCCCAAGATCGGCGGCAAGGACAACGCCGGCAAGGGCTTGTTGGGTTCAACGGACGCTCGGGAAAAAAGCACCAATTTAGAATTTAGCTGATGGGAACCAATCCTTCGGGGCTGAAAGGCTTCTTCAAGAAGGGAGCTCAGGAGCTCTCTCCGGTCGAAGGACAGGAAAACCTGCACAGGACGCTGGGACTGAAAGAGTTCCTGGCCCGCCTTGAGACCAGAGGAAAGGTCCATCTTTTGGAGATGGGGCCGGCGCTGCAGGAGAACATCAACTACCTGGGCGGCCGGAACTATAAAGTTTACATCCAGGATTTCTTCGAAGAACTCCGGCAGGCCCGCCGCGACACCACTGCCGATCAGGGGTTCTCCTTTGAAGGTTTCCTGGATCGGGTTTTCCCCTATCCAAACAACAGCTTCGACGGCGTCCTGGCGTGGGACGTGTTCAATTACCTTCCTCCCAAGGACGCAAACACGCTGGCGCGACGGCTTTATCTTCAAATGAAGGTGGGCGGAGTGCTGCTAGCCTTCTTTTCCTCATCCAAGACCATCCCTGACGTCCCGCTGATCTACCGTGTCATCGATACCAACACTCTGCAGTACGATTCCAACCCCGAGAATCAGAGAACCGCTCCCAATTTCACCAACAACGAAATCGTAAAAATGATGGACCGCTTCGCCGTGGTGAATTTCTACTTTCTCCGCAACGGTGTGCGCGAAGCGTTGCTGGCCAAGAAATAGGGATGGAGGGACGGAGGGATGGAGGGATGGAGGGATGGAGGGATGGAGGGATAGAGGGATAGAGGCATGAAGAGAGCGCTGTGACTGTCTCTTCTGCAGGCACCCAACGGTCTCACAGTCCTTTGGTTTTCTCCATCCTTCAATCTCTCCATCCCTCCATCCTTCAATCTCCATCTCTCATCCCTCAATCTCTCAATCCCTCCGTCCCTCCATCCCTCCGTCCCTCCATCCCTCCATCCCTCCATCCCTCGGTGCCTCTGTGGTGAAAAGTTTTGTTTAGGGCACCAGAAGCCGGGGGAAGCCTGGCTTGGGTTAAAATAATTACTTTATGTCCAACAGAATCCGAATGCTCGACAGAATCCGGTTCAGCCCGCTGTTTTTGTTGCTTCTTTGCGCCTGCGGTCGGGAGGCGCCGCTGGGTCTTGTGCCGTTGCAAGGTCCGGCGGGTGCCACGCAGGCGAGCAGGGAAGAAGCCGTCCGGTTGAATAATCTGGGCGTCGCATTTATGGAACAGCACGAATTCGGGGAAGCGGCCAAACGCTTTCAGGAAGTGATTAAGCGCTTGCCCGATTCGGCGCAAGCGCACTTCAATCTCGGTCTGGCGCTTTTCAACAATTCTCAATTTGGGGCGGCGCGCGCGGAATTCCAGAAGGCGCTGGCCATTGACAATCGCCTGGCGCATGCCCATTTCATGAAGGCGCTGGCGCTGCGCAACGAAAACAACGTGCCCGGAGCCATTGCAGAGCTTCAGAAAGTGGAAGAAGTGGATCCTCGCGATCCGCATACGCTCTACTTTCTGGGGACGCTGCATGCGCGCCAGCAGAACTATGATGCGGCCATCGAGTACTTCCGGCGCGCGCTGGAGGCCGACCCCAACAATACCTCGGCGCGCTACAACCTGGGCACCACGCTGATCCGGAGCGGCAAGAGGGAGGAAGGTGAAAAGGAGCTCGCTCTATTCCGGCAAAAGATGGGCGCCAGGTCGGGATCTTCTGTGGGAAGCGACTACCAGGAGCAGGGTAAATACTCGATTGCCATTGACACGCTCGAGTTGGAAAAGGTCGCTCCGGCGCCTCCGATCGACGTAGCGTACCGCGACGTGGCGGCAGATTTGAAACTTCCCGCCTTCGGCGCCGAAAAGGGAAATCCGGCCGGCGGAGGCATGATTGACTGGGACGGAGACGGACGAATCGACCTGGTTTTCATCAACTCCTCGGGGAATGTGTTCCTGCTGCGCAACACCGGTTCGGGCCTTCAGGATGCCACCCCGGCATCCGGGATCTCCTTGTCAGGAGCGTCCTCGCTTGCCTGGGGTGATTTCGACAACGACGGCAAACCGGATTTTTTTGCCTGCACGCCCGACGGCGGCAGGATGTTTCACAACGCAGGCGAGGGAAAATTCACCGATGTTACGTCGACCACCAAGGCAAAAACAGAATGGCCGGCGCTGGCGGCCGCCTTTGCCGATGTGGATCATGATGGAGATCTCGATCTTCTGGTAACGGCGCGCGGGCGGCAGCGCCCCGCTCTTTTGATCAACAACGGCAGCGGCGCATTCAGCGATATTTCGGAAGCGGCCGGGCTGCAGCCCATCGAAGCAGCCGCATCGATCGTTTTTTCGGACGTCAACAATTCGCGTGATGTTGATTTTCTGCTGGGCGGGCCCGGAGAAATTCGTATCTACAGCAATCTCCGGACGAACGCGTTTGCCGACATTACGCGCCTGGCGCGGATTTCCGGCGCCGCTCGTTCTCTTGTCGCCGGCGACGTGAATGGCGACGGGTACATGGATTTTCTGGTCGGAGGAAGGAATGCTTCCGAGACGCTGTGGATCAACCGCAACGCGGTTTTAACCGCCGCTCCCCTTCCCTGTGACAAGGCCCTCGCCAGCGCCGCTTTTGTCGACTACGACAACGACGGCGACGAAGACGTGTTTGCCATTGAGCAGGAAACTCGCTCCGCGCGCCTGTTTCGCAATGACGGTGATGGAAAGTTCTCCGATGTAACCGGCGTCGTTTTCGGCCAAAGCCTTCGCGTGCCCGGCAGCGCCATCGCCGCGGGAGACTGGGATGGCGACGGAGATCTGGATCTGTTCATTGCCGGCGCAGAGCCGCGTCTGCTCCGGAATGACGGCGGCAATAAGAACCACTGGATTGATATCCTCCAAGTCGGAGTCAATGACAGCAAGCTCGCGCTTGGCACCAAAGTTGAAATCAAGACGGGCGGTCGCATTTTCAAAAAAGAGCTGGTTTCTACTGCCGGCGCCCTCGCCATCCAGCCGCTGACGCTGCATTTCGGCGCCGGCCGGCAGACGAGCGTCGACGTGGTGCGCTTTTTGTGGCCCACCGGGGTTCTGCAGTCGGAGATTTCACTTGCCGTCGACAAGACCCACACCATTCGCGAGCTGGATCGCAAGGGGACTTCCTGCCCCCTTCTGTATGTCTGGGATGGACGGAACTACCGCTTTATTACAGATTTTCTTGGCGGAAGCGCGCTGGGGTACCTGCTGGGGCCGGGTCACTACAACGTGCCGGACACTGATGAATACATAAAGATCGACGGCTCAGTCCCTCAGATCCGAAACGGCACGCTTTCCTTCACGATGAATGATCAACTGGAAGAAGTGATCATGATCGACAAGGCGGCGCTCTATGCCGTGGACTACCCGCAGGGCTGGGTGATGTTCCCCAATGAACGGCTCATGCCCGGACCTCCTTTCCCCGAAAAGAAGCTGTATTTTTCAAATCAAACCTGGCTGCCGGTGAGCGCGCGCGACGATAAAGGCCGCGATATACTGCCGGAGATTTCCCGAATCGATAGAACTTATGTCACGGGGTTCCGAAACCTGAGCCCAAAAGGGTACGCCGAAGAACACGCCATTGTTTTCGACATCGGGGATCGCGCCCGTCATCCGTTTCTGATGATGCATGCGTGGATCGATTACGCAGACTCCACTTCCAATCTGGCCGCGTCACAGGCCGGCCTGAAGCTTCTTCCACCCCTGCTGCAGGTGCGCGACGGCAAGGGCGAGTGGAAGACGGTGATCCAGCAGATGGGTTTTCCCGCAGGACTGCCAAAAACCATGATAGTGGATCTGGATGGCAGGTTTCTGAGCGACTCGCGGGAAGTGCGGATTGTAACGAGCATGCGCATTTACTGGGACCAGATCCTGATTGGCGACCGGAGCACGCCTTCGCACAGCGATCGGCAGCTTCCGTTGCGGCAGGCGCGCCTTGGCTGGAAAGGCTATCCGGCATCGGATTCGCCCGATGGACGAAATCCGTCCACCTATTACTACAGTCTGGCGACACCGTTTGCTGACTGGAAATCGCACAGCGGAGCTTTTACCCGTTACGGGGAAGTGGGCGAGTTGCTCAGAAACAGAGATGATGCCCCCGTCGTGATGCTCCACGGCGATGAAATCCGGCTCGACTTTGACGCATCGGCGCTGCCGCCGCTGCGGCAAGGCTGGAAAAGAGACTTTTTGATTTACGCGGACGGTTTTGGAAAGGACATGGACATTCACTCGGCGCGCCCTGACTCGGTGGGCCCCCTGCCTTTTCATGGTATGAAAAGTTACCCCGACGTTTCCCGATTCCGAACAAATCCGCTGCTGGCGAAGTACAATACTCGAATTGTGAAGCGTGACTACTAGCCTGGATCGTTCAAGAGAACTAACCGCGAAGAGCGCCAAGAACGCCGAGATGGCGCACAGGACGGGGCTGAAGCTTGAAGTATGAAGGCACCATCCCAACATTTGATGCGGCTTTGATGGCCTTCATACTTCAAGCTTCAGCTCCGTCCTGTGCGCTATTCTTAGCGTTCTTGGCGTTCTTTGCGGTTAATGCTTTTGAATAATCCAGGCTAGTACACTGCGCCATTTGAATCTGAGAATGATATGAAATTCAAGATAGGCCTCCTGATGGCCGCAGCCGTTCTTCTGCTCGGCGGAATGTGGTGGATCGCGCATCCCGGCTCGGCCCACATTGCAAGAGAAGCGGCGGATATGGAGAAGGCGATGAAAGCCGAGTTTGCGCAGTGGCAGCAAGACGGAAACAAAGGCGCTGATGCGCGGCTTCGCTGGAAGAAAATGTGGGAGGGTTTTGCCCTGAAGTATCCCGACTCGCCGGACTCAACCAAAGCCCATCTGTGGATCCTGACGCTGATGAACAGCCTTCAGGACGGAGAAGGCCTGGCAGCTTACCTCAAGACCGCGTCCCGTTATCCTGACAACCACGCAGTTCCCGAGATCCTGAGCGCTTCAGTCCCGCTTCATCTGGAGGCTTTCGGTCTTCAGGCCACGCGGGATGAGCTGTCCAGAATTGCAAGCGCAACGCACAACAGGGAGAATGAGGCCGCAGCCCGGCTGATGCTGGCCAACATCGAGCAAGACGATACGCGACGGGTGGAAGCGCTGAACAAGTTTCTGGCATCCTACGGCAATACAAAGATTGCGGGTGAAGCGCGCAGCGCGATCGAAGAACTCAAGCTCACCGGCGTCGGAGCGAAAGCGCCGGCTTTCGATTTTACCGATCTGGCAGGGAGAAAGATCGCCCTCGAGGACTTGCGGGGCAAGTGGGTGCTGCTTGACTTCTGGGCCACCTGGTGCGGGCCCTGCCAGATCGAGATCCCCCACATGAAAGCCATTCATGCGGAGTTTGGCGGTGACGGGAGGTTTGCAATGGTCGGCATTTCTCTGGATCACAACAAGGATGACCTGCTCAAGATGCTTAAAGATCTGGACATGAAATGGCCGCAGTATTTCGACGGCAAAGGATGGGAGAATCGCATCTCGCAGTTATATCGGGTCACCAGTATTCCGGATACTTTCCTGATCGATCCGGAAGGCAAGATCCGTTACAAGGAAATGCGGGGCGCCGAACTGAGGAAGATTCTGGCGGAGAAACTAGGGTCGTGATGGCCAGGCGCCTGGATTCCATGCGAGATTACGCGTCGCTGGCGCTGCGGCTGACCGGCGCCGCGATTTTCGGGGTGCATGGTTATTTGAAGGTATTCGGCGGCACGGAACGGTTTGCCGCGACCATTGCCAACATCCATCTCCCCTACTATTTTCTCTACGTCGGCGAGCTGGTCGAATTTCTGGGCGCGATGCTGCTGTTCTTCGGCCTGCTGGTGCGGCTCGCATCGCTGCTGCTGGCGATACAGATGGGCGTCGCCGTCGTGAAATTCCACATTTTATACCTGCATCAGGGTCTGGTGGGCGGATACGAGCTGGCGTTGTCGCTCATGGGGGCCATGGTGGCTTTGTTCCTGCTCGGCTCAGGCCCGTGGTCTCTGGATCGAAAGTTGTTTGGATGGCGCTAAAATCCCTCTGTCTTTGGTGCCTCTGTGGTGACATTTTTTTCACCACAAAGGCACAAAGAACACAGGTCGTTTCTCGATTTATGTTGCAGGCTCTGTAATCGCCTCGTTTGAAGCCGGGCTGAACCGCGGTTCCTCGCTCCGGCCCCACGGCGTCTGGTCGTCCTGCCGCTCTTTTTGGCCCGAACCGACACGCGCTTCAGAACGCGAGCATTGATCGTGCAGCAGTCCGCGGGCGATCAATCCGAGGCCCAGAGTGCCCATGGCACCTCCCAGAGTGCCGCCATGCCGGATCCCATAAAGGGCCATCATTCCTCCCGTGGCACCGATCATCAGGCGAGCCGTGGGCGACCAGTTCCGCTGGGAAAGTTCGAAGCGTTCGCCTGAGATTCCAGAATGCCCCTGCAGGGCGGGTACGTTTTCGGCGCTGTCATGCACCTGAAGCCGGTTGTGTACACGTTCCACACCGTGTATTCCCTTGACGATGGCGATCAGTTTCTCAACTTCTTTGGAAAGAATGTCACCCTGAAGTGTAACCTGACCATTGTTTGTCGAAACTTGGATCGCGCCCGGGTGGGACACGTAACGACCCATTCTGGAGCGAATCCGTTCGGTTAGAACCTCGTCGCTCACCTCTCTTGGTGAAAATGCCGAACTTGCGCGGGCGAGCATTCCGTAAGCCCGGTTGCTGAAGTCACGGGAAGTCATTTCAATGGTGTCTTCGGTCTTGTGCCAGCCTCGAACCGCTTTGTCGCGAGCCAAGGCCCTCCTGCGCCTTCCAATATCCGGATCCATGATGTACATCAATCCTGCGCCCAAGCCGGTGGCGGTAATGAAACCCAAAGCTTTATTCATTATTATTCCTCCTTTTCAGCCGTGCCGACCTCAGCCGGCGCGGATACTAAGATTCCTTGCGTCATTCCGGCGCTCCAGCAGCACCGAAGATCCTCTTTTGATTTAATAATGATTTCGTTGATCTCGCAATGGAGGGGGGATGTATCAGGAAAAATTGAACCACTAAGGCACCAAACCAGAATTTTTATCTGGCTGCCGCGACTCGGCTGTTTGAAGGGAAGTATTTACTACGTCACAACCTTACCGCTGTTGACATTGAAATGCTTCGGGCCTTTATTCAGAAACAGGGGTCCAATTAATATGAGAAGCACGGCGCATTTTCAGGGTCATCCGATTCATCCTGCCTTGATTCCTTATCCGTTTGCGTTCCTTTCGGGCGCTTTTTTGTTCAATCTAGCCGGATGGTACTTCGACCGGCCGCCGCTTTGGATTGCAGGCGGCTACGTGGCGCTTGCTGGTATGGCAACCGCCCTGATCGCAGCGGTTCCCGGGTTTGTCGACTATCTGTACACCGTTCCACCAAACAGCTCGGGCAAGAGTCGAGCCGCCAAACATGGGCTGTTGAACATAGGATCGCTGCTGTTATTTGCAGGCGCCTGGTGGGTAAGGGGTGGCTCCGGAGAGCCGCCAACGCTGCTCACTCTCGGCATGGAGCTGATCGGCTTTGCAATGCTGAACACCGCCGGTTACATGGGCGGAACACTGGTTTCCAGAAACCAGATCAGCATCGATCATCGGTACGCGGGAGCGGGAAAATGGAAAGATGAAACGATTCACAAGCGCCCTGGCGAACCGCTGATTGTTGCCAGGACCGATGAGCTTGAGCCAAACCAGATGAAGCTGGTGAGAGTCAATGGCAAACGAATTGTGGTCGCGAGGACTGAGAAAGGATATGTTGCATTCGATGACCGTTGCACCCATAAAGGTGGTTCGCTGGCAGGGGGATCCCTTGCGTGTGCCACGGTGCAGTGCCCGTGGCACGGGTCTCAGTTTGATGTAGACAACGGCGAAGTCAAATACGGCCCTGCAAAAAAACCGATCAAGACATACCGCACCGAAGAGGAGAAGGGCGAAGTTCGGCTGGTTCTTTAGCTCCGACGGCTCAGCGCAGCCGCAGGCCGCGACCAAACAAAAGCCGAGAACGGCCACGTGCACGTGCACGTCAACGACCACGATCACGAAACGATCACGTGCACGTCCACTGTGAAAACCGCACAGCACTGATTGACTGGAATCACGAGAGAAGCCGCACAGTCGAGGTATTCGTGAACGTAGCCGTGGACGTTGACGTGGTCTAAACGCGGACGGCTTTGTTGTAAAATAAAGATTTTGAGCACTGCATGGAAGCAATCGTCCTTCAGGAACCGGAGAGATTTGCCCGTATCAAGTTGAATGTGCCCGGGGAGCCCGGTCCCGGCGAGGCGGTAGTACGCGTTCGCCGCATTGGTATATGCGGCACGGATCTTCATGCTTATCGGGGAAATCAACCGTTTTTTTCCTATCCGCGCATCCTCGGGCATGAGCTCGGAGTAGAGCTCCTGGCCGCAGGCGGTCAGTTCGATTTGAAACCGGGAGACCGATGCGCAGTGGAACCGTACCTGAACTGCGGCCAGTGCTTTGCCTGCCATATCGGGAAAACGAACTGCTGCGAAAAGCTTGCCGTATTGGGAGTGCACGTGGACGGCGGAATGCGCGAGCTCATCACGGTTCCCGCTGCGAAATTGCATAAATCGGAAAAGCTTTCACTCGATCAGCTTGCGCTGGTGGAAACTCTCGCTATCGGGGCCCACGCCATAGCGCGCGCGGAGGTGCGGCCGGGCGATTGGGTTCTCGTCATAGGCGCCGGCCCCATTGGACTGGCGGTGATGCAGTTTGTCAGAATCGCTCAAGCTCGGTTGATTGCCATGGATCTGAATGCGGAGCGCCTCAACTTTTGCCGCGGCCAAATGGAAGTGGAAGCCTCCATTTCCAATGGCGAGCGGGCGGTTTCCATTCTCGGCGAGATCACCAACGGCCAGCTTCCTTCAGTGGTCTTCGATGCCACCGGCGACGCGCGGTCAATGAAAAACGCATTTCAATATGTGTCGCATGGAGGAAAGCTGGTATTCGTCGGCCTGGTCAAGGGAGATATAAGTTTTGATGATCCCGATTTTCATCGCCGCGAATTGACTCTACTGAGCAGCCGCAATTCAACCTCGAATGACTTTATAGAGATTATTCACTTGATCGAAAATGGAAAGATCGATACCAAGCCGTGGATCACACATCGGGCGGACTTTGGAGACTTGATTGAAAAATTCCCTTCCTGGCTCGATCCTGGCAATCGGGTGGTGAAGGCGATGCTGGAGGTGTAAAGTTGGAGGAAACGAAACAGAGCGATTTCTGGGCGAAAATTTCTCTCACCACAAAGACACATAGGACACTAAGGACTATTTGTGTCCTTTGTGTCTTTGTGGTGCTATTGCTATTCCCGATTGACAGCCTTGCCGATGGGCGCACGCCGGTGCGGATTTCCGCCTTTGGCCAGCAGCCACAGATTGCGCTGGGGCCGGGTGGCGAGACTTATGTTGTGTTCGGAGAGGGCAATTCGATATTCATACAGGTGTCCCGGGCCCCGGGTAAGCCATTCTCGGAGCCTAAGAAAATAGCGGAACTGGACCACTTGGCGCTTGGCAAACGGCGCGGTCCGCGACTGGCAGTGACGAACAATTACGTGATCGTGTCTGCGATTGGCAAGGCCGGAAACCTGCAGGCATGGCGGTCCAAAGACGGCGGAATTTCGTGGGCTGGTCCGGTGAATGTGAATGATCGGGAAGCTACCGCACGCGAAGGGTTGCATACAGTTTGTGCCGTCAAGGGAGACGGCGTCTTTGCAGCGTGGCTTGATCTTCGACACGGTAAAACAGAACTAGCCGAGGCGCGATCCCCCGATGGAGGAAAAACCTGGTCGGAAAACTCCATGATCTATCAGTCTCCCGACGGACACATCTGCGAATGTTGTCACCCTTCGGCCGTGGCAGACGGCACGGGTCGTATCTACGTGATGTGGCGAAACTGGCTGAACGGCGCCCGCGATATGTACGCTGCGGTTTCCCGGGACGGAGGCGCAACCTTCGGTCCTGCCGTCAAACTGGGGACCGGCTCCTGGCCGCTGAAGGCTTGTCCCATGGACGGTGGATCCCTGGCGGCAAGCGCAAAACAGGGAATCGGAACCGTCTGGAGACGCGAGGGGAATCTTTTTTACATGCCGGGACTTTCAGCCGGTGAAAAATTTTTGGGAGAGGGAAGCCAGCCGGTGGTCGCGTACTCCCGCGACGCCGCGTACATGCTGTGGCAGTCCAACGGATCTATTTTCCTGCTGGCCCCCGGCAACGGCGAACCGAGCAACATGGGAAAGGGAGCCTTCCCCTCCATCGTGGGATCGCCATATCGGCCAAAGCCGGTAGCGGTGTGGGAAGACGGTCAAGGCATCGTCCTGTTGGGATGGTAATCTTTCATTGCCCACTTTCGGACACTGCTGTGCGTGGCCGAACGGGTTTCTGCATCCGCTGAAACGCTAAATTCCCGCGGTTCAATCTCTTTGTGATTGGCAACGAACTTGCGTAATGCCGGCCATGGACCGGCCCCTCGACCCGACTTTCCGACGGCGAACCATTCTTAAACGCGCCACCGCCACCGGCCTCTCCGTGTCAATGCTGGTTGCAATTCTCATATGGGGGCCAAACTGGCTTCGCCCTTCCATCAGCCGGGATCGCATCCGAACCGCTCGCGTTGACAGCGGGCCGATCGAAGCCAGCATCACTGCTTCAGGGACCGTGGTGCCGGAAATAGAACAGGTGCTTTCCAGCCCTGTCGACGCCCGGGTGATCAAGATCCTGAAGCGCCCGGGAGCCGTGCTTGCCGCAGGGGAACCGATCCTGCAACTTGATTTGAGCGAATCGGTGCTGGCGGTTGAAAGGCTCAGTCAGAGTATGGCGTTGAAGCAAAACCAGCAGTCGAAGACGAAGCTCGATCTCGAAAATACCCTGATTGACCTTCAGAGCCAGTGGGATGTCAAGAACCTCGAGTTGCAGTCGCTCAAATCCGAAGTGGCGCGCAACCGGAGCCTTCTCAAGGAAGGATTGACGTCCGAAGAGGTCCTTCGGAAATCGGAACTCGATGCTTCCAAGGCCGCGATCGAATTAAAGAAGTTGGAAGCAGCCAAACTCAACGCTCAGCGCTCCAGTGCCACGCAGCGCGAAGGGCTTGAGCTGGAAATGACCACACTGAACAAAGAGCGCGAGGAAGCCAGGCGCCAATTGAACCTTGGCACCACCAAATCGGACCGCAGCGGCGTGTTGACCTGGGTGTTCCCGGAGGAGGGCGGCACCGTACACAGGGGCGAGGTAGTGGCTCGCATCGCAGATCTGAAGACGTTCCGAGTGGACGCCGCCGTTTCCGATGTGCACGCCAATCGCATTCGCGTCGGTTTGCCTGCCCGCGTCAAGATCGAAGAAAAATATCTTGCAGGGGCCGTCTCCAACATTCTTCCGACGATCAAGGACGGTGTGATCACTTTGCAGGTGGCACTGGATGAAAGGTCCAGCCCACTGCTGCGATCAAACCTTCGCGCGGACGTTTTACTGATTACCGACAGAAAACCGGCAGCATTGAGGATCAAGAAGGGCCCGTTCATCAACGGTGGAGAAGGTTCTTACGAGGTATTTGTGATTCGAGGGGATGCAGCGGTGAAAACACTGGTCCGCATTGGAATCTCCAGCTTCGATGAATACGAAGTGGCGGGCGGCTTGTTGGCCGGAGATGAAGTGATCATCTCAGACATGAGTGACTACATGCATCTGAAGGAAGTGAAACTGAAATAAACCACAAAGACACAAAGGGCACAAAGCCTTCGTGTCCTTTGTGCCTTTGTGGTGAATGCCCTCTGAGGAGTCTCAATGATCGAACTCGAGAACATCGAAAAAGTATATCGCACCGACAGAATTGAAACCGTTGCGCTGAACAACATCAATCTGGACGTCCAGGAGGGAGAATTCATATCCGTGATGGGCCCTTCCGGCTCCGGCAAGAGCACGCTGTTGAACGTGATCGGCCTGCTCGACGTCCCTACGAAAGGCAAGGTGGCGCTCAACGGGCGCGAGATTAATTCCTTCGGGGACCGGCACCTGGCGAAGATCCGCAACGAACAAATCGGGTTTATTTTCCAGACATTTCACTTGATCAGCGACTTGAGCGTAGTCGACAACGTGGAAATCCCACTTCTCTATCGTCGCATGTCCGGCTCGGAACGCCGCAAGCGCGCGCTGCGCGCTCTGGACCGCGTGGGACTCACTTCCCGCGTGCATCACTTTCCCTCACAGCTCTCCGGCGGGCAGCAGCAGCGCGTGGCCATAGCCAGAGCCATTGTGGGCAATCCCCGTATCCTGCTAGCGGACGAACCGACGGGAAATCTGGACAGCCAGATGGGAGATGAAATTATCGGAATACTCTCCGATCTCAATCGCCGGGAGAAAACCACTGTTGTAATGGTCACGCACGAGCAGCGTCAGGCCGAAAAAACCCAGCGCGTGGTGCGGCTGTTTGATGGCCGGCAGGTGAATTGAAATGGGGAATGGGGAATGCGGAATGGGGAATGCGGATGGCTCTGACAACGGACCACTGACAACAAACAACGGACGAAATTCCGCATTCCGCATTCCGAATTCCGCAATCTGAGGGAGTTTCCATGCTGAAAAATTATCTAAAGATCGCCATCAAAGTATTTCTAAGGCGGAAATTCTTTACCTTCATCAGCCTGTTTGCCATCAGCTTTACGCTGGTGGTTCTGATGGTGGCCACCGCTTTCTTTGACCACATCTTCGGCATCATGCCGCCGGAGGTAAACCTGGATCGAACGCTCGGGATTTATTTTGCCAGCATGTGGGGCCCGAGGGCGAGTCGCAGTGGCGACGCAGGGTACAGACTCCTTGACCACTACGGCCGCAACCTTCCCAGGGTTGAAAAGTACTCGATCCTCTCTGAGCCGGGTTTTGGCTACTCGTTCATAAAAGGAGAAAAGGTCAAGTCTTTCCTGAAACGCACAGACGGCGAATACTGGCAAATCCTGAAATTTCAATTCCTGGAGGGAGGCCCCTTTACAGTAGAAGATGAGAAGAACGCCAACTTCGTGGCGGTCATCAACGAAGCGACACGTACGCGGTTATTCGGGAACGCCAAGGCTGTCGGCAAGACAATTGAAGTCGACGGCCAGAGATTCCGCGTGGTGGGAGTCGTGTCCAATGTTCCCATTTTTCGTATTGTGCCGTTTTCGGATATCTGGGTACCGATCAGTACCGCTAAGACCGATTCCTATCGCTCGGAGCTGGTAGGCGGTTTTATGGCGATCGTACTCGCGCGCAGTCGCAATGATTTTCAAATGATCAAAGATGAGTTTCGCTCCCGCATGGGACACGTAGAAATGACAGATCCGACCACGTTCAGTCAGGTTTTTTCCTCGACCGATACTTTTTTCGAGGCCGTATCACGCATGTTTTTCAGCGGTCGAAGGGACGAAGAAAGTCATGCCGGCAGGCTGCTGGCATCCATCCTGATCGCCGCCATCCTTTTCATGCTGCTGCCGACTGTGAACCTGATCAACATAAACATCAGCCGCATTATGGAGCGCGCTTCAGAAATCGGCGTGCGGAAGGCGTTCGGCGCTTCTTCATGGACGCTGGTTGGCCAGTTCATCGTGGAAAACGTGCTGTTGACGCTGCTGGGAGCCGCCATTGGCTTTGTGCTGGCCATCGGCGTGCTGCAGGCAATCAGTCAGAGTGGCTTGATTCCATACGCCGAATTTCACATCAATTACCGAATCTTTGCGTACGGAGTGCTGGTGGCCGTATTTTTCGGACTGTTCTCAGGGGTCTACCCGGCGTGGAGGATGTCACGACTGAATCCCGTCGAGGCGTTGAAAGGAGCATCGCGATGATCAAGCATTTGCTGAAGCTGGTTTGGAACAGAAGAAGAACCAACCTGCTGGTCATGATTGAGATCTTTTTTTCCTTTCTCGTGCTCTTTGTCGTCGCTGCGCTGGGCATTTATTACGGGGAGAATTATCGGCGTCCTTTGGGCTTTTCGTATCAGAACGTGTGGCACGTTTCCATTGACGTTAAGCAACGATCGGATGATTACTTCACAGCGGAACAGGTCGAGACTACGAAGCAGCTACTACTGGCTGCGCGAAGCTTCGATGAGGTGGAAGGTGTGGCCGGAGCGACCACCATCCCCTATGGAATGGGCAGGAGCACCACTATCTATGAAAACGGCGGCAAGCGGGTCAGGTGCGATGTGAATGAGGTCAGTGATGCGTTCAGAGATGTGATGAATCTTCAATTAGTTCACGGGCGCTGGTTTGGCAAAGAAGACGATGGCGCCAACTGGCAGACCGTAGTGGTCAACCAGAAATTCAGTCGCGAATTCTTTGGAACGGATAACTCCGTGGGAAAGATCATCGGAACGCCATCAAATCCGGCCGAGGCGCTGAAAGTTGTCGGCGTGATCACGGACTATCGCCAGGACGGTGAATTCTCATCACCGGAAAATTTCAGTTTTGTGCGCAAAAGCCTGGATCTTCCCGCCGGCGCTGATGTCGCAAAGATTGACGTGCGACGTTACCGACCTCCCCGGAACCTTCTGTTAAGACTGCACCCGGGTACGACGCGTGCGTTTGAAGAAAAACTGATAAACAAGCTACAGGCAGTGGCCCGCAACTGGTCCTTTGAAATCGAGCCGCTCGCCGACAAACGGGAATCATCTTTGAAGCTGCGGCTTGCTCCCGTGATTGCCGTGGGTCTGATTGCAGCCTTTCTGATGCTGATGGTGGCTTTGGGATTGACCGGTGTGCTGTGGCAGAACGTGACGCAGAGGACGAAGGAAATCGGGCTGCGGCGGGCAAAAGGCGCCACAGCAAGCGACGTGCGCAGGCAAATCCTGGGTGAATTGCTGGTGATTACTTCTCTTGGTTTGGCAATCGGAGTCGTGGTCATCATACAATTCCCTCTTCTCAACCTGGTCGGTTTTATCGATTCCAAGGTCTATTTTGCGAGTCTGGCCCTGTCAGCGGGCTTGATTTATTTGCTCACTCTGTTGTGCGGCCTTTATCCGAGCTGGCTGGCCACCAGAGTACAGCCTGCCGCGGCGCTGCACTACGAGTGAAGCCGGGCACGCGAAGCACAGAGCCACGTCCCCGCAAGGGCGTGGCGGGAACAACGCCGGTCAGTTTAACGGACCACGGACCACGGACAAGTGACCGGCATGATCTCCGCCACGCCCTTGCGGGGACGTGGCTCTGTGCTTCGCGTGCCCGCGTTGCGCACCGTTTTTGGGGGCCTACGACCTTTGCGGTGAAAAACTTCATACGCGATCCAATGATGGAACAAACCAGCAGCGAGTCTCGTTCTTCTTCAAGGCCCCAGACAGGGAACGAGATGATCCTGATCGTCGACGACGACCCTTCCATCACTGCTTCGCTTGGCCTGTTGTTAAAACAGACGGGATACCGCTCCCAGACCGCCTCCACCCCAGCCGAAGCTTTACTGCGGCTTGAGACGCCCAATATCGCGCTGGTTCTGCAGGACATGAACTTTTCCCGCCGCACCACCGGTGAAGAAGGCCTGGAGCTGCTTGACGACATCCGGCGTCGCCGCCCTTCTGTGCCTGTTATTCTCATTACCGCCTGGGGATCGATTTCGCTGGCGGTCAAGGGGATGAAAGCGGGAGCTTCGGATTTTGTCACGAAGCCCTGGAGTAATCAGCAGCTCCTGCAGTCGATCGAGACGGTGCTGGGCCTTGCAGCGGTAGGCCGCGATGCTTCCAAGTCAAAAGTGAGCCGCGACGACCTGGACGAAAGATATGATTTCAGCAACCTGATTGGGCGCGATCCGAAATTGCTCAAAGTGCTCGAGGTGATCGGTCGCGTCAGCGCCACCGATGCTTCCGTTTTGATTACCGGCGAGAGCGGAACAGGAAAAGAGCTCATCGCCGAGGCGCTTCACCGCAACAGCCGGCGATGCGGCGGCCCGTTTGTAAAGGTCAATCTGGGCGGAATCCCTTCTTCTTTGTTTGAAAGCGAGATGTTCGGTCATGTGAAGGGCGCTTTCACAGATGCGCGGAGCGACCGCAAGGGCCGATTCGAACTGGCAAACGGCGGCTCAGTCTTCCTGGATGAAATCGGTGAACTGGACCTCAGTTCACAGGTGAAAATGCTCAGGGTGCTGCAGGACCGCAGGTACGAGGTGCTTGGGTCCAGTGCGACACGCACTCTGGATATCCGCGTGATTTCGGCGACCAACCGCAATCTTGCCGAATTGGTGGACAAGGGGAGTTTCCGGGAGGACTTGCTCTACCGCTTGAACCTGATCTCGGTGCATCTGCCGCCGCTGCGCGAAAGGCGCGAAGACGTCCCGCTGCTGGCCGCGCAGTTTCTGCAGACCATGGCGCAGATTTACCGCAGGGACAAGATGGCAATCAGCGAATCGGCGCTCGCCTGGCTCAAGAACCAGCTCTGGCCGGGGAACATCCGACAACTGCGCCAGCTCATCGAAAGAGCGGTGCTTGTAACCACCCGGGAGACGCTTGAAATTGAAGGTTTCGGTCTGGCGGAGGGAATGGAGCCGAAAGAGGTTCGACGCGACCCGCTTCCCAACGTTGGAAGTATGACGATGGATGAAATTGAAAAGGCAATGATCCTTAAATGCCTGCAATACCACAAGGGCAACGTGAGCAAGGTGGCCGATTCCCTGGGATTGAGCCGCGGAGCGCTTTACCGCCGCTTTGAAAAATATGGCGTCAAACCGTGACCAGATCGTGGCGCATACCAGCCGCCGATTTACGCGAATTGACACGGATAGAAACAGGCCGCCGATTTACGCAAATTACGCCGATACTATTCCGTGTTAATTCGTGTAAATCAGCGGCCTGCTTCTATCCGTGGCGATTCGTGTAAATCAGCGGCTAGTTCCATCCGTGTCAATTATGAACTTCCTCATATCCCTGCGCAGATTCAGGCAGCGCACCCTGCACCCCAGCCTTCGCAGCAAGATTTTGCTTTATCTGTTGCTGATCCACCTTCTGTTCGGAGTTGTCGCTTTCATCGTGCTGCTGCAGAACAAGCTCTGGCTCTTCGCCATAGAGGCGATCTTTGCCGTGTCGATCCTGCTTGGCGTCAAACTGGTGAGAAGCTTTTTTGTGCCGCTGGACATGATTCGCACAGGCACTCAGTTCATTCAGGAGAGTGATTTCACCTCGCGCATCCGGGAAGTGGGCCAGCCTGAGATGGATCAGTTGATCGGTGTTTATAACCGAATGGTGGACAACCTCAGGGAAGAGCGCGTGCGACAGCAGGAGCAGCATTACTTTCTGGATAAGATTCTAAAGGCTTCACCCTCGGCGGTGATTACCTTTGACTTCGATCAGAGAGTTGCAATGGTCAACCCGAGCGCCGAAAAGATCTTTCAGCTCGCGGGCCTGGACATGGCCGGCAGGAAGCTGTCTGAAATCGGCGTGCCACTGGCTGATGATCTGGAGCATCTCCACTCCGGCGAGTCGAAGGTGATACCGCTGCAGGGAAGACGGCGACTCAAATGCTACAAATCGCAGTTTCTGGATCAGGGCTTCTCCCGCGACTTTATCATTATTGACGAGTTGACAGAGGAACTGCGCCAATCGGAGAAATCGGCCTACGAAAAATTGATCCGGATGATGTCTCATGAAGTAAACAACTCGGTGGCGGCGGTGAACTCGCTGCTCCAGTCCTGTCTCAATTACAGGGAGCAACTGGCCAGGGAAGACCGATCAGACTTTGAGACGGCGTTAAATGTGGTTATCTCCAGGACGGATCACCTGAATTCATTTATGAAGGGCTTTGCCGATGTGGTCCGCCTCCAGGCGGCACGGCGCGAGCCCTGTAATATTGCCGACGTAGTGGGAAATGTCTGTCACCTGATGAAGGCCGAGACGGAGAAGCGGGACATCCGGCTAAGGATCGATCTGCAGCAGCAGCTTCCGCCCGTGTCCATGGATCGGCATCAAATGGAGCAGGTATTCATCAACATTTTGAAGAACGCGATGGAAGCGATCGACGCGGAAGGCACGATCAATGTCCGTACCGAGAAGAAGGGCCCCAGGGGATCAGTGGTAATCGAGGATACGGGTTGCGGCATCTCTCCCGAAGTCAAGGCGAACCTGTTCAGCCCGTTCTTTACCACCAAGGAGAACGGCCAGGGGATCGGCCTGACGGTCATCCAGGAGATTCTGACGCGCCACGATTTTGAATTCGCGCTGGAGGGAAAGCCCGGGGGGCCGACCCAGTTCACGATTTATTTCTGATCGACACAGCAGGCCGCAGGCCGCAACAAAAAAGCCGAGGACGACCACGTGCACGTGCACGTCAACGATAGACGTCAACGACTACGTCCAGGCTCACGAAAAAAAGTCACGAATCTGCCTGCCGTTGACCAAGATGTTCAAGCTCTGAATCCTTCAAGCAGTATTTGGACGTATCTGGTGGACATTGACGTGCACCTGGACGTAGACCCTAAACGTTGACGTGATCGATCTTGTCTTCTGGAATCTTGTCGAAAAAACGAGAAGTTGCCAACTTGTTACACAGAGGCCGGCGGAGAAGCGCTGCATTCCCCGCCGGTCTTCGCCTGCTGCTGCGCCAGCACGAGTCTGATTTCATCAAAGCTCACGTCTGGAGGAAGCAGCGCTTTGATCGGCGTGAGACGGTCTCCGCCTGCCTGTGCGGCTGCCCGAAGAATCACTGCCCGGCGTTCGGCAGTCAAAATCCTGTCCAGATCGATGTTTCGTCCCTGCTGGATCAGTTCCACGAGATGCCCCGTGATTGTTGAACAGGACAAACCTCGCGCCGTCGCAATATCCCCGATGGTTTTGCCATCCTGCCACAGAGTCCACGTGAGTTCCGCTGTCGAAGCTCCCTTCCGGTCCGCGATCACTGAGATCTCTGTGCCCCCGTATTGCAGCACCGGAGTGGCCTGCGGGTTCGCTTGCAGAAATTGCTGCACTGCGGCGATGACCTGACCACCGTACAGTTCGATCTTCTTTCCGCCGATGCCCGAGATCCGCGAAAGTTCCTGAAGCGTTCCGGGAAGACGCCGGCTGATCTCTTTGAGCGTCTCATCATGGAAGATGATATAGGGGGGCAACTGCGCCTCCGATGCGACGCTGCGCCGCAATCGCCTCAAGTCCTCAAATAGACCGGCATGGTATGGGGCGTTGCGGGCATAGGACTGCTTCTCGGAGGCGGCATTTCGAGCGCCTTTGCGTTCGTTCCTTGCGACCTCTGCCGCCGCCCTGGACTCCAGATCCAGCGGGAAAATCATTTCCGGCCTGACCCGATCGAGCATGCAGTCGCTTCCCAGACTGGAGAGCTTGAGCAGCGGATATTCGAGACCTTCGATTTCCAGCAGTCGAAATTCAACCAGTGCGTCGATGATCTCGCGCAGTTCCGTCTGTTTAAGCTCGCGCAGGATTCCAAACGTGGAAAGTCGATCCAGCTTCAGGTACTCGATGGCTTTGTCACGAGAGCCGGTCAGCACCTGGATCACCCGCATCTTGCCGTAGCGACCCTTCATGCGCGCCACGCAGCTCAATACCTTTAGCACGACGGTCATTTCCTGTTCGGTGAGAACACGCGGGCTCGCCTTCTCGCCTGCACTTTCGCAGAGACTGCAGTTGTGGCAGAAATTGTGACCCGCCCGATCTCCGAAGTATTCGAGAATGAATTTCCTCAAACATTGACGGCTGTATGCATACTCGATCATGCGCCGCAGCTTGCGTTCTTCAAACTCGCGACGCCGCTGGATCGCCGCGAAATTCACGTTGATCCTGGAAACCGGCACGCGCTCGAGAATTCTGACGCCCCGGCCGCGAAACGGAGGTTTAAAGTCGATCAAGCCTTCTCTTTGCATCGCTGAAAGCGTGCGGCTTAACCGTTCCATCTTCATCTGAAGGGCCTCCGCCATGTCCTGCAGCGCAACCGACATGCTCTCGCCGGGCTTGCCGGTCAGCGCTTCGGCGCAGTAGGCGAGAACTTCTTTTGCATGGGGGGGTTCATCATCTTCGTCGATCGCTTTCGATTGTTCCAGAAGCCTTATCCTGGCATGGCCGCCTTCGATGCCACGCTCAATGTGGCCTGCCTTCTCGAGGATCTTCAGGCAGGCAGAGACTGCCATCTCACTGGTCCTGGTGGGAACTGATGCGGCCAGGGACTTGATAGTGACCTGCACCTCGTCTGTGCCGAAGCTGCACAGCGCGGCATAGACTTCCTGAACCAACTCTCTGGGAGGCGCGCTCGAATCGATGAAAAACTCTTGAGTGAATACATCGGAATAATTGAATAGCAAAAGGCATGTTGCAGGCTGCCCGTCGCGCCCGGCTCTTCCGATCTCCTGATAGTAAGCCTCCAGCGAGCCGGGGACGTCATAGTGCGCGATGAAGCGCAGATCCGCCTTGTCGATGCCCATTCCAAAGGCGTTGGTCGCCGCCACTATCGGAAGCTCTCCCTGCATGAAGCGATCCTGCACCCTGCGGCGCGCTTCCGGCTGCATTCCGGCATGGTAGACGCCCACTTCGATTCCGGCACCGTTGAGCTGGGCGGCGATGTTTTCCACATTCTTGCGAGTCGCAGCGTAGATGATTCCGGCAGACACTCTTCCGGAAAGAGAGGCGTCGCGCGATCCGGTGCCCGCAATCCCAAGCAGCTTCAGGATCGCCTTGACCTTTCCAATGTCGCCGTCGGAATGCTCAACTGCCAGCCTCAGATTCGGCCTGTCAAAGCCGGTAACGAGAGTGAGAGGCTTTTTGAGCGCCAGTTGCTCGACAATGTCGCCGCGTACTTCGGGTGTGGCCGTCGCAGTGAGCGCCACGACCGGCGGGTGTCCCAGACCGGCGATAACCGATTTGATTCGCAGATAGTCGGGTCGAAAGTCGTGCCCCCATTCCGAGATACAGTGTGCCTCGTCTACTGCCACCAGGCGCACATTGCAGGACCGGAGCGTTTCCATAAAACCTTCGCTGCGGAATCGTTCCGGCGCCACATACAACAGCTTAAAGCGGCCGCTGCGCAACTGGTGCAGCCGTGAACGCTGCTCGGCCTGGTCCAGGGCGCTGTTTATGAAGCTGGCCGGGATGCCATTGCGCGTAAGGTTGTCCACCTGATCCTTCATCAGAGCAATCAAGGGGGAAATGACCAGAGCGATGCCGTCCAGGAGAAGAGCGGGCAACTGATAGCAGAGAGATTTGCCGCTTCCGGTGGGCATGACGCCCACTACGTCGCGCCCGCCCAGAAGAGCACTAATGATTTCCTCCTGACCTTCCCGGAAGTCGGAGAAGTGAAACCTCTCTTTCAGAACCTGAAACCACTCATCTCTCATGGCGGGAGCGGGCCTCGTTCATACATAACAGAGCAGCCCTGAAATTTGCGAAAAAATTACCGCCAAGAGCAAAAAAAACCCGCAGCGGAAAACTAGCTTGGTGCCTTGGTGGTTCAAATTTTTTCTTACCACCAAGGGCCAAGCTCTCGAACGTTAGGAACCTGTGGTATTCTCACATTTTCGCACTTGTAACAGGGAGGAAGCTATGGGACGGTCTCGAATCAACAGGCGGAGCTTTCTGGCAGGCACGGCCGGGCTGGCGGCCCTGTCAAACGTGCAACTCACTTTTGCTGGAACCGCTGACTTGGCCGGCGCGGACGTCCGGCTGGGAGTGGCCAGCTACTCACTGCGTAAGTTGCCGCGCGACAAAGCGATTGCAGCCATTAAAGAGCTGAGAACCCCTTACGTGAATATCAAGGAGTTTCACATACCTTACAAAAGCACTCCCGAGGAAATAGCGGCCGCCCGGAAGGAATTTCAAGACGCGGGCCTTAAAATCGTAGGTGGAGGAACCGTCTCTCTGCAGAAGGATGATGATGAAGACGTGCGCAAGTACTTTGACTACGCCAAAATGTGCGGCATGCCGTTGATGGTAATTGCGCCCACCGCTCAGACTCTTCCGAGGATTGAACGATTCGTAAGGCAATACAACATCAAAGTGGCCGTCCACAATCACGGCCCGGAGGACAAGCATTTCCCCGCTCCCCAGGATGTGCTCAAGGCCGTCAAAGGAATGGATCCGCGCGTAGGATTATGCATTGACGTCGGCCACACGGCCAGAACCGGCGCGGACGTGGTGCAATCAATCTCCGAAGCCGGCAGCCGCCTTTTGGACATGCACATTAAGGATCTCCGCTCTTTATCCGCGAAAGAAAGCCAATGCATTGTCGGTGAAGGAGCCATGCCTATAGTTGGCATTTTCAAGCAGCTCAAGAAGATGAGCTATGCGGGTTTCGTGAATCTCGAATACGAGATTGACGCCGACGACCCCCTGCCCGGGATGAAGCAATCCTTTGCCTATATGCGGGGAGTGCTGGCCGGCCTGCGCGGCTGAAAAATCAGTATTTGAAACCACAAAGACATCAAAGACGAATTGCCGGTCTGGACGCTGAAAGCGTCAAATAGAGTAGCCGGGGGCAAGCGCGTTTTTTGCGCGCCGCCCCCGGTGAGCTTCTCCTTGACCGCTTCGCGGTCTGGAGACGGCCCTCAGGCCGTCTCTCCGCTTCCTAATGTGCAATGAAAAATGTGGTTAAAAAAAAACCAGAACTCACGGTTCGGTAGCACGTGGACGGCTTTTTCTTTGGTTGCGGCCTGCGGCTGCGCTGGGCCTTTGTGGTAAAAGAGCGCTTATAACTCGTTTTATTGCTTACCCCGGAACTCCTTTAGCAGCTTGCTGAGACCGTCCCAGGCAAGCGTTTGTCCTACCCGCTGGAAATAGTTTTTCACGTTCCTTTGGCTGCTGTCCGGACGCCAGCTATAGGCAATTCCCTCAGCCGTAAAAATCCCAATGACATTGTGAGTGTTAAATCGATTCGTACCGCCATCGGTTCGAGTAATCAAGACACGAGTCAGAGCATAACGAACTCTGGCGCCGAAGGCCCGATTCGGGGAATGAAAATACCTGGGATCTTCATGCAGCAGCGATGCGGCTGTTCCAGAGCCGACGAATTCTTTGATTGTGCCTCTTCCCATCCGATCCGCCCAGCGCCTGCCAAAGCCTTCCGCGCCCATTCCATAGGGCCGATCGGCTTCGGAATCGACGGCCATACTGAAGCCGGCGAGTGTGGCAGATTTCGCATACGCCAGCGGCGACAGAATCGAATGGTGCACGGCATAGTTGAATTTGGCGCCCGGGCTCAGCGGCCGGTCGGAGCCCGGTTGGCTTGATGCGGAAGGCGTTCCCTGAGGAGGTGACGCTTGTTCTCCTCCGGCCCGAACAAGAGTCCCGCAAATACCGCAAACCATCATGAAAACAAAGACAAGCGCAATCCGGTTTTTTCTCACAATGACTTCCTCAAATATCTCCGGTGAGCCAGTCGATCAACTCTCCGGCACTATCAGTTTCATCTTATCCAATGGCGCGGGTTTTGCAAGCGGGATTCGGGCTGGCTTGGTGCCTTGGTGGTTGAAAAAAATAAACCACCAAGGCACCAAGCCAAGTTGTGCGCCTGGGTGCTAGAATCGCGCTCAAACTCTTGGTCCTTTTTTTGAAAGGAGAATCTTATGCTGAAAACGTCCAGACAGGGAGGGCGTCGCGGTTTCCTGCGCAGAATGGCGACTTTTTCCGGAGCTTCTATGGCGGCAATGCCGGCTGTTTTAGGAGCCCAGGCACAAAACGAAAGGGCGTTCGAATTCCTTCCGTTGTATGCGCGGGCCCAGAATTACAAATCATTGAAGCAGTCGAGCTTCGACCGATCCGGAGGAAATGCCGATCGCTTCCAGATCAAGGCAGGCCAGACGCAGGAGGTGTTCAATGCCGCCGGCGCGGGTGTGATCACGCATATCTGGTTTACCATCGCGGCGCAGAGCGGAAATCATCTCAAGGAAATCGTGATTCGAATGTATTGGGAAGGGAATGCCAAGCCAAGCGTGGAAGTTCCCGTGGGTGACTTCTTCGGCCTGAACCTCGGTCAATATTTTGTCTATCAGTCGGCATTCCTGAACTGCTCGTCGGTGAAGGCGCTCAATTCCTATTTTGCCATGCCGTTTCGAAAGTCGGCTCGCATTACCGCCAGCAATGAGGGCAAACAGGACGTGGGCGCATTTTATTCCAACATCGACTATCAACTGGTCCCCGCTCTTCCGGCCGACATTGTTTACTTCCACGCGCAATACCGCCAGGCCGCTCCGGCGGCTGCGACCACCAACGACTGGACGAATAACGGCGATGCCAATCGACTGCTGAACCCGGAGGGAAAAAACAACTATGTCTATGCGGAGACCCGCGGCAGGGGACACCTGATGGGGGTAACGCTTGGCGTCCTTCAGAACCAGGAGTTCTGGATGGGTGAGGGCGATGACATGATTTTTGTGGATGATGAAACAAAACCCGTGATCATCGGAACTGGATCGGAAGATTATTTCTGCGGGGCGTGGGATTTTGGAGGACGCGACACGGCTATCCCGTTTGCGCATTTGTACAATGGCGCGCAATTCATTACCACACCGGAACGCACCGGAGGGCGGTACTGCCTGTATCGCTGGCACGCGGACAATCCGGTGACGTTCAGCCGATATATGAAGCACACAATGGAGCACGGCCACGCCAACCACCGGGCGGATAATTTTTATTCAGTTTGCTACTGGTATCAGACCGACCCGTTCACCGATTTTCCGGAATTGCCTTCAGCCGAGGCGCGCGTTCCCCGATTGAGGGCCGTAGCAGGCCCCGGCGGAGCGAGCTGACAGAAGCGCGTGAGTAACCCGGGCTCACGGTCACATTCCCAGGCGCTGGCTGACCAGCTCGGAAATGTAGTATTGCATGAACTCGTCGCGCTTTGGCTGCAGGCACACAGTCACCATTTTCCCTCGATCACGGTCAACACGCGTATATCCCTTGTCATCGACAATCAGCGGCAGTTTCTCCAGCTTTCCAAAGAAAGTTCCTGGACGGGCAGTCTCCGCCACTGCGAGCTGGTCATGCAGGGTCATTCTGCTTTCCGGCGAAGCCAGCCACAACCGATAGAGCGACTCCAGGGCGAAGGTGAGGGGTGATTTGTACGCGGCGACCTTCCGGCGCTCTTCGTCTTTCAAACGCACCAGAGTAGTTGAGTCGAGCGGCACGATGGTGAGAGGCAGTCCGGCGCCGTAGACCACCTGAGAGTCCGGAGTGGAAGCAACTACGTTCCACTCCGGTTTTGGCTTGGATTCGGAGGCCGTGCCGTAAATGCAACCGCTCATTAAAACCACTCTCTTCACATATTTCCCGAGTGCGGGTTCTTTTCTTAACGCGTCGGCCAGGTTTTGCAGCGGCCCCACGGCAATCAGGGTAATCTCGCCTGGATGCTTTCGCACTTGCTCAACGATAAAGTCAGCGGCATGTTGTGTGATGGGCTTGATGCCGGTGAAATCATCCGCCCACGCGAATTGGTGCTCCTGCTCGCTGTTTGTGCTGCGTCCCACAGCAACGGGAATACGCTGGCGTCCGGTAAGCTTCAGCAATTTGCAGGCAATCCTGGCGCGAGCCGGTGTGTTGCCGTCGGTTATCGTGATGCCCAGGGGCTCGAATTGCCGATGTGCAAGCACAAAGGCCAAAGCCCAGGCGTCATCGATGTCGCCGCCGATGTCGGTATCAAGCAGGACCTTATCGCGGGTCTCGGGAACTGCAGATTCGCCCGGCGCCGGCAAAGTAAGAACGAAAACTGCTATCAGTGCCAAGGCGGCGAATGTAAGAGTCTTTTTCATGATGTGCCCATCACCACTACCAGGCTGCTCGATACGGGACACCGCTTTCACCGCCGAGACGCCGAGATCGCTAAGGTTTCGCAGAGTCTGCAATCTCAGCCTCTGCGCAATCTCGGCGTACTTAGCGACTCGGCGGTGAATACAACGTGGCCGTCTCCACACTCCCAATTCAATACAATTACCGCCAAATTCAAGCCCTGCTACACTTCGAATGACATTCTATGAATTTCGCGCGGCGCATAGCAAACATAAGCCTTGGCCTCGTATTCGCACTGCTGTCGTCATGCTCCGGCAGCCGCCCGGATCTCCAAATAAGGCTCCCCTTGATTCCCGGCTCTCTCCGGTTGGCTGTCATCGGTGACAGCGGGACGGGCGGAACCGCTCAATATCAGGTTGCCCGGCGGATGACGGCTGCGCGCAGCCGGTTTCCATTTGAGATGGTTCTGATGCTGGGCGACAACCTCTACGGAAGCAAGAAGTCCGCCGACTACCGGACGAAATTCGAGGACCCATACCGTGCATTTCTCGATGCCGGAGTGAAATTCTATGCGGTGCTGGGAAACCATGACGAGCCGTCCGAGCGTTTTTACAAGCCCTTCAATATGGCGGACCGTTACTATGAATTTAAGGCGCCACGGCAGAGCGTGCGATTCTTCGCCCTGGATACCAATCTGCTCGACCCTGCCCAACTCCGCTGGTTTGACCGTGCCCTTTCCAGTGCCTCAGAGAAATGGAAAATCTGTTTTTTTCACCACCCGCTGTACACTTCGGGAACCCGGCATCAGCCCGACGAGGCGCGGCGCGCGCTGCTGGAACCACTGATGGTGAGGTATGGAGTAAGCGCGGTCCTTGCCGGGCATGACCATTTCTATCAAAGGCTTCTGCCGCAGAAAGGAATTCAATACTTCATTTCCGGAGGATCAGCAAAGCTGCGTCTGGGAGACATCCGGCAAAGCCAGATTTCCCTGGCTGGATTCGACCGGGATTATCACTTCATGCTGATAGAAATCGCCGGCGACAATCTTTACTTCCAGACGATCTCCCGAACGGGGGCAACGGTGGATTCCGGCGTCGTGCCGCGGCGGCGCTAGCCGCCTGTCTGAGAAATCGACGCCACCGGGGCAGGAACGTGAGAAAAAATTGGTTACTCGAGTTGCGGCTTTGCCGCCCCTCGTGCGAAAAGGCTCTGCCTTTCCGGCAGCGCCATTCTTCACATTTTTCCTTTCTCCGCAAACCGAGGCGCAGCCTCGGTTTGCGGAGAAAGGATGGAGGGCATCGCCCGGAAAGGCAGAGCCTTTCCGCACGATGAGCGGCAAAGCCGCAAGTCCTCTTCGATTTCTTCTCACGTTCCAGGCCCGGTGGCGTCGATTTCTCGGACAGGCTCCTAGCCGGCGTTGACATCCTCGGCTACGACACTCAGACTTCCGTCTTTTTGTGCACAAAAATCCGGAGCAGCCCGTTGATCCCCAAATGGACCAGCACGTAAACGATCAACGCGATGATGTAGGACATGCGGAACTGAAAAGTTCCGCTGCCCGGATCGGGAACCAGACCCCGAAAGGGGGCCAGAAACGGCGCGGCGAGTGTGTCGATCAGTTGCTTGAAGCCGCTGCCTTGCCTGGCGCCAATCAACTCGAGAATGATTTCCAGGCTGAGAATGCCGTAGAGCAGATAGAACAGATAATCGATTACCTGCGAAATGCGCGCCACACCGCGGGCGCGCTCCAATTCGCTTTCCGTCTCGACGACTTCGTTGACCGCTTTATGTTTCAGTTTCTCGGCCACGGCGTCAGCGCGCGTCCGTTCCTCGCGCGTCAGGTCATCCGCACTTCTGGTAATCTCAGACTGAACGCCTTCACCGAGCCGTGACTTAACCGACTCATGCTGGGAAATTCGGCGCGCTTCATCGACTGCCAACTTATCATCCTCTGCCATCTGCAACTCCTTCAAGTTGTAAGTTTTCAGGGGCCGAAATTACCAGTTTGCAGTACTCGCCCCTGAGATCAGTTTAGCAAGGGAGTAAAACGGGGGGATTGTCCGTAGTTAGTTGTCCGTGGTCCGTAATCAGTTGACGGGTTGTGAGTTTTCGGGTTACGGGTTGCGAGTTTTCGGGTTACGGGTTGCGGGTTTACGGGTTACGGGTTGCGAGTTTTCGGAGTTACGGGTTGCAATTCTCGGGTTACGGGTTGTGAGTTTCGGGGTTACGGGTTGCGAGTTTTCGGGTTACGGGTTCGATTCCGAGAATGTTTGAATATTTGAATTCATCAATTCTTTGAGCACTAACTCGAAACCAGTAAACTCGCAACCCGCAACCCGTAAACAACTGACAACTGACAACGGACTACTGACACTACTGACAACTGACTAACTACTCCTTCATTTCAAGTAGATAGATTTCAAAGAAAGTCAACGTAACGGCCACCACCAGCGGCCCCAGAAGCAGTCCGGCAATTCCGAAATAGTTCAGTCCACCCATGATGCTGAAGAAAACCAGCATGGTATGCATTCTTACCTTGCCTTCGATAAGCCATGGTCGCAGAACATTGTCGATGGAACCCACCGCCAGCACTTCCAATAGCACCAGCAGGATCGCTTTGCCCGTGGAACCGATCGCCAGCAGGTACAGGGCCCATGGGACCCAGATGAGGGCGGTTCCCACAACAGGGACCAGTGAGAAAAACGCTGTCAATGTTCCCCAGAGAATCGGATTGGAAAGACCGAGCACCGCAAACACAAACCCGCCGGTGACGCCCTGGGCGACGGCGGTAAGCAAATTGCCGATTACCGTCGCTCGTGCAATGATGCGAAAGCGCTCCACGAACATGCGTTCGTACTTTTCGGAGAGCGGGCTTACGGAGCGAAGCTTTTGGGCGAAGTAGTCCGCGTCACGCAGCAGAAAAAACAGGGTAGTGAGCATGATGAAGTAATTCATCAGGAAATTGAAAAGCCCGCCGGCAAACGCGGTCATATAGGCGAGAACGCCTATTCCCCAGCCTTCCACCTGTTCCCTCAGTTTCTGTCCCAACTGAAGATCACGGATTCTCCACGATCCCGGGAGCCAATACTCAAGCTTCTGCAGCATCGGATTGGTGTCCGTGCTCAGCCAGGCCCGCCACTGCTCAAGCTTTTTGGGATCCTTTGCGGCGGCGTAGAGTCCCAGCGCTTCGTGGGCCAGTGAGATCAGGAGGAATACCATCGGAAGCAGCAGAACCACAGTAAGGGCCATACAGATGAAAAACGCCGCCAGGTTCTTACGGTTCTTCCATTTCTTCCCAAGGTATTCGTTCAAGGGGAAGAGAAGTGTGGCCAGAATCAGGGCCAGCACAAAAGGCATCCAGAATGGCTGCAGAACTCGAAAACAAAGATAAAGAACGCCCAGAAACGCAGCGATTAGAAACCAACGAGGCGACATAGATTCTCGAATGTTGGGTTCACCACAAAGGCCTGGCGCGGCCGCAGGCGCAACGAAAAAGCCGTCCACGACCACGTTTGACGCCCACGAGCACGATCAGGTCAACCTCGACGTCCTGCGTTCACGAGCACGACAACGTCCCAGGTCAACGATTACGACAAAATGATCAGTCTCAATTCCAGCAGCCTCCGCCGCACCGGGCAAGATCGTAGACGTAATTGCACGTAATCGTAGACGTGGTCATGCCCGTGGACGTGGACGTTTTCGTGCTCGTGAACGTGGCCGTCCGCGGCTTTTTCTTTGGATGCGGCCTACGCCGGGCTGTGCCTTTATGGTGAGAATTCATCTACCAAGCTTTACCCGAATCGTATGGTCCGTGCCGTCGTCCTGCAGCAGGACGGGTTGGTCTTCGCTCCTCTGGCCGTCCAGTTCAATCCATTCCACTCCGCGAACAACGTGATCGGGGTTCTCCACGTGAATGTGATAGCGGCTTCCGCCGTAACGGTAATGCAAACTGTAGCCATCCCACTCGCGCGCAATGCACGGATTGATATGCAGGAATTTCCCGCGCAGCTTGAAGCCAAGCACATCTTCCAACCACACGCGGTACATCCACCCGCTCGAACCCGTGTACCATGTCCAGCCGCCGCGGCCCACTTGATGTTCCAGCGAATAAACATCGGCGGCCAGAATGTAAGGTTCAACCTTGTAGATTTCCACTTCCTTCCGATTGCGGCATCGAAGCACCGGGTTTAGTAGATTGAGTATTTCCACGGCTTTGTCACCGTCATGCCGGCGTGCAAAAGCCGAAGCCAGCCAAATTGCTGCGTGCGTGTATTGCCCGCCGTTCTCGCGCACTCCGGGAGGATAGCTCTTGATGTACCCCGGGTTGTCAGCGGACTTGTTGAATGGTGGAGTAAACAAAAGTACCAGCCGTTCGGCCCGGCGCACCAGGATTTCATCCGCCGCCTCTAAGGCCTGCGCCGCCCTTGCCGGATCTGCCGCGCCCGACAACACGGCCCAGGACTGGGCGATCGAGTCGATCTTCGCCTCCTCGTTCTGCTGCGAGCCCAGCGGTGTTCCGCCGTCAAAATAAGCCCGGCGATACCAATTGCCGTCCCAAGCCTCGTTTTCGACGGCTTCGACAATACGTGCGGCGCGCTCGCGGCATTCGTCTGCCTCCAGTTCTTCGCCCCGCAGGTGCAAAAGATCTGCAAATTCGCGCAACACGTCGGCGATGAACCATGCCAGCCAGACACTTTCTCCTTTGCCCTCTATCCCAACCTGGTTCATTCCATCATTCCAATCCCCGGCTCCGATCAGCGGCAGGCCATGCGGTCCGGCTGTCAGGCCCTTCCTAATGGCCCGCCGGCAATGCTCCAGCAGCGACGCTTCTTCGAGCGAGCGCAAAGGCGACAGGAACACCTCGTGCTCGTGTGGCTCGAGAGGCCGCCCTTCCAAAAATGAAATGATAGTGTTGAGGATCTCCTGGTCCCCTGTGATCTTTACATAATGGGCGGTTACCCAGGGAAGCCACAGCAGATCATCGGAAATTCGCGTGCGTACGCCGGCGTCCGATGGCGGATGCCACCAGTGTTGTACATCGCCTTCTACGAACTGATGAGAAGCGGCGCGAATGATGTGGGACCGCGCGATGGCGGGTGCCGTGTAGACCAAGCCGAGCACGTCCTGCAACTGATCTCTGAATCCGAAGGCTCCCCCTGACTGATAGAAGGCCGAACGCGCCCAGAGGCGACAACTGAGCGTCTGGTAAAGGAGCCATCGGTTCAGGAGAAAGTTAGTGGAAAGGTCCGGTGTTTCGACGTGAATCGTGCCCAGCATCCGATCCCACCACTGCTGAGTAGATTGAAGCGAGCGTTCCACCATTGCAGGATCGGCAAATTGTCTGGCTAAAGATCTGGCTTCGGCTGTGGTGGGTGCCTGCCCGAGCACAAAAATCACATCCAATTCCTGACCCGGATCGATTTCGACCTTAACCTGCAGGGCGGCACATGGATCCAGGCCCGGGCCGGTCCGCCAGGAAAGATCGCGGCGGTCCATGGCCACGGGTCTCACCGTCGAGCCATTACGCCCCAGAAAGCCGGTTCTGTCTCCTGAAACACTGCTGGGCGCCGGCCAGCAGGATACGAAGGCCACCCGGCTTCCGTAATCGCGATGATATGCGTTTCTGGCAAGCAGGGCGCGACCTTCCGAATCCCAGGTGGTGCTCACGTGTAATTGTGTTTCTTCGCGATCGGTTCCCAGCACCCACTCGCCATAGTACGTGACGCTCAAGCGACGGCGTCGCGACGAGTGATTTCGCAGGCGCAAACGCTGGACGCGCAGCGGTGGTCCGGAGTCGTCCTCCACGGGAACGAACACGGCCAGTTCCTGCTCGATGGCGTGGCTGTTATGTTCAAAAACAGTGTAGCCCTGTCCGTGACGAATGCGATACGCGTCCAACTCCCGGATCGGCAGAGGCGTCGGGGTCCAGAAGATGCCGCTGTCCTCGTCGCGAATGTATATTGCTTCGGAAACCGAATCGGAAACGGGATCGTTGGACCAGGGAAGCAGGCGATTGCTCTGGCTGTTTCCGTTCCAGCAGAAACCCTGCCCCGAGTCGCTCACCAGAGTCCCGAAGTTCGGGTTGGCGATTACGTTGACCCAGGGACTGGGAGTCCTGTCACCCGGACCAAGATAGATCGCATACTCTTTGCCGTCCCCCGTAAAACCACCAAGCCCGTTGAAGTAGGGCAGCTCCATGAAAGGAAGAGGAGCCGAGGGTTCTTCCTCCCACCGCTGTGAGATCACCAGAGGCGGGGGTTGCTTCAGCGTGGTGACCGAACTGGTCAACTGTTGCGCCAGCGTCCCGCGCGCAGCCACGAGCACGACACGCGCCACGGCCAGAAGCAACGTCAAATCCTGCTCCGGAATCTGATCGGCGGACCTGAGAAAGACGCCGCCCGGCACGTCAAGGCTGGTGTACTGCGAGTGCGCGTGGACCATCTTTCGAAGCTGCTCCATCAGCGGCTGCGTATAGCTGTCCTTCTCTTCGTCCAGGATCACCAGGTCGGCTTTAAGTCCCCGCACCCAAAGGTAGTCATGTGCAACCAGCACCTCGCGGATCAAGTCGGTATCCTGTGTGTCACCGATGGTAACAACAATGATCGGATAATCGCCCGAGATTCCGTATGCCCACAAACGCGCCTGTCCGAAAATATTCTGCCGGAGCCGCTCGGCCGGCGGGCGCAACTGGGCATTTGGATAGAGCAAGTGACCGGCCAGCTGCTGGAAATGTTTGCCTTCTTCCAGTTGAATCCGGAGCTGGCGCAGTTCCAGTTGCGCGTGGGACCAGGCCATTTCCAGTCCACGTTGAGCGGCGCGATGATCCGAATATTTTTCAATCAGTTCGAGCACCCGCTCCCGGGTTTCAGCGGCCACGGTGACATAAGAGACCTGTGTCCGTTCTCCGGGAGAGATTGAAATATTGCATCGCAGACTGAAAATCGGATCCAGAACACATCCTGTAACCCCGGACAAATCGGTTTGTATCGCTGCCGGACTTTCCAGCGCTCGGCAGCGGCCGATAAAGCGCGCTCTATCCGTCTCGTACTGAAAATCGACGATGTCCCTGTCGTGTGCCAGCACCTGGCCGATCCATACCGGCTTCTCGTCTTTCGCCCGGATGCGGCGCGTGGCGATAAGCGCGCTCCGATCGGGAAGAGACTCTGTCACGATGAACATCTTGCTGAAAGCCGGGTGAGCTCGATCTGCGCTGTGCGGCGCCAGCGCAAGTTCTGAATAGGTAGTAAGCTGCAGCCGACGCTCGCGCTGCGAATGATTGGTCAGAGTGAGCCGCCTGATTTCCGCGTCATCTTCAGGTGAAACAGCAATTTCCGTCAGCGTATCGATGTCACGATCGCGCCGCTTGAACTCGGCGCGTTCCGCCGTAAACACCACGGTTGAATCGCGGGCCGCGCGACGCATCGGCTGGTGGGTGTTGCTCCAAACCGCGCCCAGCTCACTGTCCCGGATGTAACAGAAGCTACCCCAGCAGTCTCGCGTGGTATCGGGTCTCCATCGGGTCAAGTCGATTTCGCGCCACCGGCTGTAACCGCCTCCTCCGTTGGTGACCATGACCGAATAACTGCCGTTGGACAGCAGGTGTACCCGTGGAATTGGAGTGTCGGGGGAATAAAATCTCTCGATCGGCGGCGCCACGCTGATGGGAAGAACCCGCGGAGCCAGTCCATCCGGCACCGAAGCTTCCAGACGGGGAGGAGCAAGCGGAATGCTTTCGCACAGCAAATGCTCGGCGGCGCGCACACGCGGGAGTCTGTGGAACCGCGTCTGCATTACGCCGCCATGAAGGGCGTTATCCAGTGCTACCAGCGTCATTCCCTCATGGTGAGCCATGTAGGCGTGAATGATTACACCGCGCTCGCCCTCACGGACTCGTTGACGCGTGTAGTCGATGGATTCGTAGTAGCCGTAGCGCCCCAACATTCCATGACTCTTCATGCGCCGGAGGTTTTTTACCGCGGCGGCAGGTTCGACCATCACCGCCAGGGCTGAGGCATAGGGTGCAACCACCGTGTCTTCCTCGAGGCCCCTTTTAAGCCCCAGGCCGGGAACCCCGAAGGCGCGATATTGATAGATCCGGCTGGTGTCGAGCGCCGCAAAAGCGGCTTCGGAAATTCCCCATGGAATTCCCAGTCGACGCGCGTAATCGATCTGTTTTGCAACCGCGATGCGGCAGGCCTGGTCGAGCAGCGAGCCTTCATATGAACGGGTCATCAGCAGCGGCATCAAATACTCAAACATCGTTCCGCCCCAGGAAAGAAGCGCCGCCTGGCCGTTCAAGGATCCAAAAACTCGACTCATCGCCCACCAATGGTCTACCGGCACGTCGCCGCGCGCGATGGCGACGAAGCTGGTAAGGCGAGCCTCGCTGGCGAACAGATCGTAGTAGGACTGATCTTCACGATGATCGCTCACGTTGTATCCGATGGAGAAGAGCCGCCGCTCGGGGTTGTAGAGGAAATTCATGTTCATTTCCTCTCCGAGCTTCTGGACTTGCTCCAGCAGTGATTCAGCCTGCGCCAAGGTCTCAGCGGCGAGAGAGGCGGCCCGTCTTGAGGTCTCCGTCACTTCTTCCAGCCAAAGGCGAAGTTCGGGCGGAAGGTTGAGATGCGAAATCTCCGCTTCGAAGGCTTCCGCAGAGGAAAGAGCGCCGCTGCTTCCGGAAGCAAGGGCGCGCAGCGAGAGGGGCGAGGAAAGAACCGCGGCACGCCACTGCACGTAAGCTTCTCCCAGCGGAAGCAACTCCTGTTCGTTTTTTGAAGCGAGCATCGGAATCCAGGATAGATAGCGATCGGCGAGTGAAAGCCAACCATCGAGTTGTCTTTTCAACTGGTCAGCCCAATATAGATACTCGGGAACGCCATCTCCGATCGGCAGCTCGGCCCGGTCCAAAGCCCGCATCTCATGCTGGTGCAGATCATTTAGCAGTTCGCTGACCGGCTGGCTGGCGTCTTTTAGAATCTTGAGCAGTTCCGGCAAACCGGTGGGCCGGGAACTGAACAACGCTTCAAGGCTCGCAAAAATACCGCCGAGCTTTACTTTTGGATCGCCGCCGGCCGCGGAGCGGGCGTCCTGTGATTCGCCCGGGCGAGCCGGGATGATGCCGGGAATATCCCGCGTGGAGCCGGGCGCGGTGGTTGAAGCTGTTTTGACAGGCTTGGCGCGGTCCGGCGCGACAACGGGTCCGTTACTAGCCGCAACTGCGGGTAAATGCTGCCCGAGTTCGTCTTTCAGAATGAACAGCGTGTCGCTCAGGCCCATGAGAACTTCGGGCCCGCAAAGCGGCTGGTCCAGCAGTTCATTCCAGCCCTGCTCCAGGGTCCACAAGCAAGCCAGCAGGTTACCGCTGTCCACCGTGGAGACGTACTTGGGATAAAGCGGCTCGAGCGTTTTGGTGTTGTACCAGTTGAGCAGATGGCCCTGGTATTTTTCGACTCTCTCTACTGTTTCCAGCGTCTGCAGAGTTCTTTCAAACAGATCGGGAGTCGTGATGTAGCCGAAGTCGCGCGCCGCAAGCGTCGATAGCAGTCCCAACCCGATATTTGTGGGCGATGTACGGTGGGCGAGTTCAATTCGAAGAGATTCCTGGTAATTGTCGGGCGGGAGCCAGTGGCTTTCCTCGGTGACAAAATCCTGGAAATATCGCCAGGTACGGCGTGCCACTGAGCGCAGGAAATTCCAGTCGGGTTCTCTGAGCAACTGTCGGTCTGCGACCCGTGGAGGGGCGTCAATCCAGCGTACTGCCAGAGGACTTGCGGCCCAGGCGAGCAGAAATGCGACGGCTCCCGGGAGCGCCTGTGGCGAGTAGAGGTAAATCAAGAATGACAAAATGAGAGCAAACACCGTGACCAGGCTCATCCGCAGGAGAAACCGCGACTGTTCTTTCAGCGAGCGGCGATGTGCTGCCTGCGCGGTTTCCCATTGAAGCAGGTGGTGCCGGCTTACCAACCGCCGGTACCAGACCCGCGCGATGGCATCCGCCGACAAGGATGCCTGGTGGGGCAGCAGGCACGCCTGTATCAAGGCGCGGATGCAGGCAGTCGCCAGCGGCTTGGTAAACTCGTGCCATGTGAGCGGCGCTACGTCGGGTTCCAGCAGATAGCGCGCCATGGCGCGAACCTTCTCCACCAGCCTGATCAAAACGGGTTGCAGCAGCAGCAGCGCCACCATTGCCGCGCAAAGCGCCCCTGCCGCCGGCGCCAGCAGCCAGGATGCCACAAGCAGCGCCAGCACCGTGGGTTCGATCAGGCTGCGGCGCAGGTTGTCGAAAATCTTCCAGCGGTTTATCGCCGAAAGTGGGTTTCTGGTTCTTCCTTTGGTCTTATGAGGTACAGTGGGAAGAATCCAGTCGAAAATTTGCCAGTCTCCGCGAATCCAGCGATGCTGGCGGCGGCAAAAAGAAAGGTAGTTAGCCGGAAACGTGTCGAACAGCTCAATGTCGCTGGCCAGGCCCGCCCGCACATAGGCGCCCTCGAGCAGATCGTGGCTGAGCAGCGTGGAATCCGGAAATCGTTCAGCCAGGACCTGGTCGAAGATTCGCAAATCGTAAATCGCCTTGCCGTGGTATATGCCCTCGCCGAACAGATCCTGATAGAGATCTGAAACTGGGTGCATGTAGGGATCGGTTCCAGTCGGGTCGCTGAAGAGGCGGGTGAACCGGCTGGGGGCGGCCCCCCAAAGGCTGGCGCTCACGCGCGGCTGGATCACTGCATATCCTTGTCTCACTGTCTCTCCGTCCGGAGCCAGGCGGGGATGATTCAAAGGATGCGCCAGCGTTTCAATCATGTACCGCGCCCTGCTCGTAGGCAACTGGGTGTCCGCATCGAGCGTGATCACGAAGCGAACCCCTCGCAGCATCTCACGATTTCCGACTGGCAGCATTGAGGCACGGCTCTCGTCGCCGCAAAGAAAACGGTTCAACTCTTCGATCTTCCCGCGTTTTCTCTCCCAGCCGATCCACTGCCCCTCGCCTTCATTGAAACGACGCTCCCGATGAAACAAAAAGAAGTGGTCCGGGTTGTATTTTGTTCGAAGCGCTTCGATCCCGTTAACGGCCGCCTGGAGCAGTTCCTGGTCTCCGTCCATGTGTTGCTGAGGCGCATCCGAGAAATCGGCGAACAGCCCGAACAGAAGATTGGTTTCCGGATTGGCCAGATACCGGATCTCCAGGCGGCTCACTTCCGCTTCAACGGAGCCTCGCGAAAGCAGCATCATCGGAACAACAACCAGCGTGCGGTAAGCGTCCGGGATCCCTTCTTCGAAGGACATTTTTGGCAAGGCTCGGCTTGGGATCAGATTGGACGCCATATAGTTGATGATCTGAATCGCCACTTCGCTGAGCGGAATGAGGGCGAGCACCGCGAGCAACAGCAGGTGATAACCGGTCACGCCGCTGCGGATCGCCAGAGCTGCAAACAGGGTCAGAAAGAATGCTGTCCAGACCGCGATGCTGGAAAGGTAATGCAGAGTGGGGTGCCGCTTAATGGAACGTGATATTCTTTCGACGCGACTCACCCGATGCCCGACACTCGATTCCAGCTCCGCGCGGCCCTCACCGACCAGGAAGTAGCCCACATGCGATCGGATCAGTGATGGGGAGACATCGGCAAGAGACTCCTCGAACTGCAGCGCCGAAGCGAGCAGGACAGACTGCTCGGCGACGTGAATCTCGCTTTGACGGGAGCTGCGCGCGATCTCCTCGACGCTGTGCCGGTAGGAATCACGAGTGGTAAAGTCCATGCGAGGGTAAATCTTCGACGGATCGGTGCGCAGAATCTTTTCCACCACACTGGTGATTTCGAACAAGTCCCGCCAGTCAAGAAGTGACAGCCGCCGCATGCTCCCGATCGTGTTGGCGATGGAAAACTGCTCGGCCGTGCGACGGCTCTGTTCCTGCTGCACGATTTCCGAAAGCGGAGAAGTCAGCTTCCGCTCCAGCCACGCGCGCGTGGGGCCAAGCGCACTTTCTTCGTCCGACAACTGCCGGATCAGTTGGACCGCAAAGTACGATGTGGGAATTTCCTGGCGCTGCGCAATCTCGGCCAGAAACACCAGAACCTGGTCGGGATCCCGGCGGGCCGCCACCACCAGGCGGTTCGCCCAAAGGTCCGCGAGTTCGCGTTCATAGTGGCGCTTGTAAACATCCAGCGAAAGCTGCCTCAGGTATTCGAGCAGTGCCAGGCGCAGCATCAGCGGCATGGCCCAGAGTTCGCCCAGAGTGAGAGGCGAAACGCGCTGATAGGCGTTCAGAAACTCGACAATGTTGCGTTCGTCCAGTTGAGCGTCGGTGTGGGTAACCAGTTCGAGCGCCAGGGCGTAGACGCGCGGCTCTCCCTTATTAGGTCCACTCTGCAGTTGCGGCAATACTTTGTAAAAACCGCGCGTCAGATTTCTTCGAACCTGCGTAATCTGCATCTCGATTACATAGGCATTATCCAGCAGCCACTCGCCTGACAGGGAAACGCTCTGCTTGAGATGGACCGCCTCACTCAAACTCTGATGAATGGTCTGAATAACCTTTTCGGTTTCGCGGATGCACTTCAGCAGTGACCAGCCCGGGGTCCTGCTGCCGGCGATCTGCTGCCGGCGGGCCAGGCCTTCGGCATGTTGATTCAGCCTTTCCACGGAGAGCGACTCGCGGTGGAAAGGCCTGTCTGGCTGTCTTGGATCCACTGTCTCAGGAGGCCGGACCACAAATGTGACCGGGTCGGTGACTTCCTCATGCAGCAGCAGGGCCAGAACGCGATCCAGGTCGTTTGATCGTGCCTGTACCATTAACAGGATTTCGTCGCGGGAAACAGTAGAGCGATATCTATTGATGTAGTACTGCTCGACTCCCCGCGCGCTCCACCGGGAGCCGAGCCAGCCGAGACACAGCCCTGCAAGCATGAGAAGTGCCATCGCGATCCAGTCGATTCGATGCGCGAATGCCGAAACATGGGAGTGGGTCAGCAGGATAAGGAGATAGCCGGCTGTAAATCCTGCCATTGCCCACAAGATCAGGCTGGCGCGCGAGGACACGCTGGGGGGACTTGATTCGATTCTCAGAGCGCCTTGTGCAGTCTTGCGCAGCACTGAGACGCGGCGGAATTGGTTCTTCCGCAGCTTGGGGAGCACTCCCGTAAAGGAGGTCGGGTCCTGATAATAAGCGAGGATGACTCTCTGCTTTGACATTTCACCCTGCTTGCTTCGTATCTCTGTGTTGAAAGCTCATACGCGACCTGATGCGACTGAATGCCACACGGATCCACGAAAACTGTAGCCTGAAGAGATTGTTTTAACAAACTTCGGTACGGTTAGAACATATCGAGTGAAGTTGCGGTGCCCGCACCGGCCTTGGAACGCCAGTGTTCGTGAAGTATTCTTGGGCACGCGTTTTAGTGAATAATCGTCCTCACCACCGGGGCAAGCCCGGTGGCGTCGATTTTTTCTCACGTTCCTGCGCCGGTGGGGGCGGGCGTGCTTATTTAGCGGAGCGTTCGGGTGAGTTTTCGTCCAGAACGTCCCGAACCTTGCGAATGAGCGAATCAGGCGTGTAGGGTTTGGGAAGGAATTGTGTGCCGGGCTCGAGGATACCATGACGCACAATGGCGTCGTCGGAGTATCCGGACATGAAGATGACCTTCATTTCCGGGCGCAAGGAGGACAGTTCTTCCGCCACTTCGCGACCACTCATTCCGGGCATAACCACGTCCGTCAGCATCAGCGAAATGGATCCTTTGTGCTGCTTGCAAATCACCAGCGCCTCACTCCCATGAGTGGCCTCGAGCACGAAGTAGCCGTTGCGCTGCAGAATCTCCCGCGCCAGGGAGCGCACAGAATCTTCGTCCTCCACCAGCAGGATGGTTTCCGAGCCTCCCGTCGCCTTAGGCTGCGTTGCTGGAGTTTCCGGCGCGTAGATCGCTTCTTCCACTCTGGGCAGATAAACCTTGAAGGTCGTGCCCATTCCCGGCTCGCTGTACACCCAGATGTTCCCACCGCTTTGCTTGACGATTCCGTAGACCGTGGATAATCCCAGGCCAGTACCCTTGCTTCGCTCCTTGGTGGTGAAGAACGGCTCAAAAATCCGCGCTGTCGTCTCAGCATCCATACCGTAGCCGGTATCCGTCACCGAAAGCATGACGTACTTGCCGGTCACTACAGCCACGTGCTGGCGCGCGTAAGCCTCGTCCAACTCGACATTGGATGTTTCAATGGTGATTTTGCCGCCCGAAGGCATCGCGTCTCTGGCATTGAGGATCAGGTTAACGAGAACCTGCTCGATCTGCCCGGCATCGGCTTTGACGCGACCCAGAGTTTCATGCCGGACGGTGACAAGATCGATATCTTCTCCGATCAGGCGGCGCAGCATCTTGTCCAGCTCGGAAACCACGGTATTCAAGTCAAGCACGGTGGGCTGCAGGACCTGCCTGCGGCTGAAAGCCAGTAGTTGCCGTGTCAACCCTGCCGCCCGCTCTCCTGCCCTCTTAATTTCAATGATGTCAGAGTGAAGCCGGTTGTCCTTTCCAACTTCTTCCAACAGCAAATCGCTGTACCCGAGGACGGTTGTAAGCAGGTTGTTGAAATCGTGGGCGATTCCCCCCGCCAGCCTTCCGATGCCCTCCATCTTTTGGGCCAGCCGGAGCTGCTCCTCCAGGCTGCGCCGTTCGGTGATATCGGTGGCAAGCACGAGTTGCCCATGGCGGTCGCCGACGATGAAATCATTGGAGGCGAGTTCTACCTCTATGACGGTCCCATCCTTCTTGCGGTGCCGCCATCTCCGGCTGGGAACGAGACCGCCCTTGCCTTTCGAAACGCTGTCGATGAGAGCCGGGATGTCTTCGGAAGGATGGATATCCTTAATCGTCATGGAGAGAAATTCCTGGCGCGAGTAACCGTATTGCCGGATCAGCGCGTTGTTCACTGCCAGAAAGGAGAGGTTTTCAGAATCGTAAACGAACATCGGCTGCGGATTGCTTTCAAAGAGAAAGCGGTAGCGTTCTTCCGATGCGCGCAGCGCTTCCTCGGCCGCTCTGCGCTCGGTGATGTCCCGGAAACTCCAGACGCGGCCGACGATATCATCTCCGATGCGCTGGGGCTGTGAATAACGCTCGAAGACGCGCCCGTCCTTGAACTCGAGCAGGTCGTGGCTTTCCACATCAGGCCGGTTATACAGCTCGATCACCTTGGACAAGTATTTCTTCGGATCCTTCAACTGATTAAAGGCAAATTCCAGCGCGCTGGAATCATCCAGTGACTGCGCAATCGACATGGGGATGCGCCACATCTGCAGAAATTTTTTGTTGAAGCTGCTGATCTTTCCTTTCTTATCCACGACCAGAATTCCGTCGGCGGTCGATTCAAGCGTGGCGGTCAGCAGTGAGAGAGTACTTTGAATTTTTCTTTCTGCCCGGCGACGCTCCGAAATGTCGCGCACCAGCGACACGATGTAAACTTTGTCTCCGATCGACGTGGTAGAAACGGAAGCCTCCAGCTCGACTGTCGTGGCGTCCTTTCGCTTCCCCTTGAAGCCATAGACGGATGGCACGGCCTCGCCGCGAAGCCTCTGCTGGCCCAGGTGCAGCATCCGCTCATTGTCTTCGTCGGATTGAACGACTGAAACATGCTGACCGATCAACTCTTGCGGGCTATCGTATCCGTAGAGGCGCGCGAAGGCGGTATTGGCCGAAACAATGATTTCGTCCAGCTCCACGACGATTCCGTCGCGGGAAGCTTCAAAAATCGTCTGGAACCAGACCGGTGCCTCGTTTTCATCGAGGACCAGAATACGTAAAGGTTGATCAGCCATACAAAAACCACTTGCTTCAGATCGACAGGGGAAACAAAGCCGCCGGAGACCATGAAGGGTCGAAATCCAGCCCGGGAATCTTAGATAAATCCGCGCCTCCGGAAAGTGAGGACTGTGACATTCCGGATGCAAAAATCAAAAACCGGGGGCAAGTGGCCGTAGAGGCCCACCTTCCGGTCAAGCTTGCTGGATCCTGCTTTCCAGACTGATCAGAATAGCAGTTTAAACGCCCGTCTGTCACTGCCAACTCCAACAGTACCGCGATCCGTAAGGTCGCGGCGCACCAGGCAGAGTTCCCTGTGATACGGTAACGCGATCCGTCGGGTCGCGGCGCGCCAGACATTGGCGCCAGCCATCCTGTATCATTCGATAAGGCAAGAGTCTTTGGCGATGGCAAGGCTTATCCTTTGCCTGTCGCCCCTGTCGGTGCGCCGCGACCTCACGGATCGCGGTACTGTTGGAGTTGCAGCCATATGGATGACCTAATCAGAGATCTGCCTCGATTGGCGCGCGTGCTGGATCTGGGAGCCGGCGGAGGAAGCTTTGTCTATCCTTCCACCGCGGCCGGAGTGACGGCCGTTGACGTCGCCTTCCCGGTTGGCCGGCAGCCCTGCATGGGAAGAATCATCGCGAGATCCGAGGCGCTGCCCTTGAAAGATGCAAGCATCGACGTGGTTGTGTGTAATCACACTTTCGAGCACTTCGAGAAGATCGTGGAAACGTTGTTTGAGATTAACCGTGTCATCAAGCGGGGCGGCTTTTTGTGGGTCTCGATTCCGAACGGATTTTCGTTTGACGACGATCTCTATCGCTTCGTGTTCAGCGGCGGTGGTCATGTAAACCGGTTCTCCTTCGATTCCCTGCTCAGGCTTGTCGAGTGCAACACGCAGTTTCATGCAGTCCGGTTCAAGCAGCTCTACACCGGTTTTGTCTATCTGAACCCTCCTTCCCCGGAAAAGCTGGGCGACTACCCTCGCACAGCGAGGCTGCTGGCGCGCATTCCGCCCCGTTTTCTCAAATTCCTGCTGCGCTGGGGAAACTACCTGGCGCGAACGGCGGATGATCTTACCGGGTCCCGGTTCAGCCATTATGGTTGGGGATTTGTGTTTCGCTGGGAACCTGAACCGGCGCCGCGATACGGCAAGAAGGCGGCACGCCCCGAACCAATGCCGGCCGATTTGAATGTCTGCTTTTCGTGCGGAGCGGGTCATCCGGTTCCAACTCTGGTTCCATTGTTGCAGCGGTTTGTGCTGTGGAAATTTTATCGCTGTCCGGTGTGCGGCACGGAAAATGTGTTTTATTCCTGAAAAGCAAGAAATTTTCACCACAAAGACACAGCTGAACCGCGCGCGTAAGCAAGCGGACCCTCCCAGTTAACAATTACTGCCAATCAGAAGTGTCACA
>DASXQR010000123.1:0-36128 GCA_036507075.1 Acidobacteriota bacterium | reverse complement strand
CTGATTGGCCCCAGCGGCTGCGGCAAATCAACCTTTTTGAGAACGCTGAATCGCATGAATGAGATCCTGGCTCACACCCGGCTGGAGGGGAGTATCGTTCTGGATGACCAGGATATCTATGCGCCCGACGTCGACGTGGTTGAAGTGCGCCGGCGGGTAGGAATGGTCTTTCAGAAATCCAATCCTTTTCCAAAATCCATCTTTGAAAACGTAGCCTACGGCCTGCGAATCAACGGCCGGCACAGCAGAACCTTTCTGGAAGAGCGGGTCGAGAAGAGCCTTCGAGATGTTGCGCTCTGGGATGAGGTCAAGGACCGGCTGAATCGGTCGGCGCTGAGTTTATCCGGCGGCCAGCAGCAGCGGTTGTGCATCGCCCGAGCGCTGGCCGTGGAGCCTGAGATGCTGCTCATGGACGAACCTGCCTCGGCGCTGGATCCTATCGCCACTCAGAAAATTGAAGAGTTGATCGAAGAGCTGAAGCAGCGCTACACCATTGTGATCGTCACGCACAACATGCAGCAGGCCGCGCGCGTGTCCGACTACACTGCTTTCTTCTACCTGGGGCAGTTGGTAGAGTTCAATGTTACCCGCAGGCTCTTTACCACGCCGGAGAAAAAGCAAACTGAGGATTATGTGACCGGGAGATTCGGCTAGGCACTCCTTCGGCGCGGGTTGTCGGGTTACGGGTTTTCGGGTTGCGGGTTGTCGCCTCGCGGATTTCGGATTTCGGGTTTTCGGGTTTTCGGGTTTTCGGGTTTCGGGGTTTCGGGTTGCGGGTTTTCGGGTTCCCGGTTTTCGGGTTGTGGGTTTTCGGTTTGTTGAGTTGTTGGGTTGCGGAACCCGAAGCTCGGAACCCGGAACCCGAAGCTCGGCACCCGGAACGTGAAACTCGGAACCCGGAACCCGCAACTCGAGAACCCGCAACCCGAAAACTCGAAACCCGAAAACTCGGAACCCGGAACCCGTAACCCGAAACCCGGAACCCGGAAACCCGCGACTCCTAACCCGGCAAGAATAGGAACACCGATGACAGACCACTTAAGCAAGCATTTTGACGAACAGTTGGATGCTTTAAAACAGTCCATCTTGCGCATGGCGACAATGGTGGAGCGCGCGATTTCACTCAGCATTCGCGCCCTGGTGCAGAAAGATGCTTCGCTGGCCAACGAGGTGATCGCCGGCGATCCCCACGTGGACAAACTGGAAATCGAAATTGACAACGCCAGCCTGGAACTGCTGGCCCTGCGCCAGCCCGTGGCGCGCGACCTCCGCTTTATCGCTACCAGCCTGAAAATCGTCAAGGACCTGGAACGCGTCGGAGATCTGGCGGTTGATATCGCGGAGCGCGCCCTGGAGTTGAGCTGCGGGCCGGAAATGAAACTGCTGCCGGACTACCCCCTCATGGCCGAAGCTGCGCAGAAGATGCTGAAGGATGCTCTGGATGCCTTTGTTAATCAGGATGTGGAGTTGGCGCAGAAGGTGCTGTATGCGGACGATTACGTTGACATGCTGAATCAAAAGCTGTTCCGTGATCTTTTGTCGTACATGGCCGAACATCCGGCCGACATCTTATGCGCCTCTCACCTGATGTTTGTCGCCAAATACCTGGAACGACTGGGAGATCACTCCTCCAACATCGCTGAAATGGTGATCTTCATGGTGGAAGGGCGCGATATACGCCACCTGGAGAAGATCGCGAAGATAAACGCAGCCCCGGGGAGCGAGGGAGCGTGAGGAAGGGTTAGGAAGGGAGGGAAGGGTTCATCCCCCTTCTACTGCCGCACGGTCGGATATGAGATTCCCAGTTGCTCCAGGTATGTTTTGTAACGGCCGGGATCAAAGTAGTGCTTCTTGAGCTCCGGAAGGTGTCTTTCCATTTTTTCCTTATTCAGCTCAATCGCCGGGCGATCGGTTGATTCGATCAGCGGGATGTATTTCACATCTTTAGTCTGCACGCTGCGAAAATAATTCCAGCTCTCCTTTACCAGCTCATCATTCATCAGAAAGTCGAGCGCCGTTAGAGCTTGAACCTTGGCGCCGGCCGTCGACCCTTTGTGAGCGATCGGCGTGGCCATCGCTACTGCATTGGCCCAGTTATGTCCCGGCAGGTTTGGAATGTTTGCCGGGTAGCGAAGGTATACCGTGGGAACATTCCACGAAACGTCGCCAATGTCGTCGGAGCCTCCGCCTGAAGGTTCCTTGGGCGCTACCAGCTTCTCCACTGACGTTTTCAAACCGTCCGTTTTGGCTTCGATTTCCTTTTGCAGAGAACGGGCCAGCGTCTGATCGGCTTCACTCCACTGTGGCATGCCGACAGCCTCGATGTTCTTATGCTGCGCTTCGGCGACAACCTTATTGAAGTGATTCGGCCAGGCTGATCCCACAATCCGATGCGTCACCGTCGTGTCGGTCATCATCGTCGCAGCCTGCGCCATCCTGTTTCCCAGCTCAAAGAGCTCCTTGATGCGCGCATAGTCCAGTTCCCGGAAGAAGTACCAGACGGTCGCTTCCGGCGGAACTACGTTGGGCTGGTCGCCGCCGTTGACAATCACGTAGTGCGATCGGTGCTGCAGTCGCAGGTGTTCACGCCGGTAATTCCAGCCTGCATTCATCAGCTCCACGGCGTCCAGCGCGCTGCGTCCCTGCCATGGCGCCCCTGCCGCATGCGCCGAGCGTCCGGAGAATGTGTATTGCACGGAAACCAGGCCGCTGTTGTTCGACGGCATGCCGTAATTGGTGCCGAAGCTGTTGTCCACATGAGACCCCAAAACAATGTCGACGTCCTTGAACAGGCCCGCCCGAATCAAAAAGGCCTTGGTGCCGAGCTGCTCTTCGGCCACGCCCGGGAATAACCGGAGAGTTCCGGAGATCCGATATTTGTCCATCAGGTTCTTAAGGACAATGGCAGCGGTGACATTTACCGCCTGTCCCGAATTGTGCCCTTCCCCGTGGCCCGGCGCTCCCGGAACAAGAGGATCATGATAGGCAACGCCGGGCTTCTGAGACGCCTGGGGAATGCCGTCGATGTCGCTGATAAAGGCAATCACCGGTTTCCCGGAACCATAAGTCGCCATCCACGCAGTGGGGATTCCGGCGATTCCACGTTCCACTTTGAAACCGTTTTCTTCCAGAATGCCGGTCACGTAGCGCGATGTTTCAAATTCCTGAAATCCCAACTCACTGAAGCTGAAGATTTGATCGACCATTCGCTGGGTCAGATCCTTCATTCCATCCACCGCGGCTGAGGCTTCCGTCTTCAGAGCATCAATCGCCGGGCGGCTCTGGGCCATCAGACAATGCGCGGCCACAAAAACGATTGCCTGTGCTGTCAAAAAGTTCTGGTGTTTTTTCATGATAAGTGTTCTCGCCTGGCATTTAATTCCACAAATTCGACCAAGAATATTTGCACCACAAAGGCTTAGCGCGGCGAAGCCGCAACCAAAAGTCAAGGAGAGACGGCCGTCTCTCTGCGGTGTCCTGCCAAGCTGAGACGGCCCTCAGGCCGTCTGTCCGCTCCCGAATAAATTTGCGCAGGCCGCGAAAATTCTCATGGTTAGTAGTTCATGGTTAGTAGTACAAAGCGCACAAAGTCAGACGCATTATACGAATTACACGAATCTTTTAGATAACTTCGTGAAATTCGTGTAAATTCGTGGAAATTCCTGCCCAACTATGGCGATCGTAAAGCAGCTTTCCGTCAAGGTGGACGACAAGCCGGGAGCTCTGGCCGAGATTTGTACCGAGTTGGCAAAGGTAGCGGTCAACATCTCGGCTATCATGATTTCGAAAACCCCGCGCGGCGAGGCGCCGCTTCATATCATCGTCAACAACCTGGATACTGCGAAGAAAGTACTCGATTCTCTCAGGATTGGTTATACCGAGGAACAAGTTCTGGCTGTCCATCTAAAGGACCGCCCCGGAGCGCTGGGACGAATCACCAGAAAACTCGCTGAAAAGGGAATCGACTTGCGGTACGCTTACGGCAGCATAGAAAAAAATTCAGATCGCGCGCTGATGATCCTCTCGGTCTCTGATCTCACACGTGCGGCCGAGATCCTGAAGTAATTCTCGCAAAATTCACCGCGAAGGCGCGAAAACGAAAAGTGCTCCAGCCTTCGCAGGCAACCAGAACCATTTTTTCGCGCTTTCGCGCCTTCGCAGTTTCCGCTTTCTTAGCAGTGAAACTCAATTCTTGTAATTCAAAACCTTTTGCCTGAAGCTCTCCAGCGGCAGCTTACCGGCCTTGTAATCGGTAATGACAGATTTCTGGACTGAGATGACTTCCTGTGGATGTCCCACCTCATCCGCCAGCAGCAGTTTGAAGCGGCCCGGCGTCTCACTGGTGAAGACAATCGTAATGTATTCGTTGGGTTTTACCAGCGTCAGAGAGTCTCCGTAATTGGCGAGCGCCTCGATCAGCGAGCCTTTTATTTTACCGAGCAGTTCATCCAGCTTTGCTCGCAGCACGGCTTCATCTTCCGTGCGCTTCTTAATGAGCTCCTGAGCCTCGCCGAGGCGTTTGCGCAGGTCCTCCTCGTTTCCCTCGGTCACCCTCTTTGCGGATTTTTCGACTCCACTCCCAGCCGCCGGAGGTGCCGGCGATATCGAGGTCCGAGGTGATCCGGGCGCTGGAGAGGCCGGCTTAATCGAGCTGCGGAGGTAAAGATCGATATCTTTGTGCCCCGGGGCAAGCACTCCGTAAAAGTCGTTATGCCCCTGGAGACCCGCCACAGGAATAAGGAAGACAGCACCCTGGCCATAAAGGTAGAGAGCGGTGATATTGGAAAGCCTTCCTATTTCACCCGGAAAATCATACGACCTCCTGAAGACCTGTTCTTCTTTTTTCGCCGCCTGATCCTTAAGCCGAAACTCTTTCAGCCCAAACTGCAAAGTGGTCTGCAAGATGCCTTCCATAATTTCCAGTTCCTGCCGCAACTTCTTCTGGTCGAAAAGCTCGGACTGGGCATTCAAGACATTCCCGGCAGGCAACAGAGCCAACATTGCCAGCAGAAGCGCCATTAGATATCTTTTCATCTTTTTCTCCCTCTAAATAGACCGCAGCTCGAAAGCTCGATTGGATGTCTTCTGAAATCTTGTCGAAAAAACAATAAGTTATTTCTGGCCATGGGTCTTTATTTCAAGCGGACCTCGGCCACCTGCAGCAGCGTTTGCAGGATGGCATCGGTCTGGCTGGCCTTGATTTCATCTTTCGCTTTCCAGCGTTCAAGACTCTCCTGTGTGAGCAGCACATCGCGCTGTCGCTGCGCCTGCATCGAGTTGTACATGTCGGAGAGAGCCTTATCCGAGCGCGCCTGCAGGGCCAGGCCTGCGGTAAATACGCGCTCATCGACGCGGCGCTCCAGACTTGCCAAAGTCCTTTCCAGCTCCGCCCGCTGCCGCCGCGACAATGTCGATGCGGATCGATCCATCTCTTCTCTCATCGCTTGAATCCACTGCAGGCGTTCCCGCCGGGATTTTTCCTCCAACGTTCGCAGCAAATCCGGTTTTAACCGGCCGACGTCCACGGACGGTTCTGAGCGGCCTGGGACCGGATCGATTGGCGTGCCGAAGCTGAAGACGTAGACACCCTTCTCGATGCGGGCATGGAAACTTGCCGCCGTGAACACCACCAGAAGCGCGACAACCACTGTTGCCGCGGCCAAGCCCAGTTTCCAGGCTGGTGTGAGCGCCCGAAAGATATCCCGGACCGTGTAAGGACTATCGTCTGGGTGCACGAAAAAGTGCCGCGGGACCGGAAAATCTGTGGCCGCGCGCAGCTCCCTAACCACCTCGACGACGCGATCCTGTTCCCGACGACAGACCGCGCAATCCTTCAGGTGCGATTCCAGGGCCCCCTGCTCTGCGGAGCCGATTTCTCCCAGGGCAGCCTCGATGATCTGATTTCGAAATTCGTCACAACCATTCATTTTGCCTCCGAAGTGTTCGCGGTCATATTGACAGAGTGTTTCGCGGCGTTTCCCAGTCGCCCTTTTAGTACTTCGAAACCGGAGTAAAGTCTCGACTTAATCGTGCTGACCGGGAGCTGCAAAATCGCCGCAATGTCATTAAATGTGAGTTCCTGAAAGAACTTCAGTTCCACCACTATCCTTTGATCAGGATTCAACTGTCGCAGCGCCCCGCGCACCTGGTTGCGGATTTCCTCGCGCAGGAATTCGCTTTCGTGTGAACGCTGTGCGGGAAGAGCTTGCTCGATTGGAATCACAGAATGATCATCATCGATGGAACAGTGGACCCCCTGAGGACGCTGTCGCAGCCTGGTTATGCAATGATTGGCCGCGATACGGTAGAGCCAGGTGGAAAACCTGGCCTCATGCCGGAAGCGCCGGACATTTCGATAAGCCGACAGAAAAACTTCCTGAGTAACTTCGGCAGCATCCTCCGGATCCTGAAGCATCCTCAGCGTCAGGTTATAGATGGACTTTTCCCACCTGAGGACAAGCCGGTTGAAAGCGAGAGTATCCCCCTGCTGCGAGGCTCTGATCCAGGCGACTTCCTGGACGCTGTCTGCCGGCCTGGACTCTGCGTGGCTCTCCGTCGAAAGCGTTGAATTCAAGGCTTCTTCCATCGACTCCGGCTCAGAATCTTTCCTGTGCTGTCCTATTTGACTCAAAAAGAACGGAAAAAGTCGAACCTCCCCGACCCACCCCGGCCCCAATCCGGCTTCATAGCCTGCTTTTTTTCCTTTTCTTTCCGCCGCTCTGGCCGTAGGCTGAATTGACGGTACGAAGAGTTGTAGCGCCGGACGCAGTCCTGCGTCGCCCACTTCGTTCGCGTTCTGACGTTGTGAAAACGTCCCGGGCTCCGCTGCGAAATGTCCAAACTCCTTGGCGCAGCATGGCTGTGCCGGCGTCCGAACCAAAAACTGTTGGTTGCCACAAATTCACAGGAGGCGCCATGCCGCACTTTGAAACCACTCGACGCGATTTTGTACGAACATCATTGGGAATCGTAGCCGGCGCGAGTTTCAGCCACGGAGGGGTATCCTTGAGAGCAAAGAGCGCTGCCGGCGTGCCGACGCGGTCGCTGGGGAAAACGGGCGAGAAGGTATCCATTCTTACCCTCGGCGGCTGGCATATCGGCGCCGTCAAAGACACTCAGGAGGCCATGCGAATTATGCATGCCGCCATAGACCATGGCCTCACTTTCTTCGATAATGCCTGGGATTATCACAACGGAGGGAGCGAGGAAGTAATGGGGCGGGCTCTTTCCATGGATGACCATCGCAAAAAAGTCTTCCTGATGACCAAAAACTGCGAACGGGACTACCAGGGGTCGATGCGGAATCTGGAGGAAAGCCTCCGGCGGCTTCGCACCGACCATCTCGATCTGTGGCAGTTCCACGAGATGGTCTACGACAATGACCCGGATTGGGTGTTCGATAAAGGCGGAATCAAAGCGGCGATAGAAGCCAGAAAAGCGGGAAAGGTGCGTTACATTGGCTTTACCGGGCACAAGGATCCGCGCATCCACCTGAAGATGCTTAGCAAGTCCTTTGACTGGGACACGGCACAAATGCCGATTAACGTCATGGACGCACATTACCGAAGTTTCCAGAACGAGGTGCTTCCTGTTTGCACGAAACGAAATATCTCCGTGCTGGGGATGAAAAGCCTTGGCGGGGGCTATCCCAAAGGCCAGATACCGGAAAAGGCAGGGGTTTCCGCTCAGGACTGCATTCGCTATGCGCTCAGCCTGCCCATTACGTCGCTGGTTGTAGGGATTCAGTCGATGGAAGACCTGCAGCAGGACCTGGGGATTGTTCAGGATTTTAGGCCGATGGAAAAACAGGAACGAGCCGCCTTGCTCGAACGCGTACGTCCGCAGGCCGCCGATGGGCGGCACGAGCTGTTCAAGTCGACCCAGACTTTCGATGGGCCTCATCATCGCCGCCAGCACGGTTTTAGCGCTGACTAGTACTTACTTGCAAAAGTTCGTGTGTGAAACTTTCACCACAAAGACACTAAGGACACGAAGGGAAGACGTGGGGCAGGCAGAGGCCGGTCAGCTGTCCAAAGGTAAACGCGGCAAGGGCTTTTGGAGCTGACCGGCCTCTGCCTGCCCCACGTCTTGCTTCGTGCCTTTGTGCCTTTGTGGTGAAAAGTTCTGACAGTTATGCAAGATGGAAAAAAACGCCCCTCCCAAGATGAACGTGAGTCCATGCTTACATTCCACTCGCTGGAGTTGCCTTCCCTGGAGCGTTTCCTGCAGCGTCACAAAGCCGATTTCATGCTGCGAGCAGCGAGCGATCTGGATATTTTGCTGCGGCAGATCCTTCAGAAAGCCTTTGAATTTGTTCCGTCAGAATCGGGATCGATTCTTCTCGATGATCCCACCAAAAAAAGCGCGGTCAGAGAAAATAACCACCTCTTTTTTGTGGCCGCTTTTGGGCCGGTAGGCCGGGAACTCCTGGGGAAGCAGATTTCCGGAAAGCTCGGCATTGCCGGACATGTCTACCAATCCGGCAACCCTTATATTTCACGCGATGTCACGAAAGATCCGATGTTTTTCCGGCAGTTCGATCAGACCATGGGATATAACACCCGGTCGATCGTTTGCGTACCGGTGTTTATCGAGAAGGATGTGTGCGGGGTCATTGAGCTGATCAATCGCCTCAATGGGGAACCATTCAGCGAACATGACCTTAACCTGCTGCAAATCTTCGCCGGCTACACTTCGGTCACCTTGCAGAATGCGCTGGATGCTCGTCGCGGTCGCGAGCTTGCCAAGAAAGATGATCTTACCGGACTGTACAACGACCGCTGGTTCCACGTTCACCTCACTGAGACATTGACTGCTGCAGATCTGAGCGGAAGCGAATGCGTTCTAATCTTCCTTGATCTGGATCACTTCAAGAGTATCAACGATACCTACGGGCATCTCACTGGAAGCCAGGTGCTGCGAGAGATGGGCACGCTGCTGACGCAGGCGGTAGACCGCAGCGATGCAACCATCGCGCGCTACGGAGGTGATGAGTTCGTGATCGTGATGTCCAATGCATCCCTGCGAGAGGGCGTAGATGCGGCGGAAAGAATTCGAAAAGCCGTCGAAGGCGGCAAATTCGTGACTCGTGAATATGGTTTCGGCTTAAAACCGCTGAATCTGGAAAACATTCTGACTGCTTCTGTAGGAGTGGCGCATCACAAGCCTGTGAATAACCCCAAGGGGAACCTGAAAAAGGATGACCTGCTTCGACGTGCTGACGCCGCAATGTATCAGGCAAAAGCGTTGGGAAAGAACCGGGTAGTGGTCAGCCAGGAACGTTGAGCACGACTTACATGTTGAGCACGAATTACATGTTGAGCACGAATATCACGAATTTCACGAATTTCACGAATTTCACGAATTTCACGAAATCATTTTTTGGGTAGGACCTTCCCAATTCCTCGAAGTAATTAAAGGATTCGTGCAATTCGTGTAATTCGCGTAATTCGTGCTCAAAGAGAAATTCGTGCTCAAGGATGGGGAGATGACAGAAGCCAATCAATTTGGGCTTGCTCAAATCGGACAGATTGCGGTTAACGCGCATGATCTCGATCGGGCGGTTGCATTCTATCGGGACAAACTGGGAGTCAAGCACCTGTTCACCGTTCCTAAAATGGCGTTTTTCAATTGCAGCGGGATCAACCTGATGCTGGCCCTGCCTGAAAAACCGGAATTTGATCATCCCAGCTCAGTCATTTATTTTAACGTCGACGATATCCGGAAGGCGCATCAAACATTGACGGGACGAGGAGTCCAATTTGAGGGCGAGCCACACCTGATCGCCAGGATGGATAGGTATGATCTGTGGATGGCGTTCTTTCGGGATTCAGAGACCAACCTGCTCGCATTGATGAGCAGAGTGGCGCGTTAGGCCAGAGGTTAGAGGTTAGAGGTTAGAGGTTAGAGGTTAGAGGTTAGAGGTTAGAGGTTAGAGGTTAGAGGTTAGAGGTTAGAGGTTAGAGGTTAGAGGTTAGAGGTTAGAGGTTTGAGGTTAGAGGTTAGAGGTTAGAAATGGCAGGCACGGCGACCGAAAAACTCAATTCTGGAAGTGCTCAAATCGTGGAGATCGGAGTCTCCAGTCTCGGTGACTTGATCGACAAAGTCACGCCCACAGATCCGAATCCGGTTACCGGTCGGCGACGCGACAGCGGCGTCTATCGTGGGGCGTACGACGCGGGCCGCCCGCTTTTGACCAGCTTGGATCGACTGGGAGGCTCCAAGCCTGCGCATACCAAGGCTGACCTTGAGGAGCACCTCCTGCGAAACTTCATTCGCTATTCCCGGCCCTACTTTTCACCGACACATGTAAATGATTGGGAGTTGCTGGTAGCGGCCCAACACCACGGCTTGCCGACGCGACTGCTCGACTGGACTTATTCGCCTCTGGTGGCGGCTCATTTTGCAACTGTCGTTCCAGCCGCGGGCGATCGCGCCGTGTGGCGGTTGGACTGGCAGCGAATTCACCATGCTTTCGGTTTTCCCAAACTGGCTCTGCTGATCGAAGACCTGGAAAGACTGTTTGGAAAGGAGAAGCGATTCACACCCTGGGTCCTGTTCAATCAGTACGCTCCCGATTCCCATTTTGCGTGCATGTTCGAACCGCCGTCTCTAGACGCGCGAATCGTCGCCCAGGCAGCGACCTTTACGCTCTGCTCTGACAAGCGGCAGCCGTTCGACGGCTTCCTGCGATCCCACGGCCTGGGTTCGGCTCTGACAAAGTTCATCATCCCCGCCGATGAAGTGGGCCGGTTTCGCGACCAGTTGGATCTGGTAGGAGTTGACGAGCGTCGGGTCTTCCCTGATCTGGACGGCACCGCAGAGCAATTGAGACGGTATTATTCATGATGGAGCAATGAATGAAGGCATTGGCGCTCTTATTTTCTATCTTTTATCTGCCGCTGCAGGCGCAGGAGTTTCAGCTCGTTTTTGCGCCTCCCAATGGTCTGGAATACACAGAGAAATTGAAGGCTTCCGTCATACGCGACATGGGCAACGGCATGACCAACGAGGACACAGCCGAAACCACGACGGAAGTGAAAGTAACGAAAACATCCGCAGGGTATGACATACAGCGAACGCAAACCGCGATCCGTACGATGCGCAACGCCCGTCCGTTCGAGAACCCCATGAACAAAATACTGCTCGGAAGAAAGCTCACCTACCAGATTTCCCCCGCCGGTGAATTCCAGGCCCTTAAGGGAGCTGAGACAATCGGAGAGGAGATTCAGAAAACGTTGCCACCCCAGCTTCAGTCTCTCGCTTCCGCCATGAGTCCGGAGGCGCTGAAGAATAGAGAGCAAGGGGAATGGAATTCAAGGATCGGCGAACTTATAGGCCTGAGATTCAAATCCGGCGAGCAGAAGGAAACGGTGCAGGAATACCCGTTTCAGACCGGTCCAATAAAGTATACGACCATAATGCGATTCTCTGAAGTCAGGAAGGACGGGGAGAAGAATCTGGTAACGATCGCGTTTCGTTACGACTCTGACGCCGCGGCGCTGAAGTCCTCGGAAAACGGCACCCAGGCAGCGGGCTCTGCCGTCGCAACCTCCGACAAGCCGGTCATCCGAGGCGAAGGAGAGCGCGTCATCGATCTGAACACTATGACGATCCAGAGCGAAAAAACCAGGCAGGAGATCATGACGCCGATTGACGTGCCGGGACGCGGGAAGTTTTTCCCCAAACGCCTGGAGACGAGAGAATACAGCTACCAATTCAAACCGGCGCCATAAGCCGACGGAGGTCCGGTATGTCCGACACCGGTGACTTGTTTATCGATCGATCGCGCAAATTCATTAATGAGGATCTGCTGCCCCGAATCGAGCGTTGCGTGCAGCAACTCACAGATGAACAGGTCTGGTGGCGTTCGAACGAGACATCCAACAGTATTGGAAACCTGCTGTTGCATCTCTCCGGCAATGTCAGGCAGTGGATCGTGAGCGGTCTTGGAGGAGAACCCGACCGACGCCAGAGGCAACAGGAATTTGATGAGCGCTCGAAGATCCCCCGCTCCGATCTGATCTCGAAATTGAGAGAAGCAGTGAAGGACGCGGATACAGTACTACAGCGACTGGACTCGAAAGTGCTGCTGGAAACGAGGCACATTCAGAATCACGACGTAAGCGGTCTGGAAGCCATTTATCACGTGGTGGAACATTTCTCCATGCATACAGGCCAGATCATCCTGCTGACAAAAATGATCGCGGCCAGGGATCTGGAGTTCTACGACGTTTCCAGTGGCGCACCCCGGCGGCGGTGGTGAAAAGCCGGAAGGCGGAAGGCAGAAGGGGGAAGGCGGAAGGGGGAAGGCGGAAGGCAGAAGGCGGAAGGCAGAAGGCGGAAGGCAAAAAGCAGAAGGGACCCGCCCTCCGCTTTCCGCCCTCCGCTTTCCGCGCTCCGTTTTCCGCCCTCCGCTTTCCGCGCTCCGCTTTCCGCTTTCCGCTTTCCGCCTTCCGCTTTCCGCTTTCTGCTTTCCGCTTTCTGCCTTCCGCTTTCTGCCTTCCGTCAGTTCGCGGTGTCCACCTTAACCACGGCGTAAGTGAACTCCTTCCCGGGCTCCAGCAGGAGTTGGTGCGGCACTTTGTTAGTGATATGGACGATGTCGCCCGTCGAGAGTTTTCGCTTTTCTCCCCCTTCGATTGACGGTCCCCGAATTTCGTTGGGCGCCGTCGTCTTGCCGCCGACAATCCGGCCGCCGACCAAAAGCGTCGCTTGTCCACTTTGCACGATGAAAATATCTGACTGCCTTTCGTGCAGTTCGGCCTCACCGCTTCCTTCGCGATGCGCCACCATCAGGAAATGGTTTCCATAATCTACCAGTCGCTCCGACGCTACTTTCTGAGCGTTCATCCGCACAGCCAGCTTCTTCGAGTAGCCCTGCAGATCCGAAGCGGACCAGTAGTCAAAGCCCGATGACTCAGCGGCAATCGCGCAAAAGACGAGGGACACAGCGACGACGAGCACCAGAGTGAACGCCTTGAAATACTGAAAGGGATTCTTTTCGCCTGGCATCATGAAGTTCTCCTTTTGGATCGAATCATACAACAGGGGAAGGATAAACGGGAGGATCGAAGAGGGGCGGGTTGGCTTGCCGGCTGGAGTGTTTCCAGCAGTTACATTTTGAAATTAGCGAAGCGGCGGATTTCTTCCAGCGGAACAACGCGTCGCAGTTCCTCGAGAGTCGTGACTCCGTCGTGCACCTTGCGCATGCCGTCTTCCATCAGCGGCATCAAACCGGTCCGGTACGCAATTTCCGGAATTTGTCCCTCGCGTCCACCTGACGAGATCGCCATACGGGCTTCATCCGTGATGTACCAAAACTCGTACAGCCCGATGCGTCCCTTATATCCGGTTCCGTTGCAATGGGAGCATCCCGTCCCCCGCTGATAGGCGGCTTTGACAGGCAATTCGTCGGTGTAAAAGTCCGACATCAATCCCGGATCCGGATGATAAGGCTTGCGGCAGTGCAGACAATTGCGGCGCGCGAGGCGCTGGGCAATCACAGCCAGCAGTGCTTCACCCAATGAAGACGGCTCTACACCCAAGTCTCGCAGTCGCTGCACCACACCCAGGCTGTTGGCTGTGTGCAGCGTGCTGAAAACCAGATGTCCCGTCAGCGCCGCTCGAAAGCAGGCCTCGGCAGTATCCTCGTCCCGGATCTCGCCGATCAGAATGATGTCCGGGTCCTTGCGCAGGAAACGCCGCGCCTGCTCGGCAAATGTATTGCCGATCGGTTCGTTGACCTGGTACTGACAAATACCGTCCAGGTAATACTCGACAGGATCTTCTGCAGTCACAATCTTCTTTTCGCCGCTGTTGAGGTGATTCAACGTGGAATAAAGAGTGGTGCTTTTTCCGCTGCCGGTGGGACCGGTAAAGAGGATCAGGCCTTCCGGGTTCTCCACCAGTTTCACGTACATTTTCAACATCTGCGGCGGCAAGCCGAGTTTGTCCAGCGAGAGCAGATTCTTGGAAGCATCCAGAATGCGGATTACAGCATCTTCGCCGAACTCGGTCGCATGGGCGTTGATCCTGAAATCAAGAAACCGGTTCCTGTCGATCTTTTTCTTGAACACGCCGTCCTGCGCTCGCCGGTGCTCGGTAATGTCCAGGCCCGCGTCGATTTTCAGCAACGAAGTAATCTTTCGGATGTTGTCTTTGTTAATCGGACTATTGCGCTCGTGGAGAATGCCGTCTATGCGGAAGCGGACACGCACGCGAGACTCCAGGTTCTCAATGTGCACGTCGCTGGCGCCTTCCATCACTGCCATGTAAAGAACCTTGTTGGCGATGCGCCGGATCGCCGGCATGTCCTCATCAATCAACTCCGGCCGGGAGGTATCCTCGGTGGTGGTAGCGACGGTTTCCAGCTCTTCTGTTTCTTCCGTCGCACCGCGGAAATTGTAAGTGTAATCGATGCCCTGCCGGACGCTGCTGGGAGAGGCCAGAACCGTCTTCAACCGGTAGCCATGACCGCTGGCCACCGCCTTGAGAATGTCCATCACTTTCAGATCCGTCGGATCAGTGACGGCCACTTCCAACACCCGATTCTTCCGATCGAGCGCAAGGGGAAGCGCGCAATGCACCTCGGCAAACTTACGCGAAACCAGGTGACTGGCTTCAAGATCGATATCGGCTGTCTTGAAGCGACGATATTCGTAGCCGAGTGTTTCCGACAGGCAGGCATAGATGGCATCTTCTGTCACATAGCCCTGCTTGACCAGCAGTTCGCTCAGACTGTCGTTTGTGCCGGCCTGAATCTTGAGGCATGCGTGGAGCTGCTCGCGACTGATCAGTTCCTTTGCGACCAGCATGCGCTGCAGCGCAAGCTGCTGCCGGCGGCGATAGCACTTCTCGATGGAAGCCTCGATAACATCCATTTCGAAATAGAGAGGAACCGGACTCAGTCCTGTAATCCCTCTTACTTCCGCCAGGCCGGCGGCGTTCTGATTGGAGTGTGTGGCCACCAGGAAGTTGTTCTCCACTCTGCCGATGGGCAGAATCTTGTAGCGGCGCGCCACGGTCTCCGGCATCAGATCCATCACGCGGCGGTCGATGAACGTCGCCGGCGCAAGGGCGATACCGTGTTCGCGCAACGTGTCAATCAGGCTGTGCGGCAGTTCTTCGGTTCTCACCAGCCCGCGATCCATCAGGATCCTGGCAAAGGTTTTCGCTTCAAACTTTTGCCTGTCGGGCGGCCGGTTCATCTTCTCTACTTTTCGGCTGGAAGGAGACTTTTCCGAGAGGGCGTCCAGCGTGGCGGCGAAACCTGCAATGTCACAACGTACCACATGAAATGGATAGCCAAGCCTGCGGTGAAGCTCGTCAAGCTGCTCGGCTCGAAGCTGTATGTCGGTGGCCAGGATCAGCGAGTCACCGTTCTTGTGGAGCGGCAAGACGCGAAATTCGCGCGCAATCTCAATGGGAAAATCCGAAAGCATCTCCGGATCGATACGGGCACTGATACCGACATCGATTTTTGTCCCTGCTGAATTGGCTTCCGAAGGTTGTCTCTGTGGCGACATCATTCCCATTCCACCTGTGCACCGAGCCGAATTGTAAAAATCGCTGCTATCGCTCTCTGAGGGTGGCTGATACGGCAGAGTCCGTTTGAAATTAGTACCACGAGTTTATCCTTGCCGTCGCTCTCAGTCAACAATGCGTTCCGTGCCGACACCCCGGCAGCGACTAAATGCGCACCGGAATTGTCGACTGCGCGCCGCATCCGGACGGGTGTTCAAGATCACCAGCGGGAAATATCCTCAAGCTCCCTTGCCGGTCAGCGGCTCAATTCCAAGCAGTTGAATCCTGGGATCCGCAGGCCACCGAACGGAGATCTCTGCCATAAAAATGACGCTCATTCTGCCGGTGAACTCGGGGATATCCAAACCGCAATACGGATTCTCAACATTGGAGGCTTCTCCCAGTCGCGCTAAACCCTGCCGTGCGAGGCTCGTCATCCCGGCCAACAAGCGCTGTTCCTTCTTCAACAGCGCGGCTGAGATCTGAATCAAACCCTGCAGGAATAGACGTGCCGGTTTTTTGACGCCGGCGCTCTTCCAGCAAGCCTCCCAGGCCTCATGAGCTTCCCAGTAGTAGGCAAAGTTATAAAGATCGACTCCATGGAGATATTCCGCGGAAGCAAACCAATGCTCCGGATCGAACGGCGCGGAGATCGGTTCCGGTTTGCCGAAGTGATGCCCCATCGGATGACGGCGCGGATGCGGAGTTACCCGGGGGATGTGACGGTAAGGAGGAAAAGCTTCGGCGGTGTAACGAAATCCCTGCGGATCAAACGGCGCCGGCTGGAAGACTTCGGCTGAGAAACGCCCCTTCTTGAAATCCATACTTTCCGGGCAGTGGGCAGGAGGCAGTAGGCAGTAGGCAGGAGGCAGGAAGCAGGAGGCAGGAGGCAGGGAGGCAGTAGCCAGGAAGCAGGAAGCAGGAAGCAGGAAGCAGGAGGCAGTGTCAGCCTTCAGCTATCACCGGTCACTTCTAGTTCCGCCTTCTGCCTTCTGCCTTCCGCCTCCCGCCTTCCGCCTTCTGCCTCCTGCCTTCTGCCTTCCGCCTTCCGCCTCCTGCCTTCTGCCTCCTGCCTCCTGCCTTCTGCCTTCTGGCCTTTCAGCGGCTGCTCTCGCGATAGTTCACCACCAACTTGCCATTCTCAACGTGGATATCTGAAATCTCGGGAGGCAGCTTGAATTTTTCCCGGTTCTCGGGAGACGTGAGTAACCGGTTCACAGCCTGATCCAGGGCCGATTGAGGAAGCGGTAAGGACCCGAATTTTCCGCTCACCGGGTCGAATCGCAGGTACCCATTCTCTGCCCGCAAGCGTCCCTCCAGCGAGAGTGAGAGGTCTTTGCCGCGGAGATTGAACAGCACGTAGGCGCTTACAAGGTCATCCTTGAGGTTCAGCTTCACATCCTTCATGGAAGATTGAACCTCCTGGATCGTCGGCTCTGTTGAATTACCTGATTTTGCCGGTGCGTTATCGGGAGCTGGGACGGAAGTCGCGGAAGGGTTGTCGCGCGCCAGGGCCAGATTGGAATCAATCCATGAATTGACCTCCGCTTCTTCCAACTCCAGGCTGTGAGGCCGGCCCGCCTGCAGGTCACGCTGCAGGTCGTTCATCTTGGCCTGCACGCGAACGGCAGCTCGCGGGTCTGTCTGCACCTTCGGTGGAGGGGCCTGCCGCAGCACCAGCACCAGCGTGACCACACCGACAATCAACGTGCCCCAGGTGAATATGCGGTAAGCCACTCTTAACAGACTGCGAGACCGGGATGGACTCTCTTCGATAGGCGTAAATATCGGTGAGGGCGGAGTGGAGGGCGCCTTCGCTGCAACGTAGCGCTCAAAGATGATGCCGCAGCGAAGGCATTCACTGCCGCCTTCCTGTTCAAATCCGCACTTGGGGCAAGCGATCATGGTTTACATTTCTCTAAAAGCGCCGTGACAATGTGCTCCCATTCCTTGATGAGATCTTCCTGGAATTCGGGCTTGCGGGCACGGGCATACCAGTAGCGAGCGTTCCCGATGTCTCCTTCCTTTCGATGCAAGTAAGCGTGTACCCACGCCCCATCGGCACCGGCAACATCCTGCGCTGTATTGTGCGCGGCGTCCCAATCTCCCTTCGCTTCCTGCCACAGCGCCTGCAGGGCAGGCGACAAGCCTTCGGGAGGCTGTTTGTCTGATTTCAGCGACGACTGGAATTCCTCGAAGGTCATCAGCTTACTTTGGAACGAACTTAATGACGTAATACGTGGCCTGGCCGCTGCCGGTATTCCGAATGCCATGCATTTCATTGGATGCCTGGAAGACCACAGACCCTGGCCCGGCCGGCCGGGATACTCCGTTCAGGGTCGACTCAATCGTGCCTTCTTTGACGATGATCATCTCTTCTTCCGGGTGCTTATGCGGAGGATGCGGTTCCTGGCCCGGATTCAGCGTCGTTACGTGCATTTCAAGCTCCTTCAGAGTTGCTGTCGGTGTTTGAAAAAAACTGCGCCGTGCACCAACTTTGGTAGGCTTGACCTCAACGCTGTTCCAATCAAATACAGTCGAGTGCAGAATAGACGGCTCCGCTTTCTCCAGCGCGAGCACCAAAGTAAGTGTCGCAAATGACGCCATCAGCGCTGTCATCAAGTCCCTTCTTGTAAACATTCCACTTCCTCCTGTAGATCACGAATTAACACGAATTTCACGAATTAACACGAATCTTTAATGATTTCGGATACAGCTCACAAACTTTCAAGAATTATTCCACGAAACTATTGAAAGATTCGTGAAATTCGTGTTAATTCGTGTTAATTCGTGATGAAGAGATGGCTTCTTCTCCTGTTTTTAGTGCCAGCGCTCCTGGCCGCCCAGTACCACACGCTGGATGATCGCTTCACCGTGGCCGGTTACCCGTCGCTGCAGGCCTGGCAACAGCGCGCTCATTATCTGCGCGAGCACATTCTTGCATCCGCAGGTCTTTTGCCGATGCCCGAAAAGACTCCCCTCAACGCCGTCGTCTTTGAACCACAGCAGCGTCGCGATTACTCTGTATTCAAAGTCTACTTTGAAAGCCTTCCGGGATTCTTTGTAACCGGCAACTTGTACAAGCCGGCCGGGTCAGGGCCGTTCCCTGCCGTGCTTTCGCCTCATGGACACTGGGCCTACGGCCGGCTGGAGAATACATCGCTGGCCTCGGTACCCGGTCGCGCCATCAACCTGGCCCGCATGGGATTTGTCGTTTTCACGTATGACATGATCGGATACAACGACAGCCGGCAACTCACGCACCGCTTCGGCGGGAAGCGCGAGAATCTCTGGGGCCTGAGTCTGGCCGGCCTTCAATTGTGGAACAGCATCCGCTCAGTCGATTTCCTGGAATCGCTCCCCGAAGTGGATCGTAACCGAATTGCCTGTACCGGCGCCTCCGGAGGCGGGACCCAAACCTTCCTGCTTGCTGCTGTGGATGATCGAGTGAAGGTGGCTGCTCCCGTGAATATGATCTCCCTGCACATGCAGGGTGGATGCCTGTGTGAAAATCCTCCCGGCCTTAGAATCGACACGAACAATGTCGAACTGTCCGCGTGCATCGCGCCCCGCCCATTGCTGATGGTTTCCGCATCGGGCGACTGGACCGGCGAAACCATGAAACTGGAGTACCCCGAGATGCGCAAGTTCTACGCGCTGTTTGGCGCAGAAGGCCGCGTCCACGCGCTGCAGATCCGCGCCCCGCACAATTACAATCAGGAAAGCCGTGAAGCTGTTTACGCCTGGATGGCCCGCTGGCTCCAGAACGCGCCGGCAGACGTGAAAGTAACGGAAAAGGAATTCCAGACGGAAAAACTGCGCGACCTGCTGGTATTTTATGACCGCCCGTTGCCGCCTGGCGCAGTCACCTCGGAACAATTGACTCAAAACTGGTTTTCCGCAGCGCGACGGCAATTGATCGCTTCCGATCCCGCGCTGCTGCAGCATGCGCTCCGGCACGCGCTTGCCGCACCGGACGACACCAGTTCGATCACTGTCGCTCCCCCATCCGGGAGTTCGCCCGGCGCCAACAAGAGCGGGCGCGCCAAGACAGTGGTCGTCCTGGCGGGGGATTCGGAGAGCGGCTGGGGTCGCCCTCCTGCGTTGGGGAGCGCGCAGGTGCGGCAGGTGCGCTTTACCCCGTTCAATCGGGATGCCGCATCCAGGATTTCCCATTTTGAAACCTATAACCGCTCGGAAGCCGCCCAGCGTGTCTTTGACATTGCCGTTGAAATCGCCAATGCGCGAAAAGAAGGACCCGCAAGATTGGTTCTAATCGCGGACGGCGAAGCGGGTCCGGCCGCCCTGCTGGCCCAGGCGGTAGCGCAGGTTGACGCGGCCGTGATCAATATTGGACGGTTCAACAACTCTTCGGACGACGATTTTGTCGAAAAACTGTATATCCCGGGGCTACGCCGCGCGGGGGATTTTCAAACGGCGGCTCAAGCTTCTCGGGGGAGGCTGCTGGTCCACAACGCCGGCGATTCCTTTTCGCTCCCGGGAATCAAAACTGAAAAGCGAGCCCTCACTGCGGATGAAGTCCTGAAAGCGGCGGGACTGAACTAAAGGTCGAAAGTCTGAAGGTCCGTTGTCAGTTGTCCGTGGTCCGTGGTCAGTTGTCCGTGGTTTGTTGTCGGTTGTGCTGGGATAGTTCGGTGTGTGTATCTGTTATCAATCCGTAACGTTCAAAGCGCAACCATACAACGGAAACCCGACAACGGACCACTGACAACGGACCACTGACAACGGGACCACGGACAACTGACAACGGACAAATGACAACGGACCAACGTGGGCTTTACAACTTTCGACTCTCAGACAGACCTTTGACTTTCGACTTTAGAGGAAGGCAGGAACGCGACCGCGACTGCTCCGACTAATGCCAAACCGATTAGAACGGCAAACCCGACCGAATAGGTTTTAGTCTGATCTCGGATAAAGCCGACCAGCATCGGCGCCAGGGCTTCCGCAACACCGTCGGCAGTCAGAATCACCCCCATGATCCTCCCCAGAACGCGAACACCGAACAATTCGGCCGCCATCAACGGAATGATCATGTAATCGCCGCCCAGCCCGATTCCAAACACAAAAGCAAACAGATACATTACTCCCGGAGTGGAAGCAAAAAACAGCAGTGGGATGGCCGAGCCCACGATCAGATAAATCAAAAGCATCACGTACTTTTTGGGAAAGTGATCAGCCATCCATCCCATCAGCAAACGCCCGATGATGCTGGCAGTGAGCACAAGCGAAACGATCCTGGCAATTTCCGCCTGCGCGTAGCGCTGATCGAGGCTGAGAAAGAGCTTCAGATGCTGGTTTGCGCCTCCCACTGCGCCGATGGAAGCCATACTGCCGAAGGCGAGAAGATAAAACGGCAATCGATTGAAGATCCCTTTCATCGAAGCAACCGGCTGTTGCGCCGGACGGCCGGAGGATTCAACTTGCAGCGTGGAAAGCCCGGGATTGGACGCAGCGGCCGCTGCGTCGTGTCCCGCGCCCGCACGCTCTTTATTCTCCCGTTCAGGCTGAACTCCGGCGGCCTCTGGAGACTCTTTAATGAAGAAGGCCATTGGAAAGGCGATAGCAACAATCAAAGCTCCGAGCGCTCCAAGCGAAACATGCCAGCCATACTGTTTTGTCAGCCAGTATGAAAGCCATGGAACCAGCGCCCCTCCTATCCCGATTCCCAGATAGGCAAACCCCATCGCTTTTCCGCGTGAGCGATCAAACCACCTGGCCAGTAATACCTGACAGGGAAGCGGACCTCCGCAGACGTAGCCGAGGGCATTGAAGAGGTAAAAAAAGTAGAACATCCACAGGCTGGACATAGCGCTCAGCCCGATCAAGGCCACTCCCGCCATCAGTATTCCCGCCAGCATCAACCTCCGTGGTCCGAACCGGTCGACGATCCACCCGGCAATAAATCCAAACAGCGGACCGACCAGAAGTTTGCTGAAAGCATTTCCTGAGGTGACCTGGGTACGACTCCAGCCGTACTCGCGCACCATGAAGTCGTAATACAACGGCAGCCCGTACAGGGCGAGCCCCACGATTGAAAACAGCGCCAGAAACGCGGTCGCCGCCACCTGAATCTGACCGCGCCGGAGGCGTTCGGCAGAAGAGTGAGTGTTCATGTCCCGGAGATTGTTCAGAGCGGCCGAAGCTTACGTGAGCCGTGTAAAGAAATCCACCACAAAGGGAGCACGCACCCCAGGCCCGCACGCGAAGCGCCGAGCCGCGCCACGCAAGGGCGTGGTGGCAACAGGTAAGCCGGCTCGCCTTAACAGTACCGCGTGGCGTCAGCCCGCGCACGGCGGATCAACCTGCCTCGACCGTCTCAGTACCGCGGTGCGTGAGCCCGCGGCGCGCGCATCACCGTCATCTCTAATCGATTGGAGGCGTGCATAAGGCCTAAAGCCGGTCGATGCGCGCGCCGCGGGCTCACGCACCGCGGTACTGACTGTGAATAATCCGGATGTTGCAAGCTCAACAAGACTCATGCTACATGTGAAGGATGGGGGATTGTAGTCTGCGATGAACCTGTTGACGCGGCTTGATCGAGAAAGTCTGGCTGCGCGAATCAATGCTCTGGAAGCCGCCAGCAAGAGTCTGGCCGAGCAGCCTCGCGAGGCAATGGATTCGATTCGCCGCATCGCTCACTCGGTGCGGATCTCGGCCGACCCTGAGGCGCAATCCGATCTCTATCAGACCGCCTTTGCCGTGGAGAACGCCGCGCCAAATGAACTGCCGCGCGAGCTGCGTCAATTCCTGACCGCCCTTCGAAGCGTCACTCACGAAAGACTCGACAAACTCAAGATCCTGGTGATCGACGATCAGCCGGAAATCGCCGACTTGATTCAATGCAACCTGTTTCACGAAAACTGTGAAGTGAAGGTTGCGACGACCGCCGCGGACGCTCGAGAGATCCTGCATCACAATAAAATCTCGCTCATATTCCTGGATCTCGTTCTACCGGACACCGACGGCCGAAACCTGCTGATCCGCCTGCGGGAAAATTCTCGGACGGCTCACATTCCTGTCATCGTGCTTACCGGAGAAAAGGGGCCTGCCATTGTCACGGAGTGCTACGCGCTGGGAGCGGATGCCTGCTTTGAAAAGCCGATCGACCCGGGAGCCGTTTCAGCGGCGGCGTCTTCGATTCTGTGGAGAGTGACAAAGATCAAGCGTGATGCGCGCAAGGATTTCCTGACAGGCCTGCCAAATCGGGCGGCCTTCCGCGAATACTTCGTTCAGACGGCCGCTCTGGCGCTTCTCGCTGGAGAGCCGCTGTGCTTTGGTCTGGCCGATCTGGATGATTTCAAGCAGGTAAACGACACCTACGGACATGCAGCGGGCGACCACGTGCTCTGCGCGGTTGTCTCTGTTATTTCGTCTTCTCTTCGCAAGTCGGACATCCTCGGACGATGGGGAGGCGAGGAACTTGTCATCCTTTTCCCCCACACAGATCCTGAGGGAGCGGTGCGGGCTTTGGACAAGGCGCGCGTCGCGGTGGGAGACTTCCTGTTCCAGATTCCCGAGGTGCCTTCGCTGAAAGTCACTTTCTCGGCCGGAGTCGTACCGGTGCGGCAGGGCGCAACGCTGGAAGATACCGTAGCCGAAGCGGATCGTCTTCTCTATCGAGCCAAACGCGCCGGCAGAAACCAGATTATCTGGGACCCGGCTCCCCAAACCGACAGCCGCTTAACAATGTAACGGGGTAACGGGGCTCTCTAACCCAACAGTACCGGAGGCTCTCTAACCGACAGCACCGGAGGGTCTCTAACCCAACAGTACCGCGATCCGTCAGGTCGCGGCGCGCCAGACACAAGTTTCCTTCGTTAAGTCGATTGCGAGAGGACGATAATCGGAGTTGGCGTTTTTGCAAACCGCCGGCGATTCTTTCTGGCGCGCCGCGACCTGACGGATCGCGGTACTGTGGGTTAGAGCCCCATCCGGCCTGGCGGTCGGAGGGGGCTGCGTTTCAGGAGAGAGGAACCCTAGAACTGGTAGCGAAGCGAGAACTGGAGATTGCGCTGATCGTTCTTGCTCGTCACCTTGCCAAAGGTACTGCTAGTCGGAGTACGATTCACACCGGCCCAATTCGGATGGTTTATCCAGTTAAAGGCTTCCGCACGGAACTGGACCTTCTGGCCTTCCGTGATGAAGAATTCCTTGAACAGCCCGACGTTGTGATTTTGAATACCAGGGTTGTAAATAATGTTGCGGACCTCCTGCGTATTGAATGTCCCTTGAGGGCGAGTAAAGATATCCTTGCCGTCCGGGGTCTTGACCTTGAAGTAGAAGTTCTGGTCCGATACGCCTTCAGAAAACTTGCGGTCGCTGTGATCGATCTTATAATCGCCGTTGACGACCCAAAGTTGCGAACCGCTACCAGGCCCCACACCTGCGAAATCATCTCCCGTGGCAACCGATCCGGGAGTGCCCGTCTGAAACTGCGAGACGGCCGTGATTCTCCATCCGCCGAGCAACTTTCCCGCCAGGGTGGATGGATCACGATAAAAGGGCAACTCGTAGTGAAGCCCAACCGCCATCACATGACGCCGGTCGTAGTCCGCCGGGCCCCACAGATTGCTGGCATCAAACGCGTTCGGAATGATGTCACGCTGAGCGGAGCCGTCGTCCGTAAGCTTCGAATAAGTGTAACCCAGACTGTAGCTGAATCCCCCGGTAAACCGCCGTGTGACGCCGACCTGCAAGCCGTTGTACATGGAGTTGGCATCGTTGTTGGTTACACGGATGGTATTGAAGCCTTTATAGGGCCGCAGAAAATCAGCGTTCGCGCCGATGTTCTCTGGTCTGAACAATGTGCCGGGCTGCAACTGGTTGATGTTGCGCTCCCGCTGACCGTGCAAGCCACGCCGGCCGACGTATCCAACTTCGACCGTCGTGCCGTAACCGACTTCCCTTTCGACAGTCACGTTCCAGGCCCATGCTTCAGGATTCTTGAAGATTGGATCCTGGGTAGTGATGTTCTGCGTGAATGCGCGGTTGCTTCCGCCGCCGGGATCGTCCGCCAAGCCGTTAGAAATGGATACCATCGGCTGCAGCGGAGGATTCCCGCCGAGAAATACCGAGTCGCTCACTCCCACGCGCGTGACAAAGCGACCCACGCCAGCGCGGACTACCATTTTCGGATTGATGGAATAAGCAAAGCCCAAGCGCGGCTGGAAGAGCGTCTTATGGATCTGAGAGTACTGCTTGGGAACCCCGCGGAACATGAAGTTATACTCACCCGAGGTTGCGATCGGAATGCGGCCCTTGGCGGCGTCCGGCCATCCGCTGCCAGGAAATACCAGGCCGTTGTAACGGGCCTTGAGATCGCCGCTGGTGATAAAACCGGACGTCCGGTCCAAAGTGACCGCAATCGACGGATCATAAAACTTCGAATCGAAGACGACCATATTCCGCCAGAGGCTGTAGTAGGGCTGGATGATGCTGTGGCGCACGCCGAACTCGACCCTCAGATTCGGACGAACCTTCCAGGAGTCTTGCGCGAACCATTCGAACATGTGGCCGCGATAGGGAGTAAAGGAACGCACTCCAATCTCCGCATAAGAACTGAACAGACCCATCGCTGCATTCGACAGAGCCAGACCCGATGTGGTTGAACCCGGGCGGAGGTCCCTGAATTCAAAACGACCGTTCTGATTATTGGTCCCACCGGGAACTCCAGATACATTGATCTGATCAAAGTCATTCTGGCCGGATCTTTCAAAGAGGCCGCCAAACTTGATCGTATGATTGCCCATGATCTTGGTGACGTTATTGGAAGCGTCATAGATCGGACCAGTCGAACTCGAGGGATAAGGCCCGCCGTCAAGATCGGTAATCACCTGGGGAAAGTTAACCGTGGGGATCTTGTCGGTGATTTCTTTGCGGTCGGGGAAAATGTAGCGGTAGTTGATTCCGTAAATGCTGCGCTTGTAACGATCGCCGCGCGTGTCAACGGCAATGAACACCTGGTCACGGCTGCCGGTCAACAGCATCTCGTTGACCCAGGTGGGTGACATCGTCCAAACCCAGTTCAACGATGTTGTCTGATTAGGCCGCGTGATGATCTGCGGTGCGCGGTCCGTATTGCCGCGAAAGGCGCTGGTATCCACGAAATGGTACATCTGCCGGCGGAATCGGAACTGATGCTTCTCTGAAGGATAGAAATCTATCGATACGGTGTCCTTGCGCTGATCGGTCGTGGTGGGCCGCTCCTGGAAAAAATTGGCCGAGGTCCCGGAGTTATAATTCGGCGTCGGCTCAGGATAGGCCCGCAGCAATGCCAGACCGTTTGGACTGAGCAAATTTGCCGGGATTATATTACCGGGCAAGGGCTGGTTTGTATTGGGATCCCTGATTACGATCGCGCGATTAAAAAACTGGTTGGCCGGATTGAGCAGCTCGCTGAAGTCACCCTGGCGCATCTTCAAAGATGGAACCGTGGTGATGGTTGTTGACGCTCGTCGCTGCCGCACCCATTCCTGGCCCCACAACCAAAACAACTTGTTCCGGTCTGAGTTGTAGTTCGTGAACGGAAGCAGTATCGGACCGCTTGCGTTGTAACCGAACTGGTTGTAGCGCAAGGGTTCAGGCCGGCAGTGGTTTTCCTTCGAAAACTGTTCGCAGGGTTTGTCTTTAAAGGGGTTCAGTTTATTTCGCGCCCATGTGTTGGCGTCAAACGCAGAGTTGCGCATGAACTCATACATGGTCCCGTGAAAATCGCGCGTGCCGCTCTTGGTCACGATGCGAATCTGACCTCCTGCCGAGCGACCATATTCGGGATTGTAGTCAGCGGTCAAAATCTGCACTTCCTGCACGGCATCTACATCGGCGGCGCCGATGCTGGTTCCGTTGGAACGAGTTCGCACAGCCACGGCGCCATCAAAGGTAATCAGGTTGTCCTGCGTGCGTGAACCATTGATGTTCAAACCACCGGTGGTGAGTCCGAAATTGAACCCACCGAGAGTAGTATTACTGCTCACGCCAGGCTTCAGAAGCGCCAAAAAAATCGGATTGCGGCCATTCAGTTGCATGTATTGAATCTGCGACGCATCGACCAGCTTGCCCAGCGTTGCCGTTTCTGTCTGAACGTTGGTGGTGGAAGCGGTGACAGAGACAGTTTGCGAAATTTCTCCGACCTCCAGAGTCGCATCCACAGTGGTAGGGATAGCCGGATCGACCTTTTTGTGAGTAGTTTCAAAACGCTTGAATCCGCTCAACTCAACCGAAACTGTATAAAGTCCCGGCGGTACGTTCGCAACGACGTAGTATCCGGCGTCATTTGTAACGGCATCGCGCCGAAAGTCCCGCGTTTCGTTCTTCACAGTGACGGTGGCGCCCGGAATTACAGCGCCGGACGAGTCCTTCACATAACCGGAAATCTGCGAGCTGTCGGACTGCCCATACGCCGACCACGCCGCGAAAGTCAGGACAAGAAGGCTCACAGGGAGCCATCTGCGATGATTGAACATGTACTCCTCCTTAGGAATCAGTGCTCTTAATACTGCTTGTGATGTGAATCAATTGGACTTGGCCGAGCCACCCATTCAAGCTCGGACAGTAATAGTTGAAGCTATTTAAAAGCTCCCGCCCGCGTAAAGCAAGACGAATGTGCCGCCATTTCCGCGCTCCGGAAGTCTTGTCGATCTTCCAAGTTGAATAACCCACTCACCCCGTGAAAGCTCGCTTCAACTTGAGGGCGCGGAAACAACGGCCTGAAACAACCTTAAGCAATTTTTTTTCCAAAACCGGACAGTTGGAAACCTCATGGAAAATAGATATTTACGTTCGGTTCGGGTGGGAAACGCCCGCCACTCTAACCAAAATATTGAATTGTATCCAAATATTTGGGGTGGGGGGTTGGCCACGAATTTACACGAATTTCACGAATTTCACGAATTTTGAAGCATTTTGTCGGATCACTCGTTGGTGCTTCGTTCGCCTTAACTTCGTGAAAATTCGTGAAATTCGTGGAATTCGTGAAATTCGTGAACTACACTGAAATTTGAGATCCGCGCACTGAAACTTTTAAGCGTTGAGGTGACCTTCCCATGATTCAACTGGATGCTGAAAAAGGCGTCAATTTCTGCGACGGGCTGAGACGCCGCGACTTCCTGCATGCGGGAGCTCTCGCTTTCTTTGGTTTGACCATCGGCGATTTTCTCCAGTGGAAGGCACTGGGAGCGGTAGACAAGAACAAAGACGTAAACTGCATCATGCTGTTTCTGGTCGGCGGACCGAGCCATCTGGACACTTTCGACATGAAGCCGGATGCGCCTGCCGAGATCCGGGGTCCTTACAAAGCTATTGCCACAAACGTGGCAGGCATCCAGATCAGCGAAATCTTCCCTCGAAGCGCGCGGCACGCCGACAAGTTTTCGCTCATTCGATCCGTTTACCACAATGGCGCGGGTGTGCATGATGTCGGCCATCAGATGATGCAGACAGGCCGGTTTTTCCAGGCCGGGACCGAGCATCCGCACATCGGCTGTGTTCTCAGCAAGCTGAAGGGACCCAAGGGCGACGCGCCCCCGCATGTGCTGCTGCCTCGCCCCATCGGCAATACCGGCGGGAATCTGCCTCACGGCCAAACCGCCGGATTTCTGGGAAAGACGTACGATCCGTTTGTCTTGAACTCGGACCCGTCGGAACCGGATTTCAAGGTTCCCGATCTGCTGCCGCCCGATTATCTTCCTCCCATTCGCGTCGATGGCCGCGCCTCGCTGCGCACACTGGTCGACAAGAGCGTTTCGTACCTGGAATCTACGCCCGATGCGCGCCTTCTGGACAGCAATTTCGAGCAGGCGTATCGCTTGATCTCTTCTCAGAGCGCCCGCGAAGCATTCGATATCACCAAGGAAGACGATCAAACGCGCGCTCGCTACGGCCGGAATCGCTTCGGCCAGAGCTGTCTGCTGGCGCGCCGCATGATCGAACGCGGCGTCCGCTTCGTCACCGTCAACATGTTCGAGACCGTGTTCAACGAAATTACCTGGGACATTCACGGCTCGGCGCCTTTCAGCCCGATCAGTTGCTATCGCGACCTGGTGGGACCGATGTTTGACAATGCATACAGTTCCCTGTTGGAGGATCTGGCCGCGCGCGGCCTGCTGGATAATACTCTGGTGCTCGCCATGGGTGAATTCGGACGCACTCCCAAGATCAATCCCGCCGGCGGCCGCGACCACTGGCCGAACTGCTGGACCATTCTGATGGCCGGCGGTGGGATCAAGGGGGGCCAGGTAATTGGATCCTCGGACGAAATCGGCGGTTATCCCAAGGACCGGCCGACATCACCGGCACAGGTGGCGGCGACTGTTTTCCGAGCGCTGGGCATCGATCTGGAGACGGAACTGCCAGGGGCGCAGAATCGTCCGGTCCCTATTGTTGATTACGGCACGCAGCCCATTAAGGAACTATTCTGACGGATAGAAGATTTATCACCACAAAGGCACAGCCCGGCCGCAGGCCGCAACCAAACGCGTCATTGTGGTGATTGCGCACTTTGCAATCTGATATGAAGAAACGCGCACTAGTTCTAATTCCGGTCTTGTTGCTCGGTGCATTCCAACTTCTTTCGCACGCCACTTACTCCGCGCCGCAGACTATTGAACTGCTCCCCTCCGAAATCATGCTCCGCGGAGCGGGAGCCACGCAGCAGTTGTTGCTGGAATCCCGCGCGGGTGGCGTGTTCAACGGCGACCTGACGGCGCGCGCCGCTTTCAGTTCCTCCAATCCGGTGGTTGCAAAGGTCAACGAGAGAGGTCTTGTCACCGCTGTTTCCGATGGCCGTTCCATCATCTCGGCGAAGATCGGCGACCAGCTGACAAGCACCGTCATTACCGTCGAGCAGAGCTTCGCCCCTTATCCGATCTCCTTCCGCAACCACGTGCTGCCTGTGATGACCAAGGCGGGATGCAATTCGGGAGCCTGTCACGGGGCCGCTTCCGGAAAGAACGGATTCCGGCTCACCCTGCGTGGTTATGATCCCGAGGTGGATTACCTTACGCTGTCAAGGCAGGCTTCGGCACGCCGCATCAACAAAATAGAACCGGCCATGAGCCTGATGCTGCTCAAACCCACATTGGCCGTTTCTCATGCCGGAGGAATGCGGTTTGCTCCCGGCTCGGATGATTACAAGACCATTTCAAAGTGGATTGCTTCTGGAATGCCGGCCCCTTCGGATACCGATCCTGCGATCACGAGGTTGGAGGTTTTTCCAAAACAAGTTCGCCTTTTCGCGGGTCAGCCGCAGCAAATCCTGGTGAGGGCATCCTTTTCGGACGGCCACGTCGAAGATGTCACGCGCTGGACAAAATTCTTCAGCAGCGATGAAAACGTCGCCGTCGTGGATGACAAGGGCATAGTCAAACTTCAGGGAGCGGGCGAAGCCGCTGTTTCGGTTTGGTATCTGAGCCGCGTGTCGGCTGCGCGCGTATTTTCTCCATTCGCCAATACAATTTCCGCGGAAGCCTATCAAAGCGCGCCCCGTTCCAATTACATCGACGATCTGATAATTCAAAAGCTGCAGGAACTGGCGATTGAACCTTCCCGGCTTGCCTCCGATTCGGAATTTATCCGCCGGGCATATCTGGACGCGGCCGGCATTCTGCCCACCGCGGAAGAAGTGCAGCGCTTTCTGGCCGACAATGCGGCCGAAAAGCGCACCCGCCTGATCGACTCCCTGCTGGAACGTCCCGAGTATGTCGACTACTGGTCGTACCGGTTGTCGGACATGTTCCTGGTCAACAGCCAGAAACTCCCCAGTAACGCGATGTGGTCTTACTACAATTGGGTCCGCTCCGGTGTGGCGGAAAACAAACCGCTTTCGAAAATGGCGCGCGAGCTGATTACCGCTTCCGGTAACACGCTGAGCAACGGGGCCGCCAATTACTACGTGCTGCACAAAGACCCGATCGACATCACGGAAAACATGTCGATCGCCTTCATGGGGTTTTCCATCACCTGCGCGCGCTGCCACAATCATCCACTGGAGAAATGGACGCAGAAAGATTACTACCAGATGGCCAATCTTTTTTCCCGCGTGGCTCTCAAGAACGGAGCGGGACGCGGAGACGTAATCGTGTACTCCTCTGACGCGGGCGACATCAATCATCCGCGCTTGAACGAACCGCTGGCGCCGCGGCCGCTGGAAGGTCCGGCTCTAAAGATTGATTCTGCTGTCGACCGGCGCGAACATTTCGCTCTCTGGCTCACATCCTCCGAGAATCCCTTCTTCGGGCGCGCCATGGTCAACCGGATCTGGAAGAACTTTATGGGCCGCGGGCTGGTGGAAGCCGTCGACGACATCCGCGACACCAATCCCCCCACTCACGCTGAGCTTCTGGAAAAACTCACGCGGGACTTCATCGATCACAACTTCGAGCTGAAGCACCTGATCCGCACCATCATGAACTCCAGCACGTACCAGTTGACTTCGGTTCCCAACAACACCAACAAAGGCGACCTTAAATATTATTCGCACTACATCGCCAGGCGCCTTCCGGCCGAAGTGATCCTGGACGCTCTCAGCCAGGCTGCCGGCGTACCGGAGAAATTCAAAGGTCACCCGCCGGGCAGGCGCGCGCTGCAGTTGCCGGACACGCAGGTGGAATCTTACTTCCTGGATATATTCGGGCGCCCGCCGCGTATTGTCGCAGTGGACTCGGAGCGCCAGCAGGAGCCGACTGTGACGCAGGCACTGCACGTGATCAACGGCGATACCATCAACCGGAAGCTCCGTTCCCGAGAGGGCTTCGTTCAAAAGTTGATGGATTCGAACCCGGATAATCGAGCTGCAATCGAACAGGTCTATCTGCGCTCGCTCAGCCGCCGTGCCACGACCGGCGAGGTTCAGGCCTTAAGCGAGGCCTTGGATCGGAACTACAAACAGTTATTGGAAATGCTCGGCGCTCGCAAGACTCCGGGCAGCGGATCGGCCAGCGGGTATATGGCGGAAGCCGACACTAAGGAGAAGTCCGAAGCGGTCTCCGAAGAGGAGGAGAGCATCGCTGCATCGGTGAAGAAACCGGCCGTTGCTTCGAAGCACGCGGCTCCCAGGACGGATGAGAAGCCGGAGTCGCTGGCGCGCCGCCAGGTGCTGGAAGATTTAATGTGGGCGGTGCTCACGGGCAAGGAATTCCTGTTTAATCACTAAGGCGACCATCAGTGCGAAGTACACAGGCCTGCAGCGACTTTGGGCCGTCTGCCAAGATTAGTCAGTTGACTTGGTGTCTTGGTGGTTCAATTTTTTTGACCACCAAGACACCAAGCCAGCGGATTCACGAGGTCTTGAATACGAATGATCTTCTTTGGACTGAGTGCGTGGACTGAGACATTTTGGCATCGGTACCGGTCTTTCATCCGGTTGGCTACGATACAGGCCAGCCTGCTGATTCTCTTGACTGGTTGCGCGACTAAAAAAATGGCCGTCGCTCGAGCGCCTGCTCCTGCGACTCCGACTAACATAACGTCACCCAGCGCTCCCCCGGTTCAGCCTGCCGGTGACCGAAAAGTAACAACACCCGGTGTTCCGTTCTCTCAGGTTAGAACTCTTCTCCAGCAAAAATGCATCTCCTGCCACAACTCCACCAAGACGCAGGGAGGCCTGATCATGGAAACATACGAAGATCTGGCCGCAGGCGGAGAGCACGGACCCGCATTTGTCCCGGGAAAGAGCGATTCCAGCCGCATGGTTCTGATGATGGAGGGAAAGCTGGAACCGCGGATGCCGAACAAAGGCGAGCCATTGGATCCGGCCGAAATCGCGATCGTGCGCCGCTGGATTGACGCGGGCGCTTCCGGTCCCAGACCGGGCGAGCTCTTAGCCGCAGGCAGTGATGAATTGTCCGTTCCTTCGATCAAGCCGGCCATTCCGGTGCTCGCTTCCGTTGCCGATGTGGCATTCGATTCGAAGGCGGAGCGAGTGGCCATCGGCAGTTATAAAACAGTCCATCTGCTGGATGTAAACACGGGCAGGTGGCTGCAAAGTTTCCCGGGACATGTTGATCTGGTGCGGGCGGTGGTCTTTTCTCCGGACGGAAGATTTCTTGCGGCCGGCGGAGGATCAGCGGCACGTTTCGGAGAAATCAAGATCTGGGATGTCGAACAGGCAAAGGTCGTTTCAACGATGCGCGGGCATACCGACGCCATTTATTCGCTGAGCTTTTCGCCGGATGGAAAGACGCTGGCCAGCGCCAGTTACGATCACCTGATCAAGCTGTGGGACGTCACCACGGGCAGGGAGACAAAAACATTAAAAGAGCACGTGGATGCCGTCTATTCAATTGCGTTCCTGCCCGACGGGAAGGTTCTTGTTTCCGCGGGCGGAGATCGCACCGTGAAAATCTGGAATGTGCAGTCCGGTCTCCGACTGGTCACAATGAGCGAGCCGCTGGATGCTGTCTACACGGTCGCTGTTCATCCCTCAGGCCGGATGATCGCGGCTGCGGGAGCCGACAAGCTCATTCGCATCTGGAGCTGGTCGGAAAGCGGCGGCCCAGGCGGAGCTCCGGGGGCGACGCTGCTGCGATCCACTTTTGCGCATGGTGATTCGGTTCTTAAGCTGGCTTTTTCCAAAGATGGAAAAATGCTCGCTTCCACCGGGGCTGACCGCCTGGTGAAGATTTGGGATCCGGAAACGTTGCGTGAAACGCAGGCACTCGAGATTCAGCCCGACTGGGCGTTAGGACTGGCGATTGCTCCCGATGGAAAGTGGCTGGCTGCAGGAAGGTACGATGGGACGGTGGGAATTTACGACCTGGCCGGACACAAAGCAGCGCAGAATCTCACGGTGCCATGAACATTCCCAGCCGTAGCGACGCGGCAGGCCGCGTCGCTGGAGTTTTTACATGGAGAGACGGCCCGATGGCCGTCTCAGGCGAGGTCGACAGCAGGGCAATCCCGGGACATTCCCTGAGACGGCCCTCAGGCCGTCTCTCCACGTTCACAAAGGCACCAAGGCACCACTAAGGAGTTCAAAAATGCGAAGAGCATCCATGTTCCTTTCTCTTCTGCTGTTGGATTTGTCGTGGCTCTGCGCGCAGACCGCGCCGCCGACGCTGCAAACGGTTAAGCCGACCGGCGCGCAGCGCGGCACTCAAATTACCCTCGAGATCGAAGGGACCAATATTGACGGAGCCACGGGGCTGATTTTCAGCGAACCCGGTTTTTCAACCGAGATCGCCGGCATCAAAGAGTTGCCGATGGTGAAAAGAAAGGCGCCAAAAGGCGTGGTTGTAACTTCGGCTCCGATTGAAGACAAGGCGCGAAAATTTCGCGTTACTGTGCGGGTGAAAATCGACCCGGATGTCCCGGTAGGAGTTCACTTCTTTCGCGTTCGTACCGCGCTGGGTGTTTCCAATCTGTTGCCCTTCGGCACAGGTTCGTTCACCGAAATAAATGAAACAGAACCGGCATCCTCCAGCCCTCAAAAGATCTCCTTTCCTGCGACTATTGTCGGCACTCTCGACGAACCAGGGGACGTCGACTCCTTTCAGTTCCAGGCCCGGCCGGGAGAAGAATTGGTATTTCAAACACTGGCCCGGCCTTTGAACTCGCAAGCCGACACGGTTCTTCGTTTGAAGGACTCGCAGGGACGGGTGCTGGCGGAGAACAACGACGTTGACACCAATCGCGATGCGCTGCTTGCGTACAAGTTTTCCAACTCGGGAACTTACACTCTGGAGATTGAGGACGTCGAGCATGGAGGTGGGAAAAACTTCTTCTACCGTATTTATGCGGGCGCCTTTCCTTATCTGGCCCAGGTTTTTCCTCTGGGGCTGCAGAAGAAAACCAGCGCTGAGATTTCCGTGCAGGGCTTCAATCTGGGCAAGATCGAGAAGATCAAGGTGATTGGCGAAGGATTGACACCGCCGGCGAAGACCGTTCCGGTTTCCCTACACACTCCTGGCGGTCCCACACTGAATCGAGCGCGTCTGGCGCTGGGCGATTATGTTGAAGTTTTTGAAAACGAACCCAATGATCGACCCGCTACTGCGCAGCCGCTTGCCATCCCCAGCACCGTCAATGGAAGGATTCAATCGGTGACCTCCGGAACCAGCCCCGGCGGCGATCATTCTGCTGACCGGGATCTCTACCGCATTCATGCCCGCAAAGGACAGGAGCTGGTATTCGAGGTGACTGCGCAGCAGCTTGGATCGCCTCTGGATTCAATTCTGGAGATCCTGGACGCGAACGGCGCGCCGGTGCCCCGCGCCACGCTGAGGTGCGTGGCACAGACAAATCTGGCGCTCAACGACCCGGATTCCGCGCGCAAGGGGATCCGCCTGGCGAGTTGGAATGACCTGGCCATCAATGACTACGTGATGATCGGCGAAGAAATCCTGCAGGTCGACGAAATGCCCACGCATCCCGACGCAGACATGGTTTTCAAGGGATTTCGCGGATCGCGCATCGGGATGTTGGATACCACGCCGCGGAACCACGCCGTGGGCACGCCTGTGTACAAGGTTGAGGTTCATCCGGCAGGCACAAAATTTCCCCCCAACGGAATGCCGCTGTTTCAGATCAACTATGAAAATGATGACGGCGGCGTAATGTTCGGCGGCAAGGATTCGCTGCTGCATTTCATCGCGCCGGAAAAAGGCGACTATCTGGTGCGACTGCGCGATGTGAGGAATCTCGAGGGGGACCGTTATGCCTATCGCCTCACCGTGCGCGAGCCGGCCCCCGATTACGAGGTTACCTTTGATCCGAAGTCTTTTAACATCCCGCGCGGCGGGCGTGTTTCTCTCACGGTGACCGCCCTCAGAAAGGACGGCTTCCAGGGTCCAATTCAAGTCGAACTGCAGGACCTGCCGCGGGGCTTGACGGCGACTCGAGGCACGATTCCCGAGGGAGAGGATACAACCACGCTGGTACTGACCGCCGCAGAAGATATCAATCTCAATAATTATTCGGCATCCATCAAGTCCATGTACCTTTCTGCTCCCGGGCCCGGTGCGCGCCGCCCGGGCACGCCGCGGGCGAGCATGGAGCTTCCCGGACTGGTGAACCTCAAACTGGCCGCGCGCGCGGTGATCGACGGCAAGGAAGTGATCCATGACGCCCAGGTCGGCGAACCGATCAGTGTAGTTGCGCTGGCGCCCGCGCCGGACCTGATGGTAAAGGCCCTGACACCAGCGCTCGAGCTCACTCCCGGCGCGTCGGTTTCTGTCACAGTAACAATTCAGCGCAACAACGGATTCACGGGACGGGTACCGATCTCGGTGATGAACTTGCCGCATGGCGTGCGAGTCAATGACATAGGACTGAACGCGATTTTGATCACCGAGCAGGAAACCAGCCGCACTTTCCACATCGTCGCGGAACCGTGGGTGCAACCAATGAAACTCCCGCTGGTGATCACGGGCCGTGTGGAAGTCAATTCTCCGCTGCGTGACGAAGCGGCCGCCGAGCCGGTAGAACTGGTAATCAAGCCGGGCAAACAAACCGCGGCGAAGTAAACTGCACAAAAGCCGTCTAGGTCCACGTGCACGACCACGTCAACGTCCACCAGGTAAGTCCACGGGTTGTTTTGATCGTGTTCGGATCTTCATCATTAGCGTAGGCGTGGACGTTGACGTGGT
>DASXQR010000122.1:0-15504 GCA_036507075.1 Acidobacteriota bacterium | reverse complement strand
ACGCGGACCGGCCTCTGCCGGCCCCACGTCTTCCCTTCGTGCTCTTTGTGCCTTTGTGGTGAAAAGTTCTGACTCGAATTCTGAAACCAAGTCCGGCCGAAGGCCGTTTGCCTGCCACGAGATACTGAAGGTGTGAAGATGTCTCTTGTAAACTCCAGACCGCAATCGCTGAACCCGTCCGACGTGCGCGCGCTGCTCTCCAGGCACATGCTGGTGGACGGTTTTGAGCTGGTCGTGGACCTGGAAAAGTCCCGGGGATGCAGGCTGTATGACGCTTTGCACCATCGCTATTACATAGATTTTTTTTCTTTCTTCGCTACCCATCCCATCGGATTCAATCATCCTCACCTCTGGACCGGTGAAGCACAGAAAGAGTTGCTGCAGGCAGCGGTGACTAAAGTTTCCAACGCCGATGTTTACTCAATCAGCATGGCCCGATTCGTGAAAACCTTCGCACGCGTCGCCAAGCCGGATTTCATGAAGTATCTGTTTTGGGTGGAGGGCGGCGCCCTCGCCGTCGAAAACGCGCTCAAAACCGCCTTCGACTGGAAGGTGCGCAGAAACCTCAGGAAAGGGCACCGTGAGGAGCGTGGGAGCCAGGTGATACATTTCAGCCAGGCCTTTCACGGCAGGTCCGGCTACACGCTCTCGTTGACTAACACTTACGACGTGCGCAAGACGGCTTATTTTCCGAAATTCAACTGGCCGCGCGTGCTTAATCCCAAGATCAGTTTCCCATTGGATGAGCGCAGCCTGGAGGAGGTCACCAGAGCAGAAGAAGAGAGCGTCCGTCAAATCAAGGATGCATTTGCGCAAAACCGCGATGACATCGCTGCCATCATCATCGAGCCGATCCAGGGAGAAGGCGGCGACAATCATTTCCGCCGGGAATTTCTCGAGCAGTTGCGTTTATTGGCAGATGAAAACGAAGCTCTTCTGATTTTCGATGAAGTGCAGACCGGCGTGGGTCTGACCGGCAGAATGTGGGCATACGAACATTTTGTAGAACCTGATATTGTCGCCTTTGGCAAGAAGACGCAGGTTTGCGGCATTATGTCGAGCGACCGCATCGACGACGAACCGGAGAATGTTTTCCATGTTCCCAGCCGAATCAATTCCACTTGGGGCGGCAACCTGGTGGACATGGTGCGGTGCAAATTGTATCTGGAAGCGATCGAATCCGAGCGGTTGGTTTCGGCGGCGGCTGTCACTGGCGCCTATCTGCACGACCAGCTCGTGCGGCTGCAGGCCGGCTTCCCGCACCTGATCTCCAACGCACGCGGCCGGGGTCTTTTCTGCGCGCTCGATCTGCCCGGAAATGAAATGCGAGCCCGCTTTCGGGAACAGTGCTTCAGGAAGGGGTTGATCATCCTGCCGTGCGGGGAGCGTTCGATCCGGTTCCGCACAGCCCTCAACATTGACCGCGAGACGCTGGATGAAGGACTGGCGGTCATTCGCGAAGTGCTGCAGGGGCTTTGACCACAAAGGCACAAAGAACACAAAATGATCTTCGTGTCCTTTGTGTCTTTGTGGTTTTCAAAACGCTTTTACGAAATGCTCCACTTTCGGTTCCCGCTCTTCTCGCAACGTCACCGCCACCACGTCAAACCGAACCGGCATTTCTTCCAGCCCATACCGATGCCGGAATGCCCGGGCCAGGCGCAAGATTTGTTCCTCCTTGGCCGGAGTCACCGCCAGTTGCGGCGCAAAATCGTCGGCACGGGACCGTGTCTTGATTTCGACGAACACCAACTCTTCTCCCTGGTAGGCAATCAGGTCAAGCTCCCCCTTTCCGATGCGGAAGTTTCGCGCCAGCACATCGAATCCGTTCTTCAGCAGAAACCTTAGGGCAATCGTTTCCCCAATGCTCCCCACCCGAGGCGCCAGACGCCGCCTGAGCTTGTGCGCCCGTCGATGCAACGAGCGCCGAAATTGTCGTTTTGTTCGCCTCCAGAGTCTGGGTAACGACATAGGGCTGGTCTTAGCTCTCAGCTATCGGCTCTTAGCTTTTCAACTCTTGGCTAATAGCTAAAACGCAGGGTGCTTGGCACACCGCAGGGCGTATTTGTAAGATATGTTCAACGCTGGTCCTCCAGGCCCGAAGGGCCGCAAGGAAATAGCCCCGGCCGTCAGGCCGGGGAGGTGTATTCATACCACCGAGCGCCGAAGGCGCGACACCCTCCGCTCAATCCCAAATATGGCGAGGATCGTAGGCAATGCCGTGGCGTTTCAGTAAAGCCAGGAACTCCCGCTTAAAATCGATTCGCTTGTGGTGCTTGTCCTGGTTCTTGATGTAACTAATGACCGTCTGCTCGACCGATTTACTCACGCTGAAAGCTCCGTAACCCTCCTGCCACTGAAATCTTCTGTCAAACATCCTCCGGACCCATCTTGTAGAATTTGATTTGATGGCATTGACCATCTCGGCTATCGAGAGAGTGGAAGGCATGGACACATAGGGATGAATATGATCGGGTTGTCCTCCACAGGCCATCAGTTTGCCTCCCTTTGCCGAAACGATGGCGCCAATGTAGGCGTAAAGACGTTCTTCCCACTCCGGATTCAGCAGCTGCCTGCGCTCTTTTGTGCTCCAGACGAAATGAAGATTCGCCGAGATGTATTTGCCAGCCATGATCTACATAACCGGCCAGCTTGAAAATCTGCGACAAAATTTTTGTGGGCTCGCTGCGAGTGCCGCGCCTTCGGCGCTCGGTGCTATTAACCCGGGCTCCCCGGCCTGACGGCCGGGGCTATTTCCTTGCGGCCCTTCGGGCCTCGTGTAAGTGCTTCTACGAATTAGCCTCAAGCAGACGCTTCCCCCATTCTTCAGTGGTTCTGTGAATTCAAACTGTCGGGCTGGGATTATGGGGAACGGAGGAACTGACAGACTGATCGACTGACAGACTGATGGACTGACAGACTGATGGACTGACAGACTGATCAACTGAGAAACTAATCTTCAGGCCGGTCTTTGCAGCAGGTTCTTCAACTCTTCTTTGCGCTCTTCTTTGACCAGCAGAATGGAGGCGTTTACTTTTTGCGAGATTTTCACGGGCAGGCTGCCGAAGAAATACTGCATCAGCTCATTCACCCGGCTGGGACCCATCACAACCAGGTGCAGCGGCGTGGCAACCTGCATCACAGCATCCTCCAATCCGCCGACGCGTACGTAACTGCTGCTGGGAATCTGATACCGTTCGCACACCTTCATGTAACGGTCGGTCATTACCTTGAGCCGCGCCACCTTGGCCGGGAAGCGGGTCGTGGCGAGGATTTCAATCGGCATGGAAAGCAACTGCGCGATCTGGATGGTAAACCACGCCGCGGAGCGCGACGATTTGGAACGCTTCACGCACAGCAGGAATTTTTCCGGATGCGTCGCTCCCTTTTTGATCATCATCGTGTTGCTGGGGACAAACTGCAGGATACGGTGCACCAGCCGGCGCTTCTGGCTGGCGCCGACAAAAACCAGATCGTAGTGAACCTGCTCCGTTTCTTTGCGGATGTTATCCACGATCTCGCCTTCGCGGTACCGAAACCGCACGTTTTGACCCAGGCTTCCGTAAAGATGGAACTCAAAGGCGCCGCTGATTTCGGGCTTGAATCCGTGGCGGATGTTGAGTTGTCCCTGATTGTCCAGCTTCAGGAAATTCATCTCGCGTAAAATATCGAGCGCCGAATTGAGGACCTTCATTTCAGGCGTTTCGATCATCCACTGCGCCAGTTTTTCCTTGGCCAGTTGCACTTCTTTTTGGTGGAACTGTGTGATGGGGCTTCCCACATAAAGGATGGAAAGATCGGCCTGCAACCTGGCGGCAAACTCCACGGCAAGCCGCACGGTTGCAGTGGAGAAAACTTCTCCTCCGATACAAACGAGCAGTTTCATAAGTCAGAAGCGCGGCCAGATATATCTGGCAAAGACTAACACCAAACCAAAAGAAATCAGACTCATTTTCCAGCCCACGCGCAGGTAGTCGCGCGCGCGCACGCGGCCGCTCCCATACACAATGGTGCAGGCGGGAGAACTCATGGGCGTGAAATTCGCCGCCGCCGCAGTGATCACCAGAATCATTCCCAGAATAATGGGATTGTTTTGCGTAAGCGCGCTCAGTCGAAGCACCACCGGACCCAGAATGGCGACCGCGCCCGCTGTTCCCACCAGGCTTGACATGGCCATCGCTATCAGGCCGATGCAAAAGTGAAGCACCGTTCCATGTGTAAAGCCGGTGCGCGCCAGGAAATTGGTGAGCCACGCACCCAGCCAGTCCGCGGCTCCGCTGATGTAGACGCCTACACCCATAGAGACGCTTCCCGCGTACAGCATCACCACTCCCCAATTGACGCGGTGATTGACATCTTCCCAATCCAGAATGCCAAAGATCATCATCAGGCTCACCCCGACGATCCCGGGGATGCCCAGACCCCAGGTGGCGCTGGAAGTCATCCAGATGAGAATAGTGAGGATCAGAACACCGATGGTGAGGTAGTCCCTGGCATTGAGGCGCTCCATCTCGCGCACCTTGCGACGCAGCAGCACCATCGGTTCGAATACATCGGTTTCCTGGTAGCGAAAAGAACTTCGCACCGCAAAATAGAGCAGCGGCAATTGCACCAGCAGCAGCGGGTAGGCATATTGAATCCAATGAAGGTAGCTCATCCGAACCGTGCTGAGACGCTGCCAGTAATCCATCATGATGGCGTTCCGGGCGCCTCCGGAAGGGGTGCCAAAACCCGAAAAGGCACACCCGCACGCGATGCTGAACAACAGCGCCGGTGAAAAGCGGGGGGCTTCGCGGCTTCGCTCGGAAAAGAGCTGGACCAGCACCAGGGCGACCGGCAGCATAATCGAGGCGGTGGCCGATTCACCCAGAAACGACGTGAGCAGCGCGCACACGGTCACAAACCCGAGAATCACAGCGGAGATATTCGGCCCGGTAAAATTGAGCAGAAACCATAGCATCCGCTGGTCCAGGTTCTGTTTGATCACGGCCGCTGCGAGCATCAGTGTGGAGATGATGAAAAGCAGGGAGTCGCTCATCAGCGAGCGCGCCAGCTCCTGCGGCGTCTCAATGCGATAGAGCGCCTGCAGCACCACGATCAGCGTGGCAACGCCCGGCAGCGGTATTGGTTCGGTGACGTAGAGTATGATGGCAAAAAAAACGATCGCCAGCATCTGCTTTCCCTGGAAGGTCAGGCCGGCGGGTGTCGGAAGCCATTGAATGATCAGCACGCATACAAACCCGACCAGCAGCCAGATGCGCTTTTCGATTTCGAACAGGAGCGTGCGCAGCATGCAAGCAGATTGTCAACCAGCAGGGAGGGAATGTCACGAGTATCTTGGTGTCCTTTGTGCCTTTGTGGTGAAAGGCTTTTAAACCACAAAGGCTTAGCGCGGCGAAGCCGCAACCAAAAGTCAAGGAGGTGTCCTGCCAAGCTGAGACGGCCCTCAGGCCGTCTCTCCGCTCCCGAATAATTTGCGCAGGCCGCGAAAATTCTCATGGTTAGTAGTACAAAGGACACTAAGTCGCCTGCAATTGACTTCGAATTTGCCCATCTTCTATAATTTCATTCCCAGCCGCGAGCGGGAATAACTCAGTGGTAGAGTGCAACCTTGCCAAGGTTGAAGTCGCGGGTTCAAATCCCGTTTCCCGCTCCATTTCGCGCTTTTGCGCCTTCGCGGTGAAGCTTTTTCCGGTCACCACAATCCCATCAGCTTCCACCATGGCAGCCCGATGGCAAGCCAGATCAGGCACTGCAGGGAGCAGAGGATGAATCCCAGCTTCCACCACTGGGTTTGTGTTACAAAACCGGCGCCGAAATAAATCACTCCGGGAGCGGTGCCGTAATGCGTCAGGCCGGAGCTGATGTTGGTAAAGAATCCAAACGCGAGCGCGGAAAGAACGGGAGGAGCGCCGCAGGAAATCGCAACGGCAAAGAATGCCGGAAATATTGCCGTCACGTAAGCGGTGTTTCCGGCGAATGCGTAGTGGGCAAAAAAGTATATCAGCAGCAACAGCACAAGCGCGGCCACTCCGGTCCATCCCTGAACCAGCAGTGAGGCGCGAGCGGCAAAGGCCTTCATCAGCCCCGCCTCATTGAGCTTTTCGGCCAGCATGACCAAACCGCCAAACCAGATCAGCGCATCCCATGCGCCCTTCTCTTCCAGTACTTCTTTCCACTGCAGGACTCGAAAAATCAGGAGCAAGACGATTCCAAGAAAGGCAACCGATGTGGCTGAGATCTGATGCCAGGTGCCGGTGATCCAGAGCGAAAGCACCAGCCCAAAAACCGCCAGCATGCGATTCTCCCTGGCGGTCAGCGAACCGATTTCCGCCAGCCGCTCCGCGGCAAAACGCCGCGCCGGTTCCGTCTCGCGCAACTCGGGAGGAAACAGCCGGAAGACCGCGTAAGGCACCAGCGCCAGCGCCGCCGCGCCGGGGACAAGCGCCGCCAGCATCCACGTCACCCAGGGGACCGTTACTCCGGCCTGCGCCGCCAGGCCCGCCAACAGTATGTTTCCCGCCATCGATGTGAGAAACATCGCGGAGACGACCACGTCACCATGAAAAACCAGCAGCATCAGGAATGCGCCGATTCGGCCCGCGGTGGGGCCGGGATGGGAATCAAAGACGCGCGCGATGCTCTGCACCACCGGAAACAGCACTCCTCCGGCGCGTGCCGTGTTGGATGCGGTAACCGGCGCCATCACCAGATCCGCCATCACCAGTGAATAACCAAGCCGGAGAGGACCGGCGGCGAACTTATCAATGAAGATATAGGCGATGCGCTCACCCAGTCCTGTCTGGATAAAACCGCGGGCGAACATGAAGGCGGCCACAATCAGCCAGACCGTGGAATTGCCGAAACCGGAAAGCGTCTGCTGAATGGTGAGAACTCCGGAAAGATTGGCTACCGTTATCCCGATCAGGACGATTGCGCCTGAGGGGAGAGGCTGTGTGATGATTCCCGCAATGGTGGCGGCAAAAATGGAGAGCAGGCCCCATGTTTTTGGGGAGTAGCCGCTGTGGGGTACCACCCAAACCGCCAGCGCGACCGCCAGCGGCGTGACCCACCGCGAAAATCTCCACCACAGAGGCCTAGCGCGGCCGTAGGCCGCAACCAAACGCGTCATCGGTCATTAGTCATTAGTTAAAGAATCTTGCCAAGAAAACAAGAGATCGCCGACAGGTTGCGCAGGACAGCATAGCAGCAACCAGAAGAGGTCATCAGTCAGCCCGCTTTAGCGGGCTTTTTGCTTTTCGGTTAGCCCCGGCTTTTAAGCCGGGGTTAGGTATCCCCACCACCAAGCCAGGCCGCTTCAGCGGCCTTTCGTTTTCGGCTTGAGCCTTCCGGGGCCTGCTCTAATCCAGCCGCATCCTGCCAGGAATTGGCGACGATGGCTGAAGCCGGACAATGAAGGCCGCTAAAGCGGCCTGAGGTCAGATTCTTGGGGCTCCTCTCCCCGGCTTCAAAGCCGGGGCTAACAAAAAACAAAAGCCCGCTGAACCGGGCTTCCGCCAGACCGACCTTTCTGACGCTCTCATCAAGGGCGCAAAATCATCGCGATCCGACAACAAATTCGCTGTTAGTAGTACAGAGAGCACAGGGCTCTTCTGTGTCCCCTGTGTGGTGATCACCGGCATCGGTTCAGAATTCAAATGACTTCATTCGCTCCGCTGCCTGTTCCTGCACGTTGCGATAGAGGCTGTTGCCGTGGGCGTCGATGGCCACAATCAATGGCCCAAATTGCCGAACGCGAAACTTCCAGAGGCATTCCGGCATCAAATCCTCCCACCAGACTTTCTCAATTTCTTCGATCTGCATGGTCTCCAGCGCCGCAGCTCCACCCACAATTGCCAGGTAGACAGCGCCGTGCCGCTGCATTGCATCGGCGCTCCCCTCCAGCAATCCTCCTTTGCCCACGATGGCGCGCACTCCATATTTTTCCAGCAGCCCGGGAACAAAGCGGTCCATGCGCGTGCTGGTGGTGGTTCCGATCGAGACTTTCGCGTAACTGCCATCGGGCAGTTTTCGCACACCGGGGGCTGTGTGCAGGCAGACCGAACCGGTAAGATCGGCGGGCGGCGCCTGGCCTTCGTCGAAAATGCGGATCTGCGTCGCGTCGCGAATGCCGAAGATGGTGCCGTTGATTGTGACGGTGTCTTCCAACTGAAGTTTGCGTACATCTGATTCACTGAGCGGAGTCTGGAAGTTGTATTCAGCCATGGGACACTCCTTGATCATCACAAAAACACAAAGGACACAAAGACTTTGTGTTCTTTGTGTCTTTGTGGTTTTTTACACCGTGAACGACTCCACTTTCTTCTGCACCACCGGCGCCGGCAGGTCGTAGCTCACCGATCCATCCTTTTCGATGACGGCGCGCGAGCGCTCTCCTCGCCAGCATTGCATATTCACCGCCACAGGATTTTGCGTGATATGCGTGTGTGCCCATTCGACATGGACCGCCAGAGCCGTGGTAGTCCCACCCAGGCCCTGAGGACCGATGCCGGTCTCATTTATCTTCTCCAGCAGCTCTTTCTCCAGCGCGGCAACCTGAAGGTCGGGATTGGAAGAACCGATGCTGCGAAAAGTACTGGCCTCCTTGGCAAGCTGCATTGCCAGATCTGAAGTCCCGCCCAGGCCGACGCCCACAATGACGGGCGGGCAAGGTCGGGCGCCGGATTCGAAAACGCACTGCAGCACAAATTTCTTTATTCCCCGGATTCCTTCGGCCGGGTTGAGCATTTTCAGAAAGCTCATGTTCTCGGATCCCGATCCTTTGGGCGCCATTTGTATCTCAATATTGTCGCCATCGCGAACAAAGTCGAGCTTGATGATGGGAATCCCCTGCCCTGTATTGGTTTGCGTGTTTTGCCGGCTCAATGGATGAACCGAGTTTGACCGAAGCGGGTGTTCCTTTGTGGCCCGCTCGCAGGCTTTGCGAATCCGGTCCTTCAACTCCGGAATATCGAGGTCAAGTCGGCTCCCGACGAGCACTTTGTAAACAGGGATCCCGGTATCCTGGCAGACCAGAGTGTCCTGCTCGTCTGCGACTCTGATGTTTTCGAGAATCGTCGAAAGGACCTGAAGGGCGGTCCTGTTGCCCTTCTGTTGTTCTATCTGGGCACCGCCGGCCAGGGCTTTGCGCACATCCTGGGGGATATCTTTGAGCGCCAGCAGATAAAGGTTTCGGGATACTTCTTCGATGGTGTCGTAAATTGAATTTGACATAAGCCCCTGCATTCACCACAAAGACACGAAGGACACAAAATCTTTGTGCCTTTGTGGTTCATTTCTTCTCATTCGGCGCCTCCAGATCCGGCGGCGGCAGACGGCTGAAGACCAAAGGCCGGAATGAAAATTCTAACCCGCCGTTCCCCCGCATCACACAGATGTTTTTCAGCCAGCGCGCATCTGGGGCCGGAAAATCCGACCGGAAATGCGCTCCGCGGCTTTCCTCGCGGATGCGCGCGCTGCGCGCAATCATTTCGGCAACCAAAGCAAGGTTAGCAACATTGATGGCCTCGTTCCATTCCGCATTGTATTCCCCGCCGCCGCCGGCTCTGACGCGCGCCACCCGCTCTTGAAGAGAAACGAGAGAGCAAACCGCTTGGGACAATTTCTCCTCGTTGCGCACCACCCCTACTTTCTCCCACATCAGATCTTCCAGTTCCTGGCGCAGGTGGAACACATTTTCCGATGGGTCCTGCCGCAGGAAGCGACACCAGCGTTCGCCGATCGATTCCGCTTCCGCCATGGAGATTTCTGCGGGCGCTGTCGTGCCGGCGTATTCGACCATGACATCTCCCGCCCTGGCGCCGAACACGACTGAGTCGGCCACTCCATTTCCTCCCAGCCGGTTGGCCCCATGGACTCCGCCGGCATCTTCTCCCGCCGCGAACAGCCCGTCCAGACTGGTGCGGCATTGCGCATCGATCCGTACTCCGCCCATCTGGTAATGCGCGCTGGGAGAAACTTCTACCGCTTCATGCAGCAGATCAAAGCCATAATCACGGCAGCGTTCCACCATACCGGGGAAGTTTCGGAGAAGAAATTCTTCCCCCAGGTGGCTCGCATCCAGCAGTACGCCCCCTGCGGCGGTGCCGCGGCCGGCCGCTATTTCCAGGTAGCTGGAGCGTGAAACCACATCGCGTGTGGCGCGTTCCTTCTTTTCCGGATCGTACCGTTCCATGAATCGTTCGCCACGGCCGTTGAACAGCCGCGCGCCTGCTCCGCGCAGGCCTTCTTCCAGCAGGCCTCCGGTTGCCATGGAACGTCCCACCAGCAGGCCGGTGGGATGAAATTGCATCATTTCCATGTCGAGAAAGTCCGCACCCGCGCGACAGGCCATCGCCATCCCGTCGCCCGACTTCTCCAGAGACGGCGACGAAATCCGATACATCGTGGCGCCGCCGCCGGTGCAAACCAGGGTGGCTGCGGCACGCGCGGCAATCAAGCGGCCGCTCCGGATGTCCAGAAGAACCGCGCCGCTTATCCGGCTGCCGCTATGCAGAAAATCCAGACCCCGGCATTCCTCGAGCACCTGGATGTCGTGCTCGAGGATGTAATCACGAAGGTTGGACATAATTTCAATGCCGGTGAGGTCTCCTTTATGCACAGTGCGATCGAAAGACTGTCCGGCAAACGGCTTCTGATGGATAGTTCCATCCTCGCGGCGGTCAAAAAGGCATCCGACCTTGTTTTCCAGTTCAATGATTCGTTTGGGAGCGTCTTCCACAAGGATCCATGCCAGTTCCTGGTTGTTCAAGAAGGCTCCTCCCTTCATGGTGTCCTCGAAATGGCGCTGCAGGGAGTCGGCTGGATTCAGCACGGCATTGTATCCACCCTGAACCATGCGCGTGCAGCCGCTTTGGCCGAGAAGTCCCTTTACCGCGATCACGATTTTCAGACGCCGGTCTGCTTCGTGCGCGTGCAGGGCCGCCAGGAGGCCCGCCCCTCCTGCGCCGATGATCAAAATGTCTGCGGTCAAGAGTTCCATCGGGTTTCAGGTTTTCGGGTTTTCGGGTTTTCGGGTTTCGAGTTCTGAGTTGAGCCGGCTTGGTGCCTTGGTGGTAAAAATTCATGAACCACCAAGACACCAGCCTACGACCTACCGAACCCGTAACCCGAAAACCCGAAACCCGTAACTCCGACAAACTTAGAGCTTACTGAACGCTTCAATCCCCCAGTACGCCCAGACCAGACCAACCAGAAAAAGCGCAACGGTACAAACACGAACCGTACTACGATTAAAGTTGTAATCCAGCAGAATATTACGCACTCCGTTCAAACCGTGGTAAAGCGCGATCAGAAGAAATGAAATATCGATGACCTGCCAGTACGGATGCGAAACTCGCGCCAGCACGATCTGATAAGTGAGCTCGCCCCGGCGGACATTGTCTGCAACGTAATGCTCCACCCAGAAATGCGCGATCAGGAGCAACAGCAGCAGCACGCCGGTAATTCGTTGTAAATACCAGTTGATGACGTTGCGATACATATTAAGAAGTTACGGGTTAACGGGTTCCGGGTTGCGGGTTGACCTGGCTTGGTGCCTTGGTGGTTGATCGCTTTTTTACCACCAAGGCACCAAGCCAGTTCAACTCACTGCCCGGATACGGATAAAAGGGACAGATAAAAGGGACAGACCCCAATTGAATTCAATTAAGTGCAATTTTTGCGGACAATTAATGGGGTCTGTCCCCTTTTATCCGTCAATGGGGTCTGTCCCTTTTATCCGTCAAGCCGCAATCCGTCTTTCAGATCTTTAGAATTGCGAACAGCAGAATGGGCAGCGCACCGGCGCAGAATAATAGGGCCCCAACGCCGATAGCAAAGCGCCAGAAGAGCTGCCGCTCTCTCTTTTGGCCCACGCCCAGATCCAACAGCGTAATTCGAATTCCGTTCAGCGCATGAAGAACGACCACTCCCAACAACGCGATCTCCAGGAGTTTGAACACAGGCTGCTGAAAAAATCTCAACGCCTCGTCAAACGCAGCCGGCCCCTCGCTGAGCTTATGAACCGTGCGCACGTGCAGAAACAGGTAAAAAAGCAGCAGCAAACCCGTAACCCGCTGGATCAGCCAGGCAAACGCGCCGCTGTACTCCTGTCGGTATTTCCGAAAGATCAACTCGATTGAATGTTTCATTTAAAGTTCCGGTAAAGTTCCGGTTTACGGGTTATCGTGTTCCGGGTTGCGAGTTGAACTGTTTTGGTGCCTTGGTGGTAAAAAACTCATGAACCACCAAGACACCAATAATCAAACTCGCAACCAGATAACCCGTAACCCGCAAACCCTAAGGCACCAAGACACCAATAATCCAACTCGCAACTCGAAAACCCGTAACTCGCAAACCCTATGGAGTTGCAATCTTCTTCCCCAGCAGTTTTTGCGGCCGGAGCATCGCGCGCTTTAACCGGCCGATGGAATCATTCAGATTGATCCCCTTGGGACAGACCGCCACGCAATTGAATTGGGTGTGACAACGCCAGATTCCGCCCTTCTCGTCGTTGAGCACACGCAGGCGCTCCTCCACCCTGCCGTCACGTGGGTCCATCAGGCGCAAGAACGCCTTGTTGATGGCGGCCGGCCCCAGATACGCCGCGCTGCTGGACTTGATTCCGCAGGCAGTAAAGCACGCCCCGCAGGTGATGCAATCGCGTTTTTCGTGCGTATGGGCTGCCGCTTCCGAAGAGGGCGGAATGCGCGCCAATTCAACAGACTGCGGGTCGGCGGGATGAAATGCGGGAAGAATTCTTTTCCACTGAGCGAAGAACGGCTCCATGGAAACCACCAGGTCTTTGATCACGGGAAGGTGCGGCAGCGGCTCAACGGCGATGAAATCACCGTTCAATGTCGCCGCTCTGGTTCTGCATGCCAGGCGCGGGATTCTGTTCACGTACACCGTGCAGGTTCCGCACATTCCCACGCGGCAGGAACAGCGAAATGAAAGTGTGGGGTCCTGTTCCCGCTGGATCTTGAATAGCCCGTCCAGTACGGTCATTCGCTCTTCGAGATCGACCGCGAAAACATGTGCGGCTGCGGCGCTCCCGGTTGCGGAAGAGCGGGCAATTCTAAACTTGTATTGTCGCATTCGTGGTTCGTCTATGATATCGAATCGAATTTTGTTTGGCCACCCGGTCAAATGCGGATTGCGGAATGCGGATTGCGGAATATATCCAGGTTAAGTTTTCGAAGCTGAGGCCCCACTACTTGCCAATTCCGCATTCCGCATTCCGCAATCCGCATTTGGAACTCCGATAAATCGCAAATAATGGGTCAGAAAAGACGTCGAGTTCGCTTGAGCTTTCCCGAAACGGGGGAGCAGGTTGTCGCTGAAATGCTCGATGACGAAGCCCCTCAAGTGTGCCGTTACATCTGGAACCTTCTGCCCCTGGAGCAGAGTTTGATTCATGGCCAGTACTCGGGGGCTGAGGTGTTTGTTCTGTTGGACAATCCGCCCGACATTCCGGCCGAAAACCAGGCTCAAATTCCCGTTCCAGGAGAATTGTTTTATTTCCGCGATCCGGGCGGAAATGTCACCAGTCAGAAGAATCCAACAGCAGAGATCTGCGTTGTCTATGGACGCGGCGTAATTCTTCGCGGACCGGAAGGAGTTCCGACTTTTGCCAGCTTGTTTGCGCGCATCCCGGGAGACTGGAAGTACGATTGGGTCGACTTTGCAAAGGCCTGCCGCGCCTCGCGTCGCCAGGGACCGCGCCGGCTGAGGATTGAGCGGGTGGAAGACTGAACCGCCAAGAACGCAAAGAGCGCCAAGGGAATGAAAATCACTCGCATCGAAAGCATTCCCGTACAGGTTCCCATCAAGCAGGAGTTGATGATAAGAGCCTCGCGCGGGTCGCATTCGATCTCGCCCTTTTTGCTCGTCCGGATCCACACCGACGAAGGCGTCACAGGGTTGGGGGAGGTTTCCTGCACGCCGGCCTGGAGCGGTGAGGATCACACGTCGGCGGCTCATTTCATTCATTACTATTTCGAGCCGCTGCTGCACCACGAGGACCCAACCGAAATCGAACCGCTGTGCCAAAAAATAAACCGAAAGGTCGCAGGAAATTATTTCACAAAGGCCGCTGTTGAGATGGCACTCTGGGACATCGAAGGTAAACACAGAGGTCTTCCTTTGTATCGACTGTGGGGAGGACCCGCCCGCGAATTTATTCCGCTCAAGTTCTCTGTCTCCGGCGTCGAGCCTGCTCAAGCAGCAAAGATCGCCACCTGGGCTTTACACCAGGGTTTTCGGGCGCTAAAGGTGAAGGTCGGAATCGACGCCGACCAGGACGTCGCGCGCGTCAAAGCGGTGCGAAGCGTTGTGGGACGGGAGGTCAAGATTGGCGTCGACGCCAACGGCAAATGGAGCAGCCAGGAAGCAGTCGAGATGATCAAGCGACTTGCGGCACATGACATATTCTTTGTCGAACAGCCCGTGCCGGCCCGTGACCTTTTCGGAATGGCCGACGTGCGGCGCCGGTCCGGCATTCCGATCATTGCAGATGAAAGTCTTTATTCGCTGGAAGACGCCGCCAACCTGGCGCAGGCCCAGGCTGCCGACGTGCTTTCAATCTACGTAGGAAAGGCGGGAGGATTGGGTCCGGCACGAACGATAGCGGATTTCGCCCGGAGTGCAGGCCTGCGCGCCACCGTCGGCAGTAACCTGGAAATGGGAATCGGGAGCGCAGCCATGATTCACCTGGCCATGTCGACGCTGGCAATCACGGCCGAGGACTTCCCGTGCGACATCATCGGCCCGCTCTATTACACAGACGATCTGCTCGCTGAGCCACTCCGTATTCGCGACGGCGAGGCAAGACCGGGCGCGGGCCCCGGTCTGGGGGTAGAACTGGATGAGGCTAAGGTTGATCGTTATCGAGTTTAAGAACTACCGATGATCCTTATCCTCGATTGTGGATCGGGACCGCACGCGAAACACAGAGTCACGTCCCGCAAGGGCGTGGCGGGAACCATGTGAGTCGGCTCACGGAGACATTCGCGCCTTGAACACGTAGAATCAGTCGACTTGCCGCGCCACGCCCTCGCGGGACGTGGCTCTGTGCTTCGCGTGCCAACATCAAACAACGCACTAAAAGATGAACTTGAGTCCTAGTTGCATCCGCCTCGCCTGTCCGGCGCCGAAGATCTGGCCGGCGGTGGCCACGCCGATTCTGGTGTCGGGCTCATTCAAGTTCACTTTGTTGATCGAGTTGAAGACTTCCCAGCGAAACTGCAAAAACCGTTCTTCGGTGAAATTGAAGTTTTTCATCAATGCGAGATCTATCGTATGGTCTGCCGGCCCGTCGATCAGCCCTTGTCCGGAATTACCATACCGGTACAGCGGCGGCGCGGCCAATGCGCTCTTATTAAACCAGAGCGCCGTGGACGGATGCGGCAGCTTCGGATCGCCTACCAGATCGGCGCGGGTGGTCAGGCCGTTGCCAAGCGTACCGGCCGGCGATGCCACCATGAAGGTGAGCGGCGTCCCCGA
>DASXQR010000121.1:0-22961 GCA_036507075.1 Acidobacteriota bacterium | reverse complement strand
CATTGCTTCCATCCTGCAGATTGGCCGCAAACAGAATGCGTCCGCTCTCGTCCAACGCGAGATTTTGAACCCAATTATAAGTACTGCCGCCGGGCGCCGGACTACCCCAAGTGAACACGACTTTCACAACACTCTCGTTGGGAGTAATCAGCGCCATCCCGCTGCCCTGGTCAAAATTGACAAACGAGGCAATCTGGCCGCGATTGTTCAAGGCGACCGGTCCGCAGCAAAAACCATTGACGGTATTACCGCCGGCCGTTTTTATCGTGCCGTTAGACTCGGCAACCACGCTCAGCCGCCCGTTCTTGAGCAGATACAAGGACTGTCCGTTAAGGGTGTCCACCGCCATGGCGAAGTCACCGTTCCGGTTGGCTCCCGCGTTATTTACTCGCGTCAGAATATTTCCACCGGGCAGAGGATCCCCGGGCCCCGCGCCAAGCTGCACGCTGCTCTTGCCCACTCGAACCGGACCTCCGGGGCCAAGGAAGGTCAAATTTCCAACGTCGCCGCCGCCGCTCAGATTTGCCCAAAACAGCGAAGTGGAAGCGGCGATATTCAAGCTTGTGCCGCTCTGAAGCAGCCTCTCTGAGAAGGAACCGGAAAGCCTGGAGACCTTCGAAGGCGTTTTCCCCTGGTAACCGCGCACAATCACGCTGCCGTCACTGGCGATGAAAGCCTGGTTGATCTGGGTCCATTCATTCAGTTCCGCAGCGGATCCAAACCGCGCCGCCGTGTCCACGAATCCTTGTTCCAACCTCAGCAATCGCCCCCCCTGATCAGTGCCCGCTCCGAAAAGCAGCGCGCCCCCGCGCACGTCGTACAAGGACCACAGGTTGCCGATGACAACTCCGGGAAACGCCTGGCCGTCTGAAACAGCAGCAGTCAGAATGCCGGCAGAATACCTGACAATCTGATTGGAGCCGTCGACGTTCAACTGAACGAAAAGATCGCCCCCGGCAGCTTCCATTGGCTCGCCGCCCCAACCTATGACTCGTCCTCCCAGGGTTTGTCCGGTAATGTAGATCCTTCGATTCTCTTTGCCGTCCCAGAGATAGTACCCATTTTTATTTGGAGCACCGACCGGGAATATCACCCTTCCCGAAGGAGTAAGCGAGGGTGGCCCTAACCACTCCACGGCGCCGAAATCGGGTAAAGACTGGCCGGCCGAAATCACTGTCTTGATCCGCCCATCCTCTCCCCGCAGCAGCACGTAGTTCCCTTGAGAATTCCAGGTTTGAAAGACGATCTCGCCTCGATCGCTCAGCGAGCGTGGCCCGATTCCAAGACCGCCATAATCGCCTGCGATCGTCACGTTCTCCGGCGCCGCGGATCCGGGACGATAGAGAAGCAACGCCTGATTCGGCCACACCGGCAAAAGAGCCGTCACCAGCACTTCTCCTCTGGCGTTGACCGAGACAGGACCGAAATTGACAATAATCTGACCTAAGGCTTCCTGGTACTCGCCGGCAATGGCAAGCGTTCTCAGGTTCCCCTTCTCCCACAGGAAAGCTCCCTGCGAACCGTTGGAAAGAATTCCGGTGAACGCCAGATGGTCTTTGCTGGACAGCGAGACGTCGGTAATATCTCGCAAAACGACGGGCTGATTCTGCAGCTCGTTGGAAATCAGGCGCGAAAGTTCAAACGAACCGGGACGGCGGACATTGACTATCGCAGTTGCCGCAAAGTTGAAAGGAGCCTCGGGAAGATCCAGCCGCGCCGTGATGGTCGTGGAGCCCTCTCCCCGTGCGGTCACCAGGCCGGCGGCGTCGACGGTCGCCACTGCCGGGATGCCGCTGAACCAGATAAAGCGGGAAGACAGGGGATTGCCGTCCGCGTCGAGCGCTCGAGCCGTTATCGCCGCGCTTCGATAAATCTGGAGGTCGAGCCGGTCCGGCTTGACCTCGATGTGGCCCGGAAAAATGCGCAGCGAAAGTCTGCCGCTGACACCAGCGGCGATCGCCTCGATCGATGTTGTTCCGGGCAGGCGTCCGCGGACCATGCCGGTGCTATTGATTTCGGCAATCTCCGGGTTGGCCGATCTCCATTGGGCCGAGAAATTGTTGATAGTGGAGCCTGCGGCGGAATATGCGCGCGCCTGAAGCTGGAGGAATCTTCCGCTCACGACATAGTTCTGCGCGGCCGTCACTTCGATCTGCGCGATGGGCGGACTTTGCGCAAAAACGGAACCGCAAAGTGAACCGCAAAGAGCGCAAAGAACGCCAAGAATATTACATTTAGTCAGGCGGTATCGCCCTGCATGTTGGATTTGGTTCACCGCTTCAACCATATGCCGTAAGTGAATTGGACTAGAGCCATTGAAGCCTTGGCGTTCTTGGCGTTCTTTGCGGTTCCTTCTTTTCATGGAAAGAGCGGCTCCGCGCCGTACAGCAGATAGCGATCCTGCAGATTCAGGCCCGTAAAGAAAACGCGGCGATCTTCGAGCAGCAGAATGTCCCAGATCTGATTAGAAAACTGATCGCCGGATTCTGTGCTTTGATTATTCGCGTAAATCATGCGCGTCGTTTCGCCGGCACGCAGAATCAGCGCCTGCAGCGATCCCAGATGGACAAGCGCCGCCACTTCGCCGCGGCGATTGACGTCAAAAGATTGAACCGACATTACTGAGCTGCCATCGGGCAGAGTTTCATCGGGTTCGATGATCGGCGCCCATTTCTGGTCGGAAAAACGGCCAAGCATTGAACTATTGGACCGGGAGTTCAAGACTGCGTAGAAGCTGTTGCCGACAGCTTTCAGGTTGCCTCCCCAATAAATGGGTTGGCCGGCAAACAATGCGCCTTCCGCCAGGTTGGCTGATTGCCATGCGGTACCGGTGTAAAGGAAGAACGCGGAAGAACCGTCGTCGCGCTCGAAACGCGCCATCACCCTGCCGGATTCATCGAGGGCAATTTCCGAAATCCGATGGAATTTTAGACCGGGAGGACCGATTTGCGGCGACCCGCCGCCCAGCACAAGTCCGTTCACGAACGTCGCCAGCAGCGTATGGCGGTTTCCCCGCGTAAGATAAAGGCGGTCCTGCCCGAGATTGGTGCCGGCGAGCCATGCCATGGTTCCAGCCTGATTGACTGCGATCGAGTAGGGGGTCCAGACGGAGGCCCCGTCCGACTCCAGCGCGAAAGAGAGAACGCTTTCAATACGCTCTCTGGTCAAACGGAACAACGAATTCTCTGAGGTAAAGTACAGATCTCCTCCGGAAGTTACTTTGAACTGATTTGAGTTCGTTCCACGGAAAGTGTTGGTGGGGGAAAGCCGATCGCCTGTAATCAGCCTGGGCACCAGTCCCGAGCGCGTCATTTCGAACAGACTGCCGCTGCTTGTCGACAACAGATAAAGCGTGCCGTCGCTCGATGCTCCGGCAAGATTGAAAGCATCCAGATTTGCCGCAACATCCAGCCAGTCGCCGGCCTGGAAAAGAACATTCTTTGAGCTGCCGAGTCTGGCAACGACGAACGGGTTTTCCGACGTCTCCATCTCCGCGATCACTGTTCCCGAGGAAAGCAACGAAGCGGCGTAAATATTTCGAAGAGGCTCGCCGTTAGGAGCCAGCTTTCCGTCCAGGAGCACGGGAAGGACGACACCGTTGGACCAGCGGTACAACCCCCATCCGCGCCCGCCGTCTCCCCGGAACAACAGGCCCGCGTCTGCGTTGATGGAAAGAATATTGAACTGATTTCGAACAGAAATCACTTCCGGAGCGGCCGCACCCGTTCTTGGGTATCTTACGATGTAGCTGGCATTGTTCTCTAAATCCAAGCCGACGGCCAGCTCTCCGGAAGGGGCTAAGGCCAATCCGCGGATGCTGCGGACACGGGAACCGGCCAGCGAGTCTCCGGTACCGATCACTCGCGTCGCTGCGTCGAAACCCTGCTGGCGAAACACCCCGCCCGCGCTGTCCGTAAAAGCGGAAAAATAGCCCACGCCACTGCCATCAATCCCAAAGTCGCCGATCCAGGCGGCGGATGAGAATCCCGGCAGCGGAATGGTTGACGTCCACAGCAGGTCAACCCTGGAATTGGAGTACCGGAACAGCCCCGGGAGATTTTCTTCCGAACCGGGATACTGGAAACTGGCCGTGAATAGAAATTCTCCTTTGTCATTGAAGCAGTCTCGCGACAGCCTGGCTCCCCACAGGTTCTGAAACCCCGCTCCTCTCTGGCCGTCGAGCACCACAAAGGAAGAAGTTGTTGCCGATGCAAGTAACAGGCCGCCGGGACCGCGGTTCACACTGGCTCTGGCAAGAACCTCGCCCTTCCTGTTAATTACGGGCGAATCGAAATTAGCAATCGTGGTGCCGGCAGTAGGTCCGGGAACACCGCCGGACCCCAGCACGCGGTACTTGCCCGCCTCGTACAGCAGCAAAGCCGACGCCAGGCCGTCCAGGTTGGCAACGAATGCAATCTGGCCGTTTTCATTGACTGCGATAGAGCTGTTTGAGAGCCTGAGGCGGAAACTGGTGGCGACTTCTTCGGTTGAAAGCAATCGCCGCAGCCGATAATCCGGCCGTGTTCTTATTTCGACGGTCGCCGTGCCGGCGACTTCATTGACGAACTGGCCGAATGAGTATTGATAGCCGAACGACGCACGAACTGTTACGACAGCAGGAGCGCGCGCGCTCATCAACCCCGAATCTTCAATCCGAGCCGCCTGCGTGAAAAACCCATTGGCTCCATTCACCCTCCATTGAAATCGAATGTTGGGAATAGGGACGCCGTCGATATCAAGGGCCGTGGCGGAATATTGCAAAGTGTCGCCCACAAAGACCTGCGTGGCGGCGGGAGTGACAAGCAGCCTCGAAGGCAGGACCTGCAGGCGAATGGTTCCTCTCAGGCTCCCATTGGGCAACTGCAGCATTGCTGTTACGTTGGCCATTCCCAGCCGCCGTCCTGTCACCACGCCAAAGGAGTCCACCGAAAGTATGTTGTTGTCGCTGCTCGTCCAGTTGAAGGAGTCACCGGTGCGCACAGCGCCGGCGGCGTCTCTTGTGACAGCGGAAACCTGGACTTTTTGGCCCGAAATCAATCGGGCGGCTGGGGAGCTGACATATATTCGGCTCGGGGGGCCCTGGGCGAGAAGATATCCACCGGCGAGATTGAGGAAAAGAAAAATTCGGAATGCGGAATGATGAATGCGGAATGATGAATGCGGAATGCGGAATGGGGAATGCAGAATTCGGAATTCGGAATGCGGAATGGGGAATGCGGAATAACTACGATTTTGTCCTGCTCGACCCGGGCATCTCACCGCTCAGTCCCAACCAAAAAGTCCATAACCCCGTCCACGCCCCTGAACGCAACCACGTTTGCCGCACAGACAAATCTGATTATTCCGCATTCCGCATTCCGCATTCCGAAATCTAAGCGTTAGCCTGGAAAACTTCATCGATCGCGGTGTAGTTGTTCGAAAACGGCACATACTCAAATCTGCGGCCGGTGGGAGTGTCGGTAATACTCTTTGTCCAATTGATGCCCAGTGCCGAATAAAGCGTGGCGGCGATGTCTTCCATCACGATGTGCCGCTGTGCCTTCCAGCCCGGCTCGACAACGCGTTCCCCGTTTGCGTCCGTAGCCCCGATGATGGTCGCACCTTTGACGCCGCCGCCCAGCATGGCGACACTCATAGCGTTCTTGTGGTGATCCCGGCCTCCCCTGCCATTCAGCGGTCCGGGCGTACGTCCGAATTCACCCATCATTACGATCAGCGTTTCCTTGAAATCTCCACTCTGCTTCAGGTCTTCCACCAGCGCGCCCACGCCCCGGTCAAGTTCGTTGCACAGCGTATACATATTGGGAGCGTATTTACGGTCGAACATGTTCTGGTGTGTATCCCATCCACCATAATCGATGTTGATAAAGACCGCTCCATTTTTCGCCTTCACGGCGTTGCGCGCCACGATGCAGGCGCGGGCGAATTGAGTGCCGCCGTAACGTCGTTCCTCATCGGCCGTAAATCTGAACACCGCCGACACGGAAGGATCGTACATGAGCTGCCTGGCCGATCGATAGAACGCCACATGATCCGCCATGGACTTGTCGTAAGGGGCGGCCCGAAGCGCGGCGTCGAGATCTTCGAGCAGTCGATATTTCTCATCAAACTGGATTTTGCTCAGATTCTGGTGCTCGAAGTTACTCAATCCTCCCGGATTCAGAGGCGGCGAGACCGGCGCGACCCTTCCATCCAGAAAGCCGGCGCCCTGGCGCGTGGTCCCATTCAAGGTTAAGAAGGGTGGAACGGGCCCGGAACCGCCGCGCTCGAGCGCCACTACGGCGCCGATATGGGGGGTTTCTGTAACGAACGCGGGGTTTGACGGGTGGGCTGTCTGCAGATAGAACTGTCCCCGCTCGTGAGCGGCTTCCCAACTGACCACCGAGCGCAGCAGGCACAGGTCGCCTGCAATTTTGGAGATTTCAGGAAACAGAGTATTGGAGAGCACAATGCCGCCCGCGTGCTGTCTCAGATTTACGTCCGCAGGATTCCAAGGGGCGTCCTTTACATCGAATGTGTCCAGATGGCTTGGAGCGCCACTCAGGTTGATGAAGATGCAGGCCCGCGCGGTACCCTGAACGTTCACCTGAGAAGAGGCAATCTGCGCATCGCCCCGCTTTGTGAGCGCGGCCAGCGCCGCCCAGGCAGTCATTCCTGAAATCCATTGCCGGCGCGTGATCTTGTTGCAACTGGCACAGTTCTTCATTGCATCTCCTCTATCACTGCCCGAAGTCCGAGCCGCGCGCGTAAGCAAGCGGACCCTCCGCGGGTAGTTTCGCCACGAAGACACGAAGGATAACTATTGATTTAGAGGTGCCACTTCTCAGACAACCCGAATCGAGTTATGAGAAGTGTCACTTCAGAATGAACAGCGATTCTTCGTGCCTTCGTCGCTTCGTGGCACTCTCCGCTGAAGGTCCGCTTGCTGACGCGCGCGGCTCGGATTCTGACCTCCGGGTTTTAATAGTTAAAAATAAAATCGAGCTTATTTAAAAGCGCCCACTGCAGATCTGAGAGCCACAGCTCACGATCGTCCCGCTTGCGGGTCATAGCCGTCGCCAATTCTTCCTGGCTCGGATAGCGACTGAGCGTGGACAGAAAAAGCTGGCGCACTACCTCGTCGTCATTCTGCAGCGACTGAGCCAGTACTGCCACCCGCGTGCTGCCGCTGCCGCTTCGATTCCCAAGCAGCCGGAAATTCACCCTCCCGTCATTCATGAGATAGAGCAACTGAATAACGCTGGTTTTCGGGTTGCGCTGCAGTAGAAACCAGTCCCCGCGGCCAAAGTTGAACAGAAAGTCAAACACGTTGTAGTCGTAACGCGGCTCGCTCGGATCGGGTAGCTGGTTGGCGTAATAGAGCGGCTGGTCAAAACCCTCGATCACCATCGGTGTTTCCGTCATCGTCGCGATGCTGACTGCGTCGTAAATCTCTTCGGCCGTCATGCGGCGCGGAATATGCTTTGCAAAATAGCGCTCGTACTCCGGCTTCCATGTGCCCGGATAGCGGCTGGACAACTGATACGCATTGGACTTGGCAATCAGACCGATGATTCGCCGGATGCTGTAGTTACTGCGGATAAATTCATCGGCCAGCGCTTCCAGCAGTTCCGGATGCGACGGCTGCAGGGTCCATGGCGGGGGAGGCGGATTCCTGGGATCGATTCTTGCCAGGTCCCAGCCGTCCGGCGGATCCACAATCCCGATAGTAAAGAAACGACTCCAGATGTAATTCACCGTGGCCCGCGCAAACTGGCGATCGGACCCCAACATCCGGGCCAGCTCCTTGCGCCATTCGCCGTTTCTGGTGCGCTCGCCTGTGAACATGTAAGCCGGCTCGAAGGGACCTCCTTCGCGAGCCGGCCGCGGCCCGGGATTGTTCGGGTCTACGCTTCCGTGATAACCGCCGGTCAGCCGGTCCCAAATGAATCCGCGAAACTGCTGGCTGAAAACGTCCACCGGCGTGAGCCACAGATTCAGCCGCGAGAAAAAAGCAGACTGTCTCCAGAACTCTTCCCGCGTGCGCCGGGAGAGATACAAGTTGATGGCTTCCAGATGCCCTGCGCCGTTGTGGCAGGAGACACATTCGGTCTTGACGCCGAGAAATTTCAGAGTCACCCGGTCGGTAAGCGTGTCCCATGTGTCCTGGATGGGATCGCCTTGCTGAAATCCGCGGATCAGGAAGTTCGGCGGCCCGAATTTGTGAGAATTCCCTGCCGCTGCAACAAGCTCTGCCATAACGTCCCGGTAGGGTCTGTCCAGCGCAACAAATTCACGCAAATAGCGGTAAAACAAATTGCGACCCGGGATGCCTATGAAGTTGTAATAAGTGCTGCCGACCTCGAACTGATTGGCGAAGAAGAAGGTCCACTGATCAACAAACGCTTCCGATCCGACCAGAGCGTCCACCATCGCAGCTCTCTTGTCCGGGTTTGCATCCCGTACGAAGGCTTCCACCGCCTCGGGCGCAGGGATGCGGCCCGTCAAGTCCATACTGACACGTCGCAGAAACTCGGAATCCGTGGTAAGTGGCGCCGGCTCAATACCATCGGCCAGCATCTTGCCGAAGATGTGGTCGTCAATGAAGTTTGCGGCGGCAACGTCGCGCACCAGCGGGCGATGCTTAAGGGTCGAGAACTGGTGAAAGAGACGCTCTTGCTGGCGGCTCTCTTTGTCAACCTGGCGAAGCGAAACGGGGTAGGCAGGGCAGTAGGGATCGCTGCTGAACGCAGCAGTGCACAGAAGAAGCCCTGTTATCGCCAAAAACAGCAGGATTCGATGCGTGGCTCGCCTCATTAACGGAACAGCTATCTCTAGATACATCAGACGGGCCGGCTAAGTCAATTTTGGTTAAACCCGGTAGTGGTCGAGTTACTAACCATGAGAATTTTCGCGGCCTGCGCAAATTATTCGGGAGCGGAGAGACAGCCTGAGGGCCGTCTCAGCTTGGCAGGGCACCGCAGAGAGACGGCCCTCAGGCCGTCTCTCCTTGACTTTTGGTTGCCGCTCCGCCGCGCTAAGCCCCTGTGGTGAAGTCCTTCCTTGCGGGTAGCACAAACTAGGCCGCCAACTGCCCGATAGTCCGGGCGCCTGCTCGCCTACGGTTTTCCTCCATTTTTGTAAGCCGCCGGGACGGAAGCGACAAACATGTCGACGCACTTCATCTTCCCGTCGATACCTACAAGCGCGCAGTGCACGCCGGAAGTCACGGCTTTGCAAGGATTTGTTAAGAATTCAGCGCGCACCCTCCACGGCCTTCCCGGTATGGAATGAGTGTTGCATCAGGCTAGGCGGCTTTAAAGAGGTCTGCTCCCACATGTCATTGCAGAGCTGACATTCTGAACAACTTCTGAAAGCCGCTTGCGGGCGCCGCCGGTAAATTTGTTTTGTGACGGTTCCGAAGCTGATTCCCGGGCAGGCGCAATCATCGAACCTCCTGCCGAGGCGAACGGACTTTCCGGACCTCCCGCCGTCACGGTCAATCCGGCGCGCCTGCCGCTCGTTTATTCGCACTGGTAGTCCACCTGAAAATTCATCGCGAATGCGCCAAACAGGTAATCGCACATTTCGCGACTTCGCGGTTCCGGCTCTTTTTCTTTTCCCGCGAAATTTCTTGCCAATGAGAAGGCATCTGGGGTTCTATCAGACTTACTAAAGTCATGAGTCTGAAAGGTAAGCGCATTGCGTTGTTGGAATCGCGCATGAGCAGCGAATTGGCCATGCTGGTGCAGCGCCAAGGCGGCACGCCGTACTGTGTCCCGGCAGTCCGGGAATCTCCGCTCGACTGCACGGATCAAGTCAAGGCGCTGATTGATCATCTCGAGCAGGGCCGTCTGAACATGGTGGTGTTTCAAACCGGAGTCGGCGTCAAGGCCTTGTTGCGCGAGTCAGAGCGGCTTGAACGAAGGGAACAATTGATTGCTTTGCTGAGCGGCGTAATCACGGTGTGTCGCGGGCCGAAACCGACGGCGGTGCTGAAACAAAACGCCATTCCCATTTCGGCGGCTGTGCGCGAGCCGTACACCACGCACGAGTTGGTTGAAGCGCTGACCGCTCTGCATCCGGAGGGTAAAAGGATCGCCGTAATCCACTACGGCGAGCGCAATACGCTGTTGACCGACACGTTGCGGGGCAGTGGATCTCTGGTCGAGGAAATCTGTCTTTATGAATGGCTGCTGCCCGAAGACTTGACTTCCCTCAGGAATCTGGTCGATGAAGTAGTCGGCGGGCGTGTAGATGCCATCGCGTTCACCAATCAGATTCAGATTCGACATCTTTTCCAAATAGCTGCCGACCTTGGCCAGGAACGGCAGCTTGCCGGAGCGATGCGCGAGAAAGTAGTGGTTGCTTCGGTCGGTCCTACCTGTACGGCGACGCTTAAAGAATTCGGCATTATTCCGGCCGTCATCCCTTCCCACCCAAAAATGGGGCCGCTGGTCTATGCTTTATCGGAGCATTTCGGTCCAAAGGCGAAAGATTGAACCGCCAAGAACGCGAAGAACGCCAAGATTTCCATAAAAAAATCTTAGCGTTCTTGGCGTTCTTGGCGGTTCAGTCTTTAGCGCCTTTCAGAATTGCAGCAGCGCCAGTTCAGCCGCGAAACCCGGACCCATGGCGGCCATCAGCCCAAGCTGGCCCGGTTCCGGCCGGGCCCGGTCCAGGACGTCCTTCAGGATGAACAACACGGACGCTGATGACATGTTGCCATAGCAGCGCAGGATGTGGCGCGTGAATCGAAGCGCATCGGGTGGCAGCGGGAAAACTTCTTCGTAGGCGCGCATGATCTTGGGACCGCCTGGATGGAAGATGAAATAATCGATATCTTCAAAGCGGACGGAGTTATCGTCCAGAAAACGCTTCACGATGGCAGGAAGATAATCGCGCACGTAGTCATCGATCTTCTGCGACAGGACCAACTCCAGCCCATTTTGCGTCACCTCCCAACCCATCACATCCAGCGAATCGGGAATCAACTCGGAGCGGTTGCCAAGCAGGGTCATGCCGCTCGTGCCGCGGCCTGCTCCGTCGATCAAGAGGACGGCCACACCATCGCCAAACAGCGAGGTGGCGACGATGTTCTTGGCGCTGAAATCTCCCTTCTGGAACGTCTGCCCGCACAATTCCACAGAAATGACCAGAGTGCGCGAGTCGGGATGGGCCAGCGCATAATCGCGCGCCAGGGCGATGGAATTGACACCCCCGGCGCAGCCGATGCCAAACACAGGCGAACGCCGGATGTCGGAACGAAGTCCTGCGCGGTTAAAAAGATGCGCCTCGAGGCTCGGAGTCTGAACCCCCGTAGTGGTGATGCACACAACATGATCAACCGAGTTGACCGGCTCGTTTCTCAGCACGCCCTGGATGCCCTGCATGCAGAGGCCGATGGCTTTTTCCAGATAATCGCGATTGCGCGTCTCAAAATCGCGCGGGGACAAGTAATATTCCGGCGGGAAACAAAAGTGCCGGAACTCAACTTCTGCATGGTCGAAAATGGGCAAAAAGAGGTCGATCTTCGGGAGCGACTGAAAATAGCTTCGGCAGATTTCTTTGACCAGCTTCTGCGGAATCCGATGCTCGGGAACGACAGTGGCCAGCGAGGAGATTCGAGGGAGACAGCCATTGCACTGAGCCATATGAACGCCGGGTCCTGTAGAAAGGTTAGCGAACAGTCCATGCCGGCGCAAGGGAGCGACTGAAAAATGCAGGTTTGCAAGTGCAGGCCGGAATAATCCAGGGCATCGCTACCGGAATAATCCAGGACATCGCTAATGTGCCGTTGAGCTGGCTTGGCGCCTTGGTGGTTAAATCGCTTTTGAACCACCAAGGCACCAAGCCAACAAACAGCATCTGGAGTGATAATTAGCCGGCGCCAAATAGCCTTTCATAGATCCGATCCACATTCCGAAAGTAGAAGTCCAGATCGAATATTCGTTTGATTTCCTCCGGGCTCAGGTGGGCGGAGATCTCCGAATCTTTCGAAACCATCTCACGGAAATCGAATTTCTGATCTGACGCCTCCAGCGCGTTGCGCTGCACCCAGCGATAAGCATCCTCGCGCAGCACTCCTTTGCGAGCCAGTTCCAGCAGCAACTGGCCCGAGAATATCGCTCCCTTGGAGATACGCAGATTCTCCAGCATGCGGCCTTCATCGACGCGCAAGCCCGAGAGCACCCAGTTCATCCGGCGGGTCAGATACTGCGCCAGTATGGTGGCATCGGGGAATATCACGCGCTCTGCTGAAGAATGGGAAATGTCGCGCTCGTGCCACAGGGCCACGTTTTCCAGCGCCGGAACCACAAAACCGCGCAGCACGCGGCTCAGTCCGCAAATCTGCTCACATGTCACCGGATTTTTCTTGTGCGGCATAGCCGAAGAGCCCATCTGTTTATCACCGAAAGGCTCGCCGGCCTCGGCGACTTCAGTGCGCTGCAGGTGACGAATTTCTGTCGCGATTTTGTCGTACGTGGAGCTCAGAATGGCCAGAGTCGCGATGAATTCGGCGTGGCGGTCGCGCTGCAGTGTCTGCGTGCTCACAGGCGCAAAGTCGATTCCCAGGCGCGCGCACACGCGCTCCTCGATATCGGGAGGAAGATGCGCGAAGGTCCCCACCGCGCCCGATATTTTCCCGCAGCAAACCGCGCGGCCGGCCGCTTCTAAGCGGCGCAGGTTGCGCTGCATTTCCGAGTACCAGAGCGCAAACTTCAGCCCCAGCGTGGTGGGTTCGGCGTGCATCCCGTGAGTGCGTCCAATCATGGGAGTCCGGCGATAGCGCTCCGCCTGGGTGCGAAGCGTTTGCATGAGCGCATCGATTTCCTTTCGGATCAGATCGCACGCCTCCTTGAACTGCAGCGCCTGGGCCGTGTCGACTACATCGGTTGAAGTGAGGCCCAGATGAATATAGCGCGAAGCATCCCCCACGTTTTCGGAGACGGCGCTCAGAAATGCGATTACGTCATGGCGCACGTCGTGCTCAATCTCTTTGATGCGCGCCACCGAGAAACGCGCTTTCTGTTTGATCTCCGCCAGGGCCTGGGGAGGGATTTGACCGCGCGCCGCCAGCTCCTCGCACACGGCGATCTCCACGTCGAGCCACTTCTGAAACTTATTTTCTTCCGTCCAGATTCGCTCCATCTCCGGGAGCGTGTAGCGAGGAATCATCAGAGGACAACCGATTCTGCAGGGACGTCCTGGCCGGCCATTCTCAAGTGCGAACCGAAAAGTCTTCGCCGGCGGCGCGAGTGCAGAGCCTCACGGGCGGAAAGCAGCGCGATCTCGGGATGATTGTTAATCTGGCTGATGTGGGCCAGTACGATGTACTCGGCTTCTCCATCGTAATCGTTCGCCAGGAAGCTCGCTGCAGCCGTGTTAGAAAGGTGTCCCTGGCAGCTCATGACGCGTTGTTTGATGATCCAGGGATATGGCCCCACGCGCAGCATGTCAACATCGTGATTGGACTCCAGGATCAGGCAGTGGCATCCTCTGAGCTGACGGCTGATGGCCGCGGTGATTTCTCCCAGGTCGGTGAGCAGCGCAATCTTGATCCCTTCCACCTGAATGAGAAAGGCCACCGGTTCCCGGGCGTCGTGGGGAACTTCCAGGGGCGTCACTATGAAGTCTTCGAAGCAGACCGCGTGGCCTGCGCAGATGTTCTGCAGCGGTCCGATGTTCTTTTTCAATCCTGCAGCGCTCTGGGTGCCCGCGGTCATGAAAACAGGCGTCTGGAATTCTTTCGAAAAGCCCTTGAGCCCGCAGGTGTGATCGTGATGTTCGTGGGAAACGAAGATTGCTTTGATGGATTGGGGAGAGATGCGCACCTGTTCCAACCGTTGCAGCATCTCTTTCTTGCTGAAGCCGATGTCAAACATCAGCCGGGTTCGGGAGCTTGAGATAACGGCGGCATTTCCGGAGCTTCCACTGCCCAGGATATTGACCGTCACCGCCATTTAGCGCCCATCTCCTCAGCACCTAACTGATAACACAGCGTGGTGAGCCATGCAACAGGGTTTGGGGGGAGTCCAAAGCTTTACCGCGAAGGCGCGAAAGCGCGAACATTAAGATCGGAGAATGGGAAGGGTGATTCTTCGCGCCTTGGCGCCTTCGCGGTTCCGATTTGTTCTCAAATTCAACGACGCCCTTCATTGCCTGTAGAATAGAAGGATCTATGACGCCCGACGCAGCGGAACAAAATAACCTGATCGGGATGACCCGCCCGGAAATGGTTGAGCTTCTCTCGCGGCGCGGCGAACCTGCCTACCGCGGGCGGCAGCTTTATCACTCGATCTATGCTCGAAAGATTCTCAATTTTGAGCAGATGACCGACTTCCCGCGTCCGCTGCGTGTGCTGCTGGCGCAGAATTTCCGGCTCGAACTTCCCAGGCTCCATTGCGAGCAGAAATCCAAGGATGGCACAATCAAGCTGCTGCTCGAGCTGGAAGACGGCGAGCGGATCGAGACGGTTTTTATTCCGGAGACACGGCGCGAGACCCTTTGCATTTCCAGCCAGGTGGGGTGCGCCGTCGGGTGCACTTTCTGCGCCACTGCGACCTTGGGCCTGCGGCGCAATATGACTGCAGGCGAGATTGCCGGCCAACCCCTGCATGCGCAGGCAAGCGGAGTCATCCGTGATCAGTCTTTCAACATCGTGTTGATGGGTATGGGCGAGCCGCTCCACAACTTCACGCAGGTGATGCGCGCGCTCGAGATCCTGTGCGATCCGGAAGGAATGGCGATCTCACCGCGGCGAATCACTGTCTCGACCAGCGGCGTTGTCTCCGGGCTCAGGAAACTCGCCCGGCAGCCGATCATCCCCAACCTTGCCATCTCCTTGAATGCCTCCAATGACAGCGTCCGGTCCGAAATCATGCCGATCAACAGGAAGTGGAACATTGAGGCTTTGCTGCAAGCCTGCCGTGAATTTCCACTCGATTCCCGACGCCGCATCACATTTGAATATGTGCTTCTGGCCGGGGTCAATGACTCACTTGAGGACGCGCGCGCCCTGGCAAAATTGCTTTCGGGCATGCGCGCCAAGGTCAACCTGATTGCCTGGAACTACAATCCCGCTCTCGGATATCAGACCCCTGCCGGGCAAAATGTGGAGCGATTCCAGAAAGCTTTGGAATCCAAAGGCGTTTCGGCATTTGTGCGCAAGCCGCGCGGCGTGGATATTTTCGCCGCCTGCGGCCAACTGGCGCTGCAGAGCGTGCCTGCTGCAGAGCCGCAAACGACCCGCTCCTAGAATGCGGATTTCGGAATGCGGAATGCGGAATAATTGTCCGTGGCCCGTCGTCTGTGGTCCGTCGCTAAGTGATCAGTTAGCGAACAATGGACAACGGACAACGGACGACAGGCAGCTTTTATTCCGCATTCCGCATTCCGCATTCCGCATTCCGCATTCCGCATTTTGAGGTCGAGCTTGCTGCGCAACCTGCCGCTGATAATTCGTAACCCGCAACTTGTGCGCGCCGATTTGCCTTTTGCCGCCTCCTCGCTATCATTCAATTAGTGTCTTGATTCAACACACATCAGCTTCGGTGCGCCGGGCATGGCGTACCAGAGGATGGGGAATTCATCGGAGAGGGCAGTATGAGAAAAATTCTATTATTTTGTTTACTGAGTCAGGCCTTTGCTTTCAGCGGAGTGGCAATGGCGGCAACATCGTCCGCTCTACCGGAAGTCCTCTTTAAATTCCAGCAGGGGACCACAGCCCTTCCCAGCATTTCCAGCATTAATCCAACCTCTTTGCCGGCAGGCGGCCCAAATTTCACACTGGTAGTCAATGGCTCTAATTTTGTAGCCCCCGCCGGGGGAGCCAACGGCACTGTCGTGAGAATCAATGGGCAGAACCGTGGGACAACGTTCGTGAGCAGCACCCAACTGCGGGCCCAGCTTCTGGCGACGGATGTGGCAAACGTGGGCACGGCAACCATCAGCCTGTTGAATCCTGGCGGAGGGGTATCAACAAACACGGCAACACTCACTATTACCGGCGATCTCTATTTTGCCCAGATTGCTGAGGGTAAAATTCCCGGCGGGTCTTTCCGAACCACCATTATTCTGGTGAACCCGAACAACGCAGCGGCGCAGGTGACAGTGGACTTTTTCACCACTGACGGGAACCCTTTTCCGGTAACTATCGGAACCACTGTGGGAGGCGGGCCTTCGGCTACTTTCGAATTCTTCATTCCTCCAAACTCTCAGTTGTCAATCAGTACTTCGGGCACCCGGCCGACACTGGCGGCGGGCTGGGCGCGGGTCAAATCCGCGGTCCGAATCGGCGGTGTGGCGCTGTATCAGTTCTTTAATTCTTCGGGGGCCTTTGTCACGGAAGCGGGCGTAGGTTCTGCTCCGCCTGCAACCCACTTCTTCGTTCCGGTCGAGTTCAAGGACAATTTTGAAACGGCGCTCGCTTTTGCCAATTGCAGCGAGATAGCCACCGCCACAGTGAGCATGACGCTGCGTGATGCCCTTGGCGGAACATTGACGACGCAGTCCATCACGCTGGCTCCGCGGACTCAACTGGCACGGTTCATTCGCGAAATTTTTGTCGGGTTTATCCCGGCCGGATTCAGCGGCTCTATTGAGGTGCAGTCAACGGATGTGCCGGTGGTCGCAACCAGCGTCCGGACTCTGGGCGGGTTCCAGACCTCAAGCCTGCCGATCGTTATACTGCCGCAGTAAGTCAAAGCGAAGGTCTGAAGTTCGAAGGCTTCACCGCAGAGCCGCAGAGAACCGCCGAGTTTCCGCAGAGTTCATCACAATCTCAGCGCGACTTGGCGTTCTTTGCGACTCTGCGGTGAAGCCTTTGACTTTCGATTTTCGACTTTTTTATTTAGAGAACGCAAACACGAACGCCACCTTAATTCCTACGTAAATTAACCACAGTGTCACAGGAATCATCACCGACTTTGCGAATCCCCACCGTCTGTTTGTGAGAATCAGTATTCCCAGGCCGATAATGGCCAGATGCCAGAAGGAAAAAAGATCCATGGAAGAGGCCAGTGAATGAAGCGCGGGATGTTCCTGCCTGCTTACCAGAACTCCCAGATTGGCCTGTACTGCATTCTGGATGTCGATCGTGGACGGGTCGCTGGTTAGAAACACCACACACCAGGTCACAATCGAAGTGGCGAGGGAATACATCCAGAATGTGTGCGCGGTAAGCGCGAGATAACTCTTGTAGGGGACGTCAGAACCAAACATCACGGCAAGCAGGTAAAGCAGTCCTGCAATCGCCGGAATGATGATCCACAATCCAACCAGGGCAGACACAAGCACTATCCATAGGGTGAATTTAGCCTGCTGTGAAGCCTTCTCCTGAAGCTCCGAATCTGATTGCTCGGCCAGCATCGGACTGTTTTTCATCTGCTGCAGTGCGACGTTTTCCGGGCCGATGCGCTGCATCACAACGAAGGTAGAGGCAGCACTGAACAACGAGAGAATCAGCACCACACTCGCCCAGGCAGGTTTGATTCTGATCGACTCGAATACTGCGGCCGGGTTGATGAAAATGTTGACCAGGCGCGCGCCCAGTCCCATGGGCTGCGCCGGACTGTGAGGTAATGCAGCAGTCGCTGATTCTGTGTCCATACTCCTCCCTCAATAAGTTTTTGGAAGTGGAATTCTTTTGCTATAGCTTATCAAATGTTCTGAATTTTGCGGCTAGGCGGACTGTAACATGTGAATTGCTGGCGCCCCACGCCACCGGGCTTGCCCCGGTGGTGAGAACGATTCTTCACTAGGACGTGTCCCCAAGAATCCTTCACCCAACACCGGCTGAAGCGCCGGTGGGGTTTCGTTCTAGTGAAAAATCCTCCGCTACGCCGGGACAAGCCCGGCGTGGGCGCCACGCGTGCGCCAAACGCGGCATGTCGCGTCTCTACGGTATTGATGCAGTGAGAATCCAAGTCTCTGTAGTCCTGCTGGAACGGAATGGAAAATTTCTGGTGCTGAGACGCCCGGCCGGCGGCCACCTGTCCGGTTTGTGGGAATTCCCAGGCGGCAAAAAAAGACGGGAGGAAGCCTGGGCTCGATGCGCCCGCCGGGAGCTGCTCGAGGAGACCGGCCTGGCAGCCGCAGACCTGGAAGAGATAGGAACAATGGTGTATCCATACGCCGATCGAACGGTCGAGATTCGGTTCTTTTATACCGCCCATGCGGAAGGCGCGCTGGCTGCCGATCAGGAACATGCATGGCTGCTGCCCTCTGAGATGAATCCCCAGGAATTTCCGGAAGCGAACGGTGAAATCATCCGGCGGCTAAAGAAGGTCGAAAGTTTGAAGATCTCAATACCATCGGGACCGCGCCCGTGAGCCTGGACTATTCGAACAATTTCACCGCAAAGACCGCCAAGAGCGCTAAGAACCGCGCAAAGGTCGGGGCGCTCTTGGCGGTCTTGGTGGTTAAGTTTTTTCGAATAATCCAGGCTTGCGGGCGCGGTTCCGACGGCGTTGAGATCTTCGACTTTCAGACCTTCGACTTAAATTACGGCCGGTTAAGGTACTTTTGATACAAACGAGTTTGTCTATTCTCAAGATTCACCGGCCGTCCCTGGATGAAGACGTATTTTACTTCCGTAGGAATCTCGAGAAGATTCCCGGATGTGACCACCAGGTTGGCAATCTTTCCTTTATCGATGCTTCCAAGCTGGTCGTCGATTCCAAGAATCTGCGCCGGATAGAGAGTGATTGCTTTCAACGCTTCTTCTTCGCTTAGCCCGCTGCCAACCGCGTTGCCGGCGTCATAGGGCAGATTACGGGAATCGGAGGTATCGGCCGAAGCAATGGCAAACTTCACACCGGCCTTCGACAGCATCGCCGGAGTGGAATATGCCAGATCATAAGGGTCGTCCCGCTCGCCGGGAAGCGCCAGCAGGGGCCCATAAATGACCGGCACGTTCTTTTGTTTCAGATAGTCTGTAATCTTTCCCGCCTCGGAGCCGCCCATGATGATGATCTTCAACTTCTGCTTTTCAGCGAATTCGACTGCCTGCTTGATGTCCAATCGGTTGTTTTCAAACGACAGCAGCGGCATCTCGCCTTTCAGCAATGGAATCAGGGTTTCCATCTTAGGATCGGGCCTGGCGGCAGGAAGACTGGGGTCTCTCTGGGCGGCCTCCTTAGCCTGCATGTAGCGCCGGCCCTGGTTGAGAATGTCGGTCAACTGCTGGATCTTGGCTTCAAGATCCTTTTTTGCATCCGAGTATTTGCGCTGCGTTACGGAAAATGTGGTCCGGTCAAACTGTCTGCCACCCACGGAAGTTGGAAGATTGAGCGCCAGGCCCGCGGATTTTTTGACCACCATGTCTTCCATCGTCCAGCCGTCCAGGTTGAAGATAGTGGCCTGCCCGGCCAACATCCCGCCGCTTGGATGGGAAAGGACGGTGGTTATGCCATTGGCTCGCGTCACGGGAATGTGTTCGCTTTCGGGGTGGATCGCATCATAGGCGCGAAGAGCCTGGTTGGAATCTCCCAGTTCGGTTGTGTCAACAGTGGCAGCAACAGAGCTGATCTCGGTCAGGCCCATCGTGGTATTGGCATCGATTATCCCCGGATAAACATTCAGACCGCGGCCCTCGATGATTTTCGCTCCCGAAGGCGCCACAACGCGCGCTCCTACCGAAGTTATCCTGCCGTTCTCGATCACCACAGTGCCGTTTTCGATGACCGGACCGCTCACCGTGAAGATGCGGGCGTTGCGGATGACGTAATTGTCGCCTTGCCCGCGCAAGACCTCCATCATGAAAAGAAGCATCAGGAGCGCGATTCGCAGCTTCATTGCCATACCTCCGCCGGTTTCTCAGGAAGGCCTTCGCGGGGCGCTTCTTTCCGGGGAGGCCGTGACAGCCTTTCTTCTTCCTCCCTTAATTTCTTCTTGGCTTCGGTAATCTCCTTTTGGTGATCGCGGTCCTTCTGCCTGTCGAAGTACACAACGCCGTCGATCAGCACCTTTTGTGGAAGCGCGCTGGTGCTGAAGGGATGGTGATTGTAGATGACCAGATCGGCGTCCTTGCCTGCTTCGATCGAGCCCACACGGTTGTCGATGCGCAACTGGCGCGCGGGATTCAAAGTAACCAGTTTCAATGCTTCCGTTTCGCTCAGTCCGCCGTACTTAATGCACTTGGCAGCTTCCTGATTCAGATGCCGCGCCTCCTCGGCGCTGTCCGAGTTGATGGAAACAACCACTCCTTTGCGCGTCATGATGGCGGCGTTGTGAGGGATGGCATCGTACGCCTCAACTTTGTAAGCCCACCAGTCGGAAAAGGTTGAAGCACCCGCTCCATGGGCGGCGATTTCCCTGGCGACCTTGTAACCCTCGAGCACGTGCTGGAAGGTCGCGATCTTAAACCCGAATTCGTCCGCCAGGCGAATCAACATCAGGATCTCGTCGGCTCTATAGCAGTGTGAATGGACGAGCCGCTCCCCTCGAAGCACCTCGGCAAGCGCCTCCAGCTCGAGATCGCGTCGCGGGGGCGCTGCCGGAGCGCCGTCCTTCACCTTCTTGTTGTAATCGTCCCAGGTGCGAATGTAATCGCGAGCCCGCGTGAAGGCGTCTCGAATCACATCTTCAACACCCATTCGCGTGGCCGGATAGCGGCGATCCGATCCGGGAGGTGCCGATGAATTGGAGCGCTTCGGATTTTCTCCCAGGGCGAATTTGATCCCGGGCATGGCCCCTTCAAAGAGGAGTGCCTGAGCGTCGCTGCCCCAGCGAAGCTTGATGACCGCGTTCTTGCCTCCGATGGCGTTAGCGCTTCCATGCAGGACATTGGCGGTTGTCACCCCGCCGGCCAGGTCGCGGTAAATCTCGATATCCTGAGGATCCAGGGCGTCCTGGATGCCGACCATGGAAGTCACCGAAAGCGTTCCCTCGTTGACGCTTCCATCGACTGCGATATGAGAATGGCAGTCGATGATCCCGGGCATCACAAACATACCACTGGCATCGATGATGTCGGCTCCGGGTGGCGCCGAGACGGTCTTTCCAACCTCGGCGATTTTCCCGTTATCGATCAGTATCGAGCCGTTTTGGATTGTCCCGTTTGTCACAGTCAGAATGGTCGCGTTCCGGATCAATGTCGTCTTTGGTTTTTCGGCGCCGATCAGCAAGCCTGTCCCGTAAAGGGACAACAGCAGCATCGCCACGCTCATGTGCGATCCGCTGGTGCCTGCTCCCCGGAATTTGCCCGCGCCGCGCCGCTGCCCAAATCTGTTCGTTTTCCTGTTGCTCACCGTGATCTCCTTGGCTCACGGAACCCGCGTTCCGTTGAATGTCACTTCACCCCGCATCATCGAAGCCCTGCCTTTGATGGTGTTCCCTTCCACCGTCCCGCTGTAGGACACAACCATTTGCCTTTCGCCCGCCTGCCACTGCGCTTTGAATCGGAATTCTTTTCCTGAAACGACGCCATCGTAAACCGCGGTGCTTCCCATGGATGAAGTGATCGATCCCTGCAGTTCGTTCTCTGTCTGCGTGAAATCGAAGGTGGCTTCCGTCGTCCCCTGAGGAGCTTCCATCGAAACACGCCACTTGCCGGCCACATTGATGGCGGCCGGTTCGGTCGGCTTGCTTTCTTCCGCGGGAGGCTCGAATTTCTTGCCATCGACAAAAACGTAGCGGATTTTGGTTCGATCTGCGAACAGATCTCCATCGGTGACGACCAGATTACCAATCTTTCCTTTTTCCAGACTGCCCAGTTGTTCGGACACGCCGAAAATCTCGGCCGGCGTAGATGTCAGCGCGCGCAGAGCGGCCTCGGGCGGCAAGCCTCCTTTGATTGCACGTGAAGCATTCTTCAGAAAGTCTCTGGGGTTGGTCAGACCTTCAGCGGAAAACGCAAAACCGATCCCGCTCTGATGCAGTCTGGCTGCGTTTTTGGGCGCCTCCGCGCGCCGCTGCAGCTCCAGCAGCGGTTCCTCGTATTCGGGATGCACGTCCTTCTCCTTCTCCGGGAACTTCAACGAAACCAGGAGCGGCACACGCTTGGATTTCAGCCGATCCGCGACCTTCCAGGCTTCGGCAGCGCCGCTGATGATGTAACGCGCTCCGATCTCATCTCCCAGTTGCAGGGCGCGCACGATTTCAACATCAGTATTGGCCGGCAGCACGATCGGTATTTTGTTCTCCACGACCGGGAGCAGACCCTCCAGGCCGCGGTTGGTTTCGGGCCGTTTGAAGGCGCGCAGGTTGTGGTTGTATACATCCCAGGATTGTTGGTAGCGCCGCGCGTCAAGCACCGCCTGACGGATGTAGGCGATCACGCCCATCAGCGAGCGCGGATACTCTCTGCCTTCAGATTGGAAGCGCACGTGCATGGCCACCGGTGAGCGCACCACCATGGAATCCTTTTCGCCGTTGAGATTGATCAGGGCGCTTTGGCCCGAAAAGATGCCGCGTGCGGGGACCGCGAGCACGGTTGTGATTCCAGCCGCGCGCGCGTCCTCCACTTTCCTGCTGCCCGGCGACAACAGATCGGCGGCCCGCACGAATGTATTCATGTTGGAAACTTCTGCAGGCCGCGCAATCTCCTGTCCGCTCCGGGGCAATGCGGGAACGGTGCGCGCTTCAGTGCCGGTGGGAGCAGACGTTTGTGGCGTGATTCCCGTATCCGAAGAGCCGTCGATCAATCCCGGATAAACGAAAAGATTACTTCCATCAATCAGCCAGGCGTCCAGAGGTATCTTGACGTCCGCGCCGACAGCTTCGATGATTCCATCGCGGATGACAATGTTTCCTCGCTGAATGGGCGGCGAGGAAACCGGGAATATCCGCGCGTTGCGGATGGCAAAGACATCAGGTGCGGCGGTTCGCGCCTGCTGGACGAAAATCAGAATGGAAAGTAAGACAACGGCCGGCGCTGCTTTACGCAGGAAGACTCGAGCCGCGGGTGCTTTCATGATCCCCCCGAAGTTATTTTTGCGTGGGTTGGAGTCGATAAGTGTTTCAGATTTGCGCAGCGGAAA
>DASXQR010000120.1:0-15237 GCA_036507075.1 Acidobacteriota bacterium | reverse complement strand
CCCCGCAAGAAAGCGGCGCAGGTGCAGCACGACGAAGAGGGGTAGGATGAACGGGTTCGACTGTAGTGAAGAATCTTAGCCACCACCGGCACAAGGCCGGTGGAGGGCTGAGCTCGGATGCAGCACTATCGATTCAGTTGTTACAGTGCACTGGCCACGAATTACGCGACTTAACACCAATGGTTTCTGTGTTGACAAAAATCAGAGTTTGCGTCATCACGAGGGACGAGTTCCGTTACGCGGGAATACTGGACACTCTCTCGAAGAGCGATGACCTTCTAGTACTGGGAAAGACCGACGGGCAGGACGAAGTCGGGATTGTCAGTCACTTCAGACCGGACGTAATTATTTTTGACTTAACAACCGTTCCGATCGAGCTGACCACTTTTGTTAAGGCGTGTAGACAGATCTCGCATCACACCAAGGTTCTGGTCGTCGGTACCGACAGCGACGATGCCGCCGCGCTAAGTGCATTGCGGGCCGGCGCAACCGGATATCTCAACATCGTCTGCTCTCCCCTCGAGATTGTCGACGCAATCAAGGCGGTTCACAACGAGCACGTCAATGTCGACGGAACACGTCCAAACTGCTTGACAGATTTAGAGCTTAATCATTTTGGTCAACATCGACACGATGCGTTCCAAAGAGTTGCATCCTGGTATACCTGAGCGGCTAGCAGGCAAACTTGCGATTGTTTCTTCGTGAGCGTGTAGATCGTTGTTGACGTCTATCGTTGACGTGCACGTGGCCGTCCTCGGCTTTTCTTTGGTTGCGGCCTAAGGCTGGGCTGCGCCACACAGACTAGACCATTATTATGCTCGCCCCGAAATATTTGAGTCAGCTGATTTGCTGGACAGCAATTTTTCAATTCCGACCACCATCTCCTGCACTGAGCGGATAGATCTCGCCTCCATGTCGGGAATGGAAACATCAAACTCTTCTTCTACCGCGAACAGCAGGTTCACCGCGTCCAGAGAGTCCATTCCCAGATCTTCGAATGTAGAGTTGATCGTTACCGTTCCGAGCGGAATGCCTTTGTTTTTTGCGACCACCGACCGTACCCGGTCAATCAAGTCGTCCGCCATAGGCGAGACCTCCATTCAAGAGACGAGAACCGCTGATGCCGTTTACGGCGCCAGCGGTTATTTCATTATTGTTCGCGGGAAGCGGTTTATCAAGGCTCCCGCAGAAAATGTATCCCAGCCACGCGTTGGTTCGATCGATTATCAGCGCAAGCGTAGCTGCGTTGGGGGCGCTCCAAACTTCGATCTGGCGCCACGTGAATTAATTGCTTCTTCTATTCGCGTCATTATAAAATTAGTGGTTCCATCGCAAGGAATTGTGCAGCTTTCGTCGTTTCTGCCTCGGTCGGAAGTGAGCATTATCTTGGCCGCAATTAAGTTGAGACTTGGGCAGCAAGTTGACACAGAACCGGCACCGGTACGAAGCGTGGAGATTTTTCCCTGCCATGCGCCTGTTCGGTTTCTCAATCTTCAGCGTGAGTTCTATCGCGGTGATCCCAACTACGTTCCACCGCTGACTTTAGTTGACCGGTGGCGGATCACGCCCTGGACCAGCGCGTTCCTGCGTCGCAACGAAGTCGGTTTTTTTGTCGCCCGCAGCAATGGCCACGCCGTGGGGCGCATCAGCGTTGCGCGCAATCGGGCCCACGACGAATATTACGGAGACCGCGTTGGCTTCTTCGGTCACTTTGAGGCGCGTGATGGGAATGTCGCGCATGCATTGCTGGATCACGCTGCCGCCTGGCTGCACGCGCGGGGCGCCTCAGCGATGCGCGGTCCGGTAGATCTTTCCACCAATTATCGCTGCGGCCTTTTGGTGAAAGGCGATCCGGGACCGCCTACGGTCATGATGCCCTACAATCCGCCCGAATACCGCAATTACCTCGAATCTTACGGACTGGCAGAGGTGAAACGCCTGCTGGCGTTCCGTCTCAAAAAGGAAACACTGAACCTGGTTGAATTGACAGCCTTCGTGAAAAAGCTTCGCCAGCGGACCTCACTCTCTGTCCGACCGGTGCGGTATTTTCGCAAGGATATGCGTCTCATTGCGGCTATATACAATCGCATCTGGTCCCGCAATTGGGGATTTGCGCCCATGAGCCGAAAGGAATTCCTGCAAGAGACGGCTGGTCTTGCTCTCGTGTGCCCACCCGATTTGTTCCAGATAGCATTTGCCGGCGAGGAGCCGATTGGATTGGCTGTGGCTCTTCCCGATCATAATCCTGCCATTCAAGCCTGTGATGGAAGGCTGCTACCTATTGGTTGGTGGAAGTTTTTTCGGGAACTGAGGCGTGCGCGCCTGTTGCGCGTGATCATGCTGGGCGTGGTTCCTGAGCACCGCAGGTCAGGTGCGGATTCCCTGATGCTGTATGAACTCAGCCGTAAGTCGCTTGCGCGGGGATTCGAAGAATTTGAAGCGGGGTGGATTTTGGAAGATAACCATGTGACCGTTCGCATTCTGGAACGAATAGGAGGCACGGTGAAGCGCCGCTACTCGATTTTTGAGATGGGTCTTTGATTCTGGTGAACCTGATTTCAGTGCTGTCACTTTTTGTTGACGAGGGCCGGACTTCCGAATGAATGATTATGGGCACTTTTGCCGTCCGAACTTGATGAACTTCCTGGGGGCCATCGGCCTGGACGCGCAATATGAGCGCGCCCAGGGAGATTCCCTTTGGCAGCGCCGTGGAGAGCGGCTCGAAGAAGTGCTGGATTTTGTGGGAGGCTACGGTGCTACTCTTTTCGGCCATAACCACCCTGAGTTGGTGGCGGAAGTCCGGCAGGCGCTCGCCGACGGGGCCCCAATTCTTGCCCAGGGTTCCAACCGCATGGCTGCGGGCCGTTTGGCAAGGGCTTTGAGCCAGCGGCTTGGCGACTACATGGTAGTCTTCGCAAATTCCGGCGCGGAGACCATTGAAGCTGCTTTAGAGCATGCCTACCTGGAGCGACAGAAGCCGACTTTCTGGGCGATTAAGGGTGGCTTCCACGGCAAGACTCTGGGATCGGTTCAGCTTACGTGGTCCTACGCCGCGCCATTCGCGGGTCTTGGACCAGACGTTCATTACGTCGATCCTGATGATCCGGCAAGCTGGCAGGAGGCAGAGCGCTCGGCCGGCGATGTGTCCGCGGTCTTCGTGGAACCCATCCGCGGAGAAGGCGGCGTAAGGCCGCTGCCACGCGACTTTGCAGCCTGGCTGGTGGAGACCACCAAAAGAGCGGGCATCCCCGTTGTGGCCGATGAAATACAGTCCGGCATGGGTCGCACCGGTACTTTTCTGGCGTCGCAGGCAATGGGGATTGAACCAGACTACATCTGCCTGTCAAAGGCTCTGGGTGGCGGATTGGTGAAGATCGGCGCGCTCCTTATCAGGCGTGAGCGCTTTGTGGAGCATTTCTCCATTATCCACACTTCAACTTTTGCGGAAGATGAACTGAGTTGCCGAGTCGCGCTCAAAGCGCTGCAGATTCTAGACCGAGACGCCTTGCCCCAGAGATGCGCGGCCGCCGGCGAGCACGCCCTGTCGCGACTGAGAGCCTTGCAGGCCCGCTTCCCGGACCAGGTGAAAGAGGTACGTGGCGCCGGATTAATGCTGGGAGTGGAGTTTCACAATCAATCGAGCTCGCCTTCCAATGTTCTGATGATGCTCTCCCGGCAAAAGTATCTGGGGTACGTGGCCGCGGCCTACCTGCTCAACGTCCACAATATTCGGATCGCCCCCACGCTCAGTGACCCATTCACCTTGCGCCTTGAGCCTTCGGCCTACATCTCCAACGCCGCCATCGACCGCTGCGTGGACGCGTTGTACGCGTTTTGCCGGTTGCTTGAGGCTCGGGATACGGCGCCGCTGATCCGCCAGCAGTTGGGTAAACCCCAGCGGCCGGTAAGAGACTATAGAGGCGCGCGCTGCTCCACTCGTGAGAAGCCGCGCACCAATGCGCGTGTTGCGTTCATTGGAAACCTCATCCTGCCTGAGCATGCCGCGCTCCTGGATCCCGCGCTGGCAGATTTTTCGCCGGAGGAGATGGAATCTTATCTGTCGCAAACGGCGCATTTGCTCGGTCCATGCATCTATGACCAGATCAATGTTCGCTCTCAGACCGGCGACGAGGTGCATCTCAGCTTCGTGGGCCTCAGCCTGACAGCCCGTCAGATCATGGAGTCTGTCCGGCGGGGCGAATCCAAATGGGTGCTCGAGAAGATCCGTCAAGCGGTGGGGCTGGCAGTTGAGGAAGGATGCACTGTGGTCGGGCTTGGCGGCCATACCTCCATTGCTTCCAGCAATGGTCTCCGGCTACGGGGCTGCAAGATTGCGTTGACTTCAGGCAACTCACTTACCGTGGCGATGGTCGTGAAATGTGTGGAGCGAGCCTCCAGAAAGATGAGAATTCCGCTGGCTCAATCCTCCCTGGCGGTGGTGGGGGCGTCAGGCAACATCGGGAGCACGTGCGCCCTGATGCTGGGACCTGAATTTGCCGCAGTTTACCTTGTAGCGCGCTGCGCCAATTCGCCCGCTTTGGTTGCGCTGGGAGAAAAGATACGCGATCTTGCGCCCAACACGGAAGTTCAGTTGACGGATAGCCTTGATGTGTTGCGCCGGTGCTCGGTTGTCGTTTCGGCATCCAACTCTCCCAGTACCCTCATTTTCCCGGAGCACGTCGCTCCGGCCCCGGTTGTGATTTGTGACATCGCCGTCCCCGGCGACTTGGATGACGAAGTCGGGCGGGTGAGGCCCGACATCGAAGTGGTGCGCGGCGCGCTGGTTCGTGTGCCGGACAATAGAGACTTCAGGATTTCCGGAATCCCCCTGAGTGAAGGTTATGTGTTTCCGTGCATGGCGGAAACTCTCCTTATGGGCCTGGAGAATATGCGAACCAACGGTTTCTGCGGCGCCATCACCGCGAGCGGAGTGCACCAGATGTGCACGCTCGCCGAGAAGCACGGCTTCCGCCTGGCAGGGTGACCGTTGGGACAGGCAGCAGCTTCCGTGCCCTACTTCTGCAACTTATATGACTGCATTGAACAGATGGACCTTGCCGCCTGGGAGAGCATCTGCGGCCGCGGTGAGCATGACTTCACGATGGACACCAGGTACTTGCGCTGCGTGCAGGAATCCATCGCCAGCCAGGCCCGGTTCTGGTACATCATCATTCGCGATTCGAGCTCACACCCCGTAGCGTGCGCCTGCCTCTGCGAATTTACCGTCGATCTGCTTATCATTGCCGGAGAACGGCTTAAACGAGCGCTCAGTTACTTCCGCCGCATCTTTCCGCATTCGATGTCGTTCACAGTCCTGATGTGTGGCTTGCCGGTTTCGATCGGACAAAGTTCTGTGCGGTTCGCGCGGGGAGCTGATCACTCAGCGGCCGTCGAGCAACTGGAGAGTCTCATGCAGGAGCTGGCCGGCAAAGCGTCGATCCGCTTTGTGCTGTTTAAGGAGTTTGACGCCGAAGGCTGCCGGCAACTGGCCGGTCTGCTCAAGCGCGGCTACGTGCAGGCGGAAAGCCTGCCCATGAACTACTTTGCTCCGACGTTCAAAGATTTTGAGCATTACCTCTCTTCGCTGAAGGCGCATTATCGCCAGGACATCCGGCGGTCCATGAACAAGCTGCAGCGCGGCGGTTTCACCATCAGCCGGGTCCCGGGCCGGAAGGCGCTGGAGCTCTACACGGACGAGGTCCATAAACTGTATCGGGCGGTTGTTGATCGTGCAGCCAACAAGCTGGAGATCCTGCCCCGCGAGTTCTTTCTGGCGCTGGCTGGAGAGTTCCCTGAGTCCATTTCTTTCACCTACATCAGCCGCGGCGGCGTGATTGCGGCCTTCAACTGGGCGATGCAAACTCCCCAGAAGTATCAATTGCTGTTCTGCGGGTTAAATTACGAGCTGAATACCCATGCCGAACTGTATTTCAACCTGATGTATGCCGAGTTGGACAACGCCCTCAGAGCCAGCGTCGCCACAGTTGAAATTGGGCAGACGGCGGACCTCTTCAAGGCGCGCCTGGGATGTTTCCAGCGGCCCCTGTGGTTTTACGCAAAAACCACGCGCGTTGCGAGGGTTTTCCGGCTGTGCTCTCGGTTTTTGTTTCCTCGCAGGGGAAATGTGACCTTGCCCAATATTTACAAGTACGGCTCCAAGCCGGTTGTTGAGCCTTGTATCTCATCAGCTTTCTTTCCGGCCGGTTTGCGGAGACCGCCAGGCCCGCGGCGTTGCCTGGGGGATGGAATCTGGCCACGCCAGTGATCGAAACGGGGTGCGCGGGGAAATGATCGGGCACATTTACGCCTTCTGCAGGAATCGGTACCAGGTGCTGAAGCTGGTGGACTTGCTCCAGCTTCTGGTGCTTTCCGCCTTGGCCCTGCTGCAGCTTCTGCTCTGGCGGCGCGTTCCAGCCAGTCATTTTCTGATCTTTGTCTATGTCGGTGCCATGTTCATGCTGATTGTTGTGGCTTCCGTGGCGCGCCAGCAAAACGGTTCCTTTCTCTATGACCTGGTGCTGCCGACAGTGATCTTACTTGTCGTCTATGAGACTATCGGCTATTCCATACCAGCGGTTAACACCACATGGTTTGAGCCGTGGCTGGTTGCTTTTGACCAGAAAGTGTTCGGGACCGTTGCCTCGTCGTATCTACAGCGATTTCATAGTCGCATCCTGGTGGACTCCCTGCACTTTTTCTATGTGGTTTATTACTTATTCCCCGTGTCCCTGCTGATCTTCATGTACGCACGCGCGGCGCGGGGAGCGCAAAGGGCACGAGCGCAGTTTGATGAGGCGGTTATCACCATCGGACTCAATTTCTATTTCTGTTTCCTGCTCTATTTCGTATTCCCCGTTCTCGGCCCGCATCGCAATCCCCTGGTGAGCGCCGATTTCAGGGAGCACATATTGGCGTCGGGCGGCGCCCTGACCCGCTATGTCCGCGTCTTCATCGACAACGCAGAGTTGACAGTCTATGACTGCTTTCCAAGCTTGCACACTGCCACCACCCTGCTGACCGTGCTCCTGGCTTTCCGCTATCGCCTGGCCATCAGGATGTACTACGTGGCGCCGGCGGTTCTGGTGATCGTGTCTACTATGTTCCTGGGCTACCACTATCTGCTTGATGTAGTCGCGGGCGCCGTGATCGGCCTGGCGGCGTATGGGCTGTCAGGCTGGTGGCGGTTGCGCCTGACTACTTCGTAGTACCGGCTGTCGGATTCTTCCGCCAGGAACACGGCAGCATATTAAAATGAATATGGAGGGGAACATTTGAAGCGCGCAAACGAGGCACTCCAGGTCTGCCTGTCAGCTCTGTTGCTGCTGGCGTTCTCAAACGGCTGCTCGGTACGGAAGATTGCCATCAACAAATTGGGCGATGCAATATCGGGCGATTCTACGACCTTCGCCAGTGACAACGATCCTGAGCTGATCCGGTCTGCTGTTCCATTCAGTCTCAAGCTGATCGAAAGTTTGCTGGCTGAAAGTCCGCGCCATCGAGGGCTGCTCCTGGCGGCGGCAAAAGGTTTCACCCAATACAGCTATGCATTCATCCAGCAGGATGGCGACGAGATGGAGGAGCGAGACCTGGCAACGGCCGATGTGCTGCGCCATCGCGCTCGCAATCTGTATATGCGTGCGCGGGACTACGGAATGCGCGGCTTGGAATTGACTCACCCGGATTTCACCGCAGCGCTTCGAAGGGACGCGAAGTCGGCGGTCACGAGTTGCCGCCAGGCTGACGTCCCGTTTCTCTACTGGACGGCGGCTGCCTGGGGGGCTGCTGTGGCGCTCTCCAAGGATGATCCGGAAACGGTGGCTGATGTTCCGATCGTCCAGGCGCTGATCGATCGCGCGTTGGAGCTGGATGAGAAATTCGATCTCGGCGCCATTCACACTTTCCTCATCAGTTACGAATCCAGCCGCGCCGAGGGAAAGGCGGAGGCGGCAAACCGGGCGAGGCGTCATTTCGAAAGAGCTGTGGAACTGTCCGGCGGCAGGCTTGCAGGTCCCTTTGTCGCGCTGGCTGAGTCCGTTTCGGTGAGCGCCCAGAATCGCGCCGAGTTTCAGTCGCTGCTCACTCAAGCGCTGGCGATTGATCCGAACGCGCGACCGGAATGGCGGCTCGCTAATTTGGTGATGCAGCGGCGCGCTCGCTGGCTATTGGCTCGCGTCAATCAATTTTTCGTGGAGTGATTATGTCATCCATGCAGCGCAACCCTGATAATGCGCCTCTGTTACGCAAATCTAAGGCACGCCGGGCGGAACTGCTCCTGCTGCTGGCGATTTTCGTGGTGCACTTCTCCCTGTCACTGGCACAGCAGCCGCTCGTAATCAAACTCGGCACGCTCGCGCCGAGGGGTTCCTCATACCATCAAGTGCTGCTGCAAATGGGCGAGAAGTGGCGTAAGGCCCCGGGAGGTGTTTCGTTGACCGTTTACCCGGACGGCGCCATGGGCGGAGAGGCGGAGACGGTGCGCCGGATAAGGGTGGGGCAGATCCAAGCCGGCATGCTCACCGTCGTGGGGCTGACTGAAATAGATCCTGCCGTTGGTGCGCTTCAGTACATGCCTATGATGTTTCGATCGCTGGACGAAGTCGAGTACGTTCGCCGCAAGCTTCAGCCCGAATTGGAAAAGGGCATGCTCGACAAAGGGTTTGTGGTCCTTTTCTGGGGAGACGCGGGTTGGGTGAGATTCTTTTCCAAGCAGCCTGTGATCCGCCCGGCCGACCTTAAGAAAACAAAGATCTGGGTGTGGTCGGGGGACACGTATGCCATGGCGATCTACAAGCACGAAGGATACCAGCCGGTCTCACTTGAAACGGCTGACATTCTTCCGGGTATCCAGCAGGGAATGATTACCACGATTCCGACCGCGCCGTTCATAGCGCTGGCGGGCCAATTTTTTGTCATGGCGCCCCACATGCTGGAGTTGAACTGGACCCCGCTGGTCGGTGGAGTCGTCATCAGCAAGAAAGCATGGAGCGAGATTGCGCCTGCTACACGCGAGATCATGCGCAACGCGGCAGATGAAGCAGGGCAACAAATGCGATCGCAGTCGCGGGACGAAAACACGAAGGCCGTAGAAGCGATGAAAAAACGCGGCCTGATCGTTCATCCTGTAACACCGGACATTGAACTGGAATGGCGCCGGGCCGCACAGGCTGCCTATCCGATGATTCGCGGATCGTTGGTGCCGGCCAAAACGTTCGATCAGGTAGAGCGTCTGCTGGCAGAGTACAGAGCGCATCCCCAGCCCCCTACTGGACTGTAACGGATGAATTGCCGGTGGTGGTGAAGTATTCTTGGCTGCATTTCGTAGTGAAGAATCGTCCTCACCACCGGGGCAAGAACGTGAGAAAAAATTGGTGACTCAAGTTGCGGCTTTGCCGCCCATCGTGCGGAAAGGCTCTGCCTTTCCGGCAGCCCATTCTTCACATTCTTCCTATCTCCGCAAACCGAGGCCCAGCCTCGGTTTGCGGAGAAAGGATGGAGGGCATCGCCCGGAAAGGCAGAGCCTTTTCGCACGATGGGCGGCAAAGCCGCAAGTCCTCTTCGATTTCTTCTCACGTTCCAAGCCCGGTGGCGTCGGGCGCCAGCGATACACATGTTAAGTCCAGCGGCAATCAATGACTGCAGACACCTTGGTTGACCCGACCGGCGGCCCTTTTCGGGAAAGCGCCGCGAAACGCCCATTCTACTGCCGCATTGAAGACGCTCTGCTCTCGCTGGCGCTGGCTGCGATGGTATTGATCCCGCTGATCGAGATTGTGCTTCGGGCATCTGTCCGAGGGGGAATCCAGGGCGCGGGCGCGTTGACGCAGCATCTTTCGCTCGTCGTGGCCATGGTGGGTGGGGCGATCGCCGCGCGGGAACGTCGACTGCTCTCGCTTTCCTCTGCTGACACCCTGCTGCCCCCGGTATTGCGAAGCGCGGCGCGAATGTTTAGCGGCGCTGTTGCTGCAGGTATCTCTCTTTGCCTCTGCATTGCCGGCATCCAATTTGTCGTCGCAGAAAGCGAAAATGGGAAGATTCTTGCCTACCATATTCCTGTCTGGGCTGCCGAAGCGCTGCTCCCGTTTGGCTTCGCTATTCTGGTCCTTCGACTCCTGTGGCACTCGTCAGCTCGATGGAAAGGCCGCGCCATTGCCGCATTGCTTGTAGTGATAACCGGCCTGGTCGCCATAAAACCTCCGCTGCAGCCGTCAACTCTGGTTGTGCCCGCAATGATTGTTCTGTTGATCGCGACGCTTGCCGGGGCGCCGGTTTTTACCACGTTGGGAGGCATTGCTCTGATTTTGTTCTGGGGGGCGCGAATTCCAATCGCCGCGCTTCCGGTAGCGCAGTACAGCCTGGTTACCAATCCTTCGCTGCCGACGATTCCGCTCTTTACGCTCGCCGGATATTTTCTGGCAGAAGGTGGCGCTTCAAAACGGCTGGTGGCGGTTTTTCAAGCACTCTTCGGAAACTTTCACGGAGGTCCTGCAATTGTGACAGTGCTTGTGTGCGCGTTCTTTACCACCTTTACGGGCGCCTCCGGGGTGACGATCCTTGCCCTCGGTGGACTGCTTATGCCCGTTCTTCTTGCGGCGCACTATAGCGAGAAGACTGCGCTCGGACTGTTAACGAGCGCAGGTTCTCTGGGACTGCTCTTCCCGCCGTGCCTTCCTATCATTCTTTATGCCATCATTTCGAAAACCACGATGAAGCAGATGTTCCTGGGCGGAATCTTTCCCGGGCTCCTGATGGTGGGTATGACCGCGTGGTGGGGAGTGCTGCAAGGTCCGAAAGTTGCCCCGGGTCGGCGATCATTCGACAAGGCGGCCGCCGCCCGGGCGCTGTGGCGCGCAAAATGGGAGCTGCTTCTTCCGGTGGTGGCTTTCGCCGCTCTGTTCAGCGGACTGGCGACGCCGGTTGAAGCCTCAGCGGTCACGGCGCTGTACGCGTTCATTGTAGAGACCTTCATTTATCGCGACTTTCGGTCGCCGAAGGAAGTAATTGCCGTCGGTACTGAGTGCGGGCTGGTCGTCGGGGGCGTGCTTTTAATCCTGGGAGTGGCGCTTGGCTTTACCAACTATCTTGTGGACGCAGAAATACCGGCCCGCGCGGTCGCCTGGGTAACAGCGTCGATTCACTCCCGGTACCTGTTTCTTCTGCTGCTGAATCTCTTTCTTTTGGTGGTCGGCTGCCTGATGGATATCTTCTCGGCGATTGTGATTGTGGTCCCCATCATCGTTCCCATCGGAGCGGCTTTTAACATAGATCCTGTCCATCTCGGAATTATCTTCCTGGCCAATCTCGAGCTCGGCTTCCTCACACCGCCCGTAGGCATGAATTTGTTTCTTTCGTCGTATCGATTCAAGAAGCCGCTGTCGGAAGTTTGCCGCTCCATTGTTCCGCCGCTTCTGGTATTGCTTTGCGCCGTTCTGCTGATCACATACATCCCCCCGCTCACTACCACGCTGCCGCGCTGGTTGGGCAACTGAGTAGAAGGCGGATTTCTACATTTTTGGGAGCGGGAGAGACGGCCTGAGGGCCGTCTCAGGGCGAAGCAGAGCTTCGCCGCCAGAGGAAAGGCGGCAGAGCCGCTGGAGATTTATGACGATGAGGTACAATCAGCCAGTATCGGATTTACAGCGAATGTCCGGACGCCCGGCGTACGCGCTGATTCTTTCGCGCGAGACTATGGGAACCGGGTCACAATCACGAAGGAGGTCGACGATGCAAAAAATTCTCTCAAAGCTTCTGGACAACTATGAGCAGGGAAAGTTGAGCCGCCGGGAATTGATTCGGCTTCTGGCAGGTACTGCCGCGGCCGGAGCCGGCAGCAGTTTTCTGTCCGGCTCCACATTTCGTGGTGCGGCAATCAACCACGTCGCGCTGCGCGTCACCGATGTGCGACGTTCAAGAGATTTCTATCAGAAGCATTTTGCCATGCCGGTCTTGCACGAGTCCGACCGCGATTGCTTTCTCGGCCTGGGAAAGAACTTCTTGACGCTGTTCCAAAATCAGAGCCCGGGACTCGATCACTACTGCATTTCCATCGAAAATTTCAGCCCGGACGCGGTTATGGAAGAACTGAAGCGGCAGGGCCTCAATCCCCGTCGGCCCCAGGGTACAGACCGGATTTATTTCCCCGACCCGGACAATTTGACCGTCCAAGTCTCTTCCGTCGACCATCACGCGTGAAGTTTCGATGTGAAGAATTACACAGGACGCTGACAGGTATTCCTGCCCCCTGGTCAGTGTGCGGCAAACCGACGCAGCTTTCTTTAGATCAGCGGTGGATTGGAGTTTTCGATTCAGCAGTGTGCGAAGTGTCGCGAGCTGTTCTCGCGAACCGCTCATTTTCTCTCAACAGTTCATTTGCAGTGAAAAGGGCGTGGTAGTTGTAATTCTGCTTAAGCTTCTCAGATCCGCCCTCTTCTCGATCCACCAGGCTCACGACTGCCACAATATCGAATCTCTCTGCTTGCGCTATCTCGATCGCTTCGATAATTGAGCCGCCAGTCGTGCAGACTTCATCCACGATCACAACTTTGGCCCCTTTGGCCCCCTCAAATCCCTCGACACATTTTTCCCGTCCATGCCCCTTGCGCTCTTTTCTAATCAAGAAACCCGGCAAAGGCTTTCCCTGAACCTGGCTAATCACGACAATGGCGGAAACAATCGGATCTGCGCCCATCGTGAGGCCACCCACGGCGTCTGCTGTAATCTGCTGCTCGCGCAGTAACTCCAAAAAGGCATAGCCAGTCAGAACCGCGCCCTCTGGGTCGAGAGTCGTCAGCTTGCAGTCGAAATAGTAGTCACTGACGGAACCCGAGGACAGAGTTATCCGGCCCCGGACCAGGGATTTGCGGGCCAGTAGCTTCATGAGGGTGTCGCGGTAGCTCATAGCAGGTTCCGACGTGGATAGCGTCAAGATATCACGGATATTTTGCTCTACCGAGAGATGGTTTCTGTTTTTCAAAGCCACAAATCCTCTCGACAACTGTAAATTTTTATTTTCAATTGTCAAGAAAAATATACGTCATGTAAAATCAAATTGAATGATTGTAAATCAGCGCATCAGACAGATCCGGGAGCATAAGCGCCTCCGCAGTCAGGAACTGGCAACTATGGCTGGTTTGAGTGCATCAGCGATTAGTCTTCTGGAAAAGCAAATGCGAACTCCTAAAGTTGACACGCTCCAGAGGATTGCTGCGGCTTTGGAGGTCTCTACTTCCTACCTTTTGGGAGAAGAGGACACAGAACTGGCGTTGTCGGAGGCCTTGTCACGTCAGTCGCTGAAAATCTTCTTGAGACGTAACAAAGTCTCCAAACGAGACAGGGGTTATCTTGAAACAGTTTCCTCCCAGAGTTCCGCTCCTCAAGCAGTGCGGGGATGGGCGGACCTTATCTCTAATGTTCGCTTTTATGGGTCATAGGCAGACGTTTGCTTGGTCTTGGCGAATGGTCGAGAAGGCCATTCAAATTCGGGTAAGGTGCCGGGAGCCCGGCAGGACACAGAAAACTGGCAGCGAGCCACCGACAACCCTATAATAACGGTCGGAAGGTAGCTACCAACCATGACTCTCGTGATTGGAATTGAACCGGTCCCTTTGGCGACAGATGCTGGCAGCGTGGTCCGCGTTGGCGGAACTCGCGTGACACTGGACACGGTTGTGACTGCTTTTGAGGAAGGAGCAACAGCGGAGGAGATCGTCCATCAGTACCCTTCGCTGAAACTCGCCGACATTTACGCTGTGATCGGCTATTATCTGCGGCGCGTGAAGAGGTCGAAGCCTATCTGCGCCAGCGGCAGAAGCAAGCGGCCAAAATCCGCAAACTGAACGAATCTCGATGCGATCCGGAGGGGATTCGTAAGCGGTTGTTAGCTCGTCGCCCTCGTTAGAGACCAGTACTTTCCTTCGAAAATTTCCTGATCTCGAAATTCTCTCTTGCCTCCGCCAAAGAGGCTCGGGTTTGACAATGCTACGTTGTCCTTGAAGCTTTTGTCCTCTTTTTCTTCTTACCTCTCCTGCGACCTTCGACCCCGCCATATTTCTGAACTCTCTAGCTTGGTTCCATTCCCTTCCCGAAAATTTTCCACATTGAAACTGACCCATCTCTGTAGACCTTTGCGATGAAGGGACCTTGATGTTTTACAGCCAGTCGCTTCATCCGCGGCAGAGCTTTTCCGAAGTACCCCAGCGATCACGTGCTTACCTAACGAGCGGTCGATAAAGGAAACAGGCTCAGGCGGCGAGTTCGTAGCGGAGCGCTTCTTCGATTTGGAGTCGTGGGAGCCCATAGTCGTCTGCCAGTTCATCCATCGACTCTCCAGCTTTATACCGCTCAGTCACAATGGCGGTAGGAATACCAGTACCTGTTAAAACAGGCTTGCCAAACGAAACGTAAGGATCGATGACGACTACTTTGGGATCATTCGTTCCGTTTGTTCGAGTGAAGGGATAGAGCCTCGCAGCCAAACCGTCAGAATCGTGCTCAATCCTTTGAAGATGGCTTTCAAGGAACTCTCGAATGGCCAATTGGCCATTCGCAGAAAGGTTGATCAATTTGCCAAACGTTTCAATGAACAGATCAATGCTGTCGGTTCTCAGTTTCTCGTCTGCCAGGGGATGCTTGGAACTCAATTCCTTTGAAAGGTAATTGATGGCCACTCGAACCTTGGGCAAGGCCACATTGTGTTTTTTGCAGATAGCGTTAAGGATGTGAGCCTCCACAAGGTTCATGAAAGAAAGCAGAGGCTGGCTTCTGTCGGGTAGAATAATCAGAGGCTTAAAGAATTTCTTTTCCGACGCAGTTGGATAGCATCGACCGACGCCCCATGACCGGAGGGTGGCAAACGGGACAGAAAGGTAATGCGCGGCCTCCGTGATTCCATACGTCGGCATTTCCCTGGCATCTTGGTTTCCGTAGAATTTAATATCTCCCTTCATAGCCTAGGCAGCAGCGAGCTGATGGTAGCACATATTCGAAGAATCGAGCATCAAGGCGATTGTGTCGCTTGTTTCACAGCAGGCCCGGCCTTATTAACCAATAATGAACCGGAAATTTAGAGATGCTGCAGGCTTCGCCTAAAAACTCGGAAAGACTCACCCGAAAACAACTCATCGACAAACGGCTTACCGATGCCGGTTGGCGCATCGTTCCCGAGAACAAGTTCGATTCCTCGAAACCCCTCCGCGTTTACAACCGCTGCGCGATCGAAGAGTACCCCACGGAAAGCGGGCC
>DASXQR010000119.1:0-3591 GCA_036507075.1 Acidobacteriota bacterium | reverse complement strand
AGGCAGAGCCATCTCATCTTCACCGATTGGCAAATGCTTCCACTTCCGGTTACTGGCGCACGCCAGCCACAAATTTTGCAAGCAACGGAGACACATTGTCTTTCCGCTAGATGAGAGCGAGCGGCAACGGCAGATTCAAATCCATGACCGGCAGTACCACCACGCTTTCAGGCACGGGTTTGATCACAAGTGAAGCAATCCCCTCCGGTTTGCGACGGCGATGGCCTCGGTGCGGCTCAAAACGTTCAGCTTTCGGAAAAGTGATTGAACGTGGCTCTTGACGGTGACTTCCGTGATGGCCAGGTCCGCGCCGATCAACTTATTGGGCTTGCCCGCCGCCAGCAGCCGCAAGACTTCTTGTTCACGCGGAGTCAGTGCTTCAGTCGGTAATCGTTCCGCAAGTTTCGCCGCAACGGCGGGTGGAAGGAACGTCCGGCCCGCGTGCACTTCGCGAATGCACTGAAACAGTTCTTCGCGCCTCACGTCCTTGAGGAGATACGATTTTGCCCCAGCACGCATGCCGCGATAAATGTCCTCGTCGCCATCGTACGTCGTGAGCACGATAATGCGGGCATTCGGATCAGCAGCCCGGATTTGATAGATGGCATTCACGCCGTCCAGCCCCGGCATTCGCAAATCCATCAACGTGATGTCCGGCCGGTGCTTTTTCCAAAGTTCCGCTGCCTGCTGGCCGTCGCCGGTTTCAGCGACCACGTCCATGTCCGGTTCCTGTTTGATGATCGCCACCAGACCATCGCGGACAACGCTGTGATCTTCTGCGACCAGGACGCGGATTACATTCGCCTTCCGTCCCCCGGCGGCGCGTTTTTTGAGTCCAGGCATGGCAGTTGAACCGCTAATCAACGCTGATCTCCGCTAATTGAACCCTTTAGTTGCATAAATGTTGAGCGGGAATTGCACAGAAGCATTGTCAATCCAGGCCAGTGTCACGATTTCATGCTTCAGGGCAAAACTCATTAAGAATGGCATCGCCCTTCTCCCGTTCCCTCTCCCCGCGCTGCTGAAGCAATGCCGGTTCACAAAGCGCGGGGAGAGGGTCAGGGTGAGGGGACCTGCTCCATTGATATGGCAGCGGCCATGGGCATTGAGCTTTTAACGGAAGAAGAATATCAAGAGCTGCAAAAACTTGGAAATTTCGATACGAAGACGTCGAGCTGGGTGAAAACACCTTCTGATATTAGAAAACTCGGCGGCGCGCGCTATTGTGATCGCCGCTACGGCCGCGTCTTCGTGGGTCACAACGGCGCGCAGTCTTACTATAGCGCCAGGGCGTTCCGCGGCTCGCTAAGGGTCTAAACTTGCACAGAGCTTGTCCCAGGAACCGCTTCTAGGGAAAACTTAATCGCAAACTTTGTCGTAAACTTTGTCGAAACGGCCTAATTCCGATTAAGTTTGCGACAATCGCGCCAAGATAAGCTCAGAGGCGGAGGAGGCCGCAAGGCCGAAACCGCCCAACGGAACTCAGTGGGTACACTGGAATCCCACCCGGAAAGGGTTGGCCACCCCCGGAAGCGAGTTTTGCGTAGTCGCCAGAGATGGCGGCATGAAGCGTAAACAGTGAGTGCTGAAGCTGTGTGATTGAGCTTCGAAAGACTTAAAGTTGCTGAGGTCTTGCTCGTTTGTCGGATGGGGGACAGCACCGAGAGGCCGTGAAGGCTAGGCGTCAAGGCTCAGCCGGAGTCTGAGAACAGAGCAAAGGCACAATGGGGTTCGCTGGGAACTTGGGAGAACCGAAGGCGTCCTTGGGAGGAGCACCGGAAAAGAGGGTGACACCGGTTGAACAACACCCTGGCGTCGGCGCGGCGATTTCCCCGCGACGGCGAGCGAAAGTTGGAAATCAACCCGAGGTATTGCGGCGCAACGCCACAAACGGAGCGACGCGAGACAAGCCCGGTAGTCGTAGTTGCCTCATAGTACCAATGGAAAGCAGGCGAACGAGTCCCGTCGGAGCCTGGGAGTAGGGAAGGGGGCGGTCGGGTCATGGAACCGTAGTTGAGAAACAGGAATGATACACAGAGATCAGATTACGTGTACACGGTCCAACAACTGATAGCGGAACTGGCGCGGGAGCGTCCTCAGGAATGCTTCACGGCCTTGAACCACTACCTGACGGTGGATTGGCTCAAAGCAGCCTATGAACCATGTTGTTGGAACCCATCTTCGAGCAAGACTTCAAGAGTTTCTCGTATGGGTTTCGGCCTGGACGCTCGGCGCATGAAGCGTTGACCTGCATTTGGAGCCAGTGCATGCATCGGGGGATAAAGTGGATTGTAGAGGTCGATATTCGGAAGTATTTCGATACGCTCAAGAAAGAGGGGTTGAGGAAGTTCCTGGATCGGCGGGTGGGAGATGGAGTGATCCGACGCTTGATTGGCAAATGGCTCGCAGCCGGAGTGAGCCTGCATCCTGAGAAGACGCGTTTGGTGCCGTTCGGTTGCCCGGAGGAAACAACGGATGACCAGGCCGACAGTCTCAAGCCGGAGAGCTTCGACTTTCTGGGTTTTACCCATTTCTGGGGTAAGAGCCGGCAAGGACGATGGATCATTCGGCGCAAGACTATGCGGAAACGGTTCACGCGCGGACTCAAAGCGATCAGTCAATGGTGTCGGCAAAACCTACACAAAGCGATGCTGGAGCAGGTGGAGCAATTGGGCCGCAAACTCAAAGGACACTTTGGGTATTACGGCATCACCGGCAACACTGAGTCCTTGCAGCGGTTTCGATGGGAAGTCATTGGAATCTGGCGGAAATGGCTCGCGCGCCGGGGCGACCCGAAAGGGATGTCCTGGGAGCGGATGCACAAGCTGCTGGCTTTCTTTTACATTCCCGAAGCCCGGGTTGTTCACTCGATTTACGCAGCGAAACCATGACTCGAGGAACCTTGTGCCTTAATTGTGCACGCAGGGATCTGTGGGGGTGCCGCCGGGAAACTGGCGGCACTACCCGGCAGTTTACGACGAAGTTCCCGGCTATTTGAATCAAGTAGATGAAATTTGCTCCTGTAATGATGCTGGTGAGCGCGGCGCTTCATTTTGCCGTCGCTGCCCACGACGGCGCTGCTTTACCAAAACCCGCTGATCTGCCCGTGCAAGAGTCATTGCCGGACCCGCTCGTGATGCTAGATGGACGAAAGATTACCAGCCGCGAGATGTGGTTCACGGAACGCCGGCCCGAACTCATTCATTTGTTTCAATACTACATGTATGGCCAGCTTCCCCCGAAGCCAGCGGCGCTATCCACCAAAGTGGAGCGATCAGATCCCGCCGCCTTTGGCGGCAAAGCGACGCTGAGCGAAGTGACATTGAAGTTCGACCGACCGGAGGCGCCGCCGATTCATCTGATGTTGGTCGTGCCTAACAATCGGACGAAGCGAGCTCCGGTCGTTTTGGCGATTAATTATTTTGGGAATCACACACTGGTTCGCGACAAGAAGGTGCGCCTCGCTGACAATTGGATGCCGGAACGTGGCGCTGGGGTGGTTGCAAACAGAGCAACCGAAGCGAGCCGCGGCACATGGGCTGAGATCTGGCGTATCGAGGAGGTGATCGATCGTGGTTATGCGGTGGCAAC
>DASXQR010000118.1:0-8603 GCA_036507075.1 Acidobacteriota bacterium | reverse complement strand
TTTGCGGACTCATCTGGAATCAAGGAGGGACTGCGGTGGCCACCCCAACACGAAAGGCGCAAGCGAGAGATGCGACTGGACCGCGGGGAAAAAGGAAAAATCTCCAGAAGGCCGCAACTGGAATTGACGGGCTGGATAAGGTGTTAGGCGGTGGCCTGCCCGCCGGACGCATGACGCTTGTCTGCGGAGGCGCCGGGAGCGGCAAGAGCATATTGGGCTTGCAATCCCTGTTACACGGCGCCGGTGCCGGCGAGCCGGGCATCCTGGTCATGTTCGAGGAACGCGCCGCAGCCGTGCGTCAAAACGCCTGGAGCCTGGGGTGGGACCTGGCTCCGCTCGAACGGAAAGGCAAACTCTTCCTGATGGATGCGCGTTTGGATCCTGAAGCCGTGATCTCCGGAGACTTTTCCACCAGAGGTCTACTGGCGATCCTCCACCAGCGGGCCAAGGCCATGCGGGCCCGGCGCATCGTGATTGATGCGGTGGACGCGCTCTTGCATTTGTACGATAGCCCCACGCGCGAGCGGCACGAATTATATGCACTGCACGAATGGCTATTGGACCGGAACTTGACCGCGATTATGACGGTCAAAACGACCCCGCAGGAAGAGGCTCCTTCCCGGTATGCATTTCTGGACTTCATGGCGGATTGTGTGATTCACATGGACCAGCGCGTCACGGCTCAGATCACCACGCGCCGCCTGAGAGTGCTCAAGTATCGTGGTTCGGGATATGGCCGCAATGAATATCCCTTCGTCATCCGTGAGAACGGCTTAAACGTAATTCCGATCACCAGCAACGTTTTGATGCACCGCCCGCTCGGTCCTCGGGTGTCTAGCGGCCAGGAGCGGCTCGATGACGTGCTCGGCGGCGGATACAAACGCGGGGCCAGCATCCTGATCGCGGGAACCGCCGGCGCGGGAAAGACCACGCTGGCCTGCGTCTTCGCCCAGGCCGCTGGTGCGCGCGGCGAGCGAGTGCTTTATCTCAATTTCGAGGAGTCGGCCGAATCGATGGTCGGCAGCATGCTGAGCCCAGGCATTGCCCTGCGGCCGCTGATCAAGTCTGGGACTTTGTCGGTTCGGTCCTACTTGCCGGAAGCGATGGGAATGGAAGAGCACTTGTTTGAGGCCCTGGCAGCCCTGGATGAGTTTCAACCCCAGCACGTGGTGGTAGATGCGATCTCGGCGTGCAAGCGCATGGGCTCGGAGCAAGGTGCCTTTGAATACCTGATGCGGCTTCTGAACGTGTGTAGAGAGCGCGGGATCACGTGTATCTATCTCAACCAAGCTACGGGCCTTGATATCGTCGCAGAAATCAGCGGGATCGGCATTTCGTCCGTTATCGATACCGTCGTCCTTCTACGCCATCTTCCGGTTGCTGGCACGATGAAGCGCCAGTTGATCGTCATGAAGTCGAGAGGCACGAAGCATTCGGAACAATTCCATGAATTCCGCATCACCGATCAAGGTATTGATCTGGCGAAGGCCTAGCCCGGATCTACGGTGGGCACATCGGCGTATCGGATAGCGATACAGAAGAAATGGAGCCCGATGATGAAAGCTCGCAGGCGAGAGGAAGGGAGATCCGCAGCGCCGGGCGGTGAGACCTATGTCTTCCGACTCTTCGTGGCCGGCAACGAGTCGAACTCCGCGCAGGCCAGGAGGAATTTGGCGCAGCTTTGCGAGGAACACCTCAAGGGATGCTACCAAATCGAAATCGTGGATGTGCTGGAAGACACCGCTACGGCTCTCGAGAATAATGTGCTGGTGACGCCCACGTTAATCCTGCTCAAGCCCCGTCCAAAGGTCACCGTGCTCGGCAACCTCAGTGATACCAGGCAAGTCCTCGGCGCGCTCCGGCTGGTCAGGTAACGATCGATGCGGGTCCACAAACGGCCACCCCACCAACCGAAGAAAAAGGTGAAAGAGAAAGTGGCGGAGGCGCTTGTTCGCGCGCTGAAGACCCACCAGGTGGACGCGATTGTCGGTGAACGTCACTTCATGGTGCTCCGTTTAAAGCAGGCGGAAGAGAAACTTGAGAATTCGCGCGATCAGTTGCGGGCCCTCGCGGCAAAACTGCAGTCCATACGCGAGGATGAAAGGACCGTGATCGCTCGTGAGCTCCACGATGAGTTTGGCCAGGCGCTTACCAGCTTGCAGTTAGGATTGTCCTGGATCGCGGCCAAGGTGACTCCAAAGCGACAGCCGTTGCAGGAGAGAATCAGATCGCTATCCGCTCTGGTCACGAACATGATCCGGTCGGTCCGCAGAATCGCGGCTGAACTGCGACCGGGAGTATTGCATGAGTTGGGCCTGATGAAGACTTTGAAATCGGAGGCGAGGGAATTCAAAAGGCATTCAGGAATCCCGTGCAGGTTTGAGACGAATATTGGGAACGTCAAGTTTGACCGGGCGGCGAGCGTCGCTATCTTCCGAATCACTCAGGCAGCCCTAACGAATATAGCCCTGCACGCCGGGGCTTCCAGGGCCAGCATTGCTTTGATGAAGCGAAAAAAAGATCTCCTTTTGACGGTCTCTGACAACGGGAAGGGAATCCCCAGGGAGAAGGTCTCCAGCCATAATTCGCTGGGCATTATCGGCATGCGGGAGCGCGCCCTTGCGCTGGATGGGACGCTGACACTGACAGGATCAAAAAGGAAGGGGACAACCTTGAGGGCACGAATTCCGCTGTCCCGGGTCTTCGCCGGGACCGCATCCTGATCATTCGTGCAGGACAACACTCAGAAGTGAGCTGTTGATCTGAAGCCCGCCGTTGTACTTGATGAAGCCCAATTTTCTGAATTTGTTCATGAAAAAATTGACCCGTGAGCGTGTGGTGCCGATCATTTCCGCCAGCGTCTCTTGGGATACATTCGGAAGGACCCGCTGGGGCTGGTCTTGTTTGCCATAGCGGGCCAGCAGCAGAAGGGCACGGGCCAGGCGTTTTTCGCTCGAGTTGAAGAGCTGATCGATCAGATCCTCCTCGATCCGGATGTTTCTTCCAAGCATGTGCGCGATGAAGCGGTCAGAAAATCCTTGTTCCTCGTGGAGCACGCGAATCATCTCGTTTTTTTCAATGACGAGCAGAGTGCTCGGGGCGACTGTGGTCGCCGAAGACATGCGAACGGTATGGCCGGCCAGGCACGCCTCACCAAAAAAGTCCCCCTGACTGAGAATCGCCACCACTGCTTCTTTGCCGGACTCGCTGACCACAGAAAGCTTCACACCGCCGTCTTGTATGTACATCACGTGCTTCGCGGGGTCACCTTGAGCAAAGATTCTTTCGGACCTTCGATACTCCTTCACCCTTCTCGACAGGCCTGCCGAATCGAGAAAGGCCTGCACATCGAATTTGCTTTTCTTTCCCGGTTTCATTTCAAAATCCTCCCCGTCTTGACCACCGCCCCCCTTCCGGTGGCAGGCTACCATACTTCTGCAAACTGCCATAAGAAAAAAGGAGAGTGGCACCGTTTTATGGACGCCGAGGAACCGCGGGCGAGGAATTGTCAACTGCGGACAAATGTGTCGATGATTTCGCCAAGGAGGCGATGGTCGCTGCTTGGTACCCCATAGGCTGCCGCTCAGAAATTTTCCCCCGTATATTTCCAGAGCGCCGTCTTCTGCTTCGCGCTTGCGCCTTTTCCGCGCGAGACCCGATTGTACAAAATGGAATTGTCATGATTTCGCGGACGAGCGGAGGAGGAGCAAGCGCGCGGCGGTTGAGGTTCTATCAGATGAACTTACGGAATTGAGCGACCCGCTCCCGCCAAGTTCGGAAAAGAAATGTGCAATTTGGAACAGACCTCTTCTTTCAAACGCGCTACAAATGGCCGTCTGAAACAGACAAATGGGAGCCTGAAACTATGCTCAGAGACCAGGAAAAGTCACCCGACACCTACACAACTTGGATGGGCAAGCCGGTATTCTTGAATCTCACCGCCGGAGGAATAAAGACTACCTTGTTTTGCACAATCATCGGGGAATCAAATTCCACAGTGCGGGTCCGCATTGGGAACCAGTGGGACGTGGATATCTACAAGGAAATGATTCTGCTTGTTGATGCGCTTCCTCATACAGACGGGATCCTGGCTCGTGAGAATCCCAAAGGCCCTATCAGAGAGTACGAATCGAATCACGTGTCAGCGACTGCAGACACTAGCCCCGGGCCGCAGTAACCCTCACCAACGAAGAGCAATTCAATGACGATGTGCAATTCAGACCAATTTGCTGTGCCGTACTGAACTGACACTGGAATCAGCCCGGGCTATAAAGACTGCGCATCTAGCTGTCAGCCGGAATTGTTGGGAGGCAGATGTCCGTCCGCCGTGAGTTTTGTTTTGTTGGGCAAGGTCTCTCGCGGACGTTCCAAAGGTAAATCTGATTTTGTTGCGGCGGGGCAGAATCGAACACCCCGAGAAAGATTGAGGTAATTCCGATGAGAACGAAGATTCAATTCAGAGTAGTAGTGATGATCTTCTGTCTGACGCTGGTGGCCATGACCTTTGCTCCGAGCGTAACGGCAGGGGAGTGGAACAGGAAAACGAAGGTGGTATTCAACCAGCCAGTCGAGATTCCGGGTCCGAGCGCGCAAGTCCTGCCAGCGGGCACGTATGTCTTCATTGTGCTGGACTCACAGTCCGACCGGCACATTGTGCAGATCTTCAACGAGGACATGACCCATTTGTATGCAACGATCCTCGCGATCCCGAATTACCGTCTGCGGACGACCGACAAGACGGTGATGACGTTCCGCGAAAGAGCAGAGGGTCAACCGCAAGCAATCCGCGCGTGGTTCTATCCCGGACATAATTGGGGAGACGAATTTGTTTATCCAAAGTGGAGAGCCGTCCAGTTGGCCAAGCTGGTCAACGAGCCTGTTCTCGCGCTGCCCGATGAACTGGCCACGAACATCGTTGCGCCAGTGAAATCGGCGGACGAAGCGCCGGTAAAAGCCTTGGCTGCGGCGCCAATTGTAGCCATCAAACCCACAGGAGAAGAGGTTCCCGTAGCTGAAGTCGTTGTGCCTCCTCCTGCAAAGGCAGAAGAGATGCCCGCAACCTCAAGCGCGTTGCCGTTTCTTGGATTGATTGGGCTGCTGTCGCTGGGCGCAGGCGCTATCCTTTCGGCCTTTCCGAAACGCTCTGGCTAAACCGAAAGCCGCAGTGCTTTCGTGGACCGGGCGAGCCGACCAGACCAGGCTTCCGGGTAATCAAAGGGGCAGGTGAATCTGACCTGCCCCCAGGGCCGTAGAGATTGTGACCGCGGGAGTGGGCTCGCGTGCTGCCGCCCACATTCCCCGAATGCTTTGGACTGGCATGGACACGGTCAATGACAGTCACAGCTCCAAACCTGGTCAGTACGGAAGATCTGCTGGGCACGGAAATCTGTCAACGACCGACACTCACGAAACCGGGCGAATATATGCACATCATCCGCGAATACCTCTGTTGTGTGCTCGCAGCTGCGATCTTTGCCTCACTGCTGTTTACTGCCTGTGTGATGGGCCTCGCGCTCAAAGAGGGGAGTCATGTCCTGGCCAGAACGTCGCGCAAACTCCTGCTCGGCGCCACGCATCTGAGAGTACGATGGATGGCGGCTGGATCTCGCGACGCCTAGTCGCGGTTTGCCCTGTGCGGGAGGTAGCAGTTGCGGGTCGCGAGAACTTTCGACGTGCGAATGCGCCCCAGGTTGGGGCGTGCCCCGACAAATCGGCATCTCGTCCTGCTCTTCGTCCTGTTATTGCTGGTCGTTTTAACAGGTGTTGCGCAACCTCAAAAATCCCCGCAACCCCAGCGACGCGACGCTGAGCGATACACGGTCCGGGTAGCGGTGGATATGGTGGTCTTGCACGCCACCGTGAAGAACCGCAAAGGGGTTCCCGTAGCGGGACTTGGGTTGGAAGATTTCCAGGTTTACGAGGATGGAGTCCTCCAGCAGATCAAATCTTTCAGCCACGAAGATATCCCGGTCACCGTCGGCTTGGTTGTGGACAACAGCGGAAGCATGGAACCGAAACGTGCGGAAGTGATTGCCGCTGCGCTGGCGTTTGCCCGCTCCAGCAATCCCGAGGACCAGATGTTTCTTGTCAATTTCAACGAAAGGGTTTCGTTCGGCCTGCCAGTCGATACTGCCTTCACGGACAAAGAGGTTCCGTTGGAGATTGCTCTGTCCAAAATTAAATCCAACGGGTTGACGGCTCTTTACGACGCCGTTGCAGTTGCACTCGAGCACTTGAAAAAGGGGAATCGAGACAAAAAGGTGCTGATCGTAGTCAGCGACGGCGCCGACAATGCTAGCAAACGCAAGCTGGACGAGATCATGGCCCTGGCCAAACAGTCCGACACCATCATCTACACCCTGGGACTGTTTGAGGAAGAGGATCCCGACCGGAACCCTCATATGCTGAAGCAGCTTTCAGAGGCTACCGGTGGCGAGGCATTTCTTCCGGAGTCCGTGAAAGAAGTTGTCCCTATTTGTGAACAGATCGCTCGTGACATTCGGAACCAGTACACCATCGTTTATTTACCGGCGAATCGAAAGCAGGACGGGGCCTACCGGGTGATTGAAGTGAAGGCCGGGGCGCAACAGGGTCGTGGCCGCCTGCGGGTCCGCACCCGCGCCGGTTACTACGCGCCACTCAAATCTCAACCCTCGCCGGCGGCCGGTGATCGACAATGAAATACAGAGCGAAATGGGTGATGAGGTTTCCGCCGCGAACCAATCCGTTGCTACGCTGGAGCCGATACTTCTTTTTCATCATTGGCACCCTCACGTTAGGTTACTGCGGATTCGTGTTGTTGGACGCGAAGCTCTTTCAGTCTTACCAATCCTGGCGATTTCAACAAGCTGTCCGGGACGCGCAGCCGCTGGTGTCGAACGTTGTACTGCCGTCGGCCACGGTGGAAGCAAGCCCTGCGCCCGTGCAGAACAGTGTAGTCTCCCGCCGGGAAGGCACTGCACTGGGACGAATCGAAATCAGCCGAATCGGGCTTTCGGCGATGATCATGGAAGGCATCGACGACAAAACCCTGCGGCGCGCGGTGGGGCATTTCCCCGGCACAGAGCTGCCCGGCCAGAAGGGAAACTTCGTCATCGCAGGACACCGCGACACTTTTTTCAGGCCGCTGCGCAATGTCCACCCGGATGATGAAATTATCTTGACGACTCTGAACGGAACGTACCGCTATCGCGTGGACTCAACAAGAGTGACCCAACCAGAAGACATTTCCGCGCTGGATAATTCCGACGACGCCTCGTTGATGACCCTGGTGACCTGCTTCCCGTTTGAATTCGTGGGCCACGCACCGCAGAGATTTATCGTCCGCGCGCACAGGATTCCTGATGCGGCAAAATCTGCCCTTCCGGTGAAGTAACCCGCCACACGATTGCCCCACCGTCGGCAACGCTGGGCAATCAACCCACCCTTAGTGTGAATTCCAAAGCAGTGTGCAATATTGAACAGATTGCAAACGGCGATCATTGCACCCTAATGAGCACTAAATGCGCACTAAATGGGGCCTGATGTTGGCCAATCGCATAGTCCGAGACTTCGACTCTGGCGGTGGTGCTGCGTTCAAACCTGGCAATGGCGCCCGGGGAGGCGCATAGAACTTCGCCTGAAGCGAGCTCCTTTTGACCGCAAAGGCTCACTTGAAGCAAGAAGTCGGGGGGAAACATGGCAAGTAAAACAGGCAAGGAAACTAAGAAAATCCGGCTGGGCCGCCAGCCGATCGATTGGGAGGCTCATCTCGCTCGAATGGGGACTGGAAAGACCGTAATCGAATACGGCGCGAACCGCAACATCTTCTGGCAAGGAGAACCCGCGGATTCCGTGTTCTTCCTTCGCAAGGGAAAGGTGAAGATCGCGGTGACTTCCCAGCAAGGCAAGGAGGCGATCGTCGCCACGCTGGACGCCGGTGAGTTCTTCGGTGAAGGATGCCTGGCCGGCCAGCCATTGCGCATCGCTTCGGCGGTCGCGCTGACCGATTGCACCCTGGTCAGGATTGAGAAAGCTCTGATGACGCGCATGCTGCACCAAGAGCACGACATCTCGGAATTGTTCGTGACGCATCTGCTTTCCCGCAACATTCGATTCGAAGGGGATCTCGTCGATCAGCTTTTCAATTCCAGCGAGAAGCGTTTGGCCCGGATTCTTTTACTGCTGGCTCATTTTGGCAAGGAGAGTCGCGCCGAGACAGTCCATCCCGGAATCAGTCAGGAAAGCCTGGCGCAGATGGTGGGCACCACGAGGTCGCGGGTCAGTCATTTCATGAACAAATTTAGAGAGCTCGGCTTCGTCGATTACTCCGGCAGCGGCGGAGTGACCGTGAATAGCGGCCTCCTCAGCGTGGTTCTTCATGACTAAGCCTGTTGATAGTAGTGAGCAATTTTAACCAGACAATTGAGCCGTACTGAACTGACACTTGATTAAGAGTCTGCAATCTTCATCTGTGGGCCCAGGTTTGAGTTTGCTGCAAAAACACGCTTGTGAAATGGCGGGATTTCTCGATTTGCCCGGCAAAGCGAGGAACCTGAAGAAGTTTGGAAAAAACAGTATCGTCTTCTCCCAAGGTGACCCTGCGAAGAGTGTCCTGTTCATCC
>DASXQR010000117.1:0-4747 GCA_036507075.1 Acidobacteriota bacterium | reverse complement strand
CCCGGGAACCGCATTCCCATTGCGCGCATCAGCCCGCTGGCCAAACGCATCTATTCCATCACTCCGCTGCCGACTGACATCACCAATCCGCTGGTCGCCGACAATCTGAAGTTCGTCGTCGCGACCAATGCCTTCCCCAATCTGAGCGATAACCCGACGACTATTCGCATCGATCATCGCCTCACGGAGAAAGACAATTTCTTCATCAAGGTCAATGGCGGAAGGAGGACTACCAATTTCATAGGCACGGGCGGAACTACCGGAGCGCCGACGGCCAACAAGGAAGCCAATGTGACCTATCTACCGATGGAAGCCATTGCCGGGGGGCTGAGTTGGACGCACATCTTTTCGCCCAAATTCTTTGCGGAAACCCTGGTCAACCGCACCTGGCAGAGCACCCGCACCGTCACCGGGCCCGAAGATAAGGACTGGGCAAAGGAATTGGGCTTGCCCAATCCACTGAGCGAAATCGGCTGGCCGAACATCACCAGCGTCGGATTCATGAACTATGTTGAAGGCGACAATCGCCGCGCGTTATACAGCACCATCACCAATGCGGAACAGAACTACACGCTGGTTCGCGGCACGCACAACATCCAATTCGGAGGACGCTACCACCACGAGCGGCAAAATCTGTTGCCCGATCAGGGCGCCATCTCGGGTTCGGTGGCCTTCAACAGCCTGGCAACCGCGCTGCACAGTTCGACCTCCGGTAGCGCGACCAACCCGCAGGCCCTGCCGCAGACGGGCCACGACGCAGCCAATTTCTTTCTCGGCTACGCGGGCAACTACACCGTGGGGCTGAAACGCGGTTTTATGCGCGTGAGCGAAACAAACTACAGCTTCTATCTGCAGGACAACTTCAAAGTCAACAAGCGACTTACGCTGACGCCGGGAGTGCGCTGGGACATCAACCCGGCATTCACCGAGCGCAACCATCTGCTTAATTCTTTCGACGTGAAGAGCCACTCGCTGGCGTTTCCCGAACCGCTGGAGTTTTACTATCGGATCGGCGCGACTTCACCCCAGGTAGTCGCGCTTTACGAACGCGTGGGCGTAAAGTTCCGCAGCGCTGAAGAGCTCGGCCTGCGAAAAGAGATCTTCCCTTCCAACTATTTTGATATCGGCCCGCGCGGCGGTTTTGCCTATCGCTTCTTCAACGGCAACAGGCAGATGGTCATTCGGGGCGGCTACGGAATGTACATTTCGGCTCTGGCAATGCGCACGCTGCTGGCGCAGTTCTCCGGCCTGGCGCCGTTTCGCGCCAACTTCAGCTACAACCCGAACAGCGCGGCTCAGAGTCCCGATGGCATTTCAAACTATTTGCTGCGCACCGCTCCGCCCTTCACCGCGGGCGTGAACAGCGCCAACGTGGTGGACCTGAACAATCCCACCGCCATCGGGCGGGGCGTGGCTGTCAGGGGTCTGGCCGATGAGCAACCCAGCCTGCGAATTCACGAGTGGAATCTGGCGATCGAGAAACAACTCAACAAGAGCACGGTTTTTCGCGTTACATACAAAGGCAAGCACGGCGTCAACTCCGATCAGTTGTATGAAATCAACCCCGCCCCGAACGATTACATCTGGTACGTGACCACGGGCTTGCCGCTCCCCAGCGGTGAATTCTCCAGCGTCGCGCGCCGGCCTTACGATCAGACCGCCTATACAGAGGTGCGCATCCTGCAGCGCAGCGGTTACATCAATTCATCGACCTGGTCTGCCGAAATCGAGCGGCGCTTTACCAGGGGGCTGGGCTTCCAGGCTTTTTACACGCTGACGAACGCCCTGCGCCTTGCGGGGAATTCCTTCCGCGACGACGTGGGCACTCGTCCGGAAGTTTACCTGCCGGGCGCTGTGCCGACTGATTTCAAAAAACTCAACCGCTTTTTATTTTACGATCGCGACACGGCAATTCCGAAGCATCGCGTGCGCTGGAACTGGAACTATGAGTTGCCGTTTGGCAGGGGCCAGCGATTTTTAGGCGGCGCCTCAGGTTTTCTGGGGAGCCTGATTGGAGGATGGAAGCTGTCGGGCTCCGGCACGCTGTTGAATACCTGGTTCGCCATGCCGACCAATAATTGGGGAGAGTTGGGCAAATTCGACGTCTACGGCAAGAAGTATAAGATTCTCGATTGCCGCGCCACACCGGCGCTGGCTACAAACCCGGGCGATGAACGCTGCACGCCCGGTTATCTCTGGTTCAACGGCTACATTTCCGAGCGCAACATCAACAGCCGCAACGCCGCCGGCCTGCGAAACGGCGTCTTCGGCCTTCCGGCAAATTACCAACCGGCTGCAAAGCCGCTCAATCCCTGGCCCAAAGGCGGGCTGCCGAGCGATTCCGGCTCGGCCGATTACGACACCAACGTGGTCTACCTGGTGCTGAACAGCGGCAACCGCGTGCGTGTCAATTACGACACCGGAGTACATCCGTGGCGCAGCCAATACCTGCTGGGACCGTTTAACTGGATCACCGACACCTCGCTGCTCAAGTTCTTTCCCATTAAAGAGCGGCTGCGCCTGCGTGTGAATGTGGATGTTTTCAATGTCTTCAACAGGCAGGGCTTCAATACACCCAACAGCGAAGGGATCGTCAGTCTGGGCAGCTCCTACGCCGGCAGCGGCTTCCGCCCGCGCCAGATGCAGCTAACGCTGCGCGCGGAGTGGTAACTGGAGTTCCGCAAATGCGGATTTCGGAATGCGGAATGTGGAATAGAGAGTGATTCTTATTTCGATTGACACACTTTGTGCTGGAATACTCCGCATTCCGCATTCCGCATTCCGCATTCCACATTCCACATTCCACATTCCGCATTCCGCATTGGTCCCCTGTGTCCCTGTGGTGAATTCTTCGAACGTTCTTCACTCACCCTTCCGCATCGACGGCCCGGATGAGAGCCTTGATGTAGCCGAACGTGTAGGCAAAGGCTTCGGCCGATCCGCCGGCGCCGATTCTGGGGACATGATCGGGCATCATCATGCCGTCGTATCCGACCTCCTTATAGACTCGCAGCGCCTGGAGCATGTCGATGTCCCCGTCGTCGATGAAAGTTTCGCGAAAGTTAAGGAAGCCACCCTGTATGTTCCGAAAGTGCACGTTGAATATCTTCCCCCGGCTGCCGAAGTAGCGGATCACATCGAAAATCTCCCTGCCCGGATCCGGCAGCATCTCTGAAACCGTGCCCTGGCAGAAATTCAGCCCGTGATAGGGACTGGCTTTGATTTGGACAAAGCGCTTCAGGCCTTCGAAGCTGCCCAGCACGGTATGCACGCCGCGGAATCCTTTGTCGCGCGGCATACCGGGGTCGTGAGGATGGCAGGCAATTTTTATTTTGTGCTCTTCGGCCGCCGGAACGGCACGCTCCAGAAAATAGGTGATGCGCTCCCAGTACACGTCGTCGGGAACCGGTCCGGCTTCGGTGAGCGGAGGATCCTGGAGCGCTTTGTCGTAGGCAAAAGTGCTGTACGCGGCGCCGCCGCGGCCGGGCGTGGTTCCGGTTCTCACCACTCCCAGGATGCTCATGTTGTATTTCAGCGCCGGAATTCCCGCCTTCGCCGCGTTGGCGATCATCTGGCAAATGGCGTCAATCTCCCGATCACGTTCCGGGCTCTTGCCCAGCATGATATTGGGATTTTCAGACTGAGTGATGTAGTGCGAGCTGAGGGGAAGCGGAACCATATCAAGGTGAATGCCGAACGATTCGACGCGCTGGCGCAGCCGGGACAAACCTTCCACCGACCAGTTCGCGTCCATTCGCGGCGACGGAAGGGAGCTGCAGATGTTGTTGACACCCAGGGCTGCCAGCACGCGCAGAATTTCGTCGGACGAGCCGTGCTGCGTGCCGACCTTCATGCGCGCGCGCAATCGGCGCCGCTCCGAGGAAGGAGTCTGCGTCGGTGAAGCGAATGCGCCGGTCCCATGGGAAACGCCCAGGCCGCCGCCAATTGCCGCCGTTCGAAGAAAGTTTCTACGATCCATTGAGACCTCCGGGTCAGCCCGCTCGATTCGGGCAAATACTTTCGCCCATTCTAGTGTGCCATTCTTAAAGTTCGCTGATTTTTTCACCACAAAGGCTCAGCCCAGCCGCAGGCCGCAACCAAAACGGTGCACGTCTTGAAAAACCCTGGCACGCGAAGCACAGAGCCACGTCCCGCAAGGGCGTGGCAAGACCCATGCAGCCGCCTTCGACCCGGCAGGCTGTTGGTCTGTTCGCCTTTGAAGGTCTTAATGTCTTTCTCCACCTTCCGCCAGGCACTTGATATGGTTGAGCACACGTGAGGCCGACTCTTCGGTGGTCGCAAAATACCAGAATCGATACAGCCTCGACCCGGGCCTGTTCTATTCCCGGCTTGACGCCATGCTCGATACGCGAAAGCCCGAGGCCGTCTTAGCATTCACGAATACCTTCGATCATCGCTCCGTGGTGGAAGCCTGCGGCAGGCGCGGCATCCATGTGATGATGGAAAAACCTCTCGCCGTCAGCCTCGAGCACGCCACTGCCATGGCAAAAGCGGCCCGCGACGGCAAGATCCAAGTACTGGTCAATTACGAGACGACCTGTCGCGATGCCGACAATCTGCACGTCCTTTCTCCTGGTCGCATCGCTCAGAAACCGGTTGACGTGCCCGTGCACCAGGCCCACCACCCCCACTCGGAATGTTGCCTGAGATTGCTGGGGTCAGGTCTTCAAAATTCACTTTTTGTACATCTAAAATGAATTCTGAAGACCTGACCCCATCCAGACCC
>DASXQR010000116.1:0-35255 GCA_036507075.1 Acidobacteriota bacterium | reverse complement strand
CCTTTGTAAACAATTCTCTCTATTCAACTTTTAACCGGACAGTAGTGGTCCGTTGTCCGTTGTCAGTTGTTAGTGGTCGGTGTCCAGAGGAACGCGGATGAATCAAAGCTAAAGTTACCAACCGCGAACAGGATAAAAGGTTGGATATGAAGAGCGAGGACAGCGTATCACGTCGACAGCGGAAGACAACGCCCACCACCAACTGACAGCGGACAACGGACAACCGAAAAAAAACCGGCGCCAGTGTCCGGGGAGACGCTGGCGCCGGCGCGGGGGGTCCGGACGGGGGAAGGTCAGGACCTGATGCGTGTCGTGATAAAGAAAAGGATTTCGCGGGTGTCGCGCTCGCGCCTCTGGTTCTTGAACGCGTTGCCTACGATCGGTATATTCGCAAGACCCGGAACCTTATTATTGCGGTCCCGCTCTGTCTCTACAAAAATTCCGCCGATTACCGTGGTACCACCGTTTTCCACCAGTACGCGCGTTTCAGACTCGCTGGTGAGAATGACGGGGATGCCCAGCACCGTTACGGTGAAATCAGGAATGTTGTTTTCCACCTTGAGCCTCAGAAGCACCGTGTTTTGATCGGTGATCTGCGGAGTTACCGTCAGCTTCAAGGCCGCTTCTTCAAATCTCACCGTAGTGGTGAAATTCTGAGTCACGGGCACGGGAATGCGCGATCCCTGCGTGATTTTCGCCTCAGCATTGTTTTGCGCCGAGACGCGCGGTTTGCTCAGGATGCGCGCTTCGCCGCGCGTTTCAGCCGCGGAAAGAACGGCATCCAACTGGAACGTGTCGAGAATCTTGCCCAGGCTGAAGCCGATCAGAGTCGTTGGGTCTTTTGGCGGAAGATTGGCGCTGCCGAAGCCCAGATTGCGCTCGCGGTTTGGATCCTGGAGCCTGGTGTTGAGAGTGTTGGGATCGGTGCGGCCGGTGACGCCCGGCGTAGTTCCGACCTGAAAACCGAATTGAACGCCCAGATCGCGGGAGAAAGTCGTGGTGGCTTCAACCACCCTGGCTTCGATTTCCACCTGGCGCTCGGGAATATCCAGAAGGTTGACCAGATTCAGCAGCGTTTCAATCTGGGCCGGAATGTCGGTGATGATGAGCGTGTTGGTGCGCTCATCGATATTAATCTGGCCTCTTTCGGAAAGCTGTTTTTCCAGGGCTTTGATCGCCTCGGGCGCCTTGGAGTAATTCAGGCGGCGCGTGACGGTGACCGTGTCGGTTGCCAGGAAGGAAGCTTTCTTCAGTTTCTGGGTGGCTTCTTCTTCGAGGCGGAGCCGGTCCTTAGTGGCGATTCGCACCACGTTGCCTTCGATCTTCTTCTCGAGGCCGTGGCTCTTCAGCACGGTTTCGAAAACCTGGTCCCAGGGCACGTTGTCAACGTGAATGGTGATCGTACCGACCACATTCGGATCGATAATAATGTTCAATCCGCTGAGCTCTGAAACGATGCGGAAGAAATCCACCAGTTCCACATTGACCAGGTCCAAAGAGATCGGCTCGCCCGTGTAAACGCCGGACGCTGGAGGTGGAGGTGCCGGCCGTTGCGCCCTGGCAGGCGGTGCGGGATTGTTCACCTGAGTGGCGACAGGGGCTTCACCGATTGCCAGGGAAGGGAATGCCATTACGAACAGAACCAGAATATTTAGCAGCTTGTTTTTCGTCATTCATTCACCATTCGCTGGTTTTAACTACATCTCAGCGTAGAGTTTCTTTGTGAGTGTTTTCTGCGACTTCTTACCATCGGAGGAAGTGAACTCCTCCGTGAACGTGACCTTATCGGCGTCAATTGCGGTAATACTGCCGTTGAAAAGCTTGTCACCAACCTTGGCGAAATAACTGAGCTTCTCTTTTCCTTCTTTGCTCTGAAGCACCGCAATCCTGGCATTCTTATTGGCTGCGATGCCGATGACCATCACCTCGGAAACCGCCAGGCCAGGCAAACCGGCGGGCCGGAATTTCGGAAGCGCGGTAACTTCTTTGGGCTTCTCCTCCTTTTTGGTAATCAGCGGCTTAAAGGGATCGCGCTTGTTGTTGCGCTGCAGGTAACCACCTGGCGCCTGCTTTCCCTTGGCGGCATTGCGGTCCGGTTGAGAGCGCGGGCTCTGTCCCAGACAGGGGAGAATAAGTAACGTAAGCGTGACGGCGATAGAAGTTAGGTATCTCACGATTGATTCTTCGTTTCCAAAAAGACAAAGGTGGTTGCCGTGCAGGTAGCCGAAAGCGTTTTCTGCGAAGTGTTGCTCTCCACTCCCTTAATCGAGAGGTTGTCCACATTAATGATGCGTGTGAACTTTCCCACTTTCTCGAAAAAGGTGCCCAGATTGTCGTAAGAGCCCTCGACGGAAATCAGGATGGGCCAGTCTTCGTAGAAGTCACGCTGTACGGTTTGCTGCGGTGTAAAACTCTTGATCCTGAGGTTCGACGAAACCGCCAGCTGCTCGACCCGGCGAACGATATCGGCGGTTTCCTTTTCTTCTGGAAGTATGTTGCGAAGATTGTTCAAGTAATCACGTTGCCGCGCGATTTCCGCCTTGAACTGGGGAAGTCTCGCTTCCACGATCAAACCGCGCTGCACTTCGGCGGTGAGGGCCTTGGTGCGTTCATCAAGATCGCGGGCCACCAAACGCTTGGGAGCGATGAAATAAACATAGAAAACGTAGGCAATGGCGGCGAGCAGCACGGACAGCAGAATTACCTGCGTACGAAACGGAAGATTTGCAAGTCTTGAATCTTTAAGAGCCATAAGTCACTTCAATTTGCAATTAAGAGCGAACTTAATTGCAGGATCTTCTTCCTGCCAGTAAGCGAGCTCCACGAATTTAAAAGGCCGGCTTCGGCTGAGATTTGCGATGAAGTCGGCAATGGAGGGAACGTCGAAGGACCGGCCTTCGATGGTTATATCCCCGGTCTTCTGCGACAGACTGGTCAGCCACAATGTCGGTCTGTCGGGGATGGCGTTGATAATGCTGTCGAGCAGGTTGACCGGGCCGGTCTGGTTGCTCTTGAGGCGCTCAATTACCGCGATACGCTCTTCCAGGAGCGCCTTCTGCTTTTCAAACTGAGCGACCTGTCGCTGCACGTCGGCCAGACGGCGGGCCTCGCCCTCAAGGCGGGTGACATCCTGCTGTTTGGTGTTGATTTCAGAGGTCAGCACCCACCACCAGGCGCCCATGGCCAGAACCGTAATGCACAACAACCCGATTGCCAGAAAGGCGATGTTCGGCTTTTCCGACACCATCGCGCCGCCGGTGGCTACTTTTTGGCGAAGTAAATTAATTCGAATCATAAGGCTTACTCGCTTCCGGATCGCAACGCCAGACCGACGGCGACTGCCATGTCGGGGGCGATGGTCTCAAGGTAATTTCGCGTCAGACCGTCAGGCAACTGTTTGATTGCACGGAATGCGTCAAACAACTCGACCGGGATCTGCAGCTTGTCTTCAAAATGTTCTTTCAGGCCTGGAATATGGCAACCGCCGCCCGAAAGGTATAATTTCTTGATTTCAAACGTTGAGGAGGTTGCCTTAAAGTAATCCACTGTCTTCTGAATTTCAAGCGCTAAGATTTCCGAGACCGTCCTCAGAATCTTTTCCGCCTGGGTCCGCTCCTCGTCGTCGCGGAAGTCTCCCCGCTTCAGACGTTCGGCGTCCTCCTCCATGACGTGCATTTCCTTCTGGAAGAAATCCAGGTAATGGTTTCCGCCGATGGTGATGTCGCGGGTGAAGACAAACTCGCTGCCGCGCACAATATTCAGCGTCATGGTGCTGGCTCCCACGTTCAGCAGCGCCACCACGTCGTCAGGTCCCGGCTTATAATTCACTTCGTAGGCGTTTTGCAGCGCGAACGCGTCCACATCAATTACGACCGGGATCTTGCCCGCCATGGAAATTACGCCCGTCTGATCCATCACTTTTTCTTTCTTCACGGCGACCAGGATGATGTCCATATTCCCCGCCGCCGGGTTCTCGTTCAGGATGTGGTAATCCATGTGAACGTCGGAGATGTCGAACGGAATATACTGTTCCGCCTCCCACTGGATGGATTCGTCAAGCTCTTCAGGGGTTTGCAGAGGGACCGTCACCTTCTTAACGATCACCGAGTGGCCCGAAAGAGAGGTGGCTACCTTGCGGCCCTTGATTTTTTTCTCCTTAAAGATCTTGTTGATCGCATCTGCCACAGGGATCTTGGAGATGATTGCGCCGTCAACGATTGCGTCCGAGGGCAGGCGTTCCATGCCGAGCGTGGACAGCTCGTATTCGCCGCTTTTCATTTCGCGCAGCTCAACTGCCTTTACTACTGAAGAACCGATATCTAATCCAACAAGTTGTTTGCTTCGTGCCAGCATGTATTTGACCGGAAAATTGGGGACAGGCTCTAACGGTATTCCCTGACCCGCACCAATGCGGGGGGAAAAGGGCCCGAGACTGCCCACAGAATACAAAAAGTGTCAGAACATTGGCAAAGGGTAATAAAATTTGACGAAAGTTGCTGTGACCTCACTCACAGGGACAGAGACAAAAAATGCTGTGTTTAGAAGCATCTATCGCATCGCTGAAATGGCCCTATAGAAGCCGTGCCAATGGGAAAAAACAGCGTTGACACTCCTTTTATTTTTCTGTAAGTTAAGGGTTTCGCTTTGTGAATGGTGTGACGTAGTGTCGGAGTTGGTGTGAAGACTTATTTGCCCAAAATAGACGAATTGCGGAAAAATCGAAAGTGGTATGTCATCGATGCCGAGGGCGTGGTGCTTGGTCGCCTTGCGAGCCGGGTGGCAACATTGCTGATGGGCAAAGATCGCGCCGAGTATACCGACTTCCTGGATACCGGCTCTTTTGTCGTGATTGTGAACGCCGCTAAAGTGCGCCTCACCGGTCGCAAACTCGATCAGAAGCTTTATCGACGCCACAGTGGTATTCCGGGCGGATTGAAGGAAATCTCCGCTCGCGACCGGCTGCGGCGTTTTCCAGAAGATCTGATCGAGGACGCAGTCTCCGGTATGCTGCCCAAAAACAAACTGGGTCGGGCCATGACCGGAAAACTGAAGGTTTATCGCGCCGGCCAACATCCCCATCAGGCTCAAAAACCTATTCCCATTCAGATTTAGAATCCCGCACAGGAGTATTGTTTGGAAAAGATCCAGTATTACGGAACCGGTCGCCGAAAGAGCTCCACAGCTCGGGTATTTCTGATGCCAGGCACCGGAGAGATTGTGGTGAACCGTTCGGATTTCGCTGAGTATTTTCGAAACGAGACGCAGCGCATGGTGGTCAAACAGCCCCTTCTGCTGACCGAAAATATTGGAAAATTTGATATTTATGCCAACGTTGACGGCGGCGGTGTCTCGGGTCAAGCCGGGGCGATCCGGCTGGGAATTACCAAGGCGCTGATTGATTTCAACAATGAGCTTCGCCCGCGTCTCAAGAAGGCAGGATTGCTGACGCGCGATCCGCGAATCAAGGAGCGAAAGAAATATGGTCAAAAGGGCGCGCGCAAGAGATTTCAGTTTTCTAAACGCTAGCAGAGGAGGATTTGTTTGGCTGCTATTTCAATGAAGCAATTGCTGGAGGCTGGAGTGCATTTCGGCCACCAGACAAAGCGGTGGAATCCGAAAATGAAGCCTTATATTTTCGGAGAAAGAAACGGCATCTACATCATCGATTTACAAAAAACCATCCGGTTATTCAAGGAAGCCGTTGATTTCATCACTGATGTGGCAGCTCAGGGAAAAACGATTCTCTTTGTAGGAACCAAGCGTCAGGCGCAGGAAGCAATCGTCGAAGAAGCCTCCCGCTGCGGCATGTTTTATGTCAATAACCGCTGGCTGGGAGGCCTGCTCACCAACTTTACCACCATTCAGAACAGTATTAAGCGCTTCAAGGAACTGGAAACGATGAAGCTGAACGGCCATTACGAGCGGCTGTCGAAAAAGGAAATGGCCCGTTTGGAGCGCGAACGCCGGCAATTGGAGAAGAACCTGCTCGGGATCAGGGACATGCCCGGCCTGCCGGATGCGCTGTTTGTGATCGATTCGAAAAAAGAAGCTATCGCGGTCCAGGAAGCCAAAAAGCTCGGCATTCCGATTGTCGCTGTGGTGGACACAAACTGCGACCCCGACGACGTGGATTTTGTGATTCCGGGCAATGATGATGCTTTGCGCGCGGTGCGGCTCTTTGCTTCGACCATTGCCGATGCGATTGTCGCCGGACAACAGGCCTTCCAGATGAGCCGCGAAATTGAAGCCAAGGATGAAGCCGAAGCCGGGGGAGCCGGGGAAGCCGCGCGCCGGGCAGTGGGCGCGCCCGAGTTCGAGATCGATGAATCTGAGTCCATGGAGCAGGCTGCCGACGTGAGGCTGGAACAGCCCGCGACGGGCGAGCGCAAAGGCCGGGGTCCCGCAAAACGCAAGGCCGCCGGCGTCGAGGCGGCAGGCTCCGAAGGCGGCGATGCCTCTGTCTCGGCCGTCAACGACGTTCCCATCGAAACCGAATCCTAGCCCTTCAGAAAAACTGAACCGCCAAGAACGCTAAGCATCTTGTTTAGCGCGGTGTCGTAGGCCTGCTCGCACCGCCCTGGCGCACTTGTCGATCGTTGTGAGCTCTCGATCGTTGTCAGCCACAGGCAGGGAGTGAATCAGGTCGATCCATTCATCTCTTGGCGTTCTTGGCGCGCTTTGCGGTTCAGTCTTTGGTTGTCGGCCTTTCGAAATCTCAAGGTACAATTTCGAAAGGCTTTTTTTTTCCGAAGATGGCAACGACATCAGGAGGATTACCCATGGCGATTTCAGCCGAACAGGTAAAACAGTTGCGCGACAAAACCGGAGCCGGTTTTATGGAGTGCAAGGCCGCCCTGCAGGAAGCCAGTGGGAGCGTGGATCAGGCGATCACAATCCTCCGAAAAAAGGGGCTGGCGACGGCAGCCAAGAAGGCGGGACGCGCGGCTAAGGACGGCGTCGTGGCCGCTTACGTCAGCGAAGATCATCGCACCGGAGTGCTGGTTGAAGTCAACTGCGAAACGGATTTTGTTGCCAAGACTGACCAGTTCAGGGATCTGGTGCAAAGAGTTGCCGCTCATATCTCCTCCCACAAACCGGGGAAGATCCGCAGCGAAGACCCGGGCGAGGGGCCGGCTTTGTATGACCAGGCGGTGGAAGGCGGAAGCGGCAATTGGGGACAGTTTGTGGCGGGGCGAATCGCCACGATCGGAGAGAATATCCTGGTCCGTCGCTTCGTCCATTACCAGGGAGAATTCTGCGAAGCCTATATCCACGGCGGTGGAAAAGTGGGAGTCCTGGTGGAGCTTTCCGCCCAGGGGAACGAAGCGGCTCTGAAAGAAGTCGGGAAGGACCTGGCGATGCATATTGCGGCGTCCGACCCGCGATACATAAGCAAGGACCAGGTGACTCAGGAGGACCTGGCGCGCGAGCGGGAGATTTATAGGGAACAGGCACTGAAGGAAGGGAAACCGGCAAACGTGGTGGACAAAATTGTTGAAGGAAAACTTTCAAAGTTCTATTCTGACGTCTGCCTGTACGAACAGCCGTTTATCAAGGACACCGGCCTGTCCGTGGGAAAGTGGATTGCTTCCCGGACCGGTGGAAAGGGCCAAGTTACTGTGAAGCGATTCACACGATATCTCCGGGGAGAGCTATAAGAGATGAGTTCCGACAGAACGTTGTCGGCGGAGCTGACCGAAGTGAGTGAAGTGCGCAAGGGCGATAAACCTGTCTTTACCCGGGTTCTGGTCAAGCTCAGCGGCGAAGCCCTCATCGGGGACCGGGGGTTTGGCGTGGATCCCCTGGTAATGGATGACATCGCCGACCAGATTATCGATATTCACAACCTGGGCGTGGAAGTGGCAATCGTGATGGGCGGCGGGAACATTATTCGCGGGGTCGCCGTAAGCGCCGAAGGGTTGGATCGCGTGTCGGGCGATTACATGGGAATGCTGGCCACCGTGATTAACGCCCTGGCGCTGCAAAACGCACTGGAGAATCGAGGCGTCTATACTCGTGTTCTTTCAGCGATCAGCATGGCGGCGGTCGCCGAACCGTTCATTCGCAGGCGCGCCATTCGCCACCTCGAGAAGCGACGCATCGTCATTTTCGCCGCCGGCACCGGGAACCCTTATTTCTCCACCGATACGGCGGCAGCCCTGCGAGCCATGGAAATTCGCGCCCAAGTGATCCTGAAAGCAACCAAAGTCGACGGAGTGTATGACTCCGACCCGATTACCAATAAGAATGCTCAATTCTTCAACGAGCTGACTTACCTTCAGGTGCTGGAGAGGGGTCTGAAGGTGATGGATGCAACTGCCATATCACTTTGCATGGATCACCAACTGCCAATCATTGTCTTCAATTTGAAAGAGCGCGGAAACATTCGCAGGGCGATTATGGGAGAAAAGGTAGGCTCTTTTATCCGCGCCTAGTTAAGGACAGGAGGCAGGAGGCAGGAGGCGGAAGGCAGGAGGCAGAGGGCGGAAGGCAGGAGGCGGGAGGCAGGGGGCGGAAGGCGGAAGGCAGAAGGCGGAATGCCAAAGACAGCAGCAACGCAAAACAAATCACCGCGTCAGAATTCTAGATTCCACCTTCCACCTTCCGCTTTCCGCTTTCCGCCTTCCGCTTTCCGCCTTCCGCTTTTCGTATTGAGTTAAACCCATGGTAAAGCCAATTCTGGATGAGACGCGCAGCAGGATGGAGAAGACGGTTAAGGATCTAGTCGATAATCTTGGATCCGTGCGCACCGGCCGCGCTTCCGTTCACCTCCTGGATCATATAAGCGTCGACTATTACGGGACGCAGACTCCCATAAACCAGGTTGCCACTCTGCATGTTCCCGAAGCCACCATGATTACCGTGCAACCGTGGGACAGCTCGATTCTGGGCGCCATTGAAAAGGCGCTGCGAGTGTCGGATCTGGGCATTAATCCGGTCTCCGATGGCAAGATCATTCGCGTTCCTATTCCGCCTCTCAATGAAGAGCGCCGCGCGTCACTGTGCAAGCATGTGGGTAAGGTTGCCGAAGATCACCGTACAGCGGTCCGGCAAATCCGCCGCGATTCCAACGAACGTCTGAAAAAGCTATTCAAGGATAAGAAAATCTCCGAAGACGACGAGAAAAACGGACTGGAAGATGTACAGGAACTGACCGATAAATACATCAAGCAGATCGATTCTCTCGTCCAGGCAAAAGAGAAAGAGATCATGCAGGTTTGAGCGTTGGTTTGCGGGTTGCGGGTTTTCGAGTTGCGCGTTTTGGACGCGGACTGCGCAACCAGAGAAATGGGAACTCGCAACCCGGAACCCGGTAACCGGTACCCGTAACCCGTAACCGCCGGCACAGATGTCAAAGAACCGCTAAGCCTTCCCCTGCCCTATAATATTTTCGTGCTCTCCAACCCGCTGATCCACGACTGGAATCAGGCAGAAGCGCCTGCGCCTGCGCGGCTGATCAGTTTTGACGATGAAACTCTCCGCGACGGGCTTCAATCTCCTTCGGTGAGGGACCCTGATATCGGGGAAAAAATCCGCATCCTGCACTTGATGGAGGACCTGGGAATCGAGTCCGCCGACATTGGACTGCCGGGCGCGGGCCCGCGCGCCACCGAGCACGCCAGGCAACTCGCCCGGGAAATCGCCTCGCAACGAATGGCAATCCGTCCCAATTGCGCCGCCCGGACGGTGATCGCCGATATTGAGCCCATTGTACGGATCTCCCAGGAGGTGGGAATTGCCATCGAGGCGGCCACGTTTATAGGCAGCAGTCCAATCCGCCAGTATGCCGAGGACTGGACGCTGGACCGGATGTTGCGGGCCTGCGAGGAGGCGGTGACCTACGCCGTTAAGAACAACCTTCCGGTCATGTTTGTCACCGAAGATACCGTCCGCTCGCATCCCACAACTATTAAAGCCCTCTACGGCGCTGCGCTGCGTTGCGGCGCGCGGGCCCTGGTGGCGTGCGACACAGTGGGACATGCAACGCCGGAGGGCGTGCGCGCTTTGATCCGTTTTGTGCGAAAGGAAATCATCGAGCCCACCGGCGAGAAAATCCGGCTGGACTGGCATGGTCACAGTGATCGCGGTCTGTCGGTGATCAACAGCCTTGCCGCCGCCGAAGCGGGAGCGGATCAGTTGCATGGCACCGCGCTGGGAATCGGCGAAAGAGTGGGCAATACACCCCTGGATCTGCTGCTGGTTAATCTGAAGCTGATGGGATGGATCACTCGTGACTTGTCCAAGCTGCGCGATTACTGCCTTGCCGTGTCGGAAGCCACCGGCATCCCTATTCCGAACAACTATCCGGTGTTTGGGGTGGATGCCTTTCGCACCGCCACGGGTGTGCACGCAGCCGCTGTCGTCAAGGCCCTCAGCAAGGGCGACGTGGAACTGGCAAACGTGGTCTACTCGGGTGTTCCCTCCCATCTTTTCGGCATGAGCCAGTTGATTGAAATCGGTCCGATGAGCGGCAAGTCAAATGTGGTTTACTGGCTGAAGGCCCACGGAATCGAGCCTGAAGAATCGCGCGTGGACCGGATCTTCACAGCCGCAAAAAATTCCAATCGAGTGCTTACCGAAGAAGAGATTCTCAAGGCAGCTTCCGATCCCAGGGTCTGAGCGGTCATTGGTCAATGGTCATCGGTCATCTGGCTTGCGGATTAGCGGCACAATTAGTAAAGCCTGGCTTGGTGCCTTGGTGGTTCAATTTTTTTTCTACCACCAAGGCACCAAGCCCCTGAACTTCCATGCGACACGACCGATGACAACAAATATGCGCAAATGGTTCTGGCTGGCGCTTTATATCGGTCTGCTGCTGATCATCACACTGGTCTATATGCAGGCCTTCCGTTTGCCGAAGATCAGCGATCCGGCGGCCTTTTTCAAGCTCAAGTAACAAGCGGGACCGGCCCTCTGTGTCTTTGTGGCTTTGTGGCAAACAAACCAGCCGGAGCTTGCAAATATGGTATACTTTTTCCGCTAACGACGAACTTTTGCCTTGGAAGAACAGAAGGAAAACACCTTAAATCCCGCTGAAATTGACTCCGGTCCGTTGGACCTCGCTCCTGAAGACTCTGTCACGCTGCTGACGGAAATGAAAGGCTGGGCGCGGGACATCTTTTTTGCGGCAGTCACGGCAATTCTCATCATCGTTTTCGTGGTGCAGCCGGTGAAAGTCGAAGGCACCAGCATGCAGCCCAACCTGGTCGACCAGGAGCGAGTTTTTGTAAATAAGTTTGTTTACCGGTTCAGCCAGATTCACCGCGGGGACATCGTCGTATTCTGGTATCCGCGCGACATGTCAAAATCATTTATCAAGCGCGTGATCGGGGTTCCCGGCGATCGGATCGTGATTGCCCGCGGCCAGGTATTTAGAAACGGGCAGCCGCTGAAGGAGCCCTACGTTCTGCCGGAATACTTTGATTACGAGTCGTATCCTGCAGTCGTGGTGCAGCCGGGACAATTTTACGTGCTGGGTGATCACCGCAGTTCCAGCAACGATAGCCGGAACTGGGGTCTGGTGCCGGAGACCAACATTTTTGGCAAAGCGATCTTTCGATACTGGCCGGTCTCCCGGTTCGGTACCTTAAGGTGAGTGGAAAACCAAAGTTCGCGGGCTTGGTGTCTTGGTGGTTCAAAAAACAGTGAACCACCAAGACACCAAACCAGGCCGTGACAACTGGGTGCCGGACGCTCAGTTAACCTTCCATTCGTAATCTAATGACCATGCAATCGATTCTCGCGCTGGAAGACGGGACTACGTTCAGCGGCAGTGCCTTCGGTTACAAGGGCGAAGCCGGCGGGGAAGTCGTGTTTAACACCTCTATGACCGGCTACCAGGAGGTGCTCACCGATCCCTCCTACGCCGGACAGATTGTCGTGATGACCTACCCGCTTATAGGGAACTACGGCACCAATGGGGAAGACCTTGAGTCGGAGCGACCGCACGTGTGCGCCTTCGTGGTTAAGGAGAACAGCGCAATTTACAGCTCGTGGCGCGCTTCCGAATCACTGGACAGTTACCTGGATAGACACTGCATTCCGGGAATTGCAGGAATTGATACACGCCGGCTGGTGCGTCATATCCGCGAAACGGGTGCCCAGAGGGGCTTTGTTTCGTCGGGTCGAGCGCTCACGCCGGAGCAGGCCGTGGATCGCGCGCTTCAAGTAAAGCCGATGGTAGGTTGTGATCTGGCCAGCGATGTCTCCTGCCAGGCGGCTTACGCCTGGCCCGGTCCAAAGAACGCGCGCCATAAAGTGGTTGCCTATGATTACGGCATCAAGCACAACATCCTGCGGCTGCTGGCCGGGCATGGGTGCGAAGTGACTGTGGTTCCCGCCCGCACCAGCGCGCGAGACGCCCTGGCAATGAAGCCCGACGGTGTTTTTCTATCCAACGGACCCGGAGATCCCGAACCTCTGGATTACGCCGTCGACAACATCCGCGGCCTGGTGGGGCGAGTGCCTGTTTTCGGAATCTGCCTCGGTCACCAGTTGCTTGGACTCGCCCTCGGCGGCAGGACTTACAAGCTGAAGTTCGGCCACCGCGGTGGGAACCAGCCCGTCAAGAACCTGATCCAGAAAAAAGTGGAGATCACCGCCCACAACCACGGTTTTGCAGTCGATCCGGACTCGCTGCCGGACCGCGAGATCCAGATAACTCACATGAATCTGAACGACCAGACGCTGGAGGGTTTCCGGCATCGCCATCTTCCACTTTTCTCTGTTCAGTACCATCCGGAAGCCTCGCCCGGGCCGCACGACTCGCTTTACCTGTTCGATGACTTCATCAGTTTGATGAACGAGCACAAGGAGCGTTGATGCCGCGCCGCGACGACATCAAAAAAATCCTGATCATTGGGTCCGGACCGATCATCATCGGACAGGCGTGCGAATTCGATTACTCCGGAACGCAGGCGTGCAAGGCCCTGAGATCCGACGGTTACAAAGTAGTGCTGGTGAACTCCAATCCAGCGACCATCATGACGGATCCGGAATTTGCGGATCGTACCTACATCGAGCCTCTTACCGCCGATTCGCTGAGACTCATCATTGAACGGGAAAGGCCGGAGGCCGTCCTGCCGACCGTCGGGGGCCAGACGGCCCTCAATCTGGCGGTGGAGCTTTCCGAAAAGGGAATTCTGGACGAATTCGGTGTGGAGTTGATCGGCGCCAAGCTGCTGCCTTTGAAAGTGGCCGAAGACCGACGGCTGTTCAAAGCTGCGATGCAGGAAATCGGGCTGGAGGTACCTGTGTCCGGCTTTGCCACCACTTACAATGAAGCGCTCTCGCTGCTTGAAGAGGTGGGCATTCCGGCCATTATCCGCCCTTCGTTTACTCTGGGCGGCACCGGCGGCGGAATCGCGTTCAACAGGGAAGAGTTTGAGGAAATTGTCAACCGCGGCTTGTCCGCCAGTCCGATCCATGAAATTTTGATCGAAGAATCGATCCTGGGATGGAAAGAGTTCGAGCTGGAAGTGATGCGCGACCTGGCCGACAACGTGGTGGTAATCTGCTCGATCGAAAACTTTGATCCGATGGGTGTGCACACCGGAGATTCCATCACCGTCGCTCCCGCGCAGACTCTGTCCGATAAGGAATACCAGCGCATGCGGGATGCCGCGATCAAAGTGATCCGGCGCGTGGGGGTTGAAACCGGAGGTTCCAACATTCAGTTTGCGCTCAACCCGATGAACGGGCGCATGGTCGTGATCGAGATGAATCCGCGCGTCTCCCGCAGCTCCGCGCTTGCCAGCAAGGCCACAGGGTTTCCCATCGCCAAAATCGCGGCGCGGCTAGCCGTCGGCTACACGCTCGATGAGATTCCCAACGACATCACGCGCAAAACACCCTCCTGCTTTGAGCCCACCATCGACTATACGGTGGTGAAAATTCCCAAGTGGGCCTTCGAGAAATTCCCCGAAGCCTCCACAACGCTCGGCACGCAAATGAAATCGGTGGGTGAGGTGATGGCCATCGGCAGGAATTTCAAGGAAGCGCTGCAGAAAGGACTGCGTTCGCTTGAAACAGGCAAGGGACTGTTGGACGAGAAGATCGACAGGGAAAGGCTCTCAGAAAACCTGATCCAGCCGAATCCGCATCGCCTGGCGTATCTCTTCCACGCGCTGTCTCACGGGATTTCGACCGAGAGAATTCAAGAGTGGACCAACATTGACCCCTGGTTCCTGCAGCAGTTGAAGGAAATTGTGGAAATGGGAGCTCTGATCGAGGATCAGACTTTGGGAACGATTTCCGATAAATTGCTTTTGCGGGCCAAACAGTTTGGCTTCTCCGACCTCAGCCTGGCGCAGTTTCTCTCGCACAAACAACGATGTACGGAGGAACAGGTCCGCCAGGAACGCAAAAAGCGGGGCATTAAGGCGGTGTTCAAGCGCGTCGACACCTGCGGCGCGGAATTCGAGTCCTTCACTCCATACCTTTATTCCAGTTACGAAGAGGAGGACGAGTCGGAGCCGACAAACCGAAAGAAGATCATGATTCTTGGAAGCGGACCGAATCGGATCGGACAGGGAATCGAGTTCGACTACTGCTGCTGCCATGCTTCTTTTGCCCTCAAGGAAGCCGGGTTTGAGACCTTGATGGTCAACTGCAACCCGGAGACGGTTTCCACGGATTACGACACCTCGGATCGGCTCTACTTTGAACCGCTCACCTTCGAAGACGTGATGAACATTGTCGAAGCGGAAAGGCCCGACGGACTGATCGTGCAGTTCGGAGGCCAGACCCCGCTGAAGCTGGCGCGCGAGCTGGCGGCCGCAGGTGTGCCTATCATCGGGACTTCCCCCGACTCGATCGACTTGGCGGAAGATCGCAGGCGCTTTGGCAAGCTGCTGGCGGAATTGGGAATCCCGCACCCTCAGAACGGCACAGCAACTTCAGTGGAGGAAGCGAAAAGAGTGGCGGCCGAGATCGGATTTCCGATACTGGTGCGGCCTTCCTACGTTTTGGGGGGCCGGGCGATGGTAATCGTGTTTGACGAACGGAGCCTGGAGGGTTACATGGAGTCGGCCGTCGAGGTATCTCACGGCCACCCGGTGCTGATCGACAAATTTCTGGAAGACGCCTTTGAATACGACGTGGATGCCATGGCGGATGGGGACGTAGTGGTGATCGGCGGCATCATGGAGCACATCGAAGAGGCGGGGATCCACTCGGGAGACAGCATCTCGGTGCTGCCCCCCATCATGCCGAATCACCTGGACACGATGCGACGCTACACGCACCAGTTGGGCAAGGCCCTCAACGTGGTGGGCCTGATGAATGTCCAGTTTGCCGTCAAGGACGACCAGGTTTACGTGCTGGAGGTCAACCCGCGCGCGTCGCGCACCGTGCCGTTTGTGTCCAAGGCCACGGGGGTTCCGATGGCCAAGATTGGGGCCCGGCTGATGGTGGGTGCGCGGCTGCGCGACTTTGGCATTACCGAAGAGCTGACCGTGAAGCACTGTTACATCAAGGCGCCGGTGTTTCCATTCTCCAAGTTCCCCGGTGTCGACACCATTCTCGGTCCGGAAATGAAATCCACCGGTGAGGTAATGGGAGTGGCAGAGACATTCGGGATCGCGTTCGCGAAATCCCAGATTGCGTCGGGAATCATTTTGCCGCGCAGCGGGGTGGTGTTTATCAGCGTCAACCAGAATGATAAAAGGCACGCCGCCAAAATCGGCCGCGACTTTAGCAATCTGGGGTTCCATATTGTCGCCACGCGGGGCACGGCCGATGTGATCAAACAGGGTGGAGTGGAAGTGGAATTTGTTTACAAGGTGAACGAGGGGCGCCCCAATATTGTGGATTTGATCAAGAGCGACCGGATTGATCTGGTAGTAAATACCCCTCTCGGTCGGGACTCCTTCTTTGACGAGCGCGGAATCCGCCGCGCCGCCACCCAGTACAACGTTCCTTGCATAACCACGCTATCAGGCGCGCGCGCGGCCATCAACGCCATCCGCGCGCTGCAGCGCGAAAACCTGGATGTCCGCAGCCTGCAGGAATACCACCAGGGTGTAGTGGCGTCAGGCAGGGAGTGATCGCCCAAAACCGAACCGCGCGCGTAAGCAAGCGGACCCTCGATGACCACCGAACCGCGCGCGCAAGCGCTTTCCCCTTCCTCCCCCTTCCTCCCCCTTCATTCCCCTTCCTTCCCCTTCTTTCCGCCCCTCCTCCTAACCCAACCTTCCTTGTTCATCTGACGCGCGCGTGCAATGCCGAGCGCTTCGGGGGGAACGTCTTCCGTGATGGAAGATCCCGCAGCTATATACGCTCGCTCTCCGATCTTGACCGGCGCGATCAATTGCGAATCGCTGCCGATAAATGCTCCATCCCCGATGTGGGTAGGACTTTTGGTGAATCCGTCGTAATTGCAGGTGATGGTGCCGGCGCCAATATTCACATTTCTTCCGACCTGAGCATCGCCGAGGTAGGTCAGGTGGGCGGCTTTGCTCTGGTCCCCCACTCTGCTGTTCTTCACTTCGACGAAATTCCCGATGCGGCAATGCTCGCCGATCTCCGCCCCCGGACGAAGGTGGGCGAATGGGCCCACTGTGGTACCGGCTCCCACCGCGCTATCCGTGATCAAACAGCAGTCAAGGATCTCCGCGTCGGGTCCGATGCGGCTGTTTACAATCCGGCTGTTTGAATGAACTACCGCCCTTTCTCCAATTAACGTCTTACCCTCCAGAATTACGTTCGGGTAAAGGACGGCATCCGTTCCCACTTCGGCTTCATGCGAAATGCAAACACTGTCTGGCCGGTGGATGGTTACTCCCTGCGCCATTAATGCGTCGGCCCGGCGGAGCCATATCTTGACGGCCGTACCGGCAAGCTCTGCGCGCGTGTTCACACCGAGCAGATTCTCGGACTGATCGGACAACACCGGTACGACTTTCCTGCCCATCCGCAGAAGGATTTCCATGGTGTCGGTGAGGTAATACTCCCCCTGGAGGTTCTTATTGCCCAACTGTGCAAGCGCCGCGCGAAGCGCTTCTGCTTCAAAACAGTAGATTCCCGGATTTACTTCAGTGATCTTCTTTTCTTCCGGGGTCGCGTCTTTCTCTTCCACGATTCTCTGGATCCGGGAGTCCTTGCGGATAATCCTGCCGTACCCGGCGGGGCGCTCCAGGTTAGCCGTCAAGAAAGCCAGAGCAGCACCGGTCCTCTCGCGCTCGGATATCAGACTTTGAACGTCCTGGGGTCCGAGCAACGGCGCGTCTCCGTAATACACCACCACGCTTCCCCTGAAGTCTGTGAGAACCGGAAGCGCCTGCATCACGGCGTGGCCGGTGCCTTTTTGCTCAGGCTGCAGCACAAATTCCAGCGGATAACCCTTCAGGCTTTCGCGCACCTTTTCGGCATCATGGCCCACCACCACAATGGTTTTGCGCGGGGCCAGCGCAAGAGCTGTCTCGACCGGATAATGAATCATCTCGCGGCCGCAAAGCGGCTGCAGCACTTTGGCGTTGCGGGATTTCATGCGCGTGCCTTTGCCCGCCGCAAGGATCACGATACAGAGGGGGCTAGCGGGCCTGGCTGAAGAAGGACTCGTGCTGTTCGGAACTGAGGATGTCATAGATGTCGAAGATCACGCGCGCCAACAGTTCCGCCTTGTGGCGCACCGTGTCGGATTCGCAAATCAGCGGCCGGGAAAAAGATCGAATCCCGAGCTGCTTCAGCTCCTCCAGGTCTGTTCTCACCGGTTCGGATTGCTCAGCGCGGTATCTGTCCAGCAGTGTAGCAGAAACCGGTGCGTCGTTAAGCAGCACCGCATCAAAATGCAACCCGGGCGCATGTTCCATGATTGCGCGAATGTGCTGCGAGGCTGTGAAGTGAGATGTTTCACCCGGCTGGGTCATGATGTTGCAGATGTAGATTTTCCTGGCATGCGAGCGTGTGATCGCATCGCTCACCTGTGTCACGAGGAGATTGCAAATGACACTGGTATAGAGAGAGCCCGGCCCGAGAGTAATGATGTCGGCTTCGCGGATGGCTTCCAGCGTTCCTTCCACCGGGTGGCAGACAGCCGGCTCCAACTGGAGCCGGCGAATCGGCCGGCTGGAGCTTGAGATTTGCGTTTCTCCGTGCCGCACCGAGCCGTCGGCCAGTTCCGCAACGAGATAGACGTTTTCAGTTGTGGAAGGATAAACGCGGCCATGAATTGCCAGTACATCGCTGGCCAACCGCACGGCATGCGCAAAGTCTCCGGTAATTCCAGTCAGCGCCGCAAGAAAAAGATTGCCGAAACTGTGGTCGCGCAGGTCTCCAGTACTGGTAAACCGGTAGCGAAACAGCTCGGTCATGAGCAATTCGTCGTTGGCCAGCGCCACCAGGCAATTCCTGACATCCCCGGGAGGTAAAACGTTGAGCTCTTCCCTGATCCGGCCGGAGCTTCCGCCGTCGTCGGAGACAGTGACAACGGCCGAGAGGTTTTTGATGTGAAAAGAGCGATCGATGGAACAAATGGGGCCGTCCAGAATGAGCCGCTTCATTCCGGATAAGAGGCATGACAGGCCGGTTCCGCCGCCGATACAGACGATATTGAGCGGCCTGTGGTCCAAAGCCTGGTTCATTCCGATCTCGGTATTTCCACGATCGCGCCGAATTCCTTGGTGCTGCGGATGGATTCGAAATCCGGATCATTGCGTGCCAGGAACTTGTTGTCCGAATTGAGCTGGATCGATTTCTGCAGGCTGTGGATGGCGCGATCGACATCGCCGCTTTGAGCAAAAGAAGCCCCCAAAGCATAGTGGATGTAGTCGGCCTTCGGGTTTTGCTCAATTGCGGCCTTGAAGTGTTCGATAGCCTTCTGATAGTTGCCGCTATTGTGCTCCATTACGCCCAAATCGAACATTTCCTCGACCGTTTTGGGTGCCTGCACACGTTTTACAGCTCCCTGAGCCTGGCAGATCTTGATGAAATTCCGTGCCCGATCGGTGAGTTCGATTTCCTCTCGAAAATCTTCCACCAGTTTCTCAAACAATTCCAGGGCCTGCTGATAATCTTTATTATAGAGTGCTTTTATTCCGCGTTCGTAGAGGTCCAGCAATAGTCTGTCGTCCTTTTTCTGAGGTTTCACGGCCGTCTTGGGAGGAGCAGCGACCGCAGCCTTGGAGGCCGGAGCTGCGCCCGATACCTTGACCTTCTCCGTCCTCGCTGCTTTCCTTCCGCCGACGATTTTTTTGGTAACCGTCATCAAGGGTCTGCGCTTTGCGGATGGTTTGCTCTTTGAGGTTGATTTCTTTGCCTTGCCTGCGGGTGGGCGGGAACGGGCCGGTTTCGGGGCTGCTCTGCGATTCGATGCCTTTTTGGTTGGCTTTTTCTTCGCGGGTGACATTATGTTCTTTATCCCCAATGATTTAAGGCACGCGGTGCGGAAAAGCAACTTATTATAGGGCTTTCGTCGTTCCAGTCAAGGCAAGTCTAAAAATCGAGTCTGTGCTTACGATTGCATCCGCTGACGCTCGTTTATGCTATAACAATCTCCTTTGTTTCAAAAATGACCTGAGGAGAGCGGATGGAAATCCCGAATTTTGTTCTGCGCGAAGAGGAAAATGAAAAGATTCTTTTCGTTCTGTCCTCTCTCGTTTCAAAATGTCGCGCCGAAGGAGTGTATCTTATCAACCGCAACGGTCAGATGATCTCTTCCAGTGGCCAGTCTCCAATCCGTGACGAACAGTCGCTTGCCTCGCTCAGTGCCGGCAGTGTCGCAGCCACCCATGGCCTGGCAAAAGTTCTCGGGGAGACGGAGTTTTCTTCTGTCAGCCACCAGGGCGAGAAGTGGAACATTCATATCTCTTCGGTGGGCGATCGCGCTATTCTCGTGGTGCTTGCCGATCGGGCCAAGAGTGCCGTAGACGAGTCCAGTGTTAAGCGGGCACGATTAATTTTGGAGGACATTCTCAGGAAGAACTGGCAGACGCGCGCGGGGGTGTCGGCCGAGACGTCGTGATCCCGGTCACAGATCAAGCCTGTCAGTTTCCCAATAATGCATTGATAAACCACAAGATTCATGTCTTTCATCAATTACGCTAATCGCGAGATCAACTGCAAAATCGTCTACTACGGCCCGGGTTTGGCGGGTAAAACGACCAATATCGTTTTCATCTATGATTCGGTAAATCCCAAGAGCAAAGGCAAGCTGATTTCTTTGAACACAGAAATGGACCGCACGCTGTTTTTCGACTTCCTTCCGCTGGATCTGGGAAACATCGGAGGTTTTAAGACGCGCTTTCATCTCTATACGGTTCCCGGCCAGGTGTTTTACGAAGCGAGTCGCAAGCTGATACTCAAGGGAGCCGATGGTGTCGTCTTTGTCGCCGATTCACATCCGGACCGAATGGATGCGAATCTGGAATCGATGCGGGATCTGAAAGAGAATCTGAAAGAGTACGGCTACGACATTCTCAAAATTCCATACGCACTGCAGTTGAACAAGCGCGACCTGCATCCCAAGTTTACGGTCGAAGAACTGATCAAAGAGCTCAAGGTGGCCGATGAGCCGATCTTCGAAGCGGTAGCAGTAAAGGGAACCGGCGTGCCCGAAACGCTGAAAGCCGTCGCCAAGCAAGTCTTGAATATTCTCAAACAAGACCTCGTATAAAAAAAGTCGAAAGTCGAAAGTCGAAAGTCGAAGGTCAGAAAGTCGAAAGTCATATAATCGAAAGTCGACCTTCGACTTTCGACCTCCGATTCTCGACCTTCGACTTTCGACCTTCGACGTTCGACCTTTGATCTTCGACTTTCGACTTTACTCCCCATTCGGCCTCAGCCATTTATCCAGCCATGCTAGAACCGTGTCGTACCACAACTTGCTGTTTTGAGGTTTCTGGATCCAATGTCCCTCATCTGGAAAATACAGCATCTTGGAGGGCACCTTCATCTTCTGGAGTGAGGTGAAGAGCTGGAATCCTTCCCCGATCGGAACGCGATAGTCCAATTCCCCGTGAACGACCAGCAGCGGAGTTTTAAAGTTTTTCACATAATTGTGCGGTGACCAGCGTTCGTACATCTTAGGATTGCTCCATGGAGTTCCCTTGAATTCCCATTCCGGAAACCAAAGTTCCTCCGTAACTCCATACATACTGGTCAGATTGAAAACTCCTGCGTGTGAAACCAGCGCCTTGAACCGGTCCGTGTGTCCCTCGATCCAGTTGACCATATAGCCGCCGTACGAGCCCCCCGCTGCTCCCATGCGGGCGCTGTCGACATAGGCAAGTCTGGACGCATAATCCACCCCCGCCATCAGATCCTCATAAACCTTGCCTCCCCAGTCTCCACTGATTTCATTGGTGAATTTCTGACCGAAGCCAAAACTGCCGCGCGGGTTGGGCATCAGCGCCACGTAGTCGTGCGAGACCATCGCCTGCGGATTCCAGCGATACGAAAAGCTGCTTGACCAGGCGCCTTGCGGCCCGCCGTGGACCAGAAGCAGAAAGGGATATTTCTTCGCCGGATTGAAAAAAGGCGGTTTGATCAGAAAACCCTGGATGGTCGAACCGTCCTTACTCTTCCAGGTCACGCTTTCCGGCTCGCTCAGTGAAAACTGGCGCATGAATTCCTGATTAATCGAGGTCAACTGCTGGACCTGCGATCCATCGGCTGCGGCGCGATACACTTCCAGGGGCGCGTTAAAGGTCTGGCGGGAAAAGGTCAGAATCCTGCTGCTGGAGTCGATCGATGCGTCGCCGTAGGAGAAATTTCCGGACAGCACCTTCTCCGCTTTCCGCGTCCCCAGATCATATCGGTAAATTGGATTGTGACCTTTCTCCGCCGTCTGGAAGTAAATCATTCTGGAGTCCGGGCTCCAAACCAGATGATCGACGGAAAGGTCCAGGTCGGGAGTGACACTCGCGCCTTGCCCGGTGCCGCGATCATAGATCACCAGTTCCCATCGCTCCGATTCAAATCCCGGCGTGCGCTGCGACTTAAACGCAATGTAGCGGCCATCAGGAGAATAAACCGCTCCGGTGTCGGCGCCGGCGCTCGTGGAGATTTTTCGGGGACCGGCCGGGCCGGTCAACGAGACGACGTACACATCGCTGTTAGTGCTGACGGCTTCGTCCTTCTCCGGGCCGCGGGTGAATACCAGCTCTTTGGCATCGGGGGAAAAGTCATAAGCAGGAGCTTCACCCAGTGAAAATGGCGGAGAGTCAAAGTCTCCGGGAGTGACGTCCTTTGCCGCGCCGCCCCGGATGGAAGTCACAAGTATGTGTGTGCGCTTTCCATCTTTCCATGCATTCCAGTGCCGGAACAGCAGGCGGTCGAGGATCTTTGCTGTGACCATACTCTTGTCGGCCTGCTCGTCCCGCCTGCGGTTGCAATCGTCGTCGGCGCACTCGGGGTAAACGTCGGAAGAAAAGGCGAGGAATTTTCCATCGCGCGACCACACGACTCCATCCGCCCCGGTGCTGACCTGCGTTACTTTGCTCGGCGCGGATCCGTCGATCCCCGCCAGCCAGACTTGTGGTTTTCCATCGCGGGTGGAAATGAAGGCGATGCGCTTTCCATCGGGAGACCAGCGCGGTGAATCATCGCGCCCGGGCTCCTGGGTCAGCCTGCGCGGTTGTCCGCCTTCGGTTGAGACGACCCACAGATCGGTATTGCGCCCGTTCTTTTCCCACGCCACTTCGGAGATCGTGAACACCACCCATCTTCCGTCCGGCGAAACTTCCGGGTCGGAGACCCGCCGCACGCGGATGAGATCATCCACAGAAAACCGCTTCCCCTGCGCCAGAGCGCTTGGGAAAAAGTCGCAAATGCAGCCGCACGCAAGTGAGATCGATAAGACAAATCGCCAGGAAATATTCATAGGTCTCTCCTTCCAGCGTGTGAAAAATTCACCGTGAAGGCGAAGCAAGAATCGCTCTAGTCTTCTTTCGCGCTTTCGCGCCTCGCGGTTCCGATTTTTCTAATAGAAGTCTATCCCTGAATTTTCGGGGACAGCGCGTTTTCCACATATATGTGGAAAAAGCTGTGGAAATCAGGGGCCGTTCGGCTAAGCAATCTGGAATCTTAGACTTGCAAAACCTCTGCCCTGTGGAGAATGTGTGGACCGGCGCCATCGTTTTTCAGATTTCTTCATGTTTTTTGGCGACCCTAAAAAGGAGAAATGCGAGCGCCCCGAAAGCCGCCAGCGCCACCAGATCACCGATCGCGCCCAGTTTGTCAATCGCTCCGATTTTGGCGCCGATGTTCATGGCGCGCGCATAAGCTCCTTCTTTAAGTCCGGCCAGGATCGCTATGAAAACTCCCGCCAGCGATCCTCCAGCGACCAGCCCGGTGCTGTACAACATTCCCGGCGTGAGCTCGGACTCAACCCGGCGTTTGCTGGCCCGGTCGGCCAGCCATTTCACCACGCCTCCGGCGAAAATAGTGGAAGTGGTCGACAGCGGCAGATAGCTCCCCACGGCGAAGGAAAGCGACTTGATTCCGCAGAGCTCGATCACCAGCGAGATGAACATTCCTGCGAACACCAGACCCCAGGGGAGGTTCTGGCTTAACATTCCACGAATCACCGTTGCCATCAGCGTTGCCTGGGGAGCCGCCAGCTTCTCCGAGCCGATCGGGCCGTAAGGAGAAGTATGGAGCAGCATCAGCGTATAACCGATGGCGACCACGCTCACCAGCACGCCGATGATCAAACCGAGTTGCTGATAAATGGGAGTCGCTCCCACCAGGTAACCGGTTTTCAAGTCCTGAGAAGTCGCGCCGGCGTTGGCTGCGGCAATGCAAACAATCGCCCCGACGCAGAGCGCCACAGGTTGAAAATAATCTCCGGTCCAGCCCATCGAGACAAAAATCAGGCAGGTCGCCATCAGCGTGGCGATCGTCATGCCTGAAATCGGATTGGATGAAGATCCGATGATGCCCACGATGCGGCTTGACACTGTGACGAAGAAAAATCCGAAGATTACCACCAGAATCGACATTACCAATTTTCCCGGAAACGTTCCCGGAATCTGGGGGATGATCGAGATCGCCAGCGCCAGCACCGCCGAACCGATCAACACATAGGTAATGGGGATATCCTTTTCTGTGCGGGTCTGTGTTTTTCCCGTGCGCCGGTCCCGTAAGTCTCCCAGACTGTCGCGGAATGAACTAACGATAGTGGGAAGGGATCGAAGCAAGGTGATCAGGCCGGAAGCCGCCACCGCTCCCGCCCCGATGTAGCGTACGTACCCGCGATAAATCTCCAGGGGGGTCATGTCGGTGATCAGCTTGTCGCCGAATCCGGGTTTCAGGACCACCGTCAGCGCGCTGCCGAAGTAAGTTATCAGCGGAATCAGCACCAGCCAGGACAACACCCCGCCGGCGACCATTTCTCCCGCGATGCGCGGACCGATGATGTACCCCACGCCGAGATATTCCGGAGTGATCTCACCGTTGATTGTGGCGTTCGCGTAAGCGCTGCCTTTCCTGGTTACGTAGGCAGGAACGTCTTTCCACAGCCCCAGGATGCTCATCAGCAACTTGTAGAGCACCGCGATGCCGAGACCCTCAAAAACGCGGCGCGCAAACGTGCCTCCCTTTTCACCGGCGATCAGCACGTCGGCGCAGGCAGTTCCTTCCGGATACGGCAACACCGCGTGTTCCTTGACAATCAGCGAACGACGCAGCGGAATCATAAACAGCACTCCGAGAATTCCACCCACCAGGGCCAGTACGAAAATCTGCGCGTATTTGAAATACTCTTCCCGGCCATACAGAAAGAACAGCGCCGGTACGGTAAAGACCACGCCGGCAGCGACCGATTCGCCGGCCGAGCCGATCGTTTGAACAATGTTGTTTTCCAGTATTGTCGATTTGCCGATGCGCTTGAACACGGCGATGGCCAGAACTGCGATCGGTATGGAAGCGCTTACCGTCAGGCCCGCCCTCAGGGCCAGATATACCGTGGAGGCGCCAAACAGAATTCCGAAGAAGGCGCCCAGCAGGATCGCCTTCAGCGTAAATTCCGGGATCTTCTTGGAAGCCGGAACGTAAGGTTGAAAAGCCTGGCGGGTGGTAGTTTCAGCGTGCGCAATCTGTCGATGAGCCATGAGTTCTCCTTAGATGGGAACTGGAATCCACTGCTGAAAGTCAAACCGCTGCGTCCTTTTGAGTTGGATGATTGGAATCTAGCATAAGTTCAGGCTGAGGCATAGGTTCGGCGGACGCGTGCCCAGGTTCGCCAATGTCAGTACCGCGGGCTCACGCCCGCGGTACTGACATGGTGGAGGTCTTTGTTAATGAATTGCCTCACGGCTCTGTTTAATTCTAGAATTCAACGATTGAAAGCCGAACCGGCTTATCCGTAAGGAGGAAGGATGCCTCTTCGCCAAGTCCTGGTACTTCTTTGTTGTCTGTTCAGTCTGTTTGCCGGCCTTTTGAGCGCGCAGACCGTTTCGGGAACCGTGGAAGGGAGGGTTACTGACGCCAGCACTGCTGCCATTCCCGGAGTGACAGTCACGGCTGTGGAGACGGCGACCAAAACGGAGCGAGTCACCATTACAAATGACGAGGGATTCTACAAAATCCCGTTTGCCGTGCTTGGAAAATACGTTGTCACGTTTTCGCTGCCCGGTTTCAAAACTCTGATCCACGAAAATGTGGAAGTGCGGCTCAACGTCACTACGACAGTAAACGCGCGCCTCGACATCGCCGAGCAGCAGCAGACTGTCACCGTCACAGCCGAGCCTCCGCAGATTGAAACCACCACGGGCGAGCTGAAGACGTCGTTTGATTCCCAGTACATCGAAGATAAGCCGATCTTCAGCCGGAACATGCTCGCGCTGGTTGCCGACGTTCCGGGATTTCAGACCAATGCCGTTTCGGGACAGGATAATCCAACCGCGTCCAGCGGCAGCTCGGTACAGATCAATGGCACCGGCACGCGCTCCGCTACGTTCCAGACTGACGGCGTCAATAACGATGACTCCTCGGAGAACCAGCATCGGCAGGGAGTCAACATCAGTTCGATAAAAGAATTCCAGGTGCTGCGGAACAGTTTCTCCGCCGAGTTCGGCCGGGGCGCTGGAGCCGTGGTGCTGGTGCAGACCAAGTCGGGAGCCAACAAATGGCATGGCGATGCCTACTGGTTCACACAAAACAATATTTTTAACGCGCAAACCTACTTTGGAAATCTGGCGGGCGCCAAGAAGAGCGCAATCCATCGCCATCTTTGGGGCGGCACGATCGGAGGTCCGATTCGCGAGAACAAGGCTTTTTTCTTTCAGAGTTTTGAGCGCAACATCAACAAGGGCGCAGGGCTGACCACTGTGGACATTCTGTTGCCTGAGGAACGGTCCGTAGACCCGGAAGCCACAGGTCTGTCACTGGCCGATGTCGCGTGGATCCAGGGGATCATCGACCGTTTTCCAAAGGCCGCGCCGAACAGCCCCAATCTTGGAAGCCGGGCCTACTCGGCGCTGCGTGGATTCAACCGGCCTGCTTCCGATTACGGCACACGGATCGATATCCCGGCAAGCGCAGCGAACAACTTCATGTTTCGCTACCAGTACAGCGCCCAACTCCTGGACAATGACGACAACATTGTGCGGGGAGAAGCGACCAAGCAGGACAACCGGCAGCAGAACTTCGGCGCCACGCAAACGCACGTCTTTACTCCCAAGACCGTGGGTGAATTCCGCTTTGCCGTAGGGCGGCGGAGAACTACAGTAAACATCAAGGACGGAAACGAAACACCGATCGTCCGTTTCAGCGGCTTGACCCGCGGGACCACTCTCGGCAGCTCCGGCGTTTTTCCGATTCTGCGGTACCAGACGGATTATCAATACGTCTACAACCTTTCCACGCTACTCACGTCCAACAACGCTTTAAAGGTGGGGACCGATATTCGCAAACAACAGTTGAACGACAGAGCCGACCAGTTTTCCCGCGGGTTCTGGACTTTCAACGTGGCTCAGGGACGGAACGCAATTCAGAACTTCCGCCGCGGGTTCGTGAGTGCTTTCACTAAGTCCTGGGGTCCCAATTTCCTGGGAAACCGCAGCGGCGAACTCAATTTCTATGCCCAGGATGACTGGAAGGTGCGCCGGAATCTCACATTCAATTTCGGCGGGCGCTTCGAACACGTTCTAAAGCTGAGAGAGGTCAACAATCTGCTGGATTATGGATTCGGGTCGGATACGTACCTGGAACCGCGGTTCGGGTTCGCCTGGAGTCCGGCGGGCAAGGGATTCCTGCACGCCATCACTGGAGGTCCGGGGAATTTTGTGATCCGCGGCGGCGGAGGGATGTTCCACGGCCGTTTGTACCAGTCCGTGTTTTCGCAGAATGGAGCCAGCATCCGATTCAATCCTCCCAACGCGCTCTCGCAGGACTATGCAAACGTGATCGGTCCTGCCGATCCGACGGGTGGTTTTGTATTCGTACCGGGAACCATTCCCAGTGTGCGTTACAACCCGACGACGGTGGATGCCGGAATGCGTATGCCTTACACAGAACAATGGAACCTGACGATCGAGCGGCAACTGCCTTCCAGAATATCCATTTCGGCGAGCTATACGGGAAATCATGGTGTCGGGCTGCTGTTTTACGATTTGGTCAATCGAGCGGAGTTTCCCATTCTTGCGCCCAATGACCCCCGGGTGAGTGCACTAAACCGGGGCGTGCTGATGAATTGCATTGATCCTAATATTCAGAATCCAAATCCCCCGGCCGGGTGCATCAGTCTGGCGCAGCCACGCTACAACGACCGGCGACCGGATCCACGATATGGCGGCTACCTGCGCATTTTTAACGGAGCGTGGTCGTACTACAACGGATTGCAGACGACCTTCACCAAGCGTTACAGCCACGGGTTGGCGCTGAGCGCAAACTATACCTGGAGCAAAGCGATCGACACAGGATCAGAAGCGACGTTCACCGGGTTAGACCAGGGTTCTTCACCCAACGGAAAAAACTCGGCTGCCGCAATGCGCGGCTTCAGCCTCTTCCATCAAACCCATCGCGCCGTAATCAACTACAGCTACCGCACTCCGTTTCTGGCGAGCTGGAACTCTTTTGTGCGGCAGGTTCTCGGTGGATGGCAGCTTGCGGGAACCACGACGTTTTCGTCCGGCAATCCGTTCACCATTACCGCCGGCTACGACGTCAATAGTGACGGGACGGCCAGCGACCGGCCGTTCCTGGTGAATCCCTCCATTCTCGGGATCAGCATCGATAACCCGCGTTTTGATCCGGCTACGGGAAGGCAGAAAAGTCAGTCCTTGATCAAGCCGGCCGATATTTTTCCCAACGCCGGAACGCCCGGCTCCGAGCGAGTTTTTGTCCCGGGTCTGGCAAGCCAGGGAAATCTGGGGAGGAATAACTTCTTTGCTCACGGGCAAAATAATACTGATGTCCAGTTCTCCAAAGGATTCCGGATCCGCGAAAACGACATGCTGACTTTTCGAATGGAGTTTTACAATTTCTTCAATCGAACCCAGTGGGGGTATCCCAATCGTTCCGCGCTGAATTCGGAAGCCACTTTCCTGCAGATTACAGGTCAGCGCGCCTTCACCAGCCCGCGCACCGGCCAGTTTGCAATTCGCTACATCTTTTAAGTCATTTGCCCACAAGGGAGGCCTGAAGATTTTTCCTGAAGGTCTCTCTTTTTGCGTAAAAAATGCAGCCTGAATTTCCGCTAATCCACTCAAAAAAAACAAATTAACATTCAAGCAACCTTGACCTGCCGATCTTCTCTTACTTAAATGAGGGGAAGGAGGGCCAGTATGAGAGCTTCTGGAAGAACAAATAAGTTTCTGGGAATACTGATCGTTCTTGTCTTGGTGTTAACCCTTTTCGAGCCGGCGCTGATGGCCGGCAAGAAAAAGAAGATCCTGATCGGGACAGCCGCGGGTGCGGCGGTAGGCGCATTGGCAGGCGGCGGCAAAGGCGCTGTGATAGGAGCGGGCGCGGGAGCGGCCGGGGGTTATGCATACCACCGAATCAAGAAAGACCGTTACCGAACCAGTGCCCGAAGCAAGAAACGTACTGCCAAGGTGATCGGCTCCAGCGCTGCAGCAGGCGGACTGACCGGCGCCCTTGTCGGTGGAAAGAAAGGCGCGATTATCGGAGCGGCTGCGGGTGGCGCGGGCGGATACATAATCGATCAGAAGGTGAAGAAAACCAGACGCGTCCCCCACTAAGTGGCCGCCCTTGGAGATTTCCTGAGCTGCCGGAGATTTTCGGCAGTTCAGATCTTTGTGTCTTTGTGGTGAAAAGGACACCACAAAGACACAAAGAACACAAAATACTTATAACCCGCAACTCGTAGCAACTCGTAACCTGCAAACTCGTAACCGATCAACACCACCCCGCCAACTGTTTTGGAATCCCGACAAAATTAACCTGTTTCAAGGCGTCATAAAAAAAACGCCTTGAGGTCATGCTCATCTCCGAACCGGGAACACCTTTGAGGCTGTGCTTGCAGTAGAGCGCGGGCAGCTTGTCGCGCAGCAGATGAAATTCGGCAACACCGCTTTTCTTTTCTGTTAGTTGTTTTTGAAACTGCGCAAACAGGCTATCCTCGCACCGCACCAGTTTTCGGTGCAGCGGCCTTGAGATCGGATGCACGTAGGCGAAGAAAAAACATTCAGGAGGCAAGGCGTTCAGGTAATGCCGTTCATTTTCAAGCAGCAGGTATCCGAGAAAAAAGCCGAGCTCGGTCCTGCGGGCTTCACGATAGTAATAGGTGCCGTAAAGGTGCTTCGATTTCTGTGGCCAGGGAAGGTATCCGCTGAAAATACTTTGGCTTTTGTGGTCGACTGAAGAAAGAACGTCGTCGGCCACTTGAAAAAAACGCTTTGAGATTTTCATGAAGTCACTTGATGGGGAATGGCGAATGATAACATCCCGCAAAGCCGGGTGTGAATACAGATTTCAAAATTATTCGATGAGGATCGGTCATGGACGCTTTGGAAAATGAAAGACTGCAGGAATTGCTGCGCGAAGATCGAAATCGGGCGCTGGAGGAGATCCGCGAGCTGCCGATCCCGGAAATAGCAGACCTGATCCGCGACATGCCGATCGAAGACGCGGCAGATTTGATTCGACAGCTTCCCATCGAGATCAATGTTCAGATTTTCGATGAGCCGACGCTGCGGCGGCGCAGGGAGCTGGTCGAACATCTCGAGACGCCGCAGGTTGCTGCCATCGCCGAACGGATGTCTTCAGACGAGAGAGCCGATTTCTTCGGTAATCTCAACGAGGAAACGCGCGCGCACCTGCTCAAGCATTTGTCCCGGGAAACGCAGCACGAGCTGCTCGAATTGCTGGCGTACCCACCCACCAGCGCGGGCGGCCTGATGACCACGGAATTCGTGGAAGTGTATCCGGACCAGAGCGTGGAAGAGGTTTTAAAACATATCCGGGTAGTGGCGCGCGAGGTGGAGACTGTTTACACGATTTACGCGGTTGACCGCGCGACGGAAAAACTTATGGGCGTGCTTTCGCTGCGGGACCTTCTGACTGCCGACAACCGGCAGACCGTGGGCGAGCTGATGGACGCGGAAGCCATCACTGTGGATGCCAGTAGGGATCAGGAAGAAGTTGCGCGGCTGATCGCGCGTTATAACTTGCTGGCTGTGCCTGTGGTTGACAGCTCGCATCGCATTCTGGGAATCGTTACGGTAGACGACGTCCTTGACGTTCTTTCAGAAGAACAGAGCGAAGATTTGCAGAAAATCTCGGGAATCGAGCCGCTGGAAGATCCATACTTCAGGGTGAGCCCGCTTTCGATGGTCCGAAAACGGGCCGGCTGGCTGGTAGGGATCTTCATCGGCGAGTTTCTCACCGGTACAGCGCTGCGGCATTATGATTCCGCGATTGCGGCGGCACGAACGCTGGTGTATTACGTTCCGCTGATCATAAGCTCGGGTGGCAATAGCGGTTCGCAGTCAGCCACGCTGGTGGTGCGCGGCCTGGCGACCGGAGAAATAGAACTGAGGGAGTGGTTTAAAGTCCTGCGGCGCGAAATATTGATCGGCATGGGACTGGGGTTGATCCTGGGAACGGTGGGATTCGGCAGATCATTGATGTGGCGCAACGGCATGGGCGTCGCCTTCTGCGTGGGTTTAACTCTCGTGTCGGTGGTAGCGTGGGGGACCCTTGTGGGAGCCCTGCTTCCGATCGTCTTCAAGCGGCTCGGTTTTGACCCCGCCGTGTCGTCCAACCCGTTTATTGCCACGCTGGTTGACGTGTCAGGGATTGTGATTTATTTCAATATTGCGCAGCGCGTTTTGCATTTGGTGGTGTGAGGAGAACACCACAAAGGCACAAAGAACACGAAGCTAAGCCTTTTTGTGTTCTTTGTGCCTTGGTGGTTATTTTTTCCTCCCGGCGAAGGAAACGCCGATGAAAACGATAAATGAAACCAGCAGGGAAACCATCGGAGGCAACACGCCCTCCGGCAGCCAGCGGCGGGAAGGCGCGAACAACTCCAGCACTGCATTGACCAGCATTCCGGTACTGATGGAGGCGATGGCCGCTGCGCGCGTAGCGCCTTTCCAGTTAAACCCGATCGCCATGACCGGAGCGAGCGCCGCGGCGAACGATCCCCATCCGAACACTCCCTGCAGCGCCACCAACCTGGTGGTCAGAAGCGAAACAGCCGTGGCGATGGCGCAGATCGCCACCACGGCAAATCTTCCCCAAAGCAACTGATCGGCCAGGTTTCTGCCGAAGGAAAGCGGAATATCCCGAACCAGGGCCGCCGATCCGATATTGATGAACGCAATGGCGGTCGACATGATGGCGGCCATGATTCCCGCAAAAGTAATGCCGGCTAAAATTCCGGGCGTGTAGTTGAGCAGGAAAACGCTGGAAGCCTGGTCCGGCCTTTCAAGAGGCGGCATCAGGCCCGCCACTACACGATATTTCACTGACACGCCGATTCCAAACCAGATCAGTCCGCACATTATCGTTGTGATCGTCACCAGCACCGGCATCCACTTTAAAACCTTCAGATCTTTGATCATGAAAAATTTGTTGATGATGTGCGGCTGTCCCAGCACGCCAAATGAAAAGAGAAAAAACCAGCCCAGCGCGGTGAAGAGAGAAGACTTGCCCCACGGGTGCAGGTAAAGTGGATCGGCTGCTTTGATGGTATGCAACATCGCCGGCAGCCCCGGCGCGCTCGCGATTGCGAAAATGAAAATGGTGACGGAGGCGAAGACCATCACAATTCCCTGAAAAACATCATTGTAGGCGCCCGCGATCATACCCCCGGCAACCGAGTAAAACAGGATGATTGCCACGCCGATCAGCGCGGCCGGCACGATGCCGATGTAGAAGATGGAAGCAATCACCACGCCGAGCGCCTGCACCTGCGTGGCGAGGTAGCCGATGGAACCTATCAAAATGGCCGCCGCTGCCAGTCCCGATGCAAGGCGGCTCCCGAATCGAATCGCAATCGCGTCGGGAATGGTGAATACTTCATGCTTTTCGGCAAGCATGCGGAGGCGCTTCCCCAGCAGCCAGCAGGTCATCGTGTTGGTCAGCGGCGCGGGAAGCAGGATCCAGAGTGAAACCATGCCGAGCTGGTATTGCAGTCCCGGACCGCCCACAAACGTGAAACCGCTCATGATGGTCGACATCGTAGTAAGAGAAATGACCACCAGGCCGAGTGCCTTGCCCGCGATGTAAAAATCCGCAGCCGTCTTTGTACGGGAAAAGCTCCAGATGCCGATCCCGATTACAATCGCGATGTAAACAAGCGCAGAAGCTAAGATGGATCCGGTCACTGCGAATCGTCGGAGCGGATGAACTGGTCGAAATCGGAAACGTAGGAAGCCGCAAATAAGAGGGTGGGAAGCACCCACACACCACAGATGATCGCCACGAAGGCCGTCAGCGGATCATCGAGCCAAAAGCAAAGCAACGTGGCGGCCAGGATTGAGGCGTAAGTGGCCCAAAAGCAGATTTTCGAAAAGATTGAGCGGGCACGCGAGTAAGGCGGAAAGGTGAGCGACGTATAAACAAACACTCCGGAAATGACGCAAAGCGCGAAGATCAACTTCCATCCGGCAAACGCTGCGATGATAGTCAGCTCCAGCAATAACAGGAGAAGCAAAATTTTGAATTGCATGTCCGTTGTCGGTGGTCCGTTGTCCGTGGTCCGTGGTCCGTTGTCCGTAGTCAGTTGTCAGTGGTCAGTGGTAGTCAGTGGTCCGTTGTCAGCGGTCCAAATGTAGTTGTTTATCAGTCCAAGAACTTCTCAGTAAGAGTCACGGAAAAAATAACCATCATGGACTGCCGACTACGCACTATTAACTACGGACAACTGACCACTGACCACTGACAACGGACAACGGACTACTGACCACGGACTACTGACCACGGACTACTGACCACGGACTACTGACCACGGACCAACTCAAATTGCTTGTCTGCCTGATACGAGCTTCGAACCAGTGGTCCTGCTTCGACGTGTTCAAAGCCGAGAGCTTCACCCAGGACTTTCAATTCCTTGAATTCGTCCGGGTGATAAAAGCGATCCACGGGCAGATGTCCTCTTGTCGGTTGCAGGTACTGTCCCAGTGTGAGAATCTGCACGCCGGCTGCCACCAGGTCGCGCATCACTTGAACAATTTCCTCTCTGCTCTCGCCCAGTCCGAGCATCATCCCGGTCTTGGTAACCATCAGAGGCCGCCATGCTTTGGCATCTCTCAGCAAGCCGATGGAACGCGGGTACTTTCCACCGGATCGAGCGCGCCGGTACAGGCGCGGCACGGTTTCGATGTTGTGGTTTAAGATGTCAGGAGCAGCATCCACCACGGTTCTCAATGCCACGGCGTCGCCACGGAAATCGGGAATTAGAACCTCCACCGCACACTCCGGATTGAGCCTTCGTATCTGAGCGATCGTGGAAGCAAACACTCCGGCTCCGCCGTCTGCCAGATCATCACGATCGACGCTGGTGACAACGACATGCCGCAGCCCCATCTTTCTGACCGCGTCTGCCACCTTGACTGCCTCCCACGGATCGAGCTCGGTCGGTTTGCCCGATTTAACGGCACAATAACCGCAGGAGCGGGTGCAAACATCGCCCAGAATCATGAACGTGGCCACACCTCGCCCCCAGCATTCCGCAATGTTGGGGCAGAGAGCATCCTCGCATACGGTGTGCAGATTCAAGCTTCGCATGAGCGTTTTCAGCTCATGGAACCGTTCACCGCCGGGAATGCGCACCTTCAGCCAGTCAGGGAAACGTCGAGACTTATCGTTCACTAGCTTTAAATCCTTTGGCGACATTCGTAGTGTTCACCGCCCAGCCAGACAGCAGAAGGCTCCAACCAAAAAAGCCGAGGACGGTCATGTGCACGTGCACGTCAACGCTTGACGTTAACGATCACGTCTACGCTCACGAAAAAGAGCTGCAATTCTCCGTCAAACAGCATCTGGACCTCTTTCGTGGACATTGACGTGCACGTGGAACGTAGACGCTAAGCGTTGACGTTGACGTGATCGCCTTTTGTCTTTTTAGAAATTCTGTCAAAAAAATAATTTTCGGCCTTCAATTCAAACGTCGCTTCCACGTGTTTCCAAAGGACGGCTTCAACCGAGCTGCGATCCACGGGCCTGCCCAGGAGCTGCGCCATCGAGGTCATCTCAATATTCTGGATCCCGCACGGAACAATATACCGGAAGGGCTCCAGAGAATTGGAAACATTCAAAGCCAGCCCGTGCGATGTGACCCAGCGCGAAATATGCACGCCGATGCTGCCGATCTTTTGCGGCCGCCCTGCGTCCTCAATCCAAATCCCGGTGCCGAGCGCGGACCGCTGGGCGCAGATGCCGAATTCATCCAGCGCGCGGATAGTCACTTCTTCCAGGGCGCGGAGATAGGCGTGAATGCTTCGCTTCCAGCCGGCCAGGTCGAAAATCGGATACACCACCAGTTGGCCGGGACCGTGATAGGTGATGTCTCCACCACGGTCGGAGTGGACAAGATCCACGCCCCATTGCTGGAGCTGGTCGGGAGAGCTCAAAAGGGAGTTGCGCCTGCCCGAGCGGCCCAGCGTCACAACCGGGCAGTGCTCCGCGAAAATGACCGCGCCCGGGCCTCCCTTTTGCCGCAGCGCCACGCGCTCGCGCTGAAAATCCCAACACTCGGCGTATGGAGTCACCGGAAGTGAGATGTATTCCACCGGTTCCATCACCCTAATATAGCATCTCCACGCCGGTCAGAGCCGCGGACCCTCCCAGTCCGAACCGCGCGCGTCAGCAAGTGGACCCTGGGTCTTGCCACGAAGGCACGAAGA
>DASXQR010000115.1:0-6801 GCA_036507075.1 Acidobacteriota bacterium | reverse complement strand
GTCTGTGCGAGAACATGCAAATCTCCGGTGAGTTGCAGAGCTTCCAAGTTGCAGCCAGCCGCACGTTTACGCAAAGACCGGAAATTCCCGACATGTTTCGAATCCCTTCGCTCGCTCCAATTTTCCTAAGAAATCCGCGGATTCCCAGGTTTTTGCAACGGTTTTGCACTAAAATTTTTCGTGCAAAACCTCTCTTCTGAATCCCTTTTCCAAGGTTATTTCGTTTTTCAATTTTGCCGTCCAGAGAGATTACCTGCCGACGGGAATTCCCCATGTCGCAAAAGCAACCACGACCTTTGGCGATCCTCGGCCAGTGATCGCCACCGAAGAGGAGGCCGCTGCGAGCGCGCAACCGAAGGAGGTGTACTTTCCGGAAGAAATGGCGAAGCTCTTGGCCGTAGCCGAACCAGACGTGCGACTGACACTCGAACTCAAGGCGTTTTCGGGAATACGCACGGAGGAACTCGTGCGGCTTTGGTGGGTGTTGGTCAATGAAAGCGCCGGGTGCATCAGTGTGACAGAAGCCGTCGCCAAGGTAAAACAACGGGCGGTGCCCATCTTCGACAATCTCAAGCGTCGCTTGGTGTCGTACGCAGCGGCTGAAAAACGTGATCGCGTCAGTAAGCGCTGGAGTAGTGCGAATTCCTTTTACCAAGTCTGGAAACGCACGGCCAACAACGCCGGATTGCCATACAAGAAAAATGCCTTCCGCAACAGCTACATCCGTTACCGGTTCGCGCAGACCAAGGACGTCAATTTGGTGGCCTACGAGAGCGGGAATTCGCCAGAGATGATCCGCAAATATTATTTGGACCTGGTGACGTCCGAGCAGCCCAAGGCTTGGTTCTCGCTCTGACCATCACCGTTGAACCAATTGCGCAGGGTGACCCTGAGGTTCGCCGGTTTATTCAAACAGTTTCCGATGCGTGGAAGAGCCAAGCAAATTTCTGGACTGCCAGCCAATCGGCGTTTGTAGCCATACGGGGAGCATTCGTACGACTGTCAGGTAAATTCCCATGCACCCGCTGAGCCAGTCGGCTATCAAGTCCGCGCACGCTTCTCAAAACCTCCATGCAATCTTACCGTAAACCGAGCGTTCGATTTCCACCAAGGGACTGCGCACCGCAGCGTTTGTTCCAAATTCCAGGTGATGGTTGTCCAATAGATTTTGGCCGACAACGGACAATTCCAAATTCGGTCGTGGCCGCCACGCGAGACAAACGTTCATCCCGATGTAGGCGTCGATCTTGTCCGGCACGCCCAGTGCGCGGCCCGGGTTGAAACCACTTAATTGCTCCACATGGCGGCCTATCAGCGTCGAACTCCAAATCGACGGTGAACGAGGCACGACGCTGCCTGACTCCGCAAAAGCCTTGATCTTTTTTACCAATACGGTTTAGTTCAAGGCTGTACCCGACAATTGGAACTTCTCGTGAGACTTCTGGCGCACCGACTGGCGGGCGGCCTCCAGAGGAGGCCGCGCAGGATTCTGGCCGCGGGATTGGTAACCGTCGGCTCACTGTGGCCACCATCCCTAAACGGACAGTTTATCTGGCAGGGAACCTGTGGCGCGACCGACTGGTATTTCTGCTGTCCCGGGACGGCTTGCTCCGTCGAACCACCAGCGACCTTTCTCTTCAACAACTGGTTCATGAATCCACAATGCGGCATGTGTCCGCCATATCCGTCTGCCGGCAGCAGCGTTGATTTGACCAGCGCGACAGTTTCGCTCAACGCTGCGGCAGCCGTGGCCAGCCTCAATAGCGGTGGCAGCTTCACGGTGGGCGGCTCCGGGTCGCTGACGGTGTCAGGAACGTTGACGCATAGCGGGACATTCAGCGTCTCGGGCATTTTCAGCGGCGCGACGCTCAAAGGCGAAGGCGGCTCGTTCACGCTTTCCGGGAGCGCAACTGTGAACACCGTCACGCATCAGGGAAATGTTACGGTCAACAGCACCGGCAGTCTGGACGTGAACACCAGCATGTCGCATGAAGGAACCTTCAGCATTTCGGGGGCGGCCAACGTTGAAAAGCTGACCGCCAACGATCCGCTGACGATCTCCGGCGGATCACTCATCCTCGGCTCGGAGTCTGAGTGCAACAGCAACTTCACCTTCAACGGCGGCCAACTCCTCGGCGCCAAGCTCACGCTCAAGGGCCCAGGAACCTGGAGCGCCGGCTTGATGTTCGCTGGCGGACCAACCGAAGTGGACGGCGATGCCGAGCTGAATCTCAACGGCAGCGGCATCAAGGAAGTCCGTGCTCGAAACCTGAACAATAGCGGAACGGTCACCTGGACCGGCAGCGGTCAGCTCTGGTTGAATGAGGGGACTGTACTCGACAATGCGGATGACGCAACTTTCGACGCACAGAACAACGCCGTGGTGGACAGCTCCATTTTTCCGCCGGGCGTTCTTAAAAACGAAGGCACATGGAAGAAGACATCCAGCGCGGGCGTGACTCGATTCGAGCGCACCATTTTTCACAATGCCGGCATGGTGGAGATCGAAACCGGCACGGTCGAACTGGCGGGAGGCGGCACGAACACCGGCTCGGTGAACATTTCCGGCGGCGCATTGCTCGACTTCGTCGCGGGCCAGGTTTACACGCTCGCCGCGGGCAGTTCGATTTCTGGAGACGGGGCCGCGCGCATCAGCGGTGTGGTGGAGATTCCCGCCTCGGTGAATGTGCCGGCCGAAAATGTGCAGATGCCTGGCGGCCTGCGCACGGGCCCGGGCACGCTGACGATCAGCAACGATCTGGAGCGGACCGGAGGCACGATGTTCCTCGGCGGCACGACGATGGTCGGCGCAAATGCGACGCTGGAAATCTCTGGCAGCGCGATCAAATCGCTGGAGGACCACACACTCAATCATTTCGGCTCCGGCCTGTGGAGCGGCACCGGCACGCTGGACTTACGTCGCGGGTCTCCGTTCAACATTCGTTCCGGAGCAACTTTGGAAGTGGACACTGGCCTGCTGGCCGACGCCGGAATCTTTCCACCGGGCATGATCAATAACGCCGGGACTTACCGCAAATTGCCCGGCGGCGCCGTGAACCGTTTTTTCCGCGCGTTCTTCAATAACAGCGGCAGGGTGGAAGTCCAGGGCGGCACGCTGCAACTGGCCGGGGGCGGCACGAACACGGGCGTCTTCAACATCAGCGGCGGTGCGACGGTCGAGTTCGACGCCGGGCAGCTCTACAACCTCGACAGTGGCAGCGCGATCAGCGGGAATGGGTTCGCGCAACTCATCGGCAGCGTGAACATCCCTGCGGGCGTCAATGTCCTGGCGCGGAATTTCCGCATCGTGAGCGGCCTGCGCGTCGGTGCCGGGACACTGACGGTAAGCAACGCGCTGGAATGGTCGGGCGGCACCATGTTTTCAGGCGGCACAACTGTGGTCAGCCCCGCAGCGAACCTGACGATCAGCGGCGGCGCCATCAAAACGCTGACCAGTCATACGTTGAATCATTTCGGCTCAGGTTCGTGGACCGGCACCGGAACGGTCGATCTGAGTCGGGGTAACGCGACCTGGATCGCTGGCAATATTTCCAGCAGCGGCAACTCCATCAAAGAGCTGCGTATTGCTCTGATCGGTGATAGCGCCTCAATTCACGGACGCGTTCGGGTGAAAAAGGGGCTGCTCGATTGATCTCGCGCCAGAGCAGGCGCATATCCGAAACGCGGCTGAGCTGCTGCGTCTCTTCCTGTCGAAGGAATGCGTCGACGTTGATCGCCTCCGCCGTGAAGCTGTCCACGCCGGTCGCCATGCGTACAATGGCACGCTCGGCTGCGTTGAGGTCCTGACAGCACAGCAGGCCGAATCTGTCGGCCGTCAATTCCGCCTCGCGCGACCAGCACAGAATTGGTAGAAGAAGCGTGCCGGGACCAATCGCTTCCTCTTTTGCACCAAATGAATTTTGGAGTTGCCTGAGTGCTGTGAGCCAACGAACATGTCCTGTCGTTCGAACGTGGCCGAGCTCGCGCCCTACAATGAACCTCAGTTCTATTGAGTTTCGGAACCGACGCAATACTTGGCTCGGAATTACTATCACCGAGTCGGTGTAATTTTGAACAACAATTTGCAGAGGCCCTGGACGTTCGGCGACAAACACCCTCGGTGTTCTCTCCAAACGCAGAATGCTGGCGCAGTTCGCGACGATGCGATGCACATCCGGCAGTTGGTTGGGGGAAACCTCCAAAGCCGTGACCGTTAGACCGCGAGTAGTTGTGTCATCGAGAACCGGTTTGAGAACGCGTTCGTCGAGGAACTTGAGTGCGGCGCTGTTCTCGGCTTTGGTGAGCCACGAGATGTATTTGGCATCTTCGGCGCGTTGAACATCCGAGAGCAGGAACGGCGCGGGTATTCGGAGCAGGCGTTGTTCGGCCTGGCCCGGCGATGTGGATGCCTGCCGGCAGCCCAAAGTACCCGCGCCAGCAACGCTCAATACCAAGGCAACCATGAAGAGGGAAGGTCGATTCATAGAAAATACTGACAAATACCGGCGTTGATGGACTGGCTCTCTATTCAATCACCAATGGAGGGTGGTGGTGCTCTGAGAGACCCCGCTGCGCTTTAGGCAGCGGAGTCCCTGCAATCCTCGGATAGGCTATTGATCTCTTGTGACGCGACGACTCAGTTCGGCGAACCCTCTCTCCAAAGCACTGATGAATTCCTCGACAAACTCCTTCGGCACAAACCGCGTCGGCTGCTTCTTCGCTTCCTCCAAATGTGTGTTGACCACGCCGAGTCCAGTTTCGGAGACGAACTGTTCAACTTTGGCTCGAAGGGCTGATGCGATTTTCCCTTCTTCCGGGTTCATAATGGGTAAAGATCCAGCTTCCCGCAGAAGAACAGGATCCGAATCCGGTAGTTGTCGAAGCTCCGAAAACCTCGCGCGTTGGATTTGATCATTTGAATCTTCGAGTTCAATCCCTCCGTCACCGCATTGGTGATCGGGTGACGCAAATACGTCAGGATGTTTTCCAAATGGCCTTTGAGCATCTTCGCCACTTTGATCAGCGGCTGGAGCTGGCTGCGGCTCACCCACCCGTACCACTCCCGGAAAAACCGCCGCGCCGCCCCTTCGTACCGATAGTTCCACAGCTTGCTGAACAACTCCTTGGCCGCCCAGGCTCGCCCCACTTTCAAGCCGCTCTCCCGCAGCTCCGCAAAACTGGCCGCCTGCTCGTCCGTGAAATTCATCGGATTATACAACCACAATGGCCGCGAGCCTTTGAGCGTCTCGTCGCCCGCCGCCATCAACTCCTTGTGCTCGGCCCGCCGCACCTGGTCCACCGCCTCGTTCAAATGCCCCGACACATGAAACTTGTCATGCACCAGTTGGGCCTGCGGCGCCTTGGTTTTGCTGGCGTTCATAAACGGTTCCCACATGTCCACGGCCACCGCTTCAATCTGCGCTCGTTGTTCCACACTCAAGGTGTCCCACAGCGTCTGGGCCGCAGCCTGCGTGCGGCCCTCCACCACCTCCAAGACCCGGCGCCCGTCCAAATCCGTCAGCAACGAAATATACGACTGGCCTGCGCCAAAGCTCTTTTCATCGATGCCCACGTGCGTCAAGGCTTCCAGTTCGCGCCGGGACAGGCCTCGTTGCACTGCCCGCCGCAAAATGTGATCCACTTGGTCCCAAGACAGCCCCATCACGCTGGCCGCCTGCGTCACACTGCGCGCACACAACAACACCTCAATGGCAAAGCGCTCCAACAAGCGGCTGAACCGTCCACCCGGTTCGGCCCAGGGCACCGAGATGGTCTTGACCCCGTCGGTCGGACATTCCACCCGCGGCGTACGCGCCCGGATGAGGGTCTGGAATTGCATCGTGTCCAGGTGTCGCCAGGTCCGTTCCGGCGCCAAATCATACACCGAATGGAGTTGGCCGCAGGCCGGGCACCTGGCCTTTTCCCCGGGACTCCAAAGCAACTCGATCGCCACGCTCTTGGCGGCCAATTCCAGTTTCACGTTTTTGACCTGCCAGGGCAGTTCGATCCCCAGAAGAAGCCGGTAGTGTTTTTGCAGTTCGTTGTCGGTGGTGCTCATGGCGCCAGTGTGCCGCACCGCCGCGGGCCTCACCAGCACTGGCTGGCGTCGGACCGGCGGAGCGCAGCGCAGCGCAGCGGAGTCCGGCGCGACGCGGTGGCGCCTCCGTTCCTCCAGCGATGTCCGGTCGGCGCCCAAGGCGCTCCAATCACTTCATTCTCAAAGATCTTTTCCCCTGTCTTCCCGCCGCTTCACCCATTAAAAAGTCCGAAGAACCCGATTTTCTTGTCTGCCTTCAGCTTTTCTTCAGCGGCACGGTAGCCTTTGGCGAAAGTTCGGCCTGCGATCCGGTATTCCTGTGAACCGTTAGTGCTTTCCCTTTCTTACGAACCTGAATCTTCCCGTTTGCGCTCTCTCGCTGCGCAAAGTGGGCACAGATGCATCGCGGTTCGCAAGCCCGCTTCCTGCTATCGGTCGCGCAAGGAGCGCCTTTTCAGTCATGATGTCTTAGTTTCCTTAGATTTCGTAGCGCACCGTCTCACAACAAGCGCGCCACTCGTCAACTCGTTCTTCGAACGGTTAGGGAAGGCCACCGAGCGTTTGAATCTCATGATTTCACGGAAAAGCCAGGGACCTGAAATCGCGGCAATTGCGGAATACCTTTCCCTCGATCCAATTTGCACGCTGGGCGCACTCCAGCGGATTTATCCCGGATTTGATTTTCTCTATTACCCGAAATGGATTTCGCGGCTCCGTCCTACATGAACTTCGTTATTGCCATTACCTTCGGTGCCTTGCCTCCA
>DASXQR010000114.1:0-12243 GCA_036507075.1 Acidobacteriota bacterium | reverse complement strand
GACTCGAAGTTCGTCCTGGTACTTAATTCCAAAAATTCGAGCAAGAATTCTTGGACCACAAAGGGCACAAAGGACACAAAGTCACTTCGTGTCATCGTGGCTTCGTGGCAGTTTACGGATCGACCCGGTATGGTATCGGTTTTTTCACCGGACCGAAGCGTTCGTTGATCACCACGAACGACTTGCTGTCTTCGCTGACCATTACACGGATGCCGTTGCCCCGGCACGCCTGTTCGTTTTCCATGTTGGCAATGTTCCACTCGCGCGTGTTGTTCCACTCGGCAGTCTGAAGATTTCGATGCAACTGGAAAACGTCCCGGATACTCAACATTGATTTCAGTACATCATAGGTTTCCGCGTTTCCGCCTTTGGCCGGTCCGTTATTGATAACGGCCACAGATGCGTGGACGCTCTCGATCAGGATCGGCAGGTTGCTGGTGTTATTGCCGTGATGAGTCACCTGATACAAGTCAATCCGGCCGATTACATTGACCGGACAGACCAGCTTTGCCTCCATGGCGCGCGTCAGGTCCCCCAGATCGAGAAAATCAAACGCGCCGTACTTCAGATGCAAGCCGACACTGGCGGAGTTGTCACTGGGGTCTTCCGGCTGCGGTTGCAAATCCATGCAGAGCCGGTTTGCCGGCGCGCCTGGGGGCGCAGGCAACGTTGCGCGCGCGGAGACCAGGCAGCGAAGCAGAATTGGAATCTTCTTGCCGGCTTTCAGGGGAATGGCATCCCCGGGGCGAAGCTGGATCTGCCTTCCACCGGTTGCCTGGTTGTAGTCTGCGTACAAAGAAGCAAAATCCTTGTCTTCCGCCAACGCGGTCATCGGTCCATGGTCATAGAACTTTCCAATTGGAATCATTTGGCTGAGCGCCAGAATTCCCCCGTAGTGGTCTCGATGGAAGTGCGTCGTAACCAGATGGTCGATCTGCTGCAAACCGGCGTCACGCGCAGCTTTCGTGATTCGAAGCGCATCGCGCTTGTCGTCCCGTTTCCACCCCGTGTCAACCAGCACGCTCTCTCCCAGGGGGGTCACGATCAAGGTTGCCGCTCCGCCCTCCACGTCGATAAAACGGATTTCCAAACCTTTCTTGGGGGACTTGGCAAACACTGCCACCGTCCAGAAAAGCAGCAGAGTAAGTAAGATTTTTTTCATGCCGCGTATTTCACCACAAAGGCGTCCGGGGTACAAATGTGTGCTTGTCGGTTTTCAGTCAGCAGTCACTGGTCACTGGTCATTGGTCATTGGTCATTGGTCATTGGTCATTGGTCATTGGATCCGAGAGGTCTTGTTAAAGAACCAAGCGTTGCGGATCAGCGCAAAACAGCAACAACCTGTCTTGTTGTCTTGGTGGTTCATTTTTTTTCCACCAAGGCACCAAGCCCCAACATGATGCAAAAATGACCAATATCCGTTGCATATCAAAAGTATGATATTATAGTGTGATGCGAACGACGATCATTCTGGATGGCGCACTGGTGAAGCAGGCAAAAAGGCTATCGCAGGCCGATTCCCTTTCTGCTCTGGTCCGCGAGGCTCTCAGCGAATATGTGGCCGCTCGCAGCTCGCAGGAAGTTCTTGCGCTCGAGGGACGCATTGATGTCGATCCTGACTGGGAGGCAGACGAGGAACGGGAACTTTCTGAGGATTCCGGATTGGATTCGAAATCCGGATCTGAAGAGTTGTCAAACTCCAGAGCGTCAAAGTCGACTGCGGCAGTCCAAAATCGGAGATTTGCCGCAAATCCCCAGCACAAAGGGCGCCGCAAACAGCGTCCCGCCACCAGGGACAAGCGTTGAGCGCCGATGTTCTGGTGGATACCTGTATCTGGATCAACTTCCTGCGTGGCGTTGAATCCCCTTATCGACACGAAATGAGAATGATCCTGCGTTCGCGCCGTGCTCTTTTGTGCGGCATCGTGATGGCAGAGCTGCTGCAGGGCGTCCGCCGCCGGCAGCAGGAACGGAAACTCGCCGCAGCCCTGGAAGGGCTTCCTTATATAGAAATGACCCGGCAGATATGGAATGACGCCGGCATGATCGGAGCCGGTCTCCGTGCCGGCGGCCACACTGTTCCTGTATCCGACCTGGCAATTGCCGCGCTGGCGCTGCACTACGACGTTCTGCTGTTTTCCTTCGACACTCATTTCAACTGGATTCCTCAATTGCGCCGATATGCCGGGTGAGCTGAATTTATCGAATTCCTTCGCCTCCCTGGCGCCTTCGCGGTAAAACAGCAGGCATGCAACCTGCTGCCGGTTTTTACGAACAGCGCTTTATGGACGAAGCATTGGTGGAAGCGGAACAGGCGAGCCTGGAAGGCGAAGTTCCCGTGGGCGCTGTTGTTGTGTTTATGGGAAAGATTGTGGGCCGCGGCCACAATCGGATGATCAACGATCTGGATCCCACCGCGCATGCAGAGATCGTGGCGCTGCGGGATGCCGCCGCGGCTTTGAAGAATTACCGTCTGGCGGACTGCGATCTCTACGCCACTATTGAACCCTGTGCCATGTGCGCCGGCGCGATGGTTCACGCGCGCATTCGCCATCTTTTTTTTGGCGCACTCGATCCGAAAGGGGGAGCCGCCCAATCCACACAGAAATTCTTTGAAACTCCACAGCTAAACCACAGGGTTTCGGCTCAGGGGGGATTCCGTAAAGAGGAGTGTGCGTCGCTGTTGCAGGAGTTCTTCCGCGAGAAACGCCAAAGCTGAACCGCCAAGATCGCCAAGACCGCCAAGTATCTTATTTCAGTAGGCATTGGTCATTATCGATAACCGCTGAGTAGCTACCGACGACGGTTGACCGATGACCGTTGACTAATGACCGATGATCGTTGTGTAGATGACTTAGCCAGTCGACAAAGTACGGCACTTTGTGCTTTGGAATCTTGGCGCCCTTAGCGCTCTTGGCGGTTCCATCGTTTTGGCGTTCAATCTTCCCGGATAGACGCCCCCAGCGCGGATAGTCTTTCCACGATTCGCTCATAGCCGCGGAACACAACTTCGGCGTGTTCTACACGGGTCTGTCCTTTTGCCACCAGTCCCGCAACAATCAGCGCCATACCTGCGCGAATATCGGGTGACTCCAGCGCCGTGCCCCGCAGCAGCGTCGGCCCCTGCACCAGGACGCGGTGCGGATCGCACAACGTGATGCGCGCGCCCATGCGTGTCAACTTATCGACGAAGAACATTCGCGCCTCGTACATCCAGTCGTGGACCAGCGTGTTCCCGAATCCCTGCGTGGAAAGAACGATTACCAGGCTGGCGAGATCGGTGGGAAAGCCCGGCCAGAGCCCCACCACAACGCGGGCGGGATTTCTCAGATGTGTGGCGTGAACCTCAACCAGATCCTCCTGTTTCCAATCCCAGGCAACACCATATTGCTTAAGCACGTGCTCGATGCCGAGCAGGTCTTCACGGCAGACGTTTTCCAAAAGAATCCGGCCGCCAGTGACCCCCGCAGCCACCGCCATGGTTCCCGCGTCGACAAAATCAGGCTGCACCGCAAAAGTGATGTCGTGCTCGGAGGGGTTGACCGGACGAAGCACGCGGAACGTATTCGCGCCCGTTTCAATGCCGGCTCCCAGGGCGCGAAGAAAATCGGCCAACTGCAGCACGTGGGGCTCGGTGGCCGCATTGTGAAGCGTGCCTCCCCGCAGAGCGCTGAACAGAATCAAAGCATTCTCGGTTGCCGTAACTGAGGACTCACTCATGTAAACATCGGGCGGCTCGGAGATCCGCAAACGGCGCACATGAAAGCTGGTCGCGTCTTCGGTCACCCCGTAGCCATACGCCTCCAGCACATCCCAGTGTGCCTGGAATGTCCGAGCTCCGATGGGGCAGCCTCCGGGAAATGCCGATTCCATGGCATCCAGGCGCGCAGCCATGGGACCCACCAGGAGGATCGCGCCTCGCAGTTTGTGCACCAGATCTTCGGGAAGGGCGCTGTAATGGACGGACCGCGGGTCGATCCAGAGATCCTCACCCTGCCACTCGGCAACCGCTCCCTGCGTCCGAAGCAGCGCCAGCATGTTTTCCACATCCCAGATGCGCGGCACATTGCGGAATCGCACTCCCGAGCGTGCCAGCAGGGCGGCCGCAATCAGAGGTAAGGCGGCATTCTTGTTTCCCTGAACCCGGTAAGATCCTTCAAGGCGAGTCCTGCCCTCAATCAGAAGCGTGCGTGCCGTCCTGGCAGTGACTGAAGTTTTTGTATCAAGGATGCCGGCCATGTAGTGCTCGATTCATCACTGCGCTCAAACCTGCCGCGCAGAGAGGAGGGTCAAAGTTGATTAGCGTCAACAAAACCGGAACGCTCCCAGACCCGTCGCCCTCTCGGTTTTCTTGTCCTTAGTATCACAGACGTCCACAATCAGCACCTCGGGCTCCAGATGAATCCCGAATTTCTCGCGCACGCGGCTGGCATATTCGCCCGCCAGCGATAACACATCTGCCGATGATCCCCGACCCAGGTTCATAAACAAATTACCATGGTAAGACGCCACCATGATGTCCCCGCGCCGCGCGCCGCAGGCTCCCACACTTTCCAGTAGTTTTCCGGCAGGAATTTTTCCGTGCATGATGAAGTCGGCGGGTATTCGGCCAAGAACTTCCGCGGGTACTTTCGATGCCTCCACATTCTTGAAAAAACTACCCGGGCATTTCAAGCCTGGGGGATACTTCCCGGTTCTGGTGGCCAGGATTTCATCCGAGATTCTCTGCAGATCCTCAACAGTGCGACGAAGCCGGAGAACATACTCCACAAGAAACCACCCACGCCGCTCCTTCAGGATGCTGTGACGGTACGAGAAACCAAGATCGGCATGAGTCAGCCGCAGCGTCCGTCCGGAATCCCAAACGGTCGCCTCTACCAGCGTTTCGTGGATTTCCTGCCCGTAAGCTCCCGCGTTTCCCACTACCGCTCCGGCAACGCTTCCCGGGATTCCATACATCTTTTCCAGGCCGCCCAGACCCTGGCGGTTTGCCCACCGGATCAGTTCCATCAGATTCAATCCCCCGCCCGCTTTCACAAAAACCGGGAACCGCGAGGAATCGGCTTGCGCATCCGGCGCGGATACCGTCAAAGACGCGCCATGGTCCACGATTTCTACGCCGGAGATGCGATTGATGATCAGCAAACCGTCGAATCCACGATCGGAAAACAAAATGTTGCTCCCCTCGCCCGCAAACAGCCACGGCAGACTTTTCTGCCGCGCCCAGCGGGTCGCTTCCTCCAGTTCAGCAACGTTCTTGACTTCGGCCGACCAGCGGGCAGGACCGCCGATGCCGAACGTTGTGAAGGTGGAAAGATTGAGGTTTTCTGTAAGTTTCAAGATTACCGCAGGGCGGGTTACTTTTTCTTGGTGGTGTAACTTTCCCGCTCTATGTCTTTTGGCTCGTAATAATCGGGATTGTATCGGCTGAGCGAAAACAGGAATCTCAGTATCAGGGTGGTGAGAACGACGAGAACAAGCAGGGCCAGGAACTGCAAAGCGGTCCGTCTCTTGCGATGCCCCAATCCAAAGACGGAATATCTCAAGCGAGCTGTACCTCTCTGCAAAGATCGACCGATTCACGCCTGCAACCGGCGAGTGCCGGCCAGAAATCGAGCCCGCAACTGAGGCTATTTTAACACAGATCTCCCTCCGACAGTATCGCGTGACGTGGGCCCGCGCGCGACGGATCGATTTTGAAAACTTTGCTAAGAATTACCGGCCAATCGCCGGGGATCATAGTTGATTTTGGGAAAGGCAAAATCGACTTCCCCTTTTTGCGGGATGAGAGCGTCCAGCCGGCTTTTGCAGTTTTCGACTTCTTCTCTGAAAGCCTGGAGCTGAACACCACGATGTTCCGGCGGATAATGCCTGAGCTTTTCCAAACCGCGCTGCAGCATCGACCGGGCGGCGCCCAACTTGCCGTCGGTGACATGATAAAAACCGACAGCCACCTGAATGAGCCCCTGGTAGTAGGAGCGGTCCTGGCTGAAATCCTCGAGCCAGAGTTCCTCGAGCGCGTCGTGACAATCGTAAAATTGTTCGAGATTGAAAAGCTCCAGGCCTTTTAGATAGAGAGCGGACATTTATTCGGATCCGCATTCATTTGAATCATACTGCATCGGGTCGTCCCTCACATTTTGGGTTGTTTTTTTCGCTGCCAGCGTATTGAATCTAGGAGTTTGGACTCGGAGGCGCGGAAGGAGACATGATGTCTTTGAAAAACTGCACAAGTTGCGGCGCGGCGCTTGACGAGAATTGCAGGTTTTGTCCCCGTTGCGGAACCCCGGTGCCTGACGCCCCAGCCTCGATTTCCGAAGCGGCCCCGGAAAATGCCGGCCCGTCATCTAATCAGGCGAGCGCTCATCTGCAGCGCAATGTGGCAGGATTGCTCTGCTACATATTCCTGCTGATCAGCGGAATCGTCTTCCTTGTCATTGAACCCTATAACCAGGATAAGTTCATACGTTTCCATGCCTTCCAGTCGATTTTCTTCTTCATCGCCTGGGTGATCGTCGCTGTCTTTTCCAACATCATAGGATTATTGATGACGCTGGTTTTCCCTTATCCTTTCTATATTGTCTATCAGATCTTCCAGGCGCTGCTCTGGCTCGGTTTTCTCTTTCTCTGGCTTTTGCTGATGTATAAGGCGTTCAACGAGGAAACTTACCAGTTGCCGCTGATCGGAAAACTGGCCATGCAGCAGGCTTGATCAATCAGACGTTGAAGGATTCTCCACAACCGCAGGAGCTTTTCACATTGGGATTGTTGAATTTAAATCCCGATCCCTGAATACTCTCAACATAATCGATTTCCGTTCCATCCAGGTAGGCCAGGCTTTGCGCGTCGACAAACACTTTTAGCCCGTCCACCTCAACCACGTTGTCATCACCGTTAGATTTTGCTTCGAAAGCCATCGAGTACTGGAAACCTGAGCATCCCCCGCCTACAATTTGAACACGCAGGCCTTCGTAATGCTCCTGCTGCTGGGCCAGAATTTCCTTCACCTTCGTTACTGCCGTCGGTGTCAAACTGATCATTTGCAACTCCTTGTCGTTAAACTCTGGTCGTTTCTTTCAGGACCACCTTCCATATTAGAGGCAGCGCCACACCCTGTCAATAAAGCCTGCACGAGAAGGATGGAGAGATTGAGGGATGGAGGGACTGAGGGACTGAGGGATGGAGGGATGGAGGGAGCGAGGGATGGAGGGATGGAGGGATGGAGAGATGGAGAGATGGAGAGACTGAGTAGACTGAGAACTCTTCCGGTTCCTTTCTCAGGTTTATCCCCGCGCTCCCATTCCCTCGCTCCCTCCATGCCTTTATCCCTCCATGCCTCAATCCCTCCATCCATCCCTCCCTCCATCACTCCATCCCTCAGTCCCTCCATCCCTCCCTCATTTTGTTCCCTGTGGGAAAAACTGCTAGAATCGGCGCACATTCCATCTCTGACAAGCTTCAAATGACAGAACCATCGCGGCAGGAGGCCTTGCAAAGGCTGGAAGCGCTGGAAAGGCAACTGCGCCAGTTTCATCTTGAATTAGATGCCGTCAGAGCGCAGATAAAAGATGCCGGGGCGGGCGCACTCGCTTCAGAATTAAAGACTGAGACGCCAGAGGTGGCCCCGGTAAGTGAGCCCGCCCCGCCGACAGCCAAACCGGCGCCTCCGGTCGAGCTGCCGCTTCTCAACGTTTTGGCCTCCGCATCAACGCCCGCTTCAGCGGCATCCCTTGAGGCCAAACCCGGGCCCGCGCACTCCAATTTCGAAGTTCTGCTGGGACGTCACGTCTTTGACAAGGTTGCTCTGGCAGCACTGCTGCTGGCGGGCTGTTTTTTTCTCAAAGTCGCCTTCGAGCGCGGGTGGATCAGCGATGCCGTGAAAATCATTATGGGAACGCTGGCCGGGGTCGGGCTTTTGTTTTGGAGTGAGTTTCTGTTTAACAGGCAAATGAAACGCTACGCCAGCGTCATTGCCGCCAGCGGATTCGGCCTTCTTTTCCTGACCGTTTACGGCGGCTTGTATCTTTACAGGCTCTTCCCGCCGCGCCTGGCTTTTGTCTACCTGCTGGTGGCCACGGCAGCTCTGGTGTTGCAGGCGGTGCGGCATGAATCTCAAGCGCTCGCTGTCTGGTCTTTGTGTGGGGCAGGGTTTGCTCCTCAAATCATGGCTGGTTTTTATCCAGACTCCGGGATTCTGATCCGCGGAGAAGTTTTTCCGGCCACGCGCCAGCCCTTTACGCTGCAGGTACCGTATCTTGTCGCCATCAATATCGGCTATAGCTGGCTGGTGTTTCGCAGGCAGTGGCCGCTGGTGCGTTTAGGCCTGCTGCTGGTCAACATCATCACAATCCTCGGGTGGGAAGTGGATCTGGCAAACCGCTGGTGGATGGCAACCCTGCTCTGGATTCTGGCCGCGATGTTTGTCGCTCCTCCTTATAATTCGCGGGCACGCTATTCCGAGGCCGCAGAGGATCCGGCCCCGGTTTCGGGCGGTCCTCCGGCAATGGTCTGGAAGAACCTGCATCTGATCACCACTGCCATTGCAGTAAGTTTCTTCTTCCTGCGGCTGCACTACGTCAACGAGCAGGTGAAGACTGTCGACAGTGAATGGGTGACGCTTTCATTTGCGGTTTTGACGGCGTGCGGTGTCGCAGCCCACAGATTTTTTGGAAATTTCCGCCACGTGTCGCTGCTTTCGACACTGACCGCGCTATTTCTGTATTTCTTCTGCGCTCAGGCCTGGCGCGGCTGGAAGCTCACGATTGCCTGGCTGCTGCTTTGCGCCGCGTTCAACGCTGTAAATGCGCGATCCGCAAGCGCAGCGGCAAAATTCAAGCCTCTCGGCGCATGGATTGTTTTCGCGTCGGCGCTGGTCTACGCCGTCCTGCACCCGGCGGTAACGGGCGCGGGCATCGGCCTCGCCCGGGCCCTGTTCCTGAACGAAAAGGCGGCCATGCTTGCTCTGACCGCGACTGCCGGACTGCTCCTTTATTTCCGTCTGAACTCGCGCGGCGAACGTTTCGGAAAGATTTACCTCATCAGCACAGTGCTCCTGGGCTGGTATTGGGTCAGCCATCTGGTCGAGCAGTACGTGCATTTCCGGACAGATTGGTTTTTTTCATTTGGGGCAACGGCTCAGGTGCGAATGAGCGTATCCGTCGCCTGGAGCATTTATGCCGCGGTCCTGTTGACCTTGGGCGTATTGAATAGGAACGCGGTGGTGAGAAAGATGGCCATGGGCATTCTGCTTGCGACCATCCTGAAAGTGTTCCTGTACGACGTCTCGAATCTGGAAACTTTGTACCGCTTCATCTCTTTCCTGGTTCTAAGCGTGGTCTTGTACGCGGTTTCGTACGCGTATAATCGATTTGGGAAGAGGTTGGGACTGTAACTAAAAACTTAACCGCGAAGAGCGCCAAGAAAAGGGTCCTTGGGCTTTTCTTAGTGTTCTTGGCGGCCTTGGCGGTTAGTTTTTTTGTCCACCTTCAGACTTTCCGATTTAGAGTCGTCTTTCGACATCAGGAAACAGCTTCCAGACGGGAATGCCACAGAAATGGGTGCCCTCGGTGCAGATAGGCGCCGCCACGCCCACCCGGAATGAACAGGGCGGCCCCACATGCCGAGTCATGCGGGGATGCACCTTTGCCACCTGCGCCAGTTCCTCCATCGAAGCCTGGTAAATCTCCCATTGTGCGTTCAAACAGGTGCGCATCACCCACTTGTGCATCAGGTAAAGAAACGAAGATGACTCTACCATTCTCAAACATAGCGCGTTGGGCAATACATAGAGTGCAAACTCACGCGGAACTCCCTCGGCGAGCAGGTGATTTTTTGTCTGCCAGGCTTTCTCCATTGCCTGCTGATAAATCGACAACGCCTCCGGATTGCGCCGCACGATCTCCGGCGTGACGTAATCGGGATATTCGGAATCGGTAAGCAGCATCATCGGTCGCGATGCCGGAACCATGCGATGCCGTTGATCCTGGCTGTCGGCCGTGTGGCTGATCTTCTTGTAGAAGGTGTAGCTGGCATGATGCAGCGGCTTCATTATGGGAGCGTGGAACGAGACATTGAGCTTATCCAACCGGTAGGGATTCTGTCGCGGATTCAGCATCAGCTCCAGCGCATCGTCGTCCGTAATTTCGGCGCGCGTCTTGCCAAGAACATTCCTCAGCGCATCGGCCACGACTTCTTCTGCAGCCGGCGAGTAATCCACCAGCCGGGAGGTCAAACCGTCCAGCTTCGCATCGAACTGGGAAGCGTAGTCGCCGCCGGCGGCGCGAAACCGAAACTCCGGAATCTCATCCACGCGCCTGGGAGCATCGCCGATTCTCTCAAAAAAATCCGGATCGACCTCCTTTACGCGCTGCACCATTGCTTCGATCACCACGGACGTCTCGTGGGGAGTGTCGCCTGAGTTTCGCATCCGGTTCAGGCGGTGCAGCACGATCCCTGAAATGGTGTGCACCATGGTCGTCATGGCGGCGATTGGAATCACGTAGCGGGCGGTTTCAATGGCTTTCTTTTCGGAATCGCGCTCCACCTTCTTTCGCTTCTTCTCATGAGGATGGCTTTTTAAGTGCCAGATGTCGCCCAGAATCTCATGCGTGTCCGCACGCAGCAGGGAGGAGAGCTGGTGATAGCAGTCCCACTGAAACCGGATGCACTCCTCGTAGTGCCGCCGCAGCAGCTCGGCAATGGGTGGTATGAAAACCTTGATCTCATCCATGCGCACGTAGCGCTGGCTGGTCTGTTCCGAGTTGTAGAAGGGATGATTGTGGAGAAAATTCCACACAAACTGGCGGGATACGTTTTCCAGCCCGAATTCAAAGTGCGGGTGCTGGAAAACCGTGTGATGACCTCCGTCAAAAGTAACCTGGCCGATCGATTCGCGCTGCTTCTCTGTAATCTCGGCCGCCGCAATGACGCGCGGCGAGTAGCAGGTGCGCGCGGCGGCAATGGCTGAATCGAATGGATACTGGAAAGCATTGCGCAGCGTGACGCGGGGCGCCAGTGACTCAAGCAAAGGTCACCTCGATCCGATTGCGGAAAGCGGAAGGCGGAAGGCGGAAAGCAGAAGGCGGAATGCGAATCGTTGATTGTGGATTGCGGAATTCGTGATGAGGCATAAGATTCACTCTACAAACAATCGCGCCGCGTTTTCAAAGAGAATCTTCCGCTGTGTTTCCGGTTTAAGCGGCAGGGAGAGAAATCTCCTGACATTCTCTGAAAGCACAGATAACCCGAAACCAGATAACCCGAAACCAGATAACCTACTAGAGTTCGCGCAACACGGCGCGCACGGGCGAGCCGTCGCCTCGGAATATCCTCAGGGGCAGCGCAACAAGCTCGTATTCTCCGTCGGAAACATTGCGCAGATCCAGATTCTCGAGTATGGCGACATTCTGCCTGCCAAAAGCGTGATGCGCCGGCAATGCCCTGCTGTCGAACGCGTCTACCGAGGGCCCATCGGTCCCGATCAACTGGACGCCGGAAGCGGCGATCAACGCAGCGGCTCCTTCTTGAAAATAAACAAAATCTTCAACGAAGGTATTGTCCTGGATTTCGGGATTGGCCCTGACAAGCAGCCTCGCAACGCCGGATTTCAGGAACGGCTCGACATGGCTTGCCTGAATCGCGGGCCACGCCCGCACCGTCACAACCTGGGCCCGCCCCCAGAAGCGGCTCAGCTCTGCCTGTTCGATGGAACTCCCCTCCCGGATGAAATGCCACGGTGCGTCGGCATGCGTCCCGGTGTGCAGGCTTAGACGGGCGCTGGAAAGATTCACAGAAGCTCCGTCGGCGAGTCGAAGCGTATCGGTCCGTTCAAAAGGAGTATCTCCTGGCCAGACGGCAATGGAAGGATGAATCAAACGGGAAATGTCATGGATCTTCATACGCTTAATAGAGAAGCTGTTCGTTGTTCGTTGTCCGTTGTCAGTTGTCAGTTGTCAGTTGTCCGTTGTCCGTTGTCCATTATCCGCATGCCGCCGATTAAATCTTGATGACAACTAAAGCAAGCGACTCTCCCTTAGTAAGAAGACGTCAAGTCCAAACACAACCGACAACTGACAACTGACAACCGACAACGGACAACGGACAACCGACAACCGACAACGGACAATCCCCCATTCCGCATTCAAAAAGACTTCAAACCGTGTATAAAATAACTAAATGACCCTGAAACCTGCCGTTACGGGAGCGGTGATTGCGGCGATTGTCGCCGTTAATCTGACACTGTTC
>DASXQR010000113.1:0-19726 GCA_036507075.1 Acidobacteriota bacterium | reverse complement strand
TCTGCAGCGCGGTGGCGCATTCAAGTTCCGCGGAGCTTACAACAAGATCAAAGCCGAGACCGAGAAGAAGAGAGTATCGGCGGTAGTGGCGTTTTCCTCCGGCAACCATGCGCAGGCGGTTGCTTTGACGGCAAGGCTGCTTGGTATCAAGGCGACTATTGTCATGCCGCAAGATGCTCCCGAGGCCAAGGTCAACGCCACACGCGGATATGGCGCTGAAATCGTGTTTTATGACCGCTACGGCGAAAACCGCGAGGAAATGGGCGAAAGAATCTGCCGCGAGCGGCGGGCCATCATGGTTCCCCCCTTTGACGATTACCTGATCATGGCCGGTCAGGCAACAGCGGCGGTGGAATTACTGGAGGATGTCCCGCATCTGGACTTCCTGTTGACGTCGGTCAGCGGCAGCGGGCTGATGGCGGGGTGCTCCACTGCGGCAAAACATCTTTCTCCGGGCATTCGAATCTACGGAGTGGAGCCGGAAACTGCCAACGATACGTTTCTTTCCTTTCAGAAGAACGAGCGCGTGCGCATTCCTGTGCCGCACACCATTGCAGACGGATTGCAGGTATCCTCTCCGGGCGAGCTGACGTTTCCCATCGTCAAAGCGCTGATTGAAGGAATTCTGCTGGTAAGCGACCAGGAGATGATTGACGCGCTGGTATTCATGCTGGAGCGCATCAAGATACTGGTGGAACCCTCCGGCGCGGCGCCGGCGGCGGCGGTCCTTTTCAAAAAAGCGGATTTCGCCGGCAAGAAAGTGGGCATAATCCTGAGCGGGGGGAATGTCGACCGGCTTAAGCTGAGCGAGTACTTACGAATTGCGATGTAGAGCACGAATTTTCACGAATTCCACGAATTTCACGAAACTAATTTAAAGATTCGTGAAATTCGTGTCATTCGTGAAAATTCGTGCTCAATTTAAGTAGGGATTTGTTCTTCGTTCCTGGCCGATTGTCGTTTCCGGACCGTGGCCGGAATAGACGATGACGTGATCCGGGAGCGGCAAGAGCCGCGTCTTGATGCTCCGAATCAGGGTGGTCGCATCGCCTCCGGGCAGGTCCGTGCGGCCGATGCTGCCGGCAAAGAGCGTGTCTCCGGCGATCACCAGGTTATCCAGCTTCAGACATACGCCTCCCGGCGAATGACCCGGCGTGTGAATCACCTCGGCTTTAAGCTTTCCCCATTCGACTGTGCCGCCGTCGGAGAAATATTTATCCACCGGAGGGGGAGCGCTCAGCCGAACTCCAAACCACTCACCCTGCTGCGCCAGACCGGTGTACAAAAATTCATCGTCCTTGTGCAGGAAAATAGGGACGGAATAGCGCCTCTTGGCAAAATCGACCCCGGTAATATGATCCATGTGTGCGTGCGTGAGCAAAATGTATTTCACGGTCCAGTTTCGCCGGTCAGCTACTGCGGCCAGCTCCTGCACTTCATCTCCGGGATCGATCAGCACCGTTTCTCCTGTTTGCGCGCAGGCGAGCAGATAGCCGTTCTTGTAAAACGGAGGAACGGCGCGCGTTTCCAGCAAATATTTCTCAGGCATAAGGATATTATACGGTCGCACCGGCGCGTTCCGGGTTTGCGCGTTCACGGGTTTGCGTGTTCGCGGGTTTGCGCGTTTGCGGGTTTGCGCGTTCCGAGTTTGCGGGTTCCGGGTTTGCGCGTTCCGGGTTCCGAGTTTGCTGGTTCCGGATTACGGGTTGCGGGTAGCGGTTGCGGGTTTCGAGTTGCGGCTTGGTAGAATAACTTCCAATTAAGGATCGAAACTCAATTCGGTTTGATCTTTCGAACTTTCAATCTTGAATCCGAATCTTCAGACAAAACCCGTAAATCGAAAACCCGTAACCCGAAAACGCGTAACCCGAAACCAGGAAACCCGAAAACCCGAAACCGATGATGACGTGGATTTTCTTTGACGCGGTTGGGACTTTGTTTGGCGTGCGCGGCAGCGTGGGAGGACAGTATGCGCGAGCCGCGCAACTTTTTGGCGCTCACGCGGACCCCGGCCTGATGGAGCATATATTCCATGAAGTTTTCGATGCTTCGCCGCCCATGACGACGCCCAAACGGACCCGCGTACGCGAATTCGAACGTCAGTGGTGGAAGAACCTGGTGGGCGAAGTTTGCCGGCGGGCAGGTATCACCCTCGACCTGGACCCGTACTTTGATTATCTGTTTCGCTCATTTGCCACCGCGCGCTGCTGGCAGCTTTATCCTGATGCCGCCGCCACACTGAAACTTCTGACACGCAATGGCTGCCGTATTGGATTGATTTCTAATTTTGACTCCCGGCTTTCCGGATTGCTGAAGGACCTTGGCTTGCAGCCCTGGATCGCGCAGGTCACCATCTCCGCGCGCGTGGGGGTCGCAAAACCCGATCCCGGGATATTCCTGGCCGCCTGCGTACAGGCAAATGCAAAGCCGGCGAACGCATGCTATGTCGGTGACTCGCCTTCACACGATTACTACGGCGCCCGTAAAGCCGGAATGCAGGCGGTGCTGCTGGATCGGGATAACCTGCATTCCAATTTTGACGGCGCAAGGGTGAGGCGGCTGTCAGCTCTGTTTGAAAAGTTGAGCGTGGGGGAGCGCGAGAGCGGGGGAGCGCGAGAGCGGGGCAGTGGGTGAGCGGGGGAGTGTAGAAAGAAGGGGCTTCCACTCGTGTCGGACGCGCGTAAGAATATGTGAAAAAATCGATGCCACCAGACTTGGAAGGTGAGAAGAAATCGAAGTGGAGTTGCGGCTTTGCCGCCTCATCGTGCGGAAAGGCTCTGCCTTTCCGGGCGATGCCCTCCATCCTTTCTCCGCAAACCGAGGCTGCGCCTCGGTTTGCGGAGAAAGGAAGAATGTGAAAAATGGCTCTGCCGGAAAGGTGGAGCCTTTCCGCACGATGGGCGGCAAAGCCGCAGCTCCGGTCACAATTTTTTCTCACGGGACAAGCCCGGTGGCGTCGATTCTTTCACAACTTCTAAGCAACTCGGCTCGATGCGGCAACCATTAGATCTAAGCCGGAGACGGCGCGTACGGTGAAGCCATGCAGATATTCGATCTGATTGAAAGTGCGGAATTTCAGAGCGTAAAATTCAAAAAGAAGAATCTCTTCTCCAGCCCAAGGATGTTTTTTGATATTTACTGTCTCGAGCCGGGCCAGGAGCAACAAGTCCATCGGCATGCCGCCAATGACAAGATCTATCTGGTCCTTGAAGGAACGGTCCAAGTCACGCTGGAAAGCGAGCAGCAGCCGTTGCAAAAAAATCAAGCGGCGGTTGCAAGCGCCGGGATGGCGCACGGGATTGCCAACCATTCCGGCAATCGGGCGATCGTCGCTGTCGTGATGGCGCCCAATCAATTTGAAAATTTGAAGGTTTAAAGATTTGAAAATTGAAAGTTTCCAATTTTTAAATCGGCAATATCCTTACGGAGCAAGGCCGTGAAACGACTGAAACTACTGGTGCTTCCCGGCGACGGTGTCGGCACTGAAGTGATTCCCAGCGCCGTCGCAGTGCTGGAGCGGTGTGCCCGCAAACATGCTGTCAGTTTGGATCTGGCAGAAGAGTTGGCGGGGGGCGCCAGCGTCAAGGCGCACGGCGTGGCGCTTCAGGATTCCGTACTCGAGAAGGCAAGGAATTGCGACGCTGTGCTGTTGGGCTGCGTGGGAGGACCGGAATGGGACAACGAATCTCTGGCGCGGCGGCCCGAGCGAGCGCTCCTGACGCTGCGCAAGGAGCTGGGGCTTTTTGCCAACCTCAGGCCGGTTTATGTCTGGCGGGGCATGGAAGACAGCTCGAGCTTGAAACCCTCGATTATCAGAGGCGCAGACATCCTGTTCTTCCGGGAACTGACAGGCGGTATTTACTTCGCCCAGCCGAAACACCGGGAAAAGGATCGCGCTGTCGACACGGAACTCTACACGCGTCCTGAAATCGAGCGCATCGCGCGCCTGGCGTTCGAAACCGCCCGCAATCGCAGGAAGAAAGTTACCAGTGTCGATAAATCCAATATTCTGGAAACATCCAGGCTGTGGCGCGATGTCGTTACCGACGTTCACAGCCACTACACGGACGTTCAACTGGAACACCGTCTGGTTGACAGCTTTGCGATGCAGTTAATAACCACGCCTTCGAGCTTCGATGTGGTACTCACAAACAACATGTTCGGAGACATCCTCACCGACGAAGCAGCCGTAATCGCGGGATCGCTTGGAATGCTTCCTTCCGCGAGCCTGGGAAGCGGAAAGGCGCTTTACGAACCGATTCACGGCACCGCTCCCGACATTGCGGGAAAAGGAATCGCCAATCCGATTGCTTCCATCCTGTGTATCGCCATGCTGTTCGAGCACACCCTGAAGATTATTGATGGGGCCGCGCAAATCCGCCGGGCTGTGGGCGCGGCTCTCGAGAAGGGTTGCCGCACGGCGGATTTGCATCCCGCCGGCAAGGCGCTTTCAACGCGCCAGATGACCGACGCGATTCTGGAAGAATTGTAGGAAAGTCGAGTTGACTGCAGAGACACTTTGAGATCGCAGTCGGCCACAGGCCAAAACCTTTCCAGAATGCGGATTTCGGAATGCGGAATGCGGAATAGGGAGCGATTCCGATCTCGGCTTGGAAAAAAAGACTGGTTCTTGGTTTGGAAGAATCAAGTTGGACATATGCCATTCCGCATTCCGCATCCCGCATCCCGCAACCCGTATTCGGAAGTGTGCCAAGAGAGTCGATGTACCTTATTTCTATAACTTTACCGCGCAAGTGATCGGCGCCCTATTGCGCGCCGGCAGAAGGTTGTAAAATTCCGCACGATGGCAGACCAGGAAGACTTAACTCTTGCGTGGGAATTATTCAGCCAGGCTTACCAGCACCAGGTGGAAGGGGAGTTGGACCTGGCCGAGCAATACTACAAAGAATCCATCGAAGCTTTCCCCACCGCAGAAGCCTACACGTTTCTCGGATGGACCTACAGCTTTCAGGGCCGGCTGGACGAAGCCATTGCCGAATGCCGCAAGGCGATTAACGTCGATCCTGATTTTGGAAACCCCTACAACGACATCGGGGCATATCTGATCCAGAAGGGCAAACTGGACGAGGCGATCCCATGGCTGCGCAAGGCGATTCGGGCTCCCCGTTACGAGTCATACCATTTCCCGCATTTCAATCTGGGGCGCATTTTCCTGGCCAAAGAGTTGTTTAATCGCGCCCTTTTCCATTTTCAGGAAGCCGCCCGGCTGCAGCCCGATTACGTGGTGGCTCTGGAAGCGATCCGGCAGCTAAAAAGGCGGGTGAATTGAAGGGTTGTGAAGGGTTGTGAAGGGTTGTGAAGGGTTATGAAGGGTTATGAAGGGGAGATGAAGGGGATGAAGGGGATGAAGGGGGGATGAAGGGGATGAAGGGCGATTGCCAGCCGAACCGCGCGCATAAGCCCGGATTATTCACAAACATGATTGCCACGAAGACATGAAGGCACGAAGTTCTTAACCCCATGCCCCAGACTTTTGCTTGCTCTTTTCCTCCGGGCCCGGCTAAAATGAATGAATATTCATTCACTATGAAAGCGCAGCGCGCGGTCCATTACGAAAAATACGACACCATCCTGAAGGCATCAATTAAAGTCTTTGCCCGGCGCGGATTCTTCAACTCTACGGTGGCCGATGTCGCCCGCCAGGCGGGCGTGGCCGACGGCACCGTCTACCTCTATTTCAAAAACAAGGACGACATCCTGGTTTCCATTTTCAACCATGTGATGGATGAGGTGATGGACTGCATCAATCGGGAGCTGTCGCAACTGAAAGATCCGGTTGCCAGGCTTCGCAAGATTATTAAAATGCATCTGGAACTGATGGAAAACGACGCCGATCTGGCAGTGGTCTTTCAAGTGGAACTGCGGCATTCGATCAAGTTCATGGAGCAGTTCTCCGCCACCCGGGTGGCCGAGTATCTGAGAGTGATTCGCAGCGTGATCGAAGCGGGACAAAAAAACGGCACCATCCGCAGAGACGTGGACAGCAGCATTGCCAGCAAGGTGCTTTTCGGCGCGCTGGATGAAATGACAACCAATTGGATGTTAAGCAAAAAGAAATATCCGTTAGCCTCCACCGCGGATGCGATATTTCAGACATTCTTCCGCGGAATCTCCACGTGAGAAGCCTCCATGAATGTGCCTTTGACACCGATTCGGTTTAAAGAACGCGCCGCCCGGCTCTACGGAACCAAGACGGGAGTGGTCTGCGGCCAGGAGCGTTTCACTTATGCGCAGTTTGCGCAGCGCTCCAATCAATGCGGAAACGCCCTGCAGGCGTTGGGACTGAGGCCGAAAGACCGCGTCGCTTACCTGAGCTTTAACTGCCATCGATTGCTGGAAGCCTACTACGGCGTGCTGCAGGCCGGCGGCATCCTGCTGCCCCTCAATCTGCGGCTGCGGCCCGAAGAACTGGCCGGCATCGTCGCAGATGCAGGGGCGAAATTTCTGTTTTATGATGCCGAGTTCGCGCCGATGGTGCAGGCTTGCAGCCGCAGCGGCGTGGTTCACGCCATTCCACTGACGGCCGGTAACGGAGAAATCAGCTACGAGAGTTTGATTGCGTCCGCGCCCGATCACTACCATTTTGACATGGGAATCGATGAGGATGAAGTGGCCGAGCTCTTTTACACCAGCGGGACTACAGGAAACAACAAAGGCGTGATGCTTACGCATCGCAACCTTTACCTGCACGCCTACTCCAACATGGCCACTCTTCGTCCCAAAGATTCGGAGGTCTATCTGCACACCATACCTTTGTTTCACGTCAATGGATGGGGAAGCCCGCACACCGTAACGGCGACGGGCGGCAGGCATGTCATGCTCCGTCGGTTCGATCCCGCGGAAGTGCTGCATCTGATCGAACGCGAAAAAGTCACCACCTTCTGCCTGGTGCCCACCATGGCGATTGCCCTTCTTCAGGCGCAGGAAAAAGTGAAAGCAGATCTCAGTTCCGTGCAGCACGTCATGATCGGCGGCGCCGCTTCCAATCCTACGCTGATAGCCAACATGCGGAAGGTCTTCTGCGATGATGTGCGGGGAGGCTATGGTCTAACGGAAACCTCTCCGGTGGCAACCACGGCGCATATCAAGGACACGCTGCTGGATCATTCCCTGGAGGAACGCACCAACTGGCTTGCCACCGCCGGCATCGAATTTATCGGAATGGAGGCGCGCGTGGTCGACGCCGAAGGCAAAGACGTGAAGCAGGATGGAAAAGAAGTGGGCGAGGTCGTGCTGCGAGGCGACGCGGTGATGAAAGGATACTGGAACCAGCCGGAAGCCACACGGGAGGCGATTAAAGACGGCTGGTTTCACACCGGAGACATGGGCGTGATCGATTCGGAAAATTATCTTCTGATCGTTGATCGCAAGAAGGACATCATCGTCAGCGGCGGAGAGAACATTCCCTCGCTGGAAATCGAAAACGTTCTTTATGCGCATCCCGATGTGCTGGAGTGCGCCGTGATTCCGATCCCGGATGAAAGATGGGGTGAAGCTCCCTGCGCGCTAATTGTCACGCGCTCGGGCAAGCCCATCAGCGCTGAGGAAATGGACGCTTACTGCCGGAAGCATCTGGCGGCCTTCAAAGTGCCAAAAGTTTTTCACTTTCGCGAAGCCCTACCCAAGGGCGGCACCGGAAAAATCTTGAAGCGCGAGCTGCGCGAGCCATTTTGGGCGGGACACACCAAGCGGGTGCACTGATGAAATCTCAGATCCGAAAGGTCGGCGTTCTCGGTGCGGGCACCATGGGCGCCCAGATTGCCGCCCACCTTGCCAACGCATCCATTCCGTGCCTGCTTCTCGATCGGGTTCCCGAAGAGTTGAGCGAGCAGGAGCAAAAGAAAAAACTCGATCCGTCTCACCCGGAATTCCGCAACCGCTATGCCCGGTCCGGCCTGGAATTTGCCCTCAAGGTGAAGCCCGCGGCATTCTTCACGCCGGAACTTTCCGCTTATATCGAAATCGGGAATTTCGAAGACGATCTGCCGCGGCTGGCACAATGCGATTGGATTATCGAAGCGATAGTGGAAAATCTCGAAGCCAAGAGGCAGCTTTTGGAGCGCGTGCTGCCCCATGCGGCGCAAAGCGCGATACTCAGTTCCAACACGTCGGGCATCCCCATTTACTCGATCGCTTCGGTTTTTCCGGCTTCACGCAAGCCTCGATGGGCCGGAACTCACTTCTTCAACCCACCCCGCTACATGCGGCTGGTCGAAATCATACCCACCGCCGACACGGATCCCGCCGTTGTCGCCACCCTGTCGGAGTTTTGTGAGCGTTTTCTCGGCAAGCAGATAGTGCGTGCCAAAGACACCCCCAATTTCATAGCCAACCGGATTGGATCTTTTGCGGCGATATCCACAATTCGCAGCGCGTTTGAGATGGGCCTGACTATCGAGGAAGTGGACGCGTTGACGGGGACATTCCTGGGCCGCCCCAAATCGGCGACCTTCCGTTTGGCGGACATTGTCGGTCTCGATGTCTTCACTTTCGTCGGCAAGAATCTTCAGGAGTTGCTCCCTCGGGAAAAAGAGCTGTTTGAACTGCCTGAATCCGCGCGGCTGGTGCTGCGCACAATGTTTGAGAGGAAAATGCTGGGCGAAAAGACCGGTGGAGGATTTTACCGCAAAGACAAAGCAGGCGGTGAAATCCAGACACTGGACTTGAAAACGATCGAATATCGACCCCGGCAGAAGCCGCAGATCCCCGCGCTTGACTTGCTCGCCTCAGTGGAATCAGTAGGGGAGCGGCTACAGAAATTGTTCCAGGGCGCCGAGGACAAATACTCGAGCTTCGTCTGGCAGACAGTGATGCCGTTGTTTTGCTATGCGGCTGAAAAAGTTCCCGAAATCAGCGAAACTCCGGTGGCCATCGATGACGCCATGCGATGGGGATACAACTGGGAGCTCGGGCCTTTCCAGTTGTGGGACCAGATCGGAGTACAGTGGTCGGCGCAAAAGTGGAAATCCGAGGGCCATCCCCTCCCGCTGAACGTGGAGCGCATGCTGCATGCCAATGCCTCCAGTTTTTACCGGAACGGCGAGTACTTTGACCTCGCCTGGACAAGATACGCGCCACTGAACCGTGCTACTGAAATCTTGAAGCGCAGCTTGCCGGTTCAAAAGAACGACGGGGCAAGCCTTCACGACTTGGGCGATGGCGTGGCATGCCTGGAATTCCATTCAAAGATGAATACACTCGGCCCCGATGCGGTCGAAATGGCTGATGCCGCCATCGAGACGCTCAAATCCCGCTTCGATGCGCTGGTGGTGGGCAACTACGCCGAAAATTTTTCGGCGGGAGCGAACTTGATGATGCTCCTGCTGGAAATCCAGGATGAAAACTGGGACGACATTGATCTCATGATTCGCAAGTTCCAGGATATGACTTCCTCGATCAAGTTTGCGTCCAAGCCCGTGGTTTGCGCGCCGTTCGGGTTGACGCTCGGGGGCGGCGCGGAGATCTGTCTCGCGGCGCGTTTCTGCCAGCCTTTTGCCGAACTTTACATGGGCCTGGTCGAGGTCGGCGTCGGCTTGATTCCGGCGGGCGGCGGAACCAAGGAGCTTTTCATCAAAAACATCGATTCATCCCCGGAAGTTCCCCTGGAAAAGGCATTGCGGAGCACTTTTGAAACGATCGGGACGGCGAAAGTTTCCCAGAGTGCGCTCCAGGCACGTGCCATGAATTTTATCTCTCGCTGCGTTCCGCTCACCCTGCAGCGATCGCGTTTGATTGAGGACGCCAAACGCCAGGCGCTTTATCTCGCTTCGCAGGCATATCGCGCGCCGTTGCAGCGAAAGGATTTGCCAGCGGGCGGAACAGACGCGCGCGCCGTCCTGGAGCTTGGCGTGCACATGATGCTCCGCGCCGGTTATATTTCCGAATACGACGCTCATATCGGACGCAAGCTCGCCTGGATCTTGACGGGCGGGAATCGTCCTGCCGGCGCCACCATGAGCGAGCAGGATATGCTGGACCTGGAGCGCGAAGTGTTCCTCTCATTGTGCGGCGAGCGCAAAACGCAGGAACGCATCCAGCACATGTTGAAGACGGGTAAACCTCTAAGGAATTGAGCGGGCCAGTGACGAGTTTCGGGTTTTCGGGTTACGGGTTATGGGTTTCGGGTTTATGAGTTACTGGCGGGTTGCAGGTTGGAAGCTACGAGTTCGGGACGGCAAGTTCGAATTTCTGAATCCGAGGATCGGTAATTCACATCTGACTCATAGCTTGAAACCCGTAACCTGAAAACCCGAAAACCCGTAACCCGAAAACCCGAAAACCGGTAACCCGAAAACTCGTAACTCGAAAACCCGTAACCCGTGGCAAGGAGTTTTTTATGAACACACCTTACATTATTGACTGTCTTCGAACGCCCGTCGGAAAAGCACCACGGGGAACGTTGAGCAAAACCAGGCCCGATGATCTGGCGGCTGCAGTCTTCGAAGAGATTTTCCGTCGCCATCCTTCAGTGCCTCAAGAATCTGTGGACGACGTGATTCTGGGCTGCGCCATGCCTGAAGCCGAGCAAGGTATGAATGTGGCCCGGATCGCGAGTCTCAGAGCGGGCCTGCCGCACTCGACTTCCGCCATGACCATTAACCGCTTCTGCTCCAGTGGGCTGCAAGCCATTGCGCTTGCCTGCGACCGCATCGCCGCCGGAGGAGCCAATTGCATCCTGGCAGGGGGGACCGAGAGCATGAGCATGGTGCCGATGGGCGGCCACAAGGTTTCACCAAACCCCACGCTGGTGGCCACTTACCCTGACGTGTACCTGAATATGGGATTGACCGCCGAGAATCTGGCGCGGCACTTCAATATTTCGCGCGAGGAACAGGATCAGTATTCACTGGAAAGCCACAAAAAGGCGATACACGCGCAGGATGCCGGACTGTTTGACGATGAGTTGGTGCCGGTGAAAGTGAACGGTCACGAATTCACACTCGATGAAGGGCCGCGGCCCGACACTTCCCTTTCCGCCCTGGCCGCGCTGAAACCCGCTTTTCAGAACGGCGGCACGGTAACTGCCGGCAATTCGTCGCAGATGTCCGACGGCGCGGCGGCAGCACTGGTGGTTTCCGAGAAAGCGATGCGCGATTTGAACCTTCAGCCCGCAGCCCGGCTGGTCGCCTTTGCTACTGCGGGAGTGACACCGGAAATGATGGGCATCGGCCCGGTTGCGGCTATCCCGAAGGCTCTTGACCAAGCCGGTCTCACATTGGATCAGATCGAACTGATCGAACTGAATGAAGCCTTTGCCGCCCAGGCTCTGGCGGTGATCCGAACCGCCGGCCTGCTTCTCGAGCGGGTCAACGTGAATGGAGGCGCCGTTGCGCTGGGGCATCCGCTCGGCTGCACGGGCGCCAAACTGGTTGCCGGTATTCTGCGCGAGATGCAGCGCCGCCGGGCCAAATACGGAATGGTGACCATGTGTGTCGGCGGCGGAATGGGAGCCGCCGGAATTTTGGAAAACTTGACTTAATCATGATGGCGAAAAGCTTCAACGCAGAGACACAGCGTGACCATAGGCCGCAACCAAAAAGCCGTCTACGTCCACAAGCACGTGCACGTCAACGACCACGTCTCAAGTCCACGATCACGACAACGTCTTCTACAAACAGCCTGCAATTCTCTTCAGTCTGTGACGAAACCGAGCGAAATCGTAGACGTAGTCGTGGACATTGGCGTGCACGTGCTCGTAGACGTAGACGGCTTTTGGCAGCCTACGGCGCTGCGTCTCTGCCGTGACAGCACTGCCGCCGACCCGCTGCAGACAAGATTGGAGAAAAATATGTCCCGCGTTGCTGAAAAAGAGACCCGGATTGTAAAGGGCGCAAGTTTTCTTCTGGAAAGCCCTGAAGTGGGCTCGCTTTTTTCGCCTGAAGTTTTCACGGAAGAACACAGAATGATCGCCCGTACCACGGAAGATTTCATCCGCCGGGAAGTGCTTCCGCAGTTGGAGGAGCTGGAGCATGGAAAGCACGAGCTCAGCCGGCAGTTGCTGCGCAAGGCGGCCGAAATCGGACTGCTCGGCATTACGTTTGACGAAAAGTACGGCGGCCTGGGCCTCGATGAGGCCAGTTCCTGCCTGGTCGCGGAACGCATGGGATGGTCGGCCTCCTTTGCCGCGACCTTCGGTGCACACAGCGGAATCGGGACATTGCCGATTGTCTTTTTCGGAAGCGAGCAACAGAAACAGAAATACCTGCCGCGACTGGCGGCGGCAGAGCTGATTTCCGCTTACGCGCTCACTGAAGCTGAATCAGGATCGGACGCTCTGGCGGCCAAGACCACCGCCGTGCCTTCGGCCGACGGGAAAGAATACACCCTCAACGGCAGCAAAATGTGGATTACAAACGCCGGTTTTGCGGACCTGTTTGTGCTCTTTGCCAAAATTAACGGAACCGATTTCACCGCGTTCATCGTGGAGAAAGCCTTTCCCGGAGTGTCCGTGGGCGCGGAAGAAAAGAAAATGGGGATCAAAGGCTCTTCCACCCGCCAGGTGATCCTGCAGAATGCCCGCGTGCCGGCTGAGAACGTGCTTGGAGAAACAGGCAAGGGACACAGGATTGCCCTGAACATTCTCAACATCGGACGTTACAAACTGGGCGCAAGCTGCATCGGAGGCGCCAAAGAAGTGATCCGCCAGGCGGCGCAGTATGCCAATGAACGCCATCAGTTCGGCAAGCCGATCTCGAGTTTCGGGGCCATCCAGCAGAAGCTGGCGCGCATGTCCATTTACGCATGGGTGGGAGAAAGTATCGTCTACCGCACGGTCGGCTGGATCGATCGGGCCCGCGAGGGCGCGACCTCGCCGGAAGACAGGCTGAAGGCGATTGAAGAGTATGCGGTCGAATGCTCGATCGTCAAAGTATGCTGCAGCGAGTACCTGGATTACATCGTCGACGAAGCGGTGCAGATCTTTGGTGGAAACGGCTACAGCCAGGAATATCCAGTGGAGCGCTACTACCGCGATTCGCGCATCAATCGAATTTTTGAAGGCACAAACGAAATCAACCGTCTTCTTATTCCAGCCATGATCATGCGCCGAGCCCTGCGTGGCGAGATTCCCTTCCTGCAGGCGGCAAAGAAGCTGCAGGAGGAAATTCTTTCGCTGGATCGCCCCGCACCCTCGACCGGTCCCTTCGCGCCCGAATACGCGGTGATCGCCGGAATGAAGAAGGCAGCCCTGTTTGTCGGCGGTCTGGCCACGCAGAGGTTTGGCGAGCAATTGAGCGAGCAGCAGGAAGTGTTGATGCTTTTTGCCGATCTGGTGATGGAAATCTACGCGGCCGAAAGCGCCGTGGTGCGCGCGCATCAGGCGCAGGATAAGAGCAATGCGGATACCGCTGCCGCTTTCGCGGACCTGGCTCGCGGCTATCTGTACGAAGCGGTACAAACGGCGGAATCCAAGTCTCGCGAAGCTGTTCCGGCACTGGCCGAAGGAGACACGCTGCGCACTTACTTCTCGGTCCTGAAAAAGTTTTTCCGCTACGATCCGGTCAACCTGATCGAGATTCACCGTCGAATCGCGCAGCGCACAATCGCCCGGTAAAGCAGCCGGGTTGCGGGTTGTCGGGTTGTCGCGTTGCGGGTTATCGGGTTACGGGTTTTCGGGTTCCGAGTTGTCGGGTTACGAGGTTCACTTGCGGATTTCTCAGTACCGCGACCGCAAGCCCAGATTATTCACAAACTGATCGCCACGAAGACACGAAGACACAAAGGGACATCATTTAGCCTGAAGTGGCGCTTCTTAACCCGTAACCCGACAACCCGACAACCCGTAACCCGCAAACCGTAATCCGAAACCGCATGGATTTCCGCCAGATTACCGTTCCCACTCCCCTCGATATCGGTCCGGTGCATCTGTACCTGGTCCGTCAGGATCCTCTGACGCTGATTGACGCCGGCCCCAAGCACTCCGAGAGTTGGAAGGCTTTGCGAGACGGGCTGAAGCAGCACGGCATCCGCCCCTCCCAGATTCGAAAGTTGATTTTGACACATTCGCACGAGGACCATTTCGGCCAGGCCTGCCAGATTCAAAGCGAGAGCGGATGCGCGATTCTCGCGCATGAATGGGAACTCGACAATCTTCGGAAGCGACGAGACTATCATTACTTCCAGAGCTTGCTCGAAACTGTCGGCGTGCCGCGCGAAACCATCGGGCAGTTCCAGCAGGCCTACCTTGGCCTGGAACAATACTGCGAACCAATAGCTCAGGCACTCCCGCTTTCCGACGGGGAATTTCTGAATTTCGACCGGGGAGCCCTGAAAGTTATTCACACGCCGGGACACACGCCCGGGAGCATCTGCCTGTTTGAGAAAGCAACCCGTGTCTTGATCGCCGGAGATATGGTGCTCGACGGAATCTCGCCGAATCCTCTGCTCAATCCGGATCCCGTCAAGAAGGGGTCGCGCTTCCCCGCGCTTTCCCACTACCTCAATTCACTTGAAAAACTCTCCCAAGCCGCCCCGGCATTCTGCTGGACCAGTCATGGCAAACCGGTCCACGACTACTCTTCCTACCGCAGAGACCTGGAAGCGTTGATCGCGCAGCGCCAGCAGAAGATTCTGGGTTTGCTTTCCGCCGGCAGTTGGACGGCCTGGCAGCTCTCGCTGCAGGTCTTCCCCGATGCGGACGGTGTTCACAGATTTCTCGCCCTGTCGGAAATCACGTCGCACCTGGACTACGCGGCAGAAAACGGACGGGCCGCAAGCGAACTCCGAGGCGGAGTTGAGTACTGGGGACAGGGTTGGGGGGGTTATGAAGGGGTATGAAGGGGGGCAAAAGGGTTATGAAGGGGAGTGGGGCGGTAAAGAAGAGTAAGTTCGGCAGTGCCTTCCCGACTACGTTTGACTTTCCTGGACGACTGACATTATCGTAGCCACATTTCTCGATTCTCAAGGAGGGCCGCTGAATGCGCTGTTTGATGCGTGTCGGATTACTCTTTCTCTCAGTATTGTTCACCTTCAATTCTGAATTCCTTTCGGCCCAGTCGCAGGCCACTGCCGGCACTCTGGAAGGGACCGTCAAGGATCAAAGCGGCGCGGTTGTTCCGGGAGTCACGGTCACGGCGACCAATAAGGCGATCTCCCTTACGCGGTCGACCCTTACCAATGATGAAGGGCAGTACAGCATTCCGTTGCTGCCTCCGGGATTGTATGAAGTGCGCGCCGAACTGCCGGGTTTCAGCACGCAGGTGCGTGAAGGAGTGAGCATTACGGTGGGTCAATTTGCGCGCGTCGATCTCGTCATGACCGTGTCGGCTACGCAAACGGAAATCGTGGTGCAGGAGGATGCGGCGATCCTGGAAATCAGCAAGACGCAGCAGTCCAATACCATCGGCGAGATGCAGATCGACAACCTTCCGATCAACGGGCGCAACTATCTTGATTTCACGCTGCTCACGCCCGGGGTCACTACCAGGAATTCGATGGTGCGCTTCGCCGCGGTGCAGGCGCCCAGCTCCGGTCTTTCGTTCAACGGCCAGAACGGGCGTTCCAACGCAATCACCATTGACGGCGTCAACAACATCGACTCGATTTCCAATTCCTCGTTTTCGATTTTGAGCCAGGAAGGGATCAGCGAATTCCAGGTCAACCGCAATTCGTTCTCATCCGAGTTTGGGCGCGCTCAGGGAGGCGTGATCAACATCGTCACCAAGTCGGGAAGCAATAAGGTCCACGGCAACGTCTTTTACTTCATTCGCGATAAGCGCTTCGACGCGCGCAACCATTTTGCGTTCGGCCCAGACCCGCAGTTCCAGCGCAAGCAGTGGGGTGGCACCGTGGGCGGGCCGCTGCAGAAGGATAAATCTTTTTTCTTCGCAAGTTTTGAGCGGCTGGACCGTGATGAATCGCTGTTTGTCACCTTTCTGAACGATCCCAGCATTTTCGGCCTGACAACATCGCAGCGGCGGCTGTTTGATTTTCTGGGCCAGGCTCCGGTCCCGGCGCTGCGCGAGCTCGCTCAGGCGCTGGCAAATCCGCAACTTGGAGTGTTGAACACCACCCCTCTTAATTTCCCGGGCACGCTCGCTCTGTTTCAGCGCGAGAGCGGAACATTTCCCTTCCGCGCGGACCAGAACACCTTCTCGCTTAAAAATGATTTTCTGGTGTCCCAGAATAACCAGCTTTTCACCCGCTTCAGCATCACCAGGGGATTCAACGGCAATGCGGAGTTTGGGGCGCTCAAAGGCGTCTCCAACGGCGTATCCTTTGACACCGAGGATACCTCGTTTGTACTTTCCGACACGCACGTGGTCGACCCGCATCGCCTCAATGAATTCAAGTTTCAGGCGGCGCGCCGTCAGAACACAGTCCAGACAAACGATCCCATTGGCCCGCAGATCACGCTGGCAGGCGTGGCGGAATTCGGACGTGAGTTTTTCAATCCCACCCGCTACAACGAGAAGCTCTATCAACTGGTTGACAACTTCACTTTTATTTCAGGAAATCACACACTGAAGACCGGCATTGATTACAACTACACGTTTTTAAGAGGGGCGGCCGAAGTTTTTCTGGGAGGGCGTTTTTTCTTCTCGGCGAGCAGCATTCCACTGGCGCTTTTGTTAAACAATTTTGGAGGACCGACTGTCGCGAGCGGAGTGGGAGCGGCATTGGTGCAACTGGGGCGCGCAGATCTTGTTCCGGCGCTTTCTGATCCGATCAGCGCCGTTCAATCGTTCAACTTCGGGCTTCCTACTTCGTTTTTCCAGGGCTTTGGCGATCCGAACACGCGCTTCCGGTACACCCAGTTCGGCACCTACCTGCAGGACTCATGGAAGGTCCGGCCGAATTTCACGCTCAATCTGGGTTTGCGCTACGACGTGGAGCTGAGACCGAAAACTTCCAATGTCGTCAATGCCGCGCCGCCGTTCCAGTTTGAATTCCGATCGGTCAACGACACCGACAATTTTGCGCCGCGCGCAGGCTTCTCCTGGGACCCGGGAGGGTCAGGGAAAACCGTGCTGAGAGGCGGATACGGGCTCTATTATTCAAGCTTCTACAACGCCATCGCTTTCGTGAGCCAGGTCTTATCCGGCCAGATTTCACAGGTATTCGTGCCGCTCACCGGGCTTCCCGGAACCACAACCACTTCGGCTACGGTTTTCGCCAATTTCCGCCAGCTTGGCCCGCTCACCGCGCAGCGTCTCACAGCGCTGGGATTGCCGCCGGGGCGCACGCCGTCGATCATTCTGCCGCAGGCTGCAAAGATCGACACACCTTACAGTCATCAAGCCAGTCTTGGAATCGAACATGAAATCTTCACCGATCTGGCAGTGTCGATCGATTACAATCTGAATCGCGGACTGCATATTATCCGCTCGCGGGATATCAATGTCCGCCAGACTGGCCCCAACCGCTTTGCGCTGCCGGGGCTGGATCCGCGCTTCATCCAGATCAACCAGATCGAGACCACCGGCAGGTCGATCTACCATGGCCTCACTTTTTCCGGGCGGAAGCGGTTCAGCCATAATCACTCGTTCCAGGTCTCCTACACTTACGGCAAGGCCATCGACGACGCCACTGACTTCATCACCCCGCTGCAGCCAAATAACCAGCGCGACCTCCGCTCGGAAAAGAGTTTGTCCACTTTTGATGAACGGCACCGCCTGGTGGTAAGCGGCGTGATCGCCAGCCACAGCGATTCCGATAATAAGGCGGTCAAGAACCTGCTTTCCGGCTGGGTGGTGGCCCCGATCGTGACTTATTCGAGTGGCCGCCCGTTTAATCTCCTGGTCGGCTTTGACGCCAACGGAGACACCCATGACGAGACGGATCGTCCGTGTCTCCAAAAGCCATGCGATGCCACCGCCGGCGGTCAGATCGCGGGGAGAAATACCGGCCGCGGCCCCAATTTTATTTCCATGGATCTGCGCATCGCGCGAAAGCTGAGCTTCAGCTCCGACGGAGCGAGAAACCTGGAGTTGATCGCCGAGGCTTTCAACCTTTTCAATCGCCCCAATTTTTCCGGTGTTAATAATGTAGTCGGCCTGGCGATAGACAAGTCGGATGTGAAAGGATTTCGCGGCTCGCCGACGGCGCCTCTCGGTTTCACTTCCGCCTTTGACCCAAGGCAGATTCAGTTCGGGGTGAAGTTGAATTTCTAAATGGGAGCGAAGTTGAATTTCTAAACCGGTAATGGAGGTTTTTATGTTTCGCAGGATTTTGATTCTCGCAGCTCTCGCCCTTTTGCTGATCGGCGCACTTCAGGCGCAGCAGCCTTCCTTCCTCTCATACGTCGCGGTGGGTGACAGCTTAACGGCGGGCTATATCAGCGGTTCACTGAATGAGGATGGCCAAAGGGCGGCATATCCGGTGCTGCTCTCCGCCCAGATGCGCACCTTCGTGTTTGTGCCGCTGGTGGCCAGACCCGGAATTCCGAACGAACTGCAATTGATTTCTGCCGGTTTTCCGCCCAATCTTCAGCCCAGGCCGGGAACCTCCACCGGTCGTATCTTTCCGCTGCTGATGGCAACCAATCTGGGTGTGCCGGGACACACCGCCGACGCCGCGCTTCGTAAAAGACCGGTGGGACCGGTCGGTTCGGCTGCATTCTTCAATCCTGACAACATTCTCACCAACCTGATCCTGGGGCTGCCGGGTCTGGTGGCGCCGATCGCACCGGCTGGAAGTCAGGTCGAACAGGCCGAGTTTTTAAAGCCCACTTTTGCCACCATCTGGCTGGGAAATAACGAAGCTCTGGGTCCCGCGTCAGCCGGATCGGCAAACCTGCCTTCCCTGGAAAGCTTCCGGGACAATATTACCGAAGTGATCAATCGCGTGCTGGCAACCGGAGCCAGGATCGCGGTGGCCAACGTTGCGGATGTCCCGTCGGCGGCGTTCTTCTTCACTATTCCCGAGCTTGCGGCTGCCGCAGGCGTGCCCGCTCCGCTGGTTCAGTTTGTGCTCGGAGTGGGTCCGGAGGATCTGATTCCGGCCACCGCCATTCCTACTTTGCTGCAGATCGCGCAAGGGCAGGCCCAGGGCCCGCTGCCTCCCAATCTGGTTTTGACCGCCCAGGAGGTCAGGGCGATTCGGGAGCGCACGCAGCAATACAACAACGTGATCGCGCGGCTGGCAGAGCAAAGAGGGTTTCCCGTGGTGGATAGCAACGCGCTCTTGCGTCGTATTCGCAGGGAGGGAGTTGCGGTGGGAAACCTTCGCCTCACCGGGTCTTTCCTGGGAGGTATTTTCAGTCTCGATTTGATACATCCCACCCGGACCGGGCAGGCGATCGTTGCTAATGAATTTATCGCTGCCATCAATTCCTTTTACAAGACAACCCTTGTGCCCGTGGATGTCGCGGCCATCGCAGCCGCGGATAACCTGGTGTTTCGAACCAAACAAGGGGACGACGATCATCTCACCTGGCAGGATTTGGAAGAGATAGGGACTTTGTTTTCCGAGGAATCCTGGACAGCGATCCGGCAATCGCTGGGGTGGGAGTGAGTGGGGAGTGGGAGAGTGGGAGAGTGGGGGAGTGGGGGAGTGACGTTCGACTAAAGGGGGAGCACTTTATGGCTACACAAAAAAGAGAAGAACTGGTGACTGATCGGCTGCTTTATATCGACGGTCAATGGACCACCGGGTCCGGCGGGAAGGAGATCGCTGTGAAAAACCCTGCCAGCGGCGAAATCGTCGCGCAAGTCGCCTATGGCACCCGGCAGGACGCCCGGCAGGCGCTCGAGGCGGCAGCGCGCGC
>DASXQR010000112.1:0-7725 GCA_036507075.1 Acidobacteriota bacterium | reverse complement strand
GTTCATCGCATTACGCGCATCATCCGGGCACTGGATCTGAAGTTTCCGGATCGTGTGGTGGCCAGCGGCGGCAAATGGGAATTCACTAAGAGCGCGGCGGAAATCCCCGACACGTTCAACATGATGTGTGATTATCCCGGCGGGCCGACCGTGGTGCTGATCTCTTCGATGGCCAACGACACGCCCATCCCACACGTAATCCGCGGGCATCTGGGAACGCTGGAGTTCACCCGCACCGGCTTTGTGATCCAGCCTCAGAGACTGGCGGGCGAGTCAGCAAAGCAGATAGTACATCAGAAAACCGGAGCTGAAGACATAGCGTTGCATCATCGCAATCTCCAGGACGCAATTCGCAGCAATGCTTCGCTCAAATGCGATGTGATGCTGGGCTACTACGGCGTCGTGGCCGTCCGCATGGCAATTGAATCTTTTCGCAATCGCAGGTACATGGCCTGGGACGCGGGGAGAGAGAAGATTGTGAAAGCGTGACGGAAAGCGGAAAGCGGAAAGCGGAAAAGTGTAGCACTGAAGGAGTAAGATGCGAAGTGGCTCGGGCATTTGATTCAATCCCGCCCAACCTTCTGCCTTCTGCCTTCCGGCCTACGGCTTTCGGCCTACTGCTTTTCGCATTCTGCTTTCCGCCTTCTCCTTTCTGCTTTCCGCCTTCCGCTTTCCGCCTTCCGCTTTCCGCTTTCTGCTTTCCGCCGTCCAATTCGGTTGAGCTTTACCGGGGAATTTCACGAATATAAATGTTTCTAAAATAAAGCGAATTCCCGTGATTCTGCAATTCGATTTGGCCGGAAGGGTAGATCGGTTTGTCGCGCTCCCAATAGTTTTCCATCACGACGTTTCGAACCACGAGTTCATTGTTCAAAAAAACGGTTACTTTGTCCCCCGTCATTAGAATACGGAACCGGTTCCACTGACCGACCGGGCGGTCAGCGACGACAGCGGGCTTGCTTGGATTATTCTTGTTGTTGAACAAGCCGCCCGATCCGTCCGCTCTGTCCCAGATCTGAACCTGCGGGCTGCCTCTCAGATATATTCCACTGTCACCGCCGGGCTCTATCTTCCAGTCCACCAGCAACTCGAAGTCGGCGTAATCTCTGGCCGCGCACAGACTGTCGCCTTTGCCGTCAAAGACCAGCACGCCGTCCATGGCCCGCCAATGTTCCCGCATACGCTGGTCAGCCTTTTGCTGTGCCGCTGCCAAATCAGAGGGTGGCATGGCGGCGCGCTTGGGCGGATCCGCCACCAGTCCTTTCCACCCGGTCAGATCTTTGCCGTTGAACAGGGCCTGGAATCCGGCGGGTGGACGATTGTTTTCCTCGCGCGCGGAAAGTTCCTTGATTCGAATATTGCGAAACTCCACATGGCTGCGATGGCCGAGAAAACCGACGCGCCCGCGATCGCGCAGCATTCCCGGATGCTGCTGCAGTATTTCCGGTTCATGGACACCATTGAGATCGGTATCCACGATTCTTTTGCCATTCACTGTGACTTTTACTTTTCGTCCGATGCAACTGATCTCTTCGGTGTTCCATTCGCCCGGTTTCTTCAGCGCGCCGAGTTTGGCGGGCACGATTCCATAGACGGAGCCGTGATACTGGAACGGTTTAAGATTTGCATATTTGGGATCGTCGTTGTCCAGGATCTGGATCTCCGTTCCCGCGTACGCGGCGTCGCCTTCGAGGGGGGCCCGGATTCCCACTCCGTTGTTGGCACCCGGCGTGAGCTTGAACTCAAAGCGCAGGATGAAGTCGGAGTATTCCTTTTCTGTGAAAAGGTTGGCGCTCACGTTGTCAGGACAGACAAGCACACCGTCGCGTACCAGATAGGGGTCCTTTTGTCTCCCGGCCAGGACCCAGCCGTCAAGGTTCTTGCCGTTGAATATGGAAGTGAATCCGGACTCCGCTCTGGCTTCCATGGAAGCATTGAGAAGGGCACTCGCAAAGACAATGCAGCAAGAGAATCGTGTCAATTTTGGCATAAAAACATTCCGAGTTCGTGTTCGACACAGAATTGGAATCGCTCGCTTGGTGTCTTGGTGGTTCAATTTTTTCGACCACCAAGGCACCAAGACACCAAGTTTATCTGGGCGTGATTTTAATGCATACAAAGCAGGCGGGCGACTGTTAAATTCAACACAGCCAAATCCAACACGGGGGTGATGTATGTTTTCTAACGGCGCTGGTCGCTTCGTATTCTCCGCGCTGCTGCTGTGCAGCTTCCGCCATGCACTCGGCCAGGAAGGGGAGCAGAAGGTATTCATTCCGGTACAAAAATACACTGCCGAACAGGATGCCGCCATTCTGAAACTGTATCAGGAATTGCGTGTCGCCGACGTATCGGACGGGATGGACATGGTTGGTCTCCAGGATATCGGCTTGATGAATCCCGACATCAAGCCGCTCTGGCGCGACGCCGACAACTTCAGCCATAGAATCTGCGGGATCGCCGTTACGGTACGTTACGTTCCCACCAATAAACGGGCGGATAAAATGACCACCGAGGAATTCAGGAGGTGGGAAGGGAACTGGTACAACCAACTTTCCTCTGAGCCTTTCGTTCCTCTGCTGAGGTCAGGGTCTGTGGTGGTGATCGACGGCGGAGAGGACGGGGACACCGGTTCGATCGGCTCAAATAATTCGCTTGTGTGGAAGACCAAAGGATCCCGCGGAATCATCACCAGCGGTGGAGCACGTGACACCGATGAGATCATCAAGGAGAAAATTCCGCTTTATTATCGCAGGCCGGGCCGCGGCATTCGCCCCGGTAGAAACGAGGTTGAATCGGTCAACAAGCCCATTATGTGCGGCGGCGTACTGGTAAGGCCGGGAGACGTGGTTGTGGCTGACGGTGATGGAGTTGTCGTAGTGCCCCGCGAGCATGCCGAGGCAGTAGCCCGAGCCGCAAAGACGATTCTTGACGGCGACAAAGCCGCCCGCAAAAGGCTTTATGAGAGGCTGGGAATGCCTATGGACAAATCCGTCCTGCCGCCGGAAAGGTGATGCAGGGCCGCGATCATAAGCCTGGAGCATTCAAAACCTCAACCGCCAAGACGCCAAGAACACCAAGATGGCGCAAAGGACGGGGATTGAAACTTGAAGGATGAAGGCCATCAACGCTGCGTCGAACATTGGGTGGTGCCTTCATCCTTCAAGTTTCAATCCCCGTCCTTTGCGCTATTCTTGGCGCTCTTGGCGGTCTTGGCGGTGAAGTTTTTGAATACTCCAGGCTTACGATCGCGGTTCCTTTTGCAGGTCTGCTCGGTCTATGCAAGAATTGTTGTGGTTTTCTACATTCCAGGATGGGGGTTTCAACACTCGGGAGGATCCAAGGAGGTTCCATGGAAAACATCAATCGCAGGAGTTTCTTGAAGAATACCGGCAGTGCTACTGCTGTAAGCCTGTTGGGAATGTCGTCGACGGCGCGGGTACTGGGCGCCAACGATCGCGTACGCGTGGCTGTTGTGGGCGTACGAGGCCGCGGTTTCAATCACGTTGAAGGTTTCGGCAAGCTGGCCAACGCAGAAGTAGCAGCGCTGTGTGAGGTCGACGACAGTGTTACGGCCAAGCGCGTCGCAGACATGGAGAAATTGGGACTGAAGCGCCCCAAGACTTACGTGGACATCCGTAAACTGCTGGAGGATTCCTCGATCGATGCTGTGTCCATCGCTACTCCCAATCACTGGCATTCGCTCATGGGCATCTGGGCGGCCCAGGCGGGAAAAGACATTTATATTGAGAAGCCTTGCTCTCACAACTGGTGGGAAGGCCGTCAACTGGTGCGCGCCGTCAAGAAATACAATCGGATCTGCCAGCACGGAAGCCAGAGCCGTTCCAATCCGGGAATGATTGAAGGCATCAGGCAGGTGCAGTCCGGTTTAATCGGGGACGTTTATCTGGCGCGTGCTCTTTGTTTCAAATGGCGCGATACCATCGGGATGGCCGGCGTTGCACCGGTTCCGCCCGGAGTTGATTACGATCTTTGGACCGGTCCGGCTCCGAAGAAGCCTTTCACGAAAAACCGTTTTCACTACAACTGGCACTGGATTTGGGACACCGGCAACGGTGATTTGGGGAATCAGGGCATTCATGAGGTGGATATTGCGCGCTGGGGCCTGGGTGTGAAGTTCCCCGTAAAAGTCTCTGCTATCGGCGGTCATTTCGTGTTCAAAGACGATCAGGAGACTCCCAACACCTTGAATTCCGCATTCGAATTTGTGATGCCCGACGGCACTCGACGCATGATGGAAGTTGAAGTGCGGCATTGGATTTCCAACCACGAAGCCGAAATCGGTACAGGGGCATTTCAGGCCGAGGCGCCTCCGGCGGCCGGATTGAGCGCGCCCGCGGCTGCAAAACCAGCGCCTTCCGGGCGTCGTTCAGGCTGGGATAAAAACACGATCGGAAATATCTTTTACGGCTCGAAAGGCTATGTCTCTATGGAAGGCTATACCTCGTATAAGAGCTGGCTGGGTGAGAATCAGGAGCCGGGCCCGAGTGGTAAGGGAGGCGGCAATCACTTCGCCAATTTCATTGAATGCGTGCGCAGCCGCCGCGCCGAGGAGATCAACGCGCCCATTGAAGAGGGCCACATCTCGGCAACTCTGGTGCATCTGGCAAATGTTTCCTATCGTCTCGGCAGGACGATCAATTTTGACCCGCAGAATGAATGTGTGATCGGAGACGATGAAGCCACGCAAATGCTGCGCGGAACCTACCGCGCACCGTTCGTCGTTCCCGAAAACGTATAAGTTAGCGGGTTTGCGGGTTGACGGGTTGACGGGTTGCGGGTTGTGGTTACGGGTTTGCGAGTTACGGGTTGATGGGTTAAGGGTTGGTGGGTTACGGGTTGGCGGGCTTCGGTTTTTTTGAATCGGGGGTTACGGGTTCCGAATTTTACGTAACCTCAGAAAATTACTCATAACCCGCAACCCCCAAAACTCGATGCAAGTTGTAACCCGAGACCCGAAATCCGCCAACCCGCCAACCCGTAACCTGCCAACTCGTAACCCGTAAACCCGAAACTCGTAAACCCGTCAACCCGCAAACCCGTAACCCCGCAACCCGAAAACCCTACCCCTAAAACGGTCTCGACCTCAGGGCCCCCATCAACCGCTCTGCGTCCCTTCCCGCCTCGAGTGAAAGGTCGATTTCACGCCTTGATCCGCGATCCAGCAGGTAGGTATGTCCCACAACGCGTATCTGCGTGCCGGATGACTGCTCTTCGATGAACACGGAAAGCACGTCCTCGTTCCGGGTTCCAGAAAACGAGTCCCGAATCTTCGAAGCCTCAAGGTAACTCTGGCGCACATCCTCCTGCCGCACCGTATAGCCTGCCGTATTGAACCACTGCAGAGCGCGGTCGTGCGCCTCCTGCCTGCCCAAAGACGATGGAGCCGTGATGGCGCGCTGCCGTCCTTCGCGCACCGCAAAACAGGCAAGCAGCAGGGGGATCAGCAGCGCCGCCGCCAGCAACTTTGTAATTTGCATTTGAATGGGTCCTCAACTTTGATTTTAGTCTGGTGTAAAAAAATCACAGAGCTGAAACCGCGAAGGCGCGAAGGCGCGAAAAGATTGAGATAACTTTGGCTATCCACGTTGTAAAATTTCTGCGATTCTTGCCGCTTGGGAAGACGAAAGAGATTTTAGTTTCGCGCCTTCGCGGTGGATTTTTTCACACGTTCCGGGTAAACACTACTCTTGAGACGATAATTCTCGTCCCCGCTCGATGAGGGACGGGGAGGCATCAAGTGATTCCCGAGATTTCGCCGCGCCATGCAGCCGCGGCCGCGTATGCGGCGGCGGCCTTCAACCTGATTGCGGCGGCGGCAATGTTAGTGCTGCTCAGACCCGGCATGCCTTTAGAAGGCTCGCTTCTTGCGGATCGAATGGAATTCGTGCACGCGCATCGGATCATCTGGTGGACCGGATGGTTGATCTGGCACGCGGCGGCCGTCAGCCTGATCGCCTTCTATGTCGGCTTTGCCGCCGTCGCGGCCAGGCATACCCCGTTGCTTTCAGTATTGGCCATTCTTTGCGCGGTTGCCGGACTGGCAGCAGATCTGGCGGCAGAGGCATTTTACATGGGATTGGCTCCGGAGATTGAGCCCCAGTACTTCCCAGCGGTGGAAAGGGCGGCAGGTCTTCTGACCGGTTATGCGGCGAATGGACTGTATGCACTGGCTGGAATTCTTCTGACATTTGGAGCGGCGCGAGAACTGCCGTCGCCTTTGGTCTGGTTTTCCATTCCTGTGTGGTCTTCGGCACTGGCATTGAGCGCCACCACGCTGGCTGGATCGGCTCGCGGCCAATTCTGGAGCACCGCGCTCTTGATGCCACTTTTTGTAGTCTGGACCTGGCTGGTGGGGCGTTGGCTGAGCAGTCGCGCATCCTGATCCTTGGGGGTTACGGAGTCTTCGGCAGACTTCTAGCCGCTGAAATTTTGCAGCGGACTGGTGATGATGTCATCATCGCCGGGCGCCAGAAGAACCGTGCCATTTGTTTGTGTGAAGAACTGGGGGCCGGGCGCGCGAAGCCGCTTCAACTTGATGCTGACGATGTTGACAGCGCGAGCAGGTCTTTTCGGGACTGCAGGGCAGTGATTTGCGCTGCTGGACCCTTTCAGGACCGTGATCCGCGATTGCCCCTGCTGGCGGCGCGGCAGGGCGTCCACTGGTTTGACATCAGCGATTCCAGGAAGTGGATTATCCAGTTGCTTGCCGCTGAAGATTTGCGGCGCGAGGCCGGAGAGCACGGCGTCACGATTTTGCCGGGCCTGTCGACCGTTCCTGCCCTTTCGGGAGCCATCATCCGGGTGCTGCTGCGCGAGAGCCGCAATGCAGTTCTGGCGCGCACCACTCTTTACATCGCCAATCGGAATCCGAAAGGGGCCGGCGCCATCGCAAGCGCGCTGCAGTCCGGGTTTTCCGATCCTGTCTTCATCGATCTGCCGGCGGGCCGGAAGCGCGCATACCGCTTTGAATCTCCCGATGAAACATTGATTCCGCAGCAGCTTGGCTTGCGGGCTGAATTTCGCGTCGCTTTTGAGTGGAATTTTGCCAATTTGCTGATTGCTCGCACTCAGCGAATCAAGCCCGAGCTGAAGCGACGCCTCACCGGCGTTCTGGAAGTGCTGAGCAGGCCGTTTAGCCGGTGGGGATCAGATCTGAGTTGTTTGAAGGTGGAGTTGTTGGATGAAAGGGACCAAGTCTGCGCCAATTGCAATCTGACGGCTTCGGGCCAGAAGCTGGCAGTGTTGCCCTGCCTGTTCGCGGTCGACTCACTGCTCGGCGGAAATTTGGAACCGGGGGTGATAAATCCGGTAGGTTGGCTTGCGCCTGACATCTGGCTGGACAAGTTGCGTGCCGGGGGGGTCGAGATGGTCTTTGAGCACGAATTACACGAATGACACGAATTTCACGAATCTTTAGAATAACTTCGTGAGCTTCGTGGACTTCGTGGACTTCGTGAAATTCGTGTAATTCGTGTAATTCGTGCTCAACTTCTGTTTTTGTGGTTCAATAAAGCCGCGACCTATTCCACCATGAACACTTTAAAAAGCCTTGGCGCTGTGCTGGTGCTGTCAATCTTTCTTCTCCCTGGAAATCCGCCGGCTCACTCTTCACCGGCCCAGGCCCGGACAGATCGCCCCAATATTCTCTGGTTGATCGCCGAAGACTTCGGGGTAGAGCTCGGCTGCTACGGAGCTACAGAGGTT
>DASXQR010000111.1:0-15269 GCA_036507075.1 Acidobacteriota bacterium | reverse complement strand
CATTGCGCGTTGGGAAGTCGAAAGTCCCACCAGCCTGGCTGGTGGGACTTTCGACTTTCCAACGCGCAATGCGCAAACCCGCAACGCGCAAACCCGTAATTTAGAGTCGATGCCCTTTTTTGACTTTCTGACGGCTGACAGTCAAAGCCGCGCCCGTCTGGGGCGGCTGACGCTGGCGCATGGGACTGTGGAAACTCCGGTGTTCATGCCGGTCGGAACCGCTGCAACCGTGAAAGCCCTGCCGCATGAGTATTTGGAATCGTTTGGGACACAGATCATTCTGGCCAACACCTATCATCTTTATCTGCGTCCCGGAGACGAGCTGATTGCGGCATTGGGAGGACTGCACAAATTCATGTCCTGGCACTTTCCCATTCTGACCGACAGCGGAGGTTTCCAGATTTTCAGCCAGCGAGAGCTGATTTCCACGGCCGATGAGGGAGCGTGGTTCTCCAGCCATTTGGATGGATCGAAACATTTTTTTACTCCTGAAAAATCGATGCAGGTCCAGAGGAATCTGGGCGCTGACATCATGATGGTGCTTGATGAGTGCACCAGCTATCCGGCGACTTATTTTGAAGCAGCGCAATCGCTGGCGCTGACACTGCGTTGGGCAAGGCGCTGCAAGGAATACTGCCGGTTGCATCCGGCATACCCCTCCGGTGAAGCGGCATCTGGGGCGGGCGCAGAGAGAAGTATGGCATTGGATCTGACGGAGCCGCTATCCGAACCGGCGCTTTTCGGCATCGTACAGGGAAGCATTTACGCCGACCTGCGGGCCCAATCAATGGACATTCTGCAGGAATTGGATTTTCCCGGGTACGGAATCGGCGGGTTGGGCGTAGGCGAGCCGAAGCAGGTCATGTATGAGGTGACGGCTCAATGTGGGGAGCTGCTGCCGATGCATGCGCCGCGTTACTTGATGGGGATTGGGACTCCTGCGGACCTGCTTCACTGCGTGGCGCTGGGAATCGACATGTTTGATTGCGTTCTCCCTACCCGCAACGCGCGCAACGGATATCTGTTTACCAGCAAAGGAAGGCTTTCCATTAAAAACGCCCGTCATGCCGGCGACAGCCGCCCTGTAGACGAAGAGTGCGTGTGCCCTGTCTGCAGGCGTTACTCGCGCGCGTATTTGAGACACCTTTTCATGGCAGGGGAAATCCTGTCGAGCGTCTATAACACGGTTCATAACGTTTACTTTTATCTGAACCTGATGGCGCAGATACGTCAAAGCATCGCCGCCCGGCGCTTCACAGAGTTCAAACAACATTTCCTGTCGAACTACAATGCCGGCATCTGAGAGATTGAGGGATGGAGGGATGGAGGGACTGAGGGATGGAGGGATGGAGGGACTGAGGGATGGAGGGACTGAGGGATGGAGGGACTGAGGGATGGAGGGACTGAGAGACTGAGGGACTGAGAGACTGAGGGAGGAGAGTGAAGTTGCTCCCCCGTCTCTCCATCCCTCCATCCCTCCATCCCTCCATCCCTCCATCCCTCCATCCCTCCATCCCTCCATCCCCTTTGTGCTGGTGGAAAACTTCTTTCAACCTTTGACTTTCGACCTTGGACCTTCGACTTTGGATTTTGTTATACTTCAGTTTTTTGAGCTGACCGAAAGAAATGCCCATGGTACTTGCACAACAGACCGGGGGTGCTGCGCAGTCCCCGATAATCAGCTTCCTGCCCATTATTCTGATCGCGGTCATCTTCTACTTCCTGGTCTTTCGGCCGATGAAGGGCAGGCAGAAAAAGTTGGACGTGATGATCGCGAACCTGAAATCGGGAGACCGCGTGATCACTTCCGGCGGGATTTACGGCACCATCGCCGCTGTCAAAGACAAGACTTTTCTGGTGAAGGTCTCCGACCAGGTAAAAATCGAAATTGCCAAAAATGCGGTTTCGAGCCTTCAGTCCGGAGAAAACTCCTAAGCATAAGATAATTGTGAATAGATGAGCCGGAAGAACCTGTATCGTTTGCTAGTCACGCTGGCAGTTTTGGCAGCCAGCGTGTTTTTCTTTCATCCCATCAAGAAAAAGATAAGCCTGGGGCTGGACCTGCAGGGAGGAATTCACCTGGTGCTGCAGGTTATCACGCGCGACGCTTTGGAGGCGGAAGTCCATCAGACCGTGGATTACCTGAACAGTGAGATCAAGAACAAGAGCCTGCTGGGCGCCACGGCCACCGTTTCGGATCTGGATATCATCGTCTCGGGCGTGCCCCGGGATAAAGACCAGGCGATGCGCGAAATTTTCGATCGCAACGTTGCCGCCCAATTCACCTACCAGAGCGACTACCAGGCTTCGGGCGTGCAGTATCGCCTGCGCCTCATTCCGCAGGCCAGGCGCCAGATTGAAGACCAGGCCGTGTCGCAGGCCCTGGAGACACTGCGCAGCCGGGTTGACGCGCTGGGCGTGGCTGAACCCAACCTTCAACGCTACGGGTCGGGCGACGTGGCCGACCAGATCATAGTGGAACTGCCGGGAGTGGATGATCCGGAGCGCTATATCGACCTGATCAAGACCGCCGCCAAACTGGAACTGCGCCTGCCCTACGTTGATGAAACGGGAGATCAAAAGGCTGGTCCCTATCCGACCCCGCAGGATGCCGCCCGTGCTTTCGGCGGCACAATTCCCAGCGATTACGAGGTGCTTCCCTACCGGGAGAAGAATTCAGACCGTGAAGGCTACATGGTAGTTCGCCGCGGCGCCTCGATCACCGGAGCGGACCTGAAGAACGCGAGGCGGGGGCAGGATTCCAACGGCAACCCGAATGTGAACTTTTTTCTCAATTCAGCCGGTGTGGAGAAGTTTTCGCGGGTCACCGGGGATAATGTGGGAAGGCGATTGGCCATCGTTCTCGATCGGCAAATCAAGTCGGCGCCGGTGATCAAGGGCAAAATCGATTCGGATAGCGCGCAGATTGAGGGCCAATTTACCATTCAACAGTCTGACGATCTGGCCCTGATTCTGCGCAGCGGCGCGCTTCCGGCCCGCGTTGAGATACTGGAGCGCCGTATTGTCGGTCCATCGCTGGGGCTCGATTCGATCAAACAGGGCGTCTACGCTTCGGTTGTGGGTCTGGCGCTGGTGGTGGGCGCAATTCTGGTCATCTATAAGTTTTCGGGGATGAACGCGTTCGTCACCCTGATTATCAATCTCATGCTCCTGCTGGCCGTGCTGGGCGCAACGCACGCCACCCTGACGTTGCCGGGCATAGCCGGAATCATTTTGACGATCGGCATGGCGGTCGATTCGAACGTGTTGATTTTTGAGCGAATCAAGGAAGAGATCCGCCTGGGAAAGACGGTTCGTGCGGCCATCGAAGCCGGTTTCGACAAGGTTTTTTCCACAATCATTGATACGCACGTCACCGCGTTGATTTCCTCTTTCTTTCTGTTCCAATTCGGTACCGGCCCCGTTCGCGGTTTTGCCGTCACCCTGGCTGTCGGGCTGATCGCGAATATTTTTGCCGCAGTCTTTGTCTCGCGGACGATGTTTGGCATTCTTCTGGATCTTCGAGGCGGAGAAAAACTTTCTATCTAAGGAACTTTTTTTGCTTCCTTGCTGTCGTTAAGTTAGAGCTGTTCCTGGTCAGCCCGGGACGTAACATGCCTGCGACCGGAGGGAGAAGCTGGATAAGGCACATTCCCGGGCCGTCGGGCGGGATTGGTCCTGGGCCGGCGAGACGGGAGCTTTTAAAAGATGCAATTATTTAAGAACGTCAATATCGACTGGATGGGCCTCAGATGGGTTTTCATAGGGCTGTCGCTGCTCATGACGCTTGCCGGAACGATTTCGCTCTATGCCAGGAAGGGTCCAAAGCTGGGCGTTGACTTTACGGGCGGCACGCTGGTTTATGTGCGCTTCTTACAGTCGCCTCAAATCGACCGCATCCGCGAAGCGTTGCGGGTTGCGGGCATTAAAGCCGAAGAGGTGACGGCCTACGACGAACCCAGCAAGAATCAGGTTCAAATAAAACTGGGCGAGTTGGATCCGCACAGCGCAACGCATCTGGAGCGGGGAGCTACGCCGATTTTCGATTCCCTGCGAAAGGCCTTTGACCCCGCCAGTGCCGGTACGGCCACAATGGATCTGAACAACGTGGGCAGCGAAGCGCTCGCTTTCCGGCTGAAAGAATGGGATCCGGAAGGACTGAAAGGGCGCGCCGACGCAGCCGATCACTACTTGCAGATGGCCCGGAGTGTCCTGGCCTTGCGCGCACGGAAAGGCGGACTATTCAACAATATGGACCAGTTGCGGGAAGCCAATGTTCCTCAACCGGTAATCGAAAGACTCAAACGTGAAGCGTACCTCGGTTCGTTTACAATCCTGAGCACGGAGAGTGTCGGACCAAAAGTAGGCCGCGATCTGCAGCGCCGGGCCGTCGACGCCATCATGTTTTCACTACTGGGAATGCTGGTTTACATCGCGTTCCGGTTCAAATTCATCTACGGAATCGCGGCCATCATCGCGCTATTCCATGACGTGTACCTGACGCTGGGGTTTTTCTCACTCACAGGCAAAGAGATCTCACTGACCGTGATTGCGGCCCTGTTGACGCTGGTCGGCTATTCGATCAACGATACAATCGTCGTATTTGATCGCATTCGTGAAAACCTGCGCGGTGCGCGTCGTGAAGATCTGCGTTCGGTGGTGAACACCAGCATCAACCAGACGCTGAATCGGACCGTGACGACATCGGGGTTAACATTTCTCTCGGTGGCGGCGCTATACTTTTTCGGCGGGGAAGTGCTCAATGGTTTCTCGTTTGCGCTGGTGGTCGGAATTCTTGTCGGGACCTACTCATCGATCGCGATTGCTTCTCCGATTCTGGTCTGGTGGCAGGCAATGCTGGCGGCGCGCAGAGCCGTCGCGAAGCGCGCATAAGTTGTTGAAATAAATGTGCTACAATGGAATCACCGGGTTGAAATTTCTAAGCCGATTTTGTCTTGACTTGACTTGGGGTGGGTAGTACTATCCCGCGGTTCGAACAACTCCTCCCCGGATAAATCAAGACAGGGAAAGGGATTATAGATGTTTGATAATCTGCTGGAATCTTCTCCTAACCGCGAAACAACCAAGAAGCCGACCACGCTGTTCATCTCGCTGGTGGTTCATGCGGTTGTGATACTGGTCCTGATCATTATTCCCCTGATTTACTACCAGGCGCTGCCCGAAACGGAACTGCTTACGTTTCTCGCCGCCCCACCGCCACCCCCTCCGCCACCCCCCCCGCCCCCTCCGGCAAGCGCTCCCAAGATTCCGCAAGTAATCAAGGAGGTTCGAGCCACCGGATTCCAGGTCCCGACGGAAGTTCCCAAAGAGATACCGAAAGTTCGCGAGGATGTCCCTGATATTTCCAGCGTGGTGAGCGGATCGGTCGGCGGAATCGCCGGAGGCGTGCCCGGAGGAGTGGTAGGAGGTGTGCCCGGAGGAGTTGTAGGCGGTGTCATAGGCGGTATTCCGTCTCCCGCGCCCCCGCCGCCGCCCCCGAAGGCGGAAAAGAAAGAGCCGCTGCGCGTCGGCGGAAATGTCCAGGCGTCGAAGTTGATCAATAAGGTGGAACCGGTTTATCCGGAGCTGGCCAAGCGGGCGCGCGTTTCCGGAAACGTCGTGCTCCAGGTTACGGTGAGTGAAAGCGGTTCGGTCGCTGACATCAAGGTGATCAGCGGTCATCAATTACTGAGGGATGCCGCCGTTTCCGCGGTGAGACAATGGCGTTATTCTCCAACGCTGCTCAATACCGAGCCGGTTTCGGTCATCGCGACAGTCACAGTTCAGTTTGTTTTGAAGTAGATTTCGTTCATTTTGCATCAGGAGGGGTAACTCAATGGGCGTAGATATTGGTCATATGTGGGGTCAGATGGGACTTTTGGCCAAGGCGGTCGTGGTCGTCCTGGCAATCATGTCCGTTTGGTCGATTGGGGTAATGGTGGAACGTTTCATCACTTTTCGCCAGGCTCGCCAGCAGTCTCGGGACTTTGCTCCTATCGTGGCTCAGGCGCTCAAGGAAGGGCGCATTGATGAAGCAATCAGCATCGCGGATCAGCACAAGAAAAGCCATCTGGCCAGGGTGGTTTCCGCCGGATTGCAGGAATTCCAGGCACATGCGACCAGTCACGCGAAGGACATTCCCGGTGAGACGATCGAGGCTTCCCGCCGGGCTCTGCAGCGGGCCACGGCAATCGGCGTTGAGGAATTGAAGCGGGGTCTGGGAACGCTGGCTACTGTAGGCAGCACGGCTCCCTTCGTGGGCCTCTTTGGCACCACGGTCGGTATCATCAATGCCTTCGCGGGTATGAGCGCCGGCCAGGACACCGGACTGGCGGCCGTTGCGGGAGGGATTTCAGAGGCCCTGATTACCACTGCGTTCGGTCTTTTCGTCGCCGTGCCTGCCGTCTGGATGTACAACTACTTCACCGGCAAAATCGAATCCTTCATCGTGGAGATGGACAATTCGAGTTCTGAGTTGATCGATTACTTTTTGAAGATGAGAGAACGCCGTGGGAATGTCTAGTGGTGCCGGATCCAGGATCAGCGGCGTAACGTCTGAAATCAACGTCACGCCGATGGCCGATATCATGCTGGTGCTGTTGATCATCTTCATGATCACGACGCCGCTGCTGCAGGAAGGCGTCATCATTAACATGGCGAAAGCCCAGAATCCTCAGGTTGCCGTGGGCGCCAAAGACGAAGATGCCACCACCATTTCGCTTACCCGTGATCAGAAGGTTTATCTGAACGCGGAGGAGGTGGCCGAGGATAAACTGCAGGAAAAGCTTACCGACGCCCAGGCCAAAGCATCGGATAAGCCGCTTTTTGTCCGCAGTGACATCGCCGTCAAATACGGAAAAGTAGTGGAAGTGGTCAATAAGGCTCGCGATGCGGGTTGGACACGCATCGGCCTGCTGGTTGATCGTGAAGAAAAGGCCACAAAGCCCGGCCAACCCTGATTCAATTTTGGAATCCGCAATTAGGAGATTGATAACGAGGAGTTCTTTCTATGGCAATGGCGGTCGGCGCGAGTGGGGGACCTAAGTCTGATATTAATGTCACCCCCTACATTGACATCCTTCTGGTGCTGCTGATCATATTTATGGTTATCCAGCCGGTTGATCAGTACGATCTGGAAGCCAGGGTACCGGAAAAGTCCGAAAAGCAGGAACTTCCAAAGAACGTCAAAATCATCACCGACACCATCGTGGTTTCCATTGATGAAAAGTCCAACCTGATGATCAACGCGGATCCTGTCACGATGGAACAGCTTGGTCCCAAGCTGTTCGATATATACAGCGCCAGGCCGAACAAGAACATGTTCATCCGGGGAGCCAAGGATCTTCCCTTCGGCAGCGTGGTCAAGGTTATTGATATCGCCAAAGGATCGGGCGTGGGGGACATCGGATTAATCACCGACGAAGAAGTGAAGGTAGCGTCGGGAGGTTAGCGCGGGAGTTTTCCCGGGTTCTGTGGGAGGCATTGCAATGCGGAAATATGGCACGGTAATTGCCATGCTTGTTCTGGTTGTTTTTGTTCTGGCGACTGCGTCCAGTTGCCACATTGCGGACAAGCTGAAGGCGCGGGATCGTTTGAACAAGGGCGTCGCCGCCTATGCCGGCAAAAGGTATCCGGAGGCTATCCGATACTTTGAGGAGGCCAGGCAAATGGATCCGAATCTGGTGACCGCCGATGTCTATCTGGCAACAACCTACCGGACGATGTACATTCCGGGTGCCCAGTCAAAAGAGAACCTGGACAGAGCCAATAAGGCGATCGAGATTTTCCAGGAAGTCCTGAAAAAAGACCCCAAAAACATTACCGCGCTGGCCAGCATCGCGCGGACCTATACCGACCTGGAGAACCACGAAGAGGCCAAGAAGTGGTACCGGAAACGCCTGGAGGCGGACCCTTCAAACCCGGAGCCTTTGTACGGCATCGGGAGCACGAATTTTAACCTTGTATATTCCAAAACCGGCGTGACCGGGGAAGGCGTCAGGAACATGTCTCCCGAAGAGCGCGCCGAAGCAATGCGCCTGGTCGACGAAGGAATCGACGCTTTGAAGAAAGCGCTGCAGATGAAGCCCGATTACGCAGATGCGGCGCAGTTTCTCAATCTTACCTACCGCGAAAAGGCAAAGTTGTCCACGGATCCGGCCGAAAAGGAACAGTGGAACAAGGAAGCCGACAAACTGGCTCTGAGCGCCATGGAGATGAAGAAGAAGCAGCAGCAGGAAGAAGAAAAAGCGCGCAAGGCCATGGGGAAAGTGACCATCACCAAGAAGAGTTGATTCAGGTCGTTTCCCGGGCAACTCTGCAAGTCCCCGCAAGTTTTTTCACCACAAAGACACAAAAGGCACAAAGTCGGACGAGGGTTCGGCAGGGTCCGGTCAGCTCTAAAAACGTTGCCAATACTCACTTTGCAGCACTGACCGGACTCTGCCGGACCCTCGTCTGGCTTTGTGTCCTTCGTGTCTTTGCGGTGAAAGCTCACATCGTGCCTTCACAGCGGGACGGCCCCTTTCGTTTACAATAGATAGAGCGGTCATGATTCGTTTCGAAGACCTGGCAAGGAAAGTGGAGCAGTACCACCCCCGCGCAGACCTGGACCTGCTGCGCAAGGCCTACGTGTTTTCCGCTCGCGGGCACAAGGGGCAGGTGCGGCAGTCCGGGGAGCCGTACCTTTCCCATCCCCTGGAAGTGGCCAACCTCCTGGCTGAGATGAAGCTGGACGTCATCAGTGTCAGCGTTGGTCTACTGCATGACGTTCTTGAAGATACGCTCACCACATTCGAAACGCTGCAGCAGATGTTCGGTGATGATGTGGCGCATATCGTTGACGGCGTAACCAAAATCAGCAAGATCCAGTTTTCAAGCAAGGAGGAAAAACAGGCCGAGAACTTCCGCAAGCTGTTGATGGCGATGATCGATGACGTGCGGGTCATCCTGGTGAAACTGGCCGACCGCCTTCACAACATGCGCACTCTGCAGTTCCTTCCCGCGGAGAAGCAAAAACAAATCGCGCAGGAAACGCTCGATATTTATGCTCCTATCGCGCACCGGCTGGGAATGGCAAAGATCCGCTCCGAACTGGAAGATCTGGCTTTCAGTTACCTCGATCCCGCGACTTACAACAATGTGCTGCAGCAGGTGCGGGACAAAAAAGAGTACAGCGATTCCTTCATCGCTGAGATTACACGTGAAATGGACGAAAAGCTGCGCGAGCACGGCATCCACGCCGAGATGCAGAGTCGCATCAAGAGAATCTACAGCATCCACTCCAAGATGCGGCGCCAGAAGGTAACCGTTGACCAGGTTTACGATTTTATTGCTCTGCGCGTGATCACGGATTCGGTAAAGGATTGTTACACCATTCTCGGGGTTGTGAACAATCTTTGGAGTCCGGTTCCCGGCCGCATCAAGGATTACATCGCAATGCCGCGTCCCAATATGTATCAATCGCTTCACAGCACCGTGATCGGGACCAACGGGCAGCCCTTCGAAGTGCAGATCCGGACCCGGGAAATGCATCGCATCGCCGAGGAAGGAATTGCAGCGCACTGGAAGTACAAGGAAGGCAAATTCAAGGAGGAGCAGGATGACCAGCGGTTTGTCTGGCTGCGACACCTGCTGGAGTGGCAAAAGGAAGTCAAGGACCCGCAGCAGTTTTTGTCCAGCCTGAAGATCGATCTCTACCCGGAAGAGGTTTACATTTTCACGCCCCGCGGCGACGTAATTACGCTTCCACGCGGGGCGACGCCCGTAGATTTCGCCTATGCGATTCACACCGACGTGGGTCATCGCTGCACCGGCGCCAAAGTCAACGGCCGTCTGGTGCCGCTGAAATACAAACTTAAGAACGGCGAAATCTGCGAAATTCTGACCGGCACGTTATCCAAACCGAGCCGCGATTGGCTCGCACTGGTCAAGACGAGCCGGGCGCGCAACCGGATACGGCACTGGCTGAATACCAAGCAGAAAGAGCGCGCCATTGAAGTGGGTCGCAAGCTATTGGAAAAAGAAGCGCGCAAGTACAAAGTCAACATGAAGAAGTTCTGGCAGCCGGGCGAGGACCAGCAAAGACTGCTGGCGCAGTGCAACGCAGCCAAACTGGAAGACATGTTGTCCGAGGTCGGCTACGGAAAAACTCCTGCACGCCAGGTGCTGTCTCTTATGGAACCGGCCGCGGTGAGATCCGACGTCCCAGAGCCTAAGGACTCCAGGCTCAGTACCATGGTGAACAAGGTTTTCCGGCGGTCGGATTCAAAGATCACCGTCAAGGGGCACGACGATCTTCTGGTTTACCGCGCCAAATGTTGTAATCCGATTCGAGGAGAGGAAATTGTCGGGTACATCACGGTCGGGAAGGGAATCGCGGTCCATTCCGCGCGCTGCTCCAATCTGGAAAACCTGCTGCATAACCCTGAACGGAAAATTGAAGTGGCCTGGACCGGTGAAGTTGACGGCGAGGTTTATCCGGTAAAAGTCAGCGTTCATACGGAAGATCGTCAGGGGATCCTGGCAGATATTACCGCCGCTGTGGCGAAGGTGGACACCAACATCGTTACCGTCAAGGCCAGCAGCTTTGAGAACCGCAGCGGAAAGATCGACATGACGCTGCAGATTAAAGATATGGAGCATCTGGACCGGGTGATCAGCTACATCAAGGGCGTGCCCGGCGTCTATGACGTGGCGCGGTTTAAATAAAAACGTCGAAGGGAGTTTTCACCACAAGACACAAAGGGCACGAAGAGAGACGAGGGGTGGACAGAGTCCGGTCTGTTCTACAAGGTGAGCATTGGCAATATTCTGAGGCAGACCGGACTCTGTTCACCCCTCGTCCGACTTTGTGCCCTTTGTGTCTTTGTGGTGAAAGCTACTTAGCCGCTATCACATCTATTTCGACCAGGACATCCTTGGGCAGGCGTGAGACCTGGACGGTGGCGCGGGCGGGAGGATCGGCCTGGAAGTATTCCTGATAAACAGCGTTCATCTCCTGGAACATATTCATGTCGCTCAGGTATACGGTAGTCTTAACCGCCTTTTTCAGGCTGCTGCCGGCGGCTTCCAGAATGGAGGAAAGATTTTTCAGAACTTGATGCGTCTGATCCACTATCCCGCCGCCGGTAAGGTTTCCCGTAGCCGGATCGATAGGAATCTGCCCGGATACAAATATCAAACTGTCAGTTGCGATAGCCTGGGAGTAGGGACCAATCGCCTTGGGGGCGCGGTCGGTGCGCACCACGGATCGGCTCATCAGGCAAGTGCCGGCTTGCGGACCTTACCGGAGCGCAGGCATCGCGTGCAGACGCGTATGCGTTTGGTTACTCCGTCTACAACGGCCCGAACATAGTGCAGGTTTGGATCAAATTTTCTGTTTGACACATTATGCGCGTGGCTGATGCGATGCCCATACTGGGCCTCTTTGCCACAAACTGAACACGCTCTTGCCATAGTTGCCTCGAATTCCCACTTCGAAAACCTAAAGTATCTAACACCCGCGTATTTTCGTCAATCTCCGTATACATATTCCCCGCCATCACTTCGGCATTCAGCAGAAACCCAGGCTTGGTGCCTTGGTGGTTCCATTCTTTTCAACCACAAAGGCACCAAACGGTCCCCACGGAATTGACACATTCCTCCGCCTCCTGTAGAGTCGATTTCTCCACCACAACGTCATTTGAAGACCCTTTCTGGACAATCATCCATGCCGGAAGCCTACATCGTATCCGGTGTTCGAACCGCGATAGGAAAGTTCCTGGGCGGTCTGAAATCTTTTTCAGCCATGCAGCTTGGATCGATCGTCGTTCGCGAGGCCACTTGCCGCAGCGGCATCGATCCTGCGGAGGTCGAAGAAGTGATCATGGGAAATGTAGTCTCCGCCGGACTGGGGCAGAATCCGGCGCGCCAGGCGGCCCTGGGTGCAGGACTTCCTGCGGCAGTAGCTGCCATGACGGTAAACAAAGTCTGCGGTTCCGGTTTGAAGTCCGTCATGCTGGCGGCACAATCAATTCGAGCCGGCGATCAGAACATTGTCGTTGCCGGTGGCATGGAAAGCATGAGCAACGCGCCCTACCTGCTCACTGAGGTCAGGGAGGGTCGCCGTCTGGGGCACGGCCAGATGTTGGATTCGATGATTCATGACGGTCTCTGGGACGCTTATGAGAACTTTCACATGGGCTGTACCGGCGAGATTGTTTCGCAGCGATGGAATGTCACGCGCCGCGAGCAGGACGAATACGCTTTCAAGAGCCACCAGAAGGCGGTGGCGGCCTCCAAAACCGGCAAATTTCAGGATGAAATTGTGCCCCTGGAAGTAAAGCAAAAAAAGGACGCATCGCTCCTGATCAAGACCGACGAGGGGCCGCGCGAGGATACATCCCTGGAAGCGCTGGCGAAGTTAAAACCCGCCTTCCAGGCCGATGGCACCGTTACGGCGGGGAATGCCTCGGGCGTGAACGATGGCGCCGCCGCTCTGATGGTCGTTTCCGAAAGAATTCTTCACGAAAGAAATCTCAAACCAGTGGCGCGCATCGTTGCTTATTCCACCAGCGGAATTGAGCCGGCGCTCGTGATGATGGCGCCGCTGGAGGCCGTTCGTCAGGTATGGAGCAAAACCGGCTGGAAGTCTCAGGACGTGGATCTTTATGAGCTCAACGAAGCATTCTCGGTTCAATCGGTCGCCCTGATTCGGGAGTTGAAACTCGACCCGGACCGCGTCAACATTCACGGCGGAGCGGTCGCTTTGGGGCACCCGATCGGCGCTTCCGGAGCCAGGATCCTGGTTACCCTTTTGTATGCTTTGAAGCATTCAGGCAAACGGAGAGGCATTGCCGCCCTCTGTCTGGGAGGTGGAAACGCGGTGGCCATGGCCGTGGAGCGAGTGTGAAGGCGCTGAAGAAGATCGCGGTGGTGGGGGCGGGAACGATGGGAACCGGTATTGCCCAGGTGATCGCCGCCTCAGGCTTCTCAACCGTCGTGAAAGATGTGGAACCGGCAGTGCTCGAGCGGTCGCACCAGGCTATGGAAGGCAGCCTGAAGAAAATTCTTTTCAAACAGCAGGGAACTGAGGCCGGCGCCTCGGTACAGGAGATTCTCGCCAGGATCAGTTTCTCCACCACCTGGGAAAGCATGGCCGACGCGGATTTTGCCATAGAGGCCATCAACGAGAATCTGGACTTGAAACTTCAGGTGATCGAGAAACTGGACGGAATTCTGCCGCAGCATTCAGTAATCGCGTCCAATACTTCCTCGATTTCCATCACCCGCCTGGCGGCGGCCACGCGGAGTCCCGACCGTGTTATTGGAATGCATTTCATGAACCCGGTGCCGCTGATGAAGCTGGTGGAAATTATCCGGGGACTGCAGACTTCAGACCGCACTTACGAAATCACCCGCGAGCTGGCCGAAGCTCTTGGCAAAACGGCGGTTGCTGTGAATGACTCGCCCGGCTTTGTGTCCAATCGCGTGTTGATGCCGATGCTCAACGAAGCCATGTTCGCGCTGCAGGAAGGCGTCAGTACCGCCGAATCGATTGATACGGTGATGAAGATCGGGATGAATCACCCTATGGGCCCGCTCCAACTGGCCGACTTCATAGGGTTGGATGTCTGTCTCGATATTTTGAATGTGCTTTATGAAAATTTCCGGGACCCGAAATATCGCGCTTGTCCTCTGCTCGTAAAGATGGTGGCAGCCGGATTCCTGGGAAAGAAGAGCGGGCGGGGGTTTTATTTATACGAAAAATAATTTCGCAGAATTCCAATCAGGGCGGTTATGTATGGCAGAGGAACATCGTGTCCCGAAGTCGAATTAAGCTTCTTCGTGTTCTTTGTGCCTTTGTGGTAAATCCAGTCTTTACCACAGAGACAAAAGCCACGAAGGTAAGGAGAAACAAATGAACGACAAGAATGCAAAATCCCGAGCCATCGAGACTGCGCTGACCCAGATTGAGCGCCAGTTCGGAAAAGGGGCGATCATGAAGCTCGGATCGCAGCCGGTGCAGGCCATTCCGGTGATTTCATCGGGATCGCTTGCCGTTGATGCTGCGCTGGGGATTGGGGGATTCCCGCGGGGACGTGTGGTTGAAATCTTTGGTCCGGAGTCGAGTGGAAAGACCACCATTGCTCTGCAGGTGGTCGCAGAAGCGCAAAAAGTGGGCGGAACGGCGGCCTTTATTGACGCCGAGCATGCTATGGACGCCGGATATGCTCAAAGGCTCGGCGTCAACATCGACGAACTTCTGGTTTCACAGCCCGACAGCGGAGAGCAGGCGCTTGAGATCGCCGAAGTGCTGGTGCGCTCCGGCGCCGTGGATGTGCTGGTGGTGGATTCCGTGGCGGCGCTGGTTCCCAGGGCCGAGCTGGAGGGAGAAATGGGCGACTCCCACATGGGGGTTCAGGCCCGCCTGATGTCGCAGGCCATGCGCAAGCTGACCGGCATTGTTTCCAAGTCAAACACTTGTCTGATCTTCATCAATCAGATTCGCGAGAAAATCGGCGTGATGTTCGGAAACCCGGAAACCACGACAGGCGGCCGCGCGCTCAAGTTCTATTCCTCGATCCGTCTGGAAATCCGGCGCGTGGCATCACTGAAAGAAGGCGACCAGGTGATCGGGAATCGTACCAAGATAAAGGTGGTCAAAAATAAACTTGCGCCTCCTTTCCGCGAGGCTGAGTTTGACATTCTTTTTGGCGAAGGTATATCACGCGAGGGCGACCTGTTGGATCTGGGGGTTGAGAAGCGCGTCATCGAGAAAAGTGGAAGCTGGTTTTCATTCAAGGGGGAGCGTCTGGGTCAGGGTCGCGAAAATGCGCGCCAGTTTTTGAAAGAACACCCGGAAATTGCCGCGGGACTGGCTGGAAAAATCACCGAGACGCTGGGCATGGCCAGGGCCGAGACTGCCGGGGCAGCCAAAAGTTGAAAACCTCGCGTGTGGGAAGAGCCGTACAGAGGTCTCAGAGTCTTGGAAGGAACGCGCTGGCGGCGATAAATCCGCGAACAAACAGGCAGTACAACATAAAGGCGGCTGCCAGCGCCAGAATCAGATAAAACCTGCTCTTCTCCATCGTCTGTCTCCGGTATTTTAGAGGCACACAACTGGAAGAAGGTTCACGCAGGCCGGGTTGTTCAAGAAAACTTAACCGCGAAGAGCGCCAAGAACGCCAAGATAGCGCGGGGTGACGGCCTGGAGCTCGAAGCATGAAGGCCGACGCAAACAACCGCGCACAATCTTTATTGGCCTTCATGCTTTGAGCTCCAGGCCGTCA